>DATKTO010000031.1:0-201524 GCA_035531075.1 Gallionellaceae bacterium
AGCCACAGCGGTTGATCCCCGCTGTGGCGGCAAGCCCGATGAACGAATGAGGGCAAGAGGTGCGGTTTATATCATGGCCCGGATGAGCACCTAAAATCCAACAAGGCCGATTATGGAAATGCAGTCTGTTCTTGTCTCGACTACTCGCGAATTAATGCAGTGATTTATTATTTGAGGAATGTGCGCTCTGCTTGCGCAGAGGTTTTTATGACGGAGGAAAAAATGTGAAACTAAAAAATTTATCTTGACGGGGAAGTCCTTATGAAAGGTTAGGCATTGGCCCCCCCTCGTTTACCCTTCCTATTTAACTCCGGCTTGTGTTTTGAGTCTATGTACTCTTCAAATTCCTTTCGTCCAAACGGTATGGGTAGCAGGGAGATCTTGAAACCTTTCATCGTTTCTTCAACCATTTTTTCTATGTGCTCCGGGTATTTGATTGATGAGGTGGCCTTCTTGTAGTCTGGCACATCTTTGAAACGGAGCTCACCCAACGCCCTTCTAACGGTATGGTGCCGTGAATTGAGCATGTCCGTGACGCGACCCGAAAGTGAGCCGGATTCACCAACATAAACCAACTTTCCATTTTCAAAGAGCATGTACACCCCGGAATCGTTGGGAAAGGATTTTGCCCACTGTCTGGTGAGCTTCAGCTCTTTCCAGTTTTCAGAATTGAAAAGATGCTCTTCAATTCGTTCAATCTCTTGTTGAATTGTCTCTATATCCATTGACCTAAATGCCTAACGTAAAATTGAGGGGCTCGCCCGCTTCTGGGCGAGGAATCTTCCCCTAAAAAAATTGACACCTGTTTAAGCCAGCCTATTTTCATACGTTGCTGGCGACACGTAATTTAATGACGAATGGATTCTACTGTGATTGTAGAAAGGAATATAGCTCCTCAGTACAGATAGCATTTGGCTGTCCTCGTTAAATTTATTGCCATGTATCACATCAGCCTTCATCGAATGGAAGAAGGATTCCATAAATGCATTATCGGTCACTTTGCCCGGTCGGTTCATGCTCTGAGTGATATGTAATTGTGCCAGCCTTGCACGGAAGGCATTGGCGTAATACTCGATACCGCGATCCGTATGGAAGATCAGCCCGGGAGGTGGGCTGCGTTTGCTGACTGCGTTATTGAGTGCGCGCAGGGTCAGTGCAACATTCTTTTGCTGGCCAAAGGCCCAGCCAATAATGCGGCGGGAGCAGCGGTCCATGACCACGGCCAGATAGCGGTAGATGGCACCCACCTTGAGATAGGTGATATCTGCGACCCAGACTTGGTTTGGAACGTGTGCCGGGTGTCCAATCTGCTGGTTGGGCAGGCTGCCATAGAATTTTTTCAGGTTGGGTGAGGTATAGCGCAAGGTGGCCCAGCGGCCCTTGATACCCAGCCGATTCATTAACTTGGCCACCCGATTCTCACTCACTGACACGCCCTGCTGGTGCAATATGCGATACACCCTGGGGCTGCCATAGGTGCCACGGCTGGCCTGATGAACTTGTCTAATTTGGCTGGATAAACTTTCATTCTCCTGGTCTCGCTGGCTGGGCGAACGACTGCGCCAGGCATAGTAACCGGCTCGCGTTACACCATATACACGGCACATTAAAGCGATAGACATCTGTTGCCGGTTTACTTCGATGAATCCGAAGATTTCCGCTTTCGATCGGAAGTAAACCGGATGGCTTTTTTTAGGAGTTCATGCTCCTGTTGCAGTATTTTGTACTTCTTTTCCAGATCACGCAGCCGCTTAAGTTCGGCCACGGTCTCGTCATCCAGCTTGACGCCTTTTGTCACAATTAATCCCTCCCTCGCTTGTTTTCGCCAGCGTGACAGCATGAAGGGGTGGATGTCCAGTGCTTCGGCAACATCCTGAATTAACAAACCGGGTAATTCACTTAATCGTACTGCAGTTGCTTTGAAGTGCATGCTGTAACGATGCACTTTTGGTAGTCCTGATCTTGCCATTTAACACCTCCGTTTTGTTAGGTGGAGGTGTCAACTAATTTAGGGGAAGTTTAGCGTCCCGCTCGAACGCCGGGTTGGGCTTTGAATTAGCAATCAAGAAACCCATATTGTTAAAAAAAAGTTTCTCTGAGTGTTCTTAAAATGAAAGCTAACAAAGCGAAAAACAGCATTGCTACGAATGAAGTAATGGTGCTCTTCCTATACTTAATCCCGGCAGAAGTGAAATATTCACTGTGGAGATAAGCGGCTGGATTGAGCAGAACGAAGATGGAGATCCCGGGCTGCAGATTTCTGTTTGTGAGATGCCAGTAGTACATGCCTATGCCCCAAAAACACATCGCAATTAGCCCAATGGCAGCTTGGATGAATGTCAGTATGTTACTGGTCATCGTAGTAAGCCCAACGTTCCACATGAGCCGCGGCTTGCCCTGGAGCGCAGCGGAAGGGTAAGCAGTCGGACTCGATGTGGTTGTTGGGCGCTATTCTAAATGTCATCGTACAGGACGCCAAGCAACAGGAATTTCCCCATAGATAATCGTAGTCTCGCCCTGCCTTAGCATGATTCCAATTATGCGTTTATTCGCGAACTCTTCGAACCCCCATCTGCAACTCTCTCTGAATGGCACATCGCCACGTTGAACGAACAAACTGACTTGCGCTCCCGATGGAACCTTGCCTCGTATACCTCTCGGGACACACGGCGGCTCATCAACAACGAAATATTCATCTGGTTTTAAATGAAGTGTTTCAACACCCTCAGAAACGCGTTTCCCAAGAAGGCTCTTGATGTCATCGTTCCCTGCATAAGCAACGGCAAAACATTGGCATAAGAACAAGCAAGTGACTAGCAAAAACTGCTTCATATTTTGCGCCCAACAGTAATTAGACGGACCCACCGGTCCGTATTATTAAAAATAGTGAAGCGTGTATATTCTGGCTAACCATTTGTTTTATTTTAAACTCGGTTAATTTTACTGTCCGTATATTAATTAATAGTACAGACGCATTGAACCACACCAATCAACTCATGGATATAGGCCAAAATATCTAGTTAGTTTAGTTCAATTAACTTTAATTACTGAGGAAGGGTCGAGTGTCTTCTTTGGAGTGGATTTGTGACTGACCGGTTTTGGCCGATACTTGCCGTTTTCAGTGGCCGCTCGACGCTAATGCGTGGTCAGCTACTGTTGCCATTTGGCGGTAGATTTTTCCTTGCATGAAGCGATAAATGCTTCGAGTTTTTCTTTGAGCGGCGGGGTGACGTCAACAAACTCGATTGTTACCTCGGTATTGTGCAATGGGTCGGCGCAAGATTTGCTGAATTCCACCCGCTTTATTCTGGCGTGAGCATCGAATGAAAAATCGTTTTCCGGCAGCAGGGTAACGGTTGCATAATCATTGACATGCCCGCTGCCGGGTTTGACTTGCGAGATTTTCATTCTGCAACCGGTCATCGAGATCTCTGCCAATTCCGCGCCATATTGATGGAATGAATCGAAACCAATGTTGATTTCACAAGGGAGGGCAACCTTGAACCTCTCGGCGCCACGCTGTTCCGTCAAGCCGGTGATCCGGTGCACCACGCTAGTCAACTGGTTAGGGGAAAAGGGTTTGCACAGGTAATCGGCGGCGCCTTCCAGCATGGCAATCTCCCGGGTGACAATCTCATCCTCAGAGGACATCAGAACGAAGCGGGTGTGCTTTCCGTTCGGGCCGTTGCGGGCGGTTCCCAGCAAATCTCGGGGGGGCAGGCCTGGCATCTCCAGCGAGGTGAAAATCCAGTCGATGGCGCGTCCGGAGTTCAGTACTCGAAATGCGCCGTCTGCATCTTTAGCTTCGTGAATTACGTTGAAACCCAGTTTCTGATGGAGGACTTCCCGAACGTACTTCCGTATGGATGTAGAAGTATCAACGATTAGCGCATTGGACTGTAACATGGTTCTCTCCTCTCATCGTGCGGCTCTGACGCGGAGACCAGCTACGCGCAGGAATGCCGGGGCAATCAGTTTTTAAAAAGGTTGCCGGGGCAAGTGAGGGAGGACGCTGCTAAACACAAAGAAGAAAGAATTCATCGGTTTGGCGACCCCGCTGTCATGTGGCATAGCCAGTTAGACCGGTGGTTTTGCGTCCCCGCCTTTTGGTCGGGTTTGCCCTTTACATCCTTAATAAATTAACTCTAGCAGATTGTGATGAAAAGTGTGTTAAATATTTTTTTGAGTGGCTAGTTTGGCACACAGCCGGACTTCACATAGCCAAACTGGCTTCCTTGAAGTCGGCGGGTCACGACCACCTGAAATTGGGCGGATATAGCCAGTCAGCCAAAATCAAAATCTGCCGACACCGTTTGCCCTACGTGTAATACGGCACCGACCCCCCGAAGCACAATAGTATTCATGCCGAAAGAGACCGCGCCACTTACTCGTGCATCCTTCCGATAGCTTTGCAGGGTATCCCCGACTTCCGGGCTGATTCGCGCAGTCAGAGGATCAACATTTGGTATGGGACAGCGTGGACAGGGCTTGACGGGTTTGAGCAACACTTCTTCGGCGCCTGCCTCAAGGTACATCACACCCAGGTGATCCTCATCGTGAGCCTGCAGTCCCGACAGCACCACATTGGGCCTGAATCGTTCGATGCTGACGCTTGAATGGCCCGCGGCGACTAATCGCTCATTCAATTGTGCATGAGATGCTTCGCCAAGCACCAGCAGAGGAAATCCATCACTGAACTGGTTAAGGGCCTGAACCCCTTCCGTCCACAGCAGGCTGGAGACACGTCGGTGCGCGGGATTAAATCGAACCAGTCGATAGGCGCCAGTCATGGAGCGGCGACGCGTACTGTTGGGCAGTTCAAGGAACTCGGTGAGCCATTGTGCAGCCTCGTCACCCATATCGAAGGCGGGAACTTCGTCATCCCATATCTTCACAAATAACGGCTGCCTTTGCACATTAAGCGCAACGCGCAACGCCGGCATTTCGGGGGTGCTCAGCACCAATGCATCGGGGTTGATCTGTGGGCGAAGCAGCGCTAAGCGAGGGTGTTCGCGCTGAGTCATAAATAGGCCTTGCGCATCCACAACCATCCAGGCCCGATCAAGATCCAGACCCGTCCCGGTCAACAAGGCCTCCTGTACCTCAATCCCCGCGCATGATTTGACGGGATAAACTAACAGACGAGCGATCTCGGCTCTGACATCTCGATTTGTAACATTAGCTAGATTCATGGAATGATTGGCTTGGAGGCGAATTCAGTCGCTTTCTTCTTCAGTGTGAATGACCGTTAGTGGCCGATACTGCCTGTCATGCCAGCCCAGTTTATCAGCTATATTTTAGCGGCGTGTTTTATATAGCAAAATAAGCCTGCTCCTATCGCCATCTCGTGAATTCAGCCGTGCAATACTCTTGCCCTCAAGCCATTCAGCACCCGCGCCGGCAGCAGCAGGCGCCAGTCCAGCGGCGGCAGCTCCATGGCATCCAGCGTGTTCTTTGCCAGCAGCCCCAGTTCGGTGTCGCCTTCCGTCAGCAGGCGGCGGCTGAAAAACAGCGTGTCGGGGTCTTCCTTGCGCAGCGCAAGCTGGATGAAGTCGTAGGCTTTTGCAGTGATGGAGAGGTCGGGTGTTTTGCCGCTGCGGGTTGCGCTGACGCCACGTTTATCGAGGGTGAAATTAAATTCTATGTGCGCATCTTTTACGCGCAGGCAGATGTGCTTGCCGTGCAGCGGCTGCAGCGCCTCCGCGCGCAGAGTTTCTCCCAGGGCCAGGTTTAGCGCCTGGGCGAAGGCGAGGGAGTGCGGATATTGCGGCAGGATGGAAAATAGTTGGCTGAGCGGTTGGGGGAGGGTGAAGGGTTGCAAGGTGTTCTCCTGGTAATGGTTGGCTGGTACGCATTTCAAATTGCAAAAACGTTTCATCGGTCGGATTAAACGCCAAGCTGCTGTGAACCATGTAGGGTGCGTCGCACGCACCATGGTGCGCACGGCGCACCCTACTGGTGAGATATGTTGCAGTGCGTGGGACGCCCCCTGCATCTTGTTTGCATAGGCTTCGGCATAGGCAAGTTAATACCTTACTCCACCGTGCCTTCCGCATACAGCCGCTCCAGCCCCGGCTTGCCGTGCCAGTAGCCGTCGCAGGCGGCTTCCGGCATCAGCTTCTGCATGATCTGCAGAGCCTGTTGCGGTGTGGCCAGTCCGTCCATCGCATCGCGGAACAGTTGCAGGATGCGCGGTGTGTGGAAGGCTTGCGGGCTGACGCGCAGGATATCTACGCCGGCCTCTGTTAATCCCGCGAGTTCACCCAGCAGGTTGTATACCTTGGCAGATTGCGTCTGGATGCCGTTGAGCACCAGGAAGGTTTCGCCTTCGCGGGTTTTCAGCGTCATGCCGTCGGCGTGCTCGATGCAGCGGAACTGACAGTCGTCCTTGGGCAGATTGTAGTGGCGTGCGGTAAAGCAGCGCGCGGAAAAAGCCAGCGGCATGCGGCCATAGGCGAACACTTCGGTTTCCATGCCATCAGGCTGCGCGGCCTGCATAGGCGCAAGCGCCTCGCGCGACATTTCCATCGGCAGCACCCAGCGCATGGCGCCCAGCTTCGCCATCAGCTTCAGCGTGTTGGGGTTGTAGATGTTCAGCGTCTGCCCGGCGACAAAGGTGATGCCCTGCTCGTGCAGCAGGCGCGCAGCGCCCATGTCGTTGGCTTCCACGCGGAAGGTGTTATTGCCGGTGATACGGCGCAGGGTCTTGAGGTCGGATTCGGATTCGATCAGGGTCTGCGTCGAGAGCACGACTTCCTTGCCCGCATCCTGCAGTTGCTGCGCCAGCTGCAGCCAGTCCGGCAGGCGCATCAGATGGCGGCGCGAGCACACGGTTTCGCCGAGGTAGACGATATCCACCGGTGAGTCGGCAATCGCTGTATAAAATTCCTGCTGCTTATCCAGCGGCCAGTAATAAAGGTTGGGGCCGAGCGCGAGTTTCATAAGGTCACCTCAAAAAATTCGTCATTCCTGCGCAGGCGGGAATCCAGTCAAATGAAAGACCTCCCGCAACGCAGGGGACAAGGCCCAAAGGCATAATTAGCTGAAACAGCCGGATTCCCGCCTGCGCGGAAATGACGGAATTTGAATTTTTAAAGGTGTCCACTGCAATAATTTCTCGAAATTATTTCACACAATTATTTTCAAGGCTTATTTCCACGGCCGGTTGTAGGCACCCAGCGTGCTCTGCTGGCCCTCGGCAAGTTTCCCCAAATCGGTCATCCATGCCGGTTTTACAGTAAAGCTATCGGGCCCCCGCTGGCATGAATCTATCGCGTCGCGCCACACCTTGGTTACTTGCGCCACATAGGCCGGGCTGCGCTGGCGGCCTTCGATCTTGATCGCGGCGATGCCCATGCGCATCAGCTCCGGCAGCAGTTCCAGCGTGTTGAGGCTGGTGGGTTCCTCGATCGCGTAATAGGTTGCGCCCGCGACATTGAAGCGGCCCTTGCACAGGGTCGGGTAGCCGGCATTTTCGCTGTCGCCGTAGCGGTCAATCAGCACGCCGTTGAGGCGCGATTCCAGCCCTGCGTCGGTCTGCTGCCAGCGCACCGCGCTGGCGGGCGAGCACACGCCGCAGGTGTTGGGCGATTCGCCGGTGACATAGGACGACAGCGAACAGCGGCCTTCCACCATCACGCACAGCCCGCCGAAGCCAAACAGCTCGATTTCCACCGGCGTGTTTTGCATCAGCTGCTCCACCTGCCGCAGCGCCAGCACCCTGGGCAGCACGGCGCGCTGGATGCCGAACTGCTGGTGGTAGAAGTTGATCGCTTCGTAGTTGGTGGCGGAGCCCTGCACCGAGAGATGCAGGCGCAGATTGGGATAGGTGTCGCAGGCGTATTGCATCATGCCGGGGTCGGCGAGGATCACGGCGTCGATGCCGATATTGGCGGCGTTGTCGATGGCACTCTGCCACTTCTCGCTGCCGCTGGACTGCGGGTAGGTGTTGAGCGCAAGCAACACTTTGGTGCCGCGCCCATGGGCGTAGCGCACGCCTTCCTTCGCATTCGCCAGATCAAAATTCAACCCGGCAAAATTGCGCGCATTGGTGTTGTCGCGAAAACCCATGTAGACACAATCCGCGCCGTTATCGACCGCGAGCTTCAGCGCCGGCAGGCTGCCGGCCGGGCATACCAGTTCCATTTTTTTCTCATGCGGCATACATTGCCTCCTTCTGCAAAAAAATTTGGTCGAATAAGCCGGAGTCAAAAAACATACGTAGGGTGGGCAAAGGCCGAAGGCTGTGCCCACCAATCCGCGTGGGCAGATGAAGCATGCCCACCCTACGCCAGCTGCGCAGATTCCTGAATAAAAGCATTCGGTTTTCCTCTGTGGTCTCTGTGGCCAATTGTTTTTTCATCTATAAAAATTTCACCCGCCCGCGATCCCTGACGCGTGCGCCGCCGCGCCAACTCGAATTCGATGCCGTTGAGGATGTTCCACTTCGACGCGCACCAGGCGGGCGCCAGCAAAATATCTTCAGCTGCGGTGCCGGTGACGCGGTGGTAGATGATCTCCGCTGGCGTGCGTTCGATCAGGCTGGCCGCAATGCGGATATATTCTTCAACTGCCAGTGGCTGATATTCGCCGCGCCGCCATTCGTTGGCCAGCATGGTGCCTTTCACCACATGCAGGGGATGCAGTTTTAATCCGTCCACCCCAAGCGCGAGCACGGTATCCAGCGTGGCGTGGCAGTGCGCCTCGCCTTCGCCGGGCAGGCCGACGATGAGATGCGCGCACACCGGAATGCCGCGGGATCGAGCGGCCAGCAAGGTGTCGCGGTACTCGGCCAGGCCGTGGCCGCGATTCACGCGCCGCAGGGTGTCGTCGAAAGCCGACTGCAAGCCGAGCTCCAGCCACACGATCAGGCCCTGCTGCTGGTAGTGCTGCAGCAGGTCGAGCACCGCATCCGAGACGCAATCGGGACGCGTGCCGATGGAGAGCCCCACCATGTCCGGCTCGCGCAGTGCTTCGTCATACATCGCAGCCAGCGCCTGTACGTCGGCGTAGGTATTGGTGTAGGCCTGGAAATAGGCGAGAAATTTGCGCGCACGGGTGCGGCGAAAAATCGCGCGCTTACCCTTGTTGATCTGCTCGGCGGTGGAAGGGGGGGTGCGTCCGTTCGGGCTGAAGGACACGTTGTTGCAGAAGGTGCAGCCGCCGATGCCTTTGCTGCCGTCGCGGTTGGGGCAGGTGAAGCCGGCATCCAGCGCAATCTTGTGCACGCGTTCGCCATGCTGGTGCAGCAGGTACTGGCCAAAGGTGTGGACGTAGTCAGACAGCGCCATGGCGAGTGGTACCTGCAATGATAGGGTCCAAAATAACGATCAGCTGCCGCATCACTTGTCCTGTTTTAGCCGGTTGAGGGTGCGCCGATAAATTGCGATTGCGCTGTACAGCGTGTAGCAGAGCAATATGCTTTGCAGCAGCAGGCACAGCATGAACAGCCACGCAGCGTTGTTCCACCATGGGCTCAGCACTGCCGCAGCCAGCGTGAGGGCATGCAGCCATACATGACGCCACATCCAGGGCTCGGGGATGATCTCCTTCATGTTGGGGATGCTGTGTATAGAGCCGCCGCGAAACAGGTGGAACCAGATCAGGAAGGGCACGATTTTGTACAGCATGCCGAAGATCAGCGACAGCGCAAAGCCGATCACAAACAGCAGTGCCCCGAGAATTTGCATGCGTTCGGGATAGTCGAAATATTGCGCTGCCATGGCCAGCACTGCAACGCTCAGCAGCGAGCCCATGGCGAGGCGGAAAAATGCCAGGGTGGCATCGGGGATGCTGCGGCGGCGCTGCTGTTGCAGCTTCAGCGTGGCGACAGCAAAAATAATGGCGCCTGGCCAGAACAGGTTGCCGGCAACAAATTCAGCCCAGCCTGCTGCGGAAGCGAACAGGGATAAAACCAGCTGCAACAGCAGGGTCAGGAATATGGCGGGGGCCAGGCCGAGCGTGAGCCACTTGGGATAGCTGGGGGTGAGCTGGAACATCGGCACCACCTGATATGACACGCCGACGATCAGCAGCAGCACCCAGCCACCCAGCGCCAGGCTGACATGCGCCGCCGCAAATTGGGGCGCAATCATCTGCCCGGTGGCATAGCCCTGTGTCAGCTGCATGCCCAATACGACCGCGGCCAGCAGCGCGAGGATGGCCAGCAATATGGCGTTCCGGCTGGCATTCTGCGCGGCAGCCCGGGCAAGGCTGGACAGCGCCGCGCTGGTGAATGTGGCAAAGGCCAGCCCGAGTAACGGCCAGGCGAGATTGAGCAGCACGGGCCTGCCGCCGCTGAAACCGAAACTCAGCAGCAGCGTGCCTGCGATCAGCGACAGATGGCTCACCCATGCCACCAGGCGCGGCGCGTGGAGCGAACTGCCGATCACGACGGGCAGTATTTGCTGCAGCGCACCCAGCATGACCATGCTGATGAAACCCAGAGTGATGCTATGGGTTGCGGCGAGCAGTGCGGGCGTATGCATGCCGGTAAATGGATTGCCGCCATCCAGCGCCAGCAGCAGCGCGGCCAGCGCCAGAAAGAGCGGGGCAACGGCAAAGAAACGCAGCGGCACAGAAATGCGCGGGGCTTGCTCCGTGCTGAGTGCGATGAGTTTCATCGTGGGCGGCTGATCCTGATTCTGAATTGGTTGTAAGCCAGCTTATAGGTTTTCCAGGTGTAGCCTGCGTCGCGCATTAACTGATAAAGAGGGAAGGGCTCGCGATGGATGAGTACCTGCATGGTGGCACCCGGCACGAGGTTGAACAGGGCAGGCAAAATAATTTCAAAGGGTTCTGGTGGTGCCATATCGCGCACATCGATTTCTGTGATGGTGTTCATCGGTTGCCTCGCGTGTCAGTCAGTGTTGATATTCCTGTTGAACAGATTGCATGCGGCTATGCAGCGTGTCCCAACTGCCTGCCAGCAGCCGCTCGGCGATGGGGTAAAGTATCTGCTCTTCCTTGAGATTATGTTGCTGCAGTACTATCAGCAGGGTTTCTGAAAGGCCGCTGTAGCCCGTCGCCTCTTTGCGCGCCAATGCAGCCGCCATATTGTCGAGCAGGCTGTTCATCTGGGCGTGTTCCATTGTCATCATCTGCACCGGCGCGCCGGGGCCGCCTGCTGCCAGCAGGGCGGGGAAGAGTATGTGTTCCTCGAGATGAAAATGGTGCGTCATTGCTGCACGGAAGGCATTAAAAGCGGTGTCGGCACCGTTCCAGTTGTTGGCGTAGGCTGGCTGTTCGGCCAGGGCGAATCGGTCGTCGCAGGCTTTGTGGTCGGCAGTCATAAATTCAGTGAGGGTTTGCATATTTGACCTCCAAATAAAGTAACCAGCAGTACATCATTTATTCATGCACTTAGTTCGTATAAGAAAAAATCATGCACGAATTGCATCATACCATGATATATAATATTTACATCTTTTGCTCGCTGCACAGGCAAAAAGGAAAATAAAATACGGTTGCGCGAGCAGGGCAACTCGGGGTACAAGTAAACTAATCTTAATATCAATCAGACGGATTCATCATGACGAAAATCAACCAGACCTGGAAAAATTTTACCGCCGCACCCCACCGTGTGATGTTCTTGAGCGGCGCGTTGCAAACCATCGCTGTGATGGTCTGGTGGTTTGTGGACTTGGTGACGCGTTATGGTGTGGCAGGCCAGCATATAGAGTGGAGCATCATGCCCAGTGCCGCGCATACTTATCTGATGCTGTTTGGGCTGTTTCCGTCGTTCATCTTCGGTTTTGTGATGACCACCTTCCCGCGCTGGATGGGTGGCAAGGAAATCCCGGCAAAATATTATGTGACGTCCTTTGTGCTGCTGTTGCTGGGCAATGTGATCTTTTATGTTGGTCTGCTGACGCAACTGAGTGTGCTGCTGCTGGCGGTAACTGTCACGCTGGCGGGCTGGGCAATGGCGGTTTACGCACTGTTGCGCGTGGTGCTTGATACGCCGCCTGCGGACAAGAAAAATCCGGTTGTGATACTGCTGAGCCTGGCGCTGGGCTGGGGCGGGCTGGCGGCCTTTTTCATGTGGCTGTCAAGCGACGATATCGTATGGCTGCAAATCTCTACCCAGGCCGGTATCTGGTTGTTCCTGGTGCCTCTGTTTGCCACTGTTGGCCATCGCATGATTCCCTTTTTTACCATGAGCGCATTACCGAATCTGCACGTGGAAAGACCGGTCTGGCCCTGGTGGGTGATACTGGCGGGAAGCACGGCGCATGCGCTGCTGCAGTTATCCGATTTGACTGCATTGCTTTGGCTGAGCGACGCACCTGCTGCAGTCGCAGCATTCTATTTGCTCTACTCCTGGGGCTTTATCCATAGCTTCAAGAATCCTTTGCTCTCGGTGTTGCACGTCGGTTTTGCGTGGCTGGGTATCGCCTTGCTGCTGTCGTCCTTGCAAAGCGCTACGCAATATATCAGCCACGATACGCTGTTCATCTGGGGGTTGGCGCCATTGCATGCGCTGAGCATAGGCTGTTTTGCCACACTGACGATAGGCATGGGCACGCGCGTAACGCTCGGGCATTCCGGGCTGCCGTTCCGTGTGGACATGGCGCTCAAGCTGATGTTCGTCGGTATGCAGGCCGGCGCAATATTGCGCGTGCTGGCCGAAATCCTGCCGCTGCAAAACAACTACTGGCTGTACCTCGCCGCGTCACTCGTGTGGCTGGCCTGCTTTACCCCCTGGGTGTGGCGTTACCTGCCGGCATACTGGCGCGCGCGCGCGGATGGACAGCCGGGCTGAACAGGATGGAATTGTTTCAGGGGTTGATGAGTCTTATGACTTAGGCGCAGTGCACAGGTCAAAAACTGGTAGCATCCCGCTCCTGCTGGGGGGCTTGGTCAGCGATAACCCAATTGTTCAATCATTGTGAAAGTAAAGTAGATGAAATTAGCGGTAAAGATGTTCTTCAGGTTTGTGCGTATTGTATTGATTCCATTTATGTATTTATTTGAATTTATCACCACCCCCAAGGGCGTGGTGAGGGCGGCCGCTGCCCAGCAGGCAGTCAATCAGCAAAGCAAGAATCTGGTGCTCTACCAGTTCAAGACCTGTCCATTCTGCATCAAGGTGCGGCGCGAGATTAATCGCCTGTCGCTGCCGATCGAGTTGCGCGATGCGCAAAAAAATCCGCAACACCGCGCAGCGTTGTTGCAGGGCGGCGGCCAGATCAAGGTGCCTTGTCTGCAGATAAGAGATGAGCAGGGGAAGGTGCAGTGGCTGTACGAGTCCACCGCAATCAATGAATATTTGCACAAGCGCTTTGCACCAGTATAGGAGTGCGGCTTGCTGCGGGATTTTTGTGAAGACAAGCGCCCGATCAGGCGGACTCTTGGCAGAGTAGCGCGCAAATTTTCAACCCAGATAGGCAATCCGGATTTATGCCTGTTGACTCAGCGCGGCTCGCCTGCCACGCCTGACGTTCACGCCAAATAAGATCAGCAATCCCGCAACAAAATAGCTGCCGGTGATCAAAATTGCCAGGCGGTGGTCGCCCTGCGTGATCCAGCTGACCAGCCCGTAAGTAACTGGCCCCAGAATGGAAGAAAGTTTCACCGCCATGCCCCACAGGCCGAAAAACTCTGCGCGGCGGCCCGCCGGGCTCAGCAGTCCCACCAGCGCTCTTCCGGCAGACTGGCTGGAACCCATGCAAATTCCGGCGAGGTTGGCGGCAAGCCAGAACATGGCCGGGGTTTGGGCCGACCATGCCAGCAGCACCATGATGATCCAGCCCAGCAGTGTTAACGCGATGGTGGGTATATGGCCGATGCGGTCTTGCAGGTGACCAAACAGAAAGGCGCCGATGGCAGCCGTGATGTTGACCACAAACACCAGCATGATGGTCTGCTGGGTCGTGAAATGCATCGCTTGCTGCGCATAGATGGCGGCAAGCGTGATGACCGCCTGGATGCCCGCCTGATAAAACACGGTGCAGATCAGGAAGCGCCGCAGATCGCGGTAACGGCTGGCATGTTGCATGGTATGGCTCAGCCGTGCAAATGATTCCTGCAGGGTGTTCATGCCCTGCAAGTGCGGTTGCGGCGCGGCGCGTTCCTTGAGGAACAGGAAAGTGGGCAGGCTGGATAACGCAAACAGCAGCGCCACAATCAGCATGGTGACCGGCACAAAATCCGTGGCGAGCAGGCCCTGACCCTGCGCCCAGCTTACATAGGCAAGGCAGGCACCCAGGCTTGCCAGTCCGCCTACATACCCCAGGCTCCAGCCCCATCCTGAAACACGGCCCAGCGCGCGTCCATGGGCCAGTTCGGGCAGGAATGCCGCAATCAGATTCTCGCCGCTGCCGAAAAAGAAGTTGGAAACGATGATCAGCAGTATGGCCAGCCACAGGTTGCCGGGGCCGGCAAAGTAAAGTAGTGCGGTAAATATCACACACCCTGCGGTGGTCACGATTAGCAATTTCTTTTTGGCGGCATAGGCGTCCGCATAAGCTCCTATCAAAGGCGCAACAAACATGATGAGCGCATAGGAGATTGCCAGGGACAGCGTCCAGGCGAAAGTTGCCCAGGGCGCATTACCTGCTATGACTGCAACAAAGTAGGCATTGAAGATGGCAGTGATGACGACCGTGGTGTAGCCTGAATTTGCAAAGTCATACATTGCCCATGCCCATACTTCGCGTCGTGTTACGTTTTTTGCCAGGGATGTTCGCATGATTATTGTTGTATGCCCGGTGATGGTATGGCGGCATTGTTATCGATCATGACCATGAATGTAAAGGGAAGCCTGATGCAGGTCTGCTGGGGTGGTCTGATCAGGCTTTGCAGTATGGAATTTTTTTGGCAAGTGCAAGGCTGTTTTATTTTTTTAGCATTTAAAAGCTCTGGACTATAAAACCGTGCATGAGTTATTCTGTGGGCATCCCGACAAACTGCAATATCAGGAATGTTGAATATCGATTTGGTTCACCAGCCAGTAGAAAACTCCTAACCGAAGCCGATATGAACATGGTGTCTCTGCCTGCTATTAAATCAAAAATTGCCGCTCTATCCGAGCCTCTGCGTATTGGCATTGGACTCGGGCTGGGCTTTGCCGTGACCCTGACCCTTGTGATTCTTGTGATGGTAGTGGGTTACAGCTATATGGCCAAAATTCAGGCGGATCTGGAGCAGATCACTCAGGTCAATAATGTAAAAACCGAACTGGCGCACACGATGAAGTTCGCCCAGCGCGATCGTTCGATGAGTCTTTATTCGCTTGCGATACTCACTGATGCGTTTGATAAAGATGCTGAACTCCGCCGTTTTGACAGCAAGGGAGCGGAATGGTGGCGAGCATGGGAAAAGTTTCAGGCGAAAGGCATGAATGCGCAAGAACAGGCACTTGCTGAGCGTATTAATAGCCTGGCGAAAGAGCGCAACATAATTGTACAGGGGGCGGCAGATCTTGCCATGTCCCAGCATAATCAGGCTGTATACGATTACATCAGCAAGATAGCCATACCCGGCCAGCAGAAGCTGTCCGATGAAATAGACAAGTTGCTCCAGCTGCAGCAGGAACAGGCCCAACTGGCGGCCGCGAGTGCTGAAGAATCTTACGCCAGGGCGAGGGTGCTTTTGCTGTGGCTGTGCGGCCTTACCTTGTTAATAAGCATCGTGGTTGCTGCTTATGTTTTGCGGCGTGTGATGAGGCAATCACGCGAACTTGAGTACAAGGCTTTATTTGACGACTTGACGGGCCTGCCCAACAGATCCTTGTTTTTTGACCGTCTGGGACAAGCTGCCTCGAGTTATGACAATGAGCAAAAGCCGTTTTCTATCGTACTCGTGGATCTGGACCGTTTCAAAGAAGTCAACGATATGCAGGGCCATCATATCGGCGACCTTCTGCTCAGACATGTAGCACGGAGTCTAAGCGCCATGATGCGCCGTACGGATACCGTGGCGCGCCTGGGCGGCGATGAATTTGTGTTGCTGCTCCCCGGTGCAACGGCCGAAGCTGCGGAGGCTATTGTTAACAAAGTGCTGCCTTCCCTGTGCCAGCGCGTGAACCTGGAAGGTGTCATGATCGATGTTGCTTCTTCCATGGGCATAGCCTGTTATCCGGAGCATGATGTTGATATCACGCATTTGTTGTTAAAGGCTGATATGGCCATGTATGCCGCAAAGCGCGCGAATGTAGGATACCGGGTATATACGCCGGAAATAGAGGCTGTCGTTGCGAGGAATGTCGAGCGGCAAAACGATTTGCGCTACGCGATTGAACATGAGCAATTGCAGTTGCATTACCAGCCAAAAATCAGCCATCACACCGGCTCCATTATGGGGGTCGAAGCACTGGTGCGCTGGAATCACCCTGTGCGCGGATTAATGGGACCCGATGAGTTTATTCCGCTGGCAGAATCCTGCGGGCTGATCCAGCCCCTGGCGCTGTGGGTGCTGAAAGCGGCGTTTCAGCAGAGCGTAAAATGGCACGAAGCCGGGCACGTGTTTACGATTTCGATTAATCTCTCCACCCGAAACTTGCTGGATGGCGATTTGCCGGGGCGGGTGGCCAAGCTGCTTGCAAGCTATCAGGCCAAGCCGGAATGGCTGGTGTTTGAAATTACCGAAAGCGCGGTGATGGCCGAACCGGCGCGGGCCCTGGAAACGCTGACCAGGATCAACAAGATGGGCATTCAGCTGTCGCTGGATGATTTTGGCACCGGCTACTCGTCCCTCGCTTACCTGAAAAAATTGCCCGTCAGCGAAATAAAAATCGACAAATCCTTTATCAAGGACATGGAACTGGATGCGAGTGATACCGTCATCGTCAGATCAACCATCGCGCTCGGACACAATCTGGGGATGAAAGTCGTCGCTGAGGGTGTGGAAAATATGGAAATCTGGGATCTGCTCACTGCATTGGGTTGCGATGCGTCACAGGGTTATTACATGAGCCGCCCCTTGACGGTAGCGGATCTGGACGAATGGATGAGCCATTCCGCCTGGGCAAAAGCGATGGAAAAACGTCCAGCCAGCTTCCCCGGTATCGAGCGGCGCAAGAGCATGCGCAGTTCTAACAACAATTGAGTTGCGCATACCACGCCAACGTTTTTTTCTTCCGTAACGTCTCTTGAATTCCTGCCATGAAACATCTGTTGTCAAATAAATACATCGTCGTATTCTGTGCCGGCCTGCTTGGCGTGCTGGGTTTCGCGCCCTTTTCCTTTTACCCGCTGGCCGTGCTGGCGCTGGCTATACTGTTCGTGCAGTGGCAACACGCACGCGGCAAGTGGATGGCGGCAAGACTGGGTTTCGCCTTTGGCTTCGGCCTGTTCAGTGCGGGCATAGGCTGGCTGTATGTTGCGCTGCATGACTATGGCGGCATGCCGATGCCGCTGGCAGCCATAGCCATTTCACTATTCGCGGCGCTGCTCGCCTCTTTTCCCGCCGCTGTCGGGTACGCGCAGGCAAGGTTGCGTGCCAGATTCGGCGGGCGCGAGGGAGTAGCCAGCAATATTGTGCTGCTGTTGTTGATCCCTGCGCTTTGGGTCTTGCTTGAGTGGTTGCGCGGTTTGCTGCTCACAGGATTCCCGTGGCTGTCGCTGGGCTATACCCAGGCGGCGGACAGCCCTCTGGCCGGCTATGCACCTCTGCTCGGCGTGTATGGCGTATCGCTGCTCGTGGCGGTCAGCGCAGGCCTGCTGGCCTTGCTGTGGCTGATGCGCCCGCGTAAACAAATAATACACAGCAAACAGGGAAAAATTGCCTGCGCAATATTAGTGCTGCTCTGGCTGAGTGGCGCAATGTTGCGTGCCGTGGAGTGGACGCAGCCGGAAGGTGAGCCGCTCAAGGTGAGCCTGTTGCAGGGCAACATAGCGCAGGGCATGAAATTTGACGAGGATAGCCTGGTCGGCACGCTGGAAACCTATCGACGCCTGGCACAGAGCAGCGATGCGCGGCTGATCGTGATGCCGGAGACAGCCTTGCCGCTGTTGCGCGAAGAATTGCCGGAGAATTACAGTGACATCTTGCGCAATCAAGTGCGCGACAAGGCAGGCGATATGCTGATAGGCCTGTTCGAGCGCGACCGAGGGCTGTATTACAACAGCGTGGTAACGCTGGGCAGCGCTGAGGGCCAGAGCTACCGCAAGAATCATCTGGTGCCTTTCGGCGAATTTATTCCCCTGCGTCCAGTGCTGGGCTGGTTGATCAATGAAATACTGCAGATTCCGATGTCCGACCAGGCCAGAGGCGGCGATCGCCAGCAAGTGTTGCATGTTGCCGGCCAGCGCGTGGCGGTGGATATTTGTTACGAGGATGCCTTTGGCGAGGAAATCATCCGTTACCTGCCCGAAGCCAGCCTGCTGGTGAATGTCACCAACGATGCCTGGTACGGAAAATCGCACGCCGCGATGCAGCATAACCAGCTCTCGCAAATGCGCGCGCTGGAAACAGGGCGCATGATGCTGCGCGCGACCAATACCGGCGTGACGTCCATCATCGGTACTGATGGACGAATTCTGCAGATGTTGCCGCAACATGAAGAAGGCGTACTCACCGGCACGGTGCAGGGATACACCGGCAGCACGCCCTACGTGCGCTGGGGCAATGCGTCAATGCTGGGCTTGATTGCCCTGATGCTGGCGGCAGCCTGGCGGCTGCGCCACAGTGCTGCCTGGCAGCGGACTGGCTGATGAACTGGGTGTGCTATTTGCTGCGTTGTGCTGACGATACGTATTACTGCGGCATTACCAACCACATGGAAAAACGCCTGGCGGTTCACAATGCAGGCGAGGGGGCCAAGTACACGCGCGGCCGCCTTCCAGTAAGCGTGGCGTATCGCGAAAGTTGTGCGGATAAATCGGCTGCGCTTAAAAGAGAGTTGCAGATTAAACGCATGCGGCGCAGCGAAAAGCAGGCGCTGTTGCAGGAAAATTGCCTTAAAGAGAACTCCAAAATCTGAATCGGGCAGTCAACCTGCCGGTGTCATGGCTACTTGCAGGACTTCTGAATTACTTTCATCAAATCAGTAAGATATTTGACAGCGGTAACTTCGTCGCTGAGCGGAATGGAAATGAATTGGGTGCCAAAGTTAACGACTACTCTGCGGCTCGTAATATTGTTATCCATGACCTCAATGGACGATACTTTGTTTCCGTCGAATACCAGCTTGTCGCTCACGATAATAAAGCATGGCCTGTTACTGCGCGGTACGTTACCTTCCTGAATGTCCTCTGTAGCGGCAATCGCTGGTGCGAACCATAACAGAGCCAGAAGTGAGACAAAGTGTATCTTGATATGAACTGTATTCATGTGATTCATCTGTAAATTTGATTGATTGAAAAATGAGAAAGTGTCGGTGATACGTAGTCTGTAAACATAATGGGTGGTCGATTCTAACCCAAATTCCGAATGACATTAAGCTTAAACGCCGAAGTTGTCCGCATCAAAACTCTGAATTTGGGGTCAGGATTACTTCGTGGCGGAAGGCATGTATGCGGATTCGGCCTGCTCGAATCCCCAAGGTCAGATATTTTTGTGTGGTATATTTTCGCTAAACCCCTTAACGCAGCTATGTTGAACTATAAGGAATACTTATGTCGATCAGGCTTACGCTGCACGCATTATTGATAGTTGCCTCGTTTGCATCGGAACTTGCACAGGCAGAGGTAAAAGAATACATCCGCGACTACAACTATCAGGGCGAGCAATACGACACGGCAGCATCGTGTCGTGTCAACGCCATTGATGGCGTCAGGCGCGAGTTGCTGCAAGAGCTCGGTACCTATGTGGGGTCGGTGGTGAAGATGAGCCAGGATTCGCTGGGCAATTCTTACATGAGCCACGACGTGATCAATATCACCGCCGGTATCGTGGCACTGAAGGTGTTGAACGAAAGATGGAATCAGCCCGTGTATTATGTCAAGGCGGGCATGAAAGCCGATCCGGATGACGTGCTGGCGAAGTTGAAAGCGATGCGTGCCGATCTGGAACTGGAAAAATCGCTGCGGGAATCATACGAGGAATTACAGAATTCACGCAATGAAGTGGCGCAGCTGAAAGCACAACTTGCGCAAATGATGCTTTCACGCGATGCCCAGACTGCCGCCAAGCCCGCAGTTCCAGCACCAGTTCCAGCACCAGCACTAGCACTAGCACCAGTTCCAGCACCAGCACCAGCACCAGTTCCAGCTCCAGCTCCAGCTCCAGCTCCAGCTCCAGCTCCAGCTCCAGCACCCGATCCCGTTTTAGAAGCGAAACCCGACGCAGCGCAATTGAATGCGCAGCAGGCGCAAACGGAACTTGCCCGAGATGCTGCAGCGGCTAAATCTGCCCTGCCTGCTGTCTTTGTTCCCGCTGTCACCGTAAAACCCGCCTTGGCACCCAGTGCAGATAAGCTGGTGGCACAATATGTGAAAGCGGTGCAAGGCGTTGAAGTCGGTGAGGCGTTTCAGCGTGCTATGGCTGCCCGGATGAATGGTGATTTTGATGCGATGGTGAAAGAAGTCAGGCCGCTGGCTGAAAAGGGCTACGCCAAAGCCGAGCTGCAAATGGGATGGATCTATGAACGCGGCCTGGGTGTGCCGCAGGACTATCAGCAGGCACGCGACTGGTATTTAAAAGCTGTAGCCAGCGGTGATATTGATGCAAATGCCCAGATCGGATGGTTATACGAACGCGGGCTTGGTGTCGAGAAAAGTTATGAAAAAGCGGCTGAATATTATAGCCGCGCGCTCAACGAAGGTAGTGCATGGGGCTATGCCCGCATGGGCTATCTCTACGAAACAGGCAAGGGGGTTAAGCTCAATTGGACCCAGGCCGCAGAATATTATCGCCTCGGTATGGAGAAAGGCAACTATAACGCGATGGCGCGCCTCGGTTTTCTGTACCAGTTGGGCAATGGTGTCCTGAGAGACGAGCACAAGGCTGCTGAGTTTTACAAGCAGGCAGTTGAGCATGGCGACCCTTTAGCCATGACCAGGCTGGGTCAGATGCATAATCTCGGGCATGGCGGGGTTTCGTTGGATCATGCCAAAGCGTTGGCGCTGCTCCGAGAATCGGTGCGGTATAAAGTGCCGGCAGCCTATGCTTTCATGGGCTTCATGTTTGAAAATGGCTGGGAGGTAAAGCAGGACTATGACGCAGCAAAGAATTGGTACGAAAAGGCTGCCGAGCTGGATGCCCCGTTTGCTGAGTTCAGGCTGGGGGTGATGTATAAGGAAGGCAATGGAGTGACTCAAGACCGGCAGAAAGCAGAGTACTGGTTGGAACGTGCGGCCGGTAAAGGGAACGACAAAGCCGGGGCGGTTCTTTCGCGTATGCGCAATGGTATGAAACGGTAGAGAAAACCGCGGCGTAAATCCGGCGCAAGCGGGCAGAGTATTTTGACTGTTACAGTTCGTTATATTTTTTGGCGCTCCCCTTTGCTTTCGAAACTGGATATTTCAAATTGTTTTTTGCGCGTTTCTCCTGCATGATTTGAGATACATCCAGCTCATATTTGTCCGCCAGCATAAAGGCATAGGCAAATACATCCGCCAATTCATCTTTTAATTTTTCCGCGTCTGCTTCTTCCGCAGGTTTCCACAGAAATAATTCAAGCAACTCGCTGGCTTCGATGCTGAGCGCAATGGCCAGATCCTTGGGGTTGTGAAACTGTGCCCAATCGCGTTCGTCGCGGAATTTTCGCAGTTCTTCGGTGATTTTGTTGATTTCAGTCATGTTGTCAGTCCGCTCGCAAGGTAGTTTGATGATACCGCATTATTTCGGCAATGATCAGGGGCACTGCTAGTTTCACCTAGTAAGTAAAATTGGAATAAAATGGCGGTTTTAGCAATTCATCACGGTCTTTGCGATGCTCACTTTTCAGCAAATCATTCTTACCCTGCAAAAATTCTGGGATAAACAGGGTTGTGCCCTATTGCAGCCCTATGACATTGAAATGGGGGCGGGGACTTTTCATACCGCTACCTTCCTGCGCGCCATAGGCCCGGAACCCTGGCGCGCGGCCTATGCGCAGCCCTCGCGCCGTCCCAAGGACGGGCGCTACGGCGAAAATCCAAACCGCTTGCAGCACTATTATCAGTATCAGGTGGTGCTGAAACCGTCACCCGATAATATCCAGGAGCTTTACCTGGATAGCTTGCGCGAGCTGGGCCTGGATCTGAACGAGCACGATATTCGCTTTGTCGAGGATGACTGGGAGTCGCCCTCGCTGGGTGCCTGGGGGCTGGGCTGGGAAGTGTGGCTGGACGGCATGGAAGTCACCCAGTTCACCTATTTCCAGGAAGTGGGCTCCTTGAGCTGTAAACCGGTTCTGGGTGAAATCACCTATGGTCTGGAGCGGCTGGCCATGTATTTGCAGGGCGTGGACAGCGTGTACGACCTGGTGTGGGCAAAAAACGGCGACAACGTGGTGACCTATGGCGACGTGTTTCACCAGAATGAAGTCGAACAATCCAGATATAACTTCGAGCACTCCAACGTTGAGATGTTTTTTGCGCACTTCAACGAATATGAGAGTGAAGCCAAGCGGCTTATCGCGGCAGGCCTGGTGTTGCCTGGTTTCGAGATGGTGATGAAGTGCTCGCACAGTTTCAATATGCTGGATGCGCGCGGCGCGATTTCGGTGACCGAGCGCGCCGGCTATATTGGCCGGGTGCGCGCCTTGTCGCGCGAAGTAGCACAGGCCTATTATGACTCCCGCGAAAAGCTGGGTTTCCCGATGTGCAAAGATAAAGCGGGGGAGACAGCATGAGCGCCGATTCAAAGAAACAAACATTGTTGATCGAGTTGCTGACCGAAGAGTTGCCGCCCAAGGCACTGGAGCGCCTGTCACTCAGCTTTGCTGACGATGTGTTTGCAGCGCTGCGTGAACAGGGGCTGGCCGGCGAAGACAGCGTATGTACGCCCTTTGCCACACCGCGCCGTCTGGCGCTGACCGTGAGCAACGTGGCCACCCAGCAGCCTGACCGCATGACAGAGCGCAAAGGCCCTGCCGTGTCCGCTTCACGCGATGCCGACGGCAAAATCAGCAAGGCACTGGAGGGCTTCATGCGCTCGGCCGGTGTGGTTTATGAACAGCTCAAGCTGGTGCACGATGGCAAGGCGGACTATTACGCCGCGCAGATCGAGCAGAAGGGAAAGTCACTCGATGACTATCTGCCCGAGATGGTGATACAGGCGCTGAAGAAACTGCCTATTCCCAAGCTCATGCGCTGGGGTGACAGCGAGCACCAGTTTGTACGCCCGGTAAAATCGCTGGTGCTGATGCATGGCGAGCGTATCGTGAAAGGCGAAGTGCTGGGTTGCAGCAGCAGTAATGTCACGCGCGGCCATCGCTTCCTCTCCAGTGGCACCATCACCCTCAAGAATGCGGATGAATATGAGAATTCATTAGGCATCGTGGGCAATGTGGTTGCCGGTTTCAGGGCCAGGCGCAAAATGATCGCGGCGCAACTGGAACGCACGGCGAGCGAAATGGGTGCCGTATGGATAGGCCATGGCAGCCAGTCTATGCAGGAGCTGCTGTCTCTTTCGAGTATCGACCGCTGCACCTCCAGCACGCTGCTGGACGAGGTGACCGCGCTGGTGGAATGGCCGGTGGTTTACGTCGGCGAGTTCGATCAGGAATTCCTGGAAGTGCCGCAGGAGTGCCTGGTGTTGACCATGCAACAGAACCAGAAATATTTCCCCTTGCTGGATAAAGGCGGCAAGCTGCTCAATAAATTCCTGATTGTTTCCAACATGAAGGTGAAGAACAGCGCGCATATTATCGGCGGCAACCAGCGCGTGGTGCGCTCGCGCTTGTCCGATGCGCGCTTCTTCTTCAATCAGGACCGCAAACAGAAGCTGGAATCGCGCGTCGACAAGCTGGGCAGTGTGGTGTATCACAACAAGCTGGGCTCGCAGCTGCAGCGGGTGGAACGCATCATCACTCTCTCCGGCATGATTGCGCGCCTGCTCAATGCAGACAAGGCCAGTGCCGAGCTGGTGGCACGCCTGAGCAAGGCTGATTTGCTCACCGACATGGTGGGCGAATTTCCGGAACTGCAGGGGGTGATGGGCTATTATTACGCGCTGCATGATGGCGAGAAACCCGAAGTGGCCGAGGCGATCGCAGGCCATTACTATCCGCGTTTTGCGGGCGACAGCCTGCCCCAGGGACCGCTTGCCTGTGCGGTGGCGCTGGCAGACAAGCTGGAGACACTGGTGGGTATCTACGGTATCGGCCAGGTGCCGACGGGGGACAAAGATCCTTTCGGCTTGCGCCGCCATGCCCT
The DNA here is from genome assembly GCA_035531075.1 of Gallionellaceae bacterium. GTDB lineage: Bacteria > Pseudomonadota > Gammaproteobacteria > Burkholderiales > Gallionellaceae > 39-52-133. The sequence continues at coordinate 24,246 of DATKTO010000031.1, forward strand.
GGGTGTGTTGCGCATCCTGATTGAAACCCCGCTGGAGCTGCCGTTGCCGGCACTGCTCAAAACCGCAGCGGAAAACTTCCCCGCCGGCATGTTGAGTGCAGCCGTAAGCGGTGAGCTGGAAGGCTTTATGATGGACAGGCTGCGCGGCTATCTGCGCGAGCGTGGTTATGACGCGACGCATATCGAAGCCGTTATTCCGATGCTCAATGGCAAGCTGTATCAGGCGACGCAGCGTCTCGATGGCGTGCGTTCCTTTGCAGCGCTGGAGACATCCAGGGACCTCGCGGCAGCCAACAAGCGGGTACAGAACATCATGCGTAAAAATATTGAAGAACTGGGTGCTGACAGCGCGATGAACAAGGTCAACAAACTGCTGCTGGTCGAGAAGCAGGAAGTGGATCTGTACCAGGCGATACAGGACATCATTCCATATTCCGTGCACTATATGGAGCGTGGTGAATATGCGCACAACCTCAAATCACTGGTTGCGCTGAAACCATTCATCGATGACTTCTTCAATCATGTGATGGTGATGACTGAAGACAAGGCGCTGCGTAAAAACCGCGCCGCCCTGTTGAATGAACTGGGCCGCCTGATGAACCAGGTTGCGGATATTTCCAAATTGGCTGTGTAACCATTTAGTCAGATAATTATGATGAAACTCATTATTCTCGATCGCGACGGCGTAATCAATTACGACTCCGACCAGTTCATCAAGAACCCGGAAGAGTGGAAGCCGCTGCCCGGCAGCCTGGAAGCCATCGCGCGTCTGTGCCAGGCAGGCTACCGCGTGGTGGTGGCTACCAACCAGTCCGGCGTTGGCCGTGGCTTGTTTGACATGCCGACGCTCAACGCGATACATGAAAAGATGCACAAGGCGTGTGCCCAGGCCGGCGGACGGATTGATGCGGTGTTCTTCTGTCCGCACGCGGCGGACGCCGACTGCAAATGCCGCAAGCCGAAGAGCGGCATGATCGATGAAATTGCCGAGCGTTACAGCGTGAACTTGAACGGCGTGCCCTCGGTGGGGGATTCACTGCGCGACCTGGAAGCTTCTGCCCGTCTTGGCGCGCAGCCAATACTGGTGCTGACCGGCAAGGGACAGAAAACCCAGGCCAAAGGCGGTCTGCCAGCGGGCACCTTGATTTATCCCGACTTGGCGGCAGTGGTCGCTACCCTGGTTTAGGGATGCGCCACCACCCGGCAACTGCAATTGCACACAGAGCCCCTGTATTTTATTTAGGTTAATATGGTCTTCATCCGTTCCCTGGTTTTTTTCCTGCTGCAACTCCTCATCACGCCGGTGTTTACGCTGCTTGCGATACTGAGCTTTCCGTTTCATCCGATCACGCGCTATCGCATTATTTCCGGCTGGGCCTTGAGCGTGATGTGGCTGTTGCGCGTGTTGTGCGGCATACGCATGGAAGTGCGCGGCACAGAAAATATCCCGTCCAGCCCGGCTATTCTGCTGTGTAAACACCAGTCTGCCTGGGAAACCATCGCGCTGCAGAAAGTCTTTCCGCCGCAAGTGTGGGTGCTGAAGCGCGAATTGCTATGGCTGCCGTTTTTCGGCTGGGGGCTGGCGATGACGAGCCCTATCGCAATCAAGCGCAGCGATGGCAAGGGAGCCGTGAAGCAGTTGCTGCGCCAGGGCAAGGAGCGTCTGGACATGGGTTTCTGCGTGGTGATCTTTCCCGAGGGCACACGCATTCCATATGGCCAGCGCGGCAAATATAAAATCGGTGGCGCGCTGCTCAGCGCTTCGACCGGTGTGCCGGTGGTGCCGATCGCACATAACGCAGGCAAGCTGTGGGGGCGCAACTCTTTTCTGAAGCACCCTGGCGTGATCACGATGAGCGTAGGCCCGGCTATCGATCCGGCAGGGCTCAAGGCGGAAGAAATCAACCAGCGCGCGGAAGAGTGGATAGAGGCAGAGGTTGCCAGATTCAAATAATGCCGGATAAGCTGCAAAAACGCCCCCCTCCACCCCCGGCTCAGGAACAGCGCAGCATCCAGCTGGCTGACAAGCTCATCAGTTACACCCTCAAACGCAGCGGCAGGCGCCGCAGCATCGGGCTGCAAATCAATGACCAGGGCCTTACCGTCAGCATGCCGCTGCGCGCGTCTGAAAAATGGCTGCACAGCGTGCTGCAGGAAAAATCACTGTGGGTGCTGGACAAGCTGGAGAGCTGGCAGAGCAAGCAGGCGCCGGTGGAGCGATGGGCAGATGGCGCAGCGCTTCTATTTCGCGGCGAGACTTTTACGCTGCGGATCATTCCCGGCCTGTTCAGTGCCGCGCCACAACTCACGCACAGTGAACTCATCATCCACGTGGTCGATACCGGCAATCAAGCCGCGGTCAACAAGAAAATGCTCAAGTGGTACAAACACGAAGCCCTGCGTGTTTTCAATGAATGCGTTGAGCATTTTGCGTCGCTGATGAGTGTCTCGCCGCGCGAAATCAAGCTGACGTCTGCCCGTACCCAATGGGGCAGCTGCACCTCGCAGGGGGTGGTGCGGCTGAATTGGCAATTGGTGACGATGCCGTTGCACCTGATTGACTATGTCGTGGTGCATGAGCTCGCCCATCTGCTTGAAATGAACCATTCGCCCGCATTCTGGCGCGTGGTGCAAAGCGTGTGCCCGGACTATATCAAGATGCGCAGGGAGTTGCGCAACTGGAGCCCTGCGACGCCAGAGCTGTAAAATCGGGTTCAATGCAGCCGCAGTCATTTATAATCCTGCCCAATTCACTATACGAGAATGTAATCATGCTTATGTTCAGAACTTCTATCGCCGCCATCCTGTTGCTGTTAGTCCTGCTGCAAGGATGTGGCCGCAAAGGCCCCCTGTTTATGCCGCAAGTGCCGGCCAAGCCTGTGCCGGCAGCACAGGCTCAACCCGCGCAGAGTCAACCGGAGCAGACGCAGACTGTCCCCGACCAAACCATCCAGAACCAGGCTGTCCCGAATCAATCAGAACCTAATAAATAACCATGAGCACATACTTTCATTATCAGCAGGATAAACTTTTTGTCGAGAACGTGGCGCTGGCCGATATCGCCGAACGCTTTGGCACACCTGTCTATGTCTATTCGCGTGCAGCGCTCACTGCCGCCTATCAGCAGTATGCTGAGGCGCTGCAGGGTCGCGAGCATCTGATCTGCTTTGCGGTGAAGTCCAATCCCAACCTGGCCATTCTTAATCTGTTCGCAAGGCTGGGGGCGGGATTCGATATTGTGTCCGGCGGTGAGTTGCAGCGCGTGCTGGCGGCTGGTGGTCAGGCCAACAAGGTGGTGTTTTCTGGCGTGGGCAAGAGCGTTGCCGAGATGCGCCAGGCTTTGGCGGCAGAGATTTTGTGCTTTAACGTGGAATCCGAGGCCGAACTTATTCGGCTGAACGACGTGGCAGGCAGCATGGGCAAGGTCGCCCCCATCAGTTTCAGGGTGAATCCGAATGTGGATGCGAAGACCCATCCCTACATCTCCACCGGGCTGAAGCAGAGCAAATTTGGCGTGGCTTATACCGATGCACTGGCCCTGTACCGCAAGGCCAGCCAGCTGCCGCATCTGCGTATAACGGGGATTGATTGCCATATCGGTTCACAGCTCACCGAAACCAGCCCCTTTATTGCGGCGGCAGAAAAGGTGCTGTTGCTGGTGGACACGCTGGCCAGGGAAGGCATCAAGCTTGAGCATATCGACCTTGGCGGTGGCCTGGGCATTTGCTACAACAACGAAACGCCGCCGTCGATCGCCGAATATGCGAACGCATTACTGAGCGCATTGAACGGACGTACTGAAAAGCTCATCGTTGAGCCGGGCAGAGTGCTGGTCGGCAACGCCGGCGTTCTGCTGACTAGTGTGGAATATCTCAAGCCGGGAGAGGAAAAACACTTCGCCATTGTCGATGCGGCGATGAATGACCTGATGCGACCCGCGCTCTATGATGCCTACCATGCAATCCAGCCCGTTCAGCGCCGAGCCCTGCCGGCACGGCAATACGAGGTGGTTGGTCCGGTGTGCGAGAGCGGTGATTTCCTGGGGCATGCGCGCGAATTGGCGATTGAACAGGGCGATTTTCTCGCGCTCATGTCGGCAGGTGCTTATGGCATGAGCATGAGTTCAAATTACAACACCCGCCCCCGCGCCGCCGAAATAATGGTGGACGGCGCGGAGGTAAAATTGATACGCGAACGAGAAAAAGTGGAGCAATTATTTGCCGGTGAAAAAATTTAGTTGCAGTTTTTTGTAAAAAAATGCAAATAGTTATTGCGCTATGTTTTTAATCGCGCATAGAATGCGACCACCAAGCGAAATGAGCGATAAACAAGAGTTTGGTAGTGCAGTGTGCACGCAATGTATTAACTGGGTTAAGTCACATAATTTTATTAAGGAACTAAAAATGGCTACGGCAGATACCAAAGCAAAAAGCACCACCACCAAAAAACCAGTCGCAAAAAAAGCAGCAGCTAAACCAGCAGCCAAAAAAGCTGTCGCCAAGAAGCCAGCAGCAAAAAAGGCCGTAGCAAAAAAGCCAGCAGCTAAAAAAGCCGTAGCTAAAAAGCCAGTTGCCAAAAAAGCAGCAGCCAAGCCAGCAGTGGCTAAAGGCATACTCGGCGCTTAAGCTCTTTGAATTTGGGCGTGCGCCGAGGCGTTGCGTTTCGCCCTTTTCAGCCTGAAGTGGTCCTTGTGCCCTCGGGGTATATTATTTTTGCCGTGCAGATTTGCGTGGCATATTGTGTTTTTTCAGACTTGATTTGAAATACAGGCAAGACATGCAAGCCCCCTACCGTGTCGTTAAGCGACACGGTAGGGGGCTTTTCCCTTTTCATGAATCCTGAAAACAGTTGAGAGTGCGGCATGCTCACAATGCCAGAGCGATCCCTGTTTTTGCCGCAACTCTGCTTTTGCGGGCATCGGCGCCCGCAGGTTTAAACGGATCGTTATAACTTAATGCATCAGGAAGATTGTCGCCAAGCCGAGGAAGATAAAGAAACCGCCACTGTCGGTGATGGCGGTCAGTAAAACACTGGAGCCGATAGCAGGGTCACGTCCCATGCGCTGCATGGTAAATGGGATCAGCAATCCGGCAAGCGCGCCGAGCAATAAATTAAGCAGCATGGCGCTGGTCATGATGATGCTGATCGGTATGTTCTGGTAAAGTATGTAGGCGAACGCTCCGGCTACACCTCCCCACACCAGTCCATTCAATGCGCCTATCGCCAGTTCCTTGCTGATCATGCGCCGTGCGTTGGCAGGGTTGATTTGTCCCAGCGCCAGCGAGCGGATGATGATGGTGGTGGTCTGGTTGGCCGAGTTGCCCGCAATACCGGCCACGATGGGCATCAAGGTGGCGAGCGCAACGAATTTTTCAATGGTGCCTTCGAAGGTACCGATTACCCGCGATGCGAAAAAGGCTGTGCACAGATTCAGTGCAAGCCACAGCCAGCGGTTTTTCGCACTCTTCCACACTGAGGCGAAAATATCTTCCTCTTCGCGCAAACCGGCGAGATTCAGTACGTCGCTTTCGGACTCGGCACGGATGTAATCCATCACCGCATTGACTGTTACACGGCCCAACAGCTTGCCGTCCTCGTCCACGACAGGTGCCGAAACCAGATCGTAGCGCTCGAATGCCTGCGCCGCCTGGTCTGCTTTGTCGTCTGGGTGCAAGGTGATCGTCTCGGCTATCATCAGGCTGGTCACCTCCAGTTCAGGTTCATTCACCAGCAGGCGATGCAGTGGCAACACGCCTTTGAATAGATCGTCGCGGTCTACGATGAACAGCTGGTCGGTGTGGTCGGGCAGCTCGTCAAAGCGACGCAGGTAACGCGACACCACTTCCAGGGTCACATCCTCGCGGATCGTGACCATGTCGAAATCCATCAGCGCACCTACCGCGTTTTCCGGGTAGGACATCGCAGCGCGCAATTGCTCGCGCTCTTCGACGGACAGCGACTTGAACACGTCGCGCATAACCGCGTGCGGCAAATCGGGTGCAAGGTCGGCGATCTCGTCGGTATCCAGCTGTTCAGCTGCCTCGCGCAACTCCTCCCGGCTCATCGTGGCAATCAGCGATTCGCGCACCGCATCGGAAACCTCAATCAGGATTTCACCGTCGCGTTCGGCCTTGACCAGATCCCATACCAGCAAGCGCTGGTCGATAGGCAATGCTTCCAGAATGTAGGCCACATCCGCAGGGTGCAGACTGCTTAATTTTTCGCGCAACTCCGTCAGGTGACGTTTGTGCAATAGCTGGTCAACCAGTTCGTGGCGTTCTTCACGCGGAATTTCCTGCTGGTGCGTTAATGCTTCAACCAGTGCCTGTTTCTCCAGCAGATGCTGCACCTGCTGCAGGTGATCCTGCACATTATCGGTGTAATGAGGTTCGTGGGTTTCGGTCATTTCACGTTGGATTCAAGAGGTGGTTTTATTGTGGTCTGCCCGGATATCTTCAGGCCGGCGATTATTCAGTGCGCCTATTGGGGCACTTATCTTTGGTGCAATCCCCATATATATATAAGGAGTGGTCGTGTATGGCAAAACCGTGCTCGGCCGCGATTTTTTTCTGGCGCGCCTCGATTGCAGGGTCATAAAACTCTTCCAGATGGCCGCATTGCAGGCAAACAATATGGTCATGGTGTTCGCCGAAATTCAGTTCGAAAACGGATTTTCCGCCTTCGAAATTGTGGCGTTGCAGAATGCCCGACAGTTCAAACTGGGTCAGCACACGGTAAACCGTGGCGAGGCTCACGTCTTCGCCGCTGGCAAGCAATTCTTTGTATACATCCTCGGCGCTTAAATGATGGTTCTCGCTATGTTCAAATAAATTAAGAACCTTAAGCCGCGGGAGCGTGATTTTTAAGCCGGCCTTCTGGAGATCTTTGGGTGTATGCATGGCGTTAATGCTCAATAAACTTGAATAATCGGTAACTGCTTACTTCATTAATACCCCAATCCCATGGGAATTTGCCGTGCCTGACAGCAGGGAGTCTTAAGTTGCGAAGGTTACGCAATTGGCACGGCTTTGGCAAAGGTAACAGCACAAATTTTACTACTATTTAAAACTTATTGAGAATCATTTGCAATAACACATGAGAACAGTTATCATTTGCACAACAACTTAGAAGGAGTGCCAATGAAACACATTTTGCTGATTTCCCTATTTCTGCCATTTGCTGCTGTTGCCGAAGAGGGTGTTTACTCTCTGGTCATCAAGGACCATCGCTTCCAGCCCGCTGAAATCACCATTCCTGCAGGCATGAAAGTCAAATTGCTGGTGGAGAATCAGGATTCGACAGCGGAAGAGTTTGAGAGCCACAGCCTGAACCGGGAAAAAATCATTGCCGGAAAAAGCAAAACCACCATTTTTATCGGTCCCCTCACCCCCGGTCGCTACACCTTTGAAGGCGAGTTTAATGCCAAGACCGCGCAGGGCGCGATCATTGCGCAATAGGAGAGTGAAATGCTAGCAAGCGCCATCATCATTTTTCGGGAAGTACTGGAAGCTGCACTCATCATCGGCATCCTCGCCGCCGCCACAAGCACGATCAGCGGCAGCAGGCGCTGGCTTGCTGCGGGTGTGCTGGTTGGCCTTATCGGCTCGGCAATGGTTGCCGCCTCAACCGATGCCATCGGCGAGTTGGCCGATGGCATCGGCCAGGAACTGTTCAATGCCATCGTGCTGGGCATCGCCGTGCTGATGCTGGCATGGCACAACATCTGGATGTCATCGCATGGCAAGGCACTCGCTGCCAGCGCGAGTGCAATGGGCAAAGACATACGCGAGGGTCGCAGCGAATGTTCCGCCCTGTTCCTGATCGTCAGCCTGGCCGTGTTAAGGGAAGGTTCGGAAAGCGTGCTGTTCCTCTATGGCATCGCCGCTTCGGGTGGGGGCGGCCAATCAGGGATGCTGCTGGGTGGATTGATCGGCGCGCTGGCTGGTGTGGCAGTGGGATATGGAATCTACGCAGGTCTGGTCAGGCTGCCGGTGCGCTGGTTCTTTAGCGCGACCAGTGCCTTGGTGTTGCTGCTGGCGGCAAGCATGGCCTCGCAGGCTGCACATTTCCTGATTCAGGCTGATCTGCTGCCCAGTCTCGCAACTCCGTTGTGGGATAGCTCGGCCATACTTCCCGAACATTCTGCGCTGGGCATGGTGCTGCATACGCTGATCGGCTACGACTCGCACCCTGCCGGCATGCAGCTGGTGTTTTATATCGCCGTCCTGATTGTCATCGGTATTGGCATGTATCTGGCTGGCGCAAAGCGAAGCAGCAACTATAACGCTTGAAAGTACCTTGTATATCTATTTGTTTTTATATAATTATTATGGAGTTAATATGAGAATTTCTGCATCGCTAATATTTCTTGCAACGCTGGCCTCGTCTGCGGTTTATGCCGGAACCGCCGATTATGTCTACATGCCGACCGTCGAGCACGGTGAACGCGAAATCGATTTCAAGTTTGGTACAGGCACCCCTCCGGCCGGCGAGCGCCAAACAGTTACCAGCCTCGGCTATGGTTATGGTGCAACTGAATACTGGTTCACCGAGTTATACCTGAAGCGTGAAGTAGAGGGTAACCTAAGCGATGTGACGATTGCCGAATGGGAAAACAAATTCCAGCTTCTGGAAACCGGAAAGTACCCGATAGACATGGGCTTTATTACCGAGATCGAAGCACCCATCAGCGCGTCTGGCCCATGGGAAGTCAAAGTGGGGCCCTTGTTCCAGACTGAATTTGGCAAGCTGCAACTGAATGCAAATACGCTGTTTGAACGCAAATTTTCGTCCGATGGCAGCGGAACACAATACCCGACAGAATTCTCATACCAGTGGCAAGCCAAATACCGCCTGCGACCCGAGTTTGAGTTCGGCGCACAAGGCTTTGGCGGCATGGGCGAGTGGGACAGCTGGGTAGGCAGCAAGGAAGAAGAGGGGCACAGCGTGGGCCCGGCGATCTTCGGTAAAGTGCCCTTGGGTAATCGCCAGGCGATTAAATACAACGCCGCCTGGCTGGTTGGCACCGGTCCGACAACACCCGAGCACACGTTCAGAATGCAGGCTGAGTATGAGTTTTAACCTCAGACAGTGATGACCGCGACAAAACATAAATATGTTCCAGTGTTGTGCATGATGGTCGCGTGCGCGGGTTTATTTTCCAAATCCGCTGCACTTGCGGCACCCGACGAAATACAGGTTTACACCGACGACATGAATGAGCCGGGCGCGTATGGCGTGGAGCTGCATGTCAACTACGTCATCGACGGTGAAAAAAATCCTGGCTATGAGGGCGGCTCGCCGTCCCGGCATATGCTGCAGACCACGCCGGAATTTTCCTATGGCATCACTGAAAACTGGGAAGCCGGCATGTATGTGCCGGTGGCGTATGAAGAGAATGGCAAGCTGTACGGCAATGGCCTGCGCCTGCGCATGAAATACATCGCCACACCCGAGGTCGGTTCAAGCATGTTCTGGGGGCTCAATGTGGAATATGGCTACTCAAACCTGCGTGTGTCGGAAAGTGAGTGGGGCATGGAATTGCGCCCGATTATCGGCTACCGCGCGGATAACTGGCTGCTAAGCTTCAATCCGATATTGAATATTGACCTGTCCAGTAACTTCAACCATCAACCGCAATTTGAGCCTGCGCTCAAAGTGGCGCGCAAAGTGGCGGAAGGCGTGCAGGCAGGGTTGGAGTACTACGGCGAATACGGCTATACCAACAACATATTGCCCGCCAATGAACGGGTAAACTATCTGTATGCCGCGGTGGATATCGAGAAGCATGGGTATGACATGAACTTCGGTATCGGGCGCGGGGACCGCAATGCACCGGATAGCTGGATAGCCAAGGCGATTATTGCGTTCCCGTTCAAATAGAATTTGAGGATTGATATGCATGCCGCCAGGTAACGCCGCGCCAAGACGGTTAGCGTTTCACCGCCGTGCACGGTTTTATTGTGCAGTGGCCGGTGGCGTTCCGCTTGGCAAGGCGATGCGTTAAAGTGAGCGTCCCAAATGCTTCTCAACCTGCTGTCGCTCCCATTTTGGCCCGAGGAAAGAAGCGGGCCTGAAAGTACGATAAGCATGCAGCAGAATGCCTAATCCCCAGCCACCGATTACCCAAAATGCCCAGGGACGGCCCGGTGTCACAATCAAATTAATGGCAAGCAATGCGAGTACCACGATGATATAGCGGAATAAATGCAAATAGAAGCTGCGCAGTTTACGAACATGCTTGAATGCTGCTTCTTCCTGCATTTCGTCGGTGTTATGTGTTGCTGGAATCATAGTTTGCTCCTCGGTCAGGGTTGAAAAGTCCACCTCAAAGACTGCAGCAAGAGATTTAAGTGATTCAGTGCTTGCAGCATGGCCGTTTTCAAGGCGTTGAATGGTTCTGACTGACAAACCGCTGGCATCCGCCAGTTGTTGCTGAGACCAGCCATGTTTAAGACGCAATTTTTGTATCAACATCTCAAGCTCCAGTTATTTGGGAGAATTCAATATGGCACAGTGAAAAACAATTCACCACGTCAGCAAGACGACAGCGCCATGACACGAACCTGACACAGGCTATAAATGTAATGAAGCGCGGCTATTTGGCGGCATTGGGCCGGACAATTTAATGCTGATGCTCAACCTTGCTGCCTGTCGCAACCTTGATATGCCCCACCAGCCACAGCGTCGCAAGAATCGCGCCGCACGCAATGTATCCCACGATGTTGTAATGCTCCAGCAGGCCATCCGCATTGATCGTGATGATGAAACCTGCCACCAGTGTGGCGACGGAAGAGCCGATTGATTGCACCGCCGAGGTGATGCCCATGAAGGTTCCGCGAAGATGGGGCACGCCGGCTGAGGTGATGATCGCCATGCCCGGCACGAAGCGGCCGCTGACAAAAATAAAGAACGGCGTGGTGATGCACAGCACGCCCCACCACGGAATGCTGGTGACATGGGTCATCGCCAGTATCGGCAGCATCGCCAGCACCGCGGTGATGCGGAACACGCGCGCCTTGCCGTGCCTGTCGGCGAGACGGCCTATCCATTGCGAGGTGAAAAAGGTGAAAGCGCCGCCCGACAGGTAAAGCAAAGGCAGCAAAGTCTCGGGGAAGTTCAGGTTGAGCGTGCTGTACAGCGTAATGTAGGGAATGACGGTAAAGCCGCCCATCATCATCAGGAACATGTAGGCATAGGCGCGCCAGTGGTTGGCATAAGACAGCACCTGTTTCATCGGCACCAGCGTCCGGCTCCAGCGCTGGTCGGTGATGCGGGTGGGGATGGAGGGGATGGCTTTGTAGGCCAGCCACCAGAACACCGCAGCAAACAAAGCCACCACGATAAACGGTGCGCGCCAGCCGAGCACGGTGTGGTTCACCAGCAGCAGGCTGACAGGAACACCCAGTACCGTGGCAACCGAAAATGCAGCGGTGATTTTTCCGGTGGCGCGGCCGCGGTGCTCGTAGGGGAAGCAGTCGGCGATATACACGTGCACCAGCGAACCCAGCACGCCGCCGAATACTCCAGACAGGCCGCGGGCAAACAGCAGTAGGTGATAGCTGGGGGCCACCGCACATAAAGCGGTAGCAATGATAAACGCGGCAAAGAATACCAGCATCACACGGCGACGGTCGAAGCGGTCGATCACCATCGCGGCGGCGATGGACGAGATCGCGCCCATGAAAGTATAGGCGGAAACCAGCAGGCCGAATTGCACGGCAGTCAGGTCAAAGGTGCGCATCAGCATCGGTGCCAGCGGCATGATGATCATCACGTCCAGAATATGGCTGAACTGGATCCCGGACAGGCTGCGCAGCAGGCTTTTTTCCTGGGGTGCGCTTAAATGGACGACTTGGGTCATAAATATTGATGCCGGCGCGAGTGACTCAGCGGGGAATTATAACAAATCGCCGGGTCCGACTTTTAAGCAAGCTAAAAACATAATTCGAGCCACAGAGATCACAGAGGAGAAACAAGCGGATGCAACGGAAAGGCTGTTCACCTTTTAGTTGATTCCACGAAAGGCAGGAACCCACGGTTACTCTCTGTGTTCTCTGTGGCTAATTGCTTATTACAGGATCCAAGTCTGGTTAATAAGGTGCCTAACGATTAAGCGCCTTGAGTGTATTGATTACTTCCGCCGTGTCCCAGTGTATGGCTGCATTCACGCCGTAGTAAATTCTGCCGTCCTTGCCTATGACAAATGTCGACGGAAAACCGATTACATTCCACTGTTGCGATACCTTGCCATTCGGGTCGATCAGGACTGGGAACTGAACGCTGACCCGCTGCAGAAACTCACGAATTTTCTGCGGGCTCTCCGCATAGTTGATCGAGATCAGCTCAAAGGGCTGATCCTGCATTTGTTCGCGCAGGCGATTGAGCGAAGGGATTTCCTCCACACAAGGCGGGCACCAGGTTGCCCAGAAATTCACCACGGTTATTTTGCCGCGGTAATCAGCCAGCTTGAATCGCTTGCCATGTGCATCCTGCAAATCGATGGGAAACGGGAGAGGGTTGCCTGCAAAGCCATGTAATTTGATGTCGGGCCTGACGCTTGAAACCTGTTCGGATTGTACATATTCTGTCCTGGAAGCCTGTACCGGCAGTGTTTCGAACAACTTGAACAGGCTGCCAGTTTTTTCGGGTAACGACTTCAATAGACCCAGTGCTTCAGCACTGTTTTCCTCGCCGTAAAAAACACTGGTTACACCCGGCAAAACATTGAAGAACACATTGGGATTGTTGCTGGTCAGTTCTTTGACAAGGCGGGAAAACTGCTTGGCCGAGCCGTGCAAGCCACCCTGATAGATCATCATCGGTATATTGGTCGCGCGGGTGATGGGCAGATATTCGGGGTCTTTGCCCAATACGGGCAAGCCGGTCAGCAGATCCGGTGAAAACAGGACTGCGCCAAGCAGCTTGCCGTGATGTGTTTTTCTTTGTTGCCATAGCGTGGCGCCGCGCAATGCCGGAATGGCTGCATAGGATTGTGCAAACAGCACGACCCGCTTGCCGGTGCGCTGATGCGCCGCATCGACAATATCTGCGACATACTGTGCGTCAAGATTGCGCAGAAAATTACTGCCGGAAGTCTGCATCAGGGCCTCGGCGAAATCGATCTGCCAGACTTCTATGCCTTGCTTGGCAAAATCCATTGCAAGCTGTGTCGAACGGTCATGCCAACCGCTTCCACCTATCCATATAACAAGATCGTTTCCGCTTGCAGGATACTGATAGAGAGGCAAGTCGTTGCCATCGTGGGTGCGCACGCTCACTTCAGTGTCGGGCAGCGCGAGTTTGTCCTCAGCGTATATCTGCTGGGAATATGAAGCGTAAAACGCCAGCAATGACAAGAAAAGATATTTCATCATAAAAAATATAATAGAGACTGAACGGTCCGCCGGACCAGCTGGGCAGCTGATTGTTTATCTGTGGTCGCTTGCATGCCGTTACATCGCAGCTTCAACTTCCAGCACTGCGAGGCTGATATGCGGGCCGACCTCCTGCTCGAATCTGTACCAGCTTTTAAAGTTATCCAGCTTCGACACTACTGTGCTCTTCATTTCAAAGTCGGATTTGCCCAGATCGTATTGCTGCTTTACCGCACCGTACAGGGTGGCAAGGTAGTTGCGATAATTGTTGACCAGGGTCACGTCCCCTGTCGGGCCGTGTCCCGGCACATAATGCCTGGCTTTGACTGCGGCAATCTTGTCGCAGGCGGCGATATTGCCGGCAAAGGTGCCATCCACCAAACGGCCCAAGGTCTGGTTGAGCACGTTGTCGCCGGTAAATACCACGGAGTCATCCACTGCTTCGATCATGATGTCGGTATGGCTGTGCGCCTTTTCAGGCGCGTAGATGCGGAATGTCATGCCGCCGATTTTAAATGCACTACTGTCTGCGGCTGCTACGCTCGGTGGCACAGCACGCGTACCCCTGGTAAAACCATTGGTCGATTTGTCCATCAGGCTCACCCATTGCTCGCCTTCGCCATCAGTGATCTTTTTGATCATCTCGGGGTGCCCGATTATTTTCACCTCGGGAAAGGCTTCCCTGATGGCATGATTACCCAGCCAGTGGTCGCCGTGTACATGGGTGTTGAACACATGGGTCACCGGCAGTCTGGTGACCGTGCGCATCTGCTTCAGCAGCATGCGTCCGGCTTGCAGGCTGGAGCCGGGATCGATCACCACTACGCCATCTTTGGTGATGACAAAACCGGGATTGTTCATGAAGCCCTGATTTTCCACGGAGGGATAGCCCAGCGGGCCGTGGATCACATAGGTATGGGGCGCAACCTTGGTGAGAGGATAATCGCGCACTTGTTCGGCTGCCTGAACAGCAATGGAGGCGCACGCACTAAGACAAAATGCTAAACAGAGTTGGGTTAGTGATTTCAAGGATTGCTTCCTTATAAATGAATTAGAAAATATTTTAGCACGGCATATTTTGCCATTAAAATTTCCAGGCAAGCTGTTCAGCTTTCCTCTATAGCCATCTCCAGTTCCAGCCAGCTTTCTTCCAGCTCGGCCACCTTTTGCTCAAGCGTTGCATGCAGCACATTGAGTTTGTCCACCTCGCTGCGCGGCAGGTTGTCGTAGGTGGCGGGGTCGGCCAGTTTATTGGTCACGATACCCAGCTCGGTTTGTGCCGCAGCCAGGGCTGCGTTGAGCTTGGCCTGTTTGGATTGCAGCGCTTTCCGGTTCGGCTTGGGTGCGGCAGTTTGCTGTGGCTTGGCAACCGTGGCCGCAACCGCTTCGCGCGGGCGGCGGGTTTCTATCCAGGTCTTGTAGTCTTCCAGATCGCCATCAAACAGGCTGGCTTCGCCATCGGCCACCAGCCACAGTTCATCAGCCACCGCTCGAATCAGGCTGCGGTCGTGCGACACGATCACCACCGCGCCGGTGTATTCCTCCAGCGCAATGGTCAGCGCATCGCGCATGTCGAGATCGAGGTGGTTGGTGGGTTCGTCCAGCAGCAGCAAGTGCGGCTTCTGCCACGCCAGCAGCGCCAGCGCCAGACGGCTTTTTTCGCCGCCGGAAAAACTCGCCACCGGGCGGTCCTCGTTGTCACCGGCCAGACCGAAGCGGCCGAGGAAGGTGCGCAGGGCGAGGGTTTTCTCCTTGGGCGCGAGCCGCTCCATGTGCTGCAGCGGGGTGGCGGCGCTGTCCAGATTTTCCAGCTGGTGCTGCGCAAAATAGCCGATGCGCACGTCGGGCGTGAGTTCCAGCCTGCCCGAAGTGGGCGCCAGCTCGCCCACCAGCAGCTTGATCAGCGTTGATTTGCCGGCACCGTTGGGGCCCAGCAGCGCGATGCGCGCGCCGGCGCGCAGCACCAGATTGATATTCTTGAACAGCGATTTTTCGCCATAGCTGAAGCCCATGTTTTCGGCGCGCAGCAGCAAGTCCGGGCTGCGCTCGGGGGCCTCAATCTCCAGCTCGAAATGCCCGTTGGACACATGCGCCGGCGCGATGCGCGTGATGCGCTCCAGTGCCTTAATGCGGCTCTGCGCCTGCTTGGCCTTGGTGGCCTTGGCGCGGAAGCGGCGCACGAAATCCTCGAGGTGGGCAACCTTTGCCTGTTGCTGATTAAATGCTTGATTTTGTTGAGCTATTTTTTCTGCGCGGGCGCGCTCGAAGTCGTCGTAATCGCCGGCGTAGGTGTCTATGGTTTTGTCGTGCACATGCGCGATGCGGTTGACGCAGGCATTGAGGAATTCGCGGTCGTGCGACACCAGCAGCAGGCTGCCGGGGTAGCGCGCCAGATACTGCTCCAGCCACAGGATCGCTTCAAGGTCGAGGTGGTTGGTGGGTTCGTCCAGCAGCAGCAAATCGGCGCGGTGCATCAGCGCGCGCGCCAGATTCAGGCGCATGCGCCAGCCGCCGGAAAAGCTGCTGACCGGGCGTTCCAGCGTGTCGTTGGCAAAACCCAGGCCGTTCAGCAACTGTGCCGCGCGCGATTTTGCGGTATAACCGTTGATCGCCTCATAGCGGCTCTGCGCTTCAAACCAGTGCGCGTCATGATTGTCCTGCGCCAGGGTTTTTTCCAGCGCGCGCAGTTCAACGTCGCCGTCGAGCACAAACTCGATCGCCGGCTGCTCCGAGGTGGCGATCTCCTGCTCCACAAACGCAATCGTCTTGCCGGACTGCAGCGACACCTCGCCGCTCTCCGGCTTGATCTCGCCGCGTATCAGGCGAAACAGCGTGGACTTGCCGCAGCCGTTATGCCCGACCAGGCCGATGCGCTGGTTGGCAAACGCCTGCAAATTTACATTCTGCAACAGCGGCGTGCCGCCCTGCAGGTAAGTCAGATTCTGGATATTTAACATGGTGTAATGATAACAGAGGGAGGGAGGTGTCTGCGTGGGCACGCTGCGCTTTGCCCACGCATCAGGCCCACGATTTCATTCGCCATACGAACCATCGCCTGCATCTCCCGCCCAATCTGAACTCAACATGCCGCGTGCCACCCACTGATGAAAACTTGAATACTCCCAATCCGCCACCTGTTTCACCAAGCCGTGCTTGACCGGATTGAAATGCACATAATCGACATGCCGCTGAAAATCCTCTTCATCGCGAATTTGATGCTCCCAAAATCGCCTTTGCCAAATTCCTTTTTCGCGCTGGCGAATCTTGCTGGCACTGCGTGCAGGTGCTGCCGGCAACCCGCGCGAAAAATTACCTTTGATCAAATTCCAGCGCCGCGAAAAATCAGCATCGTCTGGCGGCATGGTCCAAATGGCATGGATATGTTCTGGCAATATGCATATTGCCACCGTTTCAAACGGATATGTCTGCTGCACCTTGCTATACACAGCGCGCAAGCGTTCTATTTGTTCTACCAGCAGTTGTGAGCGGCGATCGGCCAGAGTCACCGTAAAAAAATAGGTGGCGCCAGGAATGAAGCTGCGGCGATAAAAAGACATTGGTTTTATCTCCATAAAATCCATGCGGTGTGGAATTGCGTGGGCACGCTGCGCTTTGCCCATCCTACGAGCTTCAATTCAAATGTTATGTATTGTAACTGCGTGGGCACACTTCGTTTTGCCCACCCTACAATATTCACTTGAACGTTTTGTAGTACAGCGTAGGGTGGGCAAAGCGCAGCGTGCCCACGGTTTCAGTTTGTACCGCACTGGGAACACTTGGACATGCCTTAAGCGCAGGCATGTCATACCCAATCCGCGCCTAGTGGCTGCGAGGTTTCCCCCGATGCGGAGCAGGCGCTGGTTTGGATGCGGGGCTAGAGGTATGTGGCTGGCGTCCTTGCAGGCGTTCTTTGAGCACTTGCATGAGATCGATCACGTTGCTCGCAGTTGCGGCGGGGCCAGCTTCCTCCGGCGCCTTCAGCACGTCGGTGCCGGATTTGAGTTTCTTCTCGATGTACTGTTTGAGGTCCCTGCTTTGCTGGTCACTTAAGAGTTCGCTGTCAAAATTTTTGTGCGTCAATTTTTTGATGGCGCTGCGCATCTGTTCCGCGATCTTCTTGTCGGCGGGCTTGCGCGGCGGCAGCCCGATGCCTTGCGGCGTGCGCAGTTCGTCGTGAAAGCGCAGCGTCTCTGCACGCAGGATGCCGCCCTCGGCGATGATCGCCACCAGGTAGTCCTTGCCGTGCATCACGAAAGTGGCAATGCCGGCGCGCTGCTCGTCTTCCATGCTCCTGGCCAGCAGACGGTAGGCCTTGGTCGTATCGCTATCGGGCACCAGAAAATAGGCGTGCTCGAAAAAGATCGGATTGATGGAGCTGAGCGGGACGAAACGCTTGAGATCGATCTCGCGCGATTTCTTCGGTTCCAGCGCCTCCAGTTCTTCATCCTCCACCACCACAAAGTGGTATTTCTCGATCTCATAGCCGCGCACGATATCGTCACGCTCCAGCGGCCGGTTGTCATGATCGGAGAAGAACTGCCGCCTGAGCAGGTCACCCTTGGCATCCACCATCTTCAGCGCGACTTTGCTGCTATGGGCGGGAAACAGGCTGACAGGAAGGCTCACCAGGCCGAACGCAATGATCCCCGACCATAAAGCGTGCGGCTGTTCCTGTTGTTCCTCTTCCTCTGGCAGATTTGTTCCCTCGGGCAGATTTGTGTCGTCGTCTTTACTCATGTCACACCTCATGCGTGTTTGCGTGCTTGCTGGATGCTGGCCTCCAGCGCATGGCCGATATCCACGACCGGCGCGCGCGGCTTGGCTGCGTGCTTGCGCAGCGGTTTGCCCTGCGCCTTGGCCGCCACCATTTGCAGCACGCGCTCGCGGAATTCATCGTGATACTCCTGCGGCTGAAAATCCGCCTCCAGCATTTCGATCAGCTGCCGCGCCAGTCCCAGCTCGCGCTGGTCCAGCGCGGGTCCCTTGGGCGGCTTCAGCGACTCCAGCGGGATAATCTCCTCGCTGTGGTGCAGCGACATCAGCATCGGATATCCCTCATACAAATGCAACGCACCGACATAGGACTTGTTGCGCATCACCCAGCGCGCCAGGCCTTCCACCTGCATCGACTCCAGCGCATCGGCCAGCGCGAAAAATTCCGCGCTGTCTTCGTCCGGCCCCAGGTAATAGGGGCGGTCGTACCAGCGATGATCGATCACATGGAGAGGCAGGAAGCCGAGGATCTCGATATCACGCGAGGGCTGCGGTACCAGCGCCTCCAGTTCCGACTGATTCAGCAGCACGCGATCGCCGGCTTCGGTGATGTAGGCGCGGCCGGTCATGTCATAGGGGACAACCTCCTCGGTCTCCGTGTTGACCAGCAACTGGTGCACCGGCTCAAGATCTTCACGGTGCAACAGCCGGAAGTGCACGTTGCGATCCTCGATGGCGCCGTACAGCTTCACCGGAACCCGAATTGCATCGAATTGGATGACACCTTTCCACATAGCGCGAATAGCCATCATGCACCTCCCACATCCTGAAAATAAACGCTAGTCCGTTCGCCCTGACCCTGTCGCAGGGCATCTCGTTTAACTTGTCAAACTGATCAAGCTCTCCATTCAGGGTTCGGCAAGGCTCTCCGGAGTCTATCGAAGGGCTCGCCACGAAGGGAGAGCCTATTGAGCTTTCCATTATTCATGCGCTTACCATCAAACAACCCGTCATTCCCGCGCAGGCGGGAATCCAGCCAATAAAAATACCCTCACGCAGTGAGGCAACACCCACAGCCTTGTCCGCTTTGCAGAGACTGTTTGAAACCTGGATTCCCGCCTGCGCGGGAATGACGAGGTGGTCTATTTTTCCTGCGCCTGTACTCGTTTGCAGCTTTGTCTCCAATTATGAAAAGCTCAGTAGTCGGCCCTTCCCGTTTTTTTGGCTATTTGACTCCAACCGCCTTGAGCATGGCCGCGCTCAGCGGCACGGCTTGCTCAAAAAAACCTTGCCACGGGTCCGCCTTCAGCGCACTCAGGCGGCGTCGCAGCGTCTCCACCGAGTAGTAGTCCGAGCGCAGCGCCGGGCTCAGTTCATCCCAGCGCAGCGGCACAGCCACCGGCGCCCCCGGGCGGGCGCGGACCGAGTAGCTGGCGATGGCGGTTGCGCCGCGGCCGTTGCGCAGATAATCGAGGAAGATCCTGCCGTGTCGTTTCGACTTCGCCATGTTGGTGGTAAGCAGGCGCGGCTCGTCGCGCGCATGCTGCTCCGATACCGCCTGCGCAAAGGCCTTGAGCGTATCCCAGTCCGCCCCAGTCTCCCCGTCCGAATGGGTGAGCAGCGGCACCACCAGGTGCAGCCCCTTGCCGCCAGTGGTGCGGACAAACGCCGTCAAGCCCAGTCCCTGCAGGCGCTCGCGCAACTCGTGTGCGGTGCGCAGCACTTCCGGCCAGGCCACCTCGGCGTCTGGGTCAAGGTCGAACACCAGCAGGTCGGGGTGTTCGATATCTTCCACATGGCAGCCCCAGATGTGAAACTCAAGTACCCCGTGCTGCACCAGCGACAGGATGTCGGCCAGCGAACGCACGTAGACATAGTCGCGTACAGTCTTTCCTTCCGCGATCGCGATGCGCGGCACCGCACGGGCCTGGGTCTTGCCCAGGTGCTTCTGGTAGAAGCAGGCCTCGCGGCCTTCCGGGCAGCGCAGCAGCACCAGTGGGCGCAGCGCGAGATAGGGCAGCATCCATTCGTGGATAGACTCGTAATAGCGGGCCAGCGCCAGTTTGGTCACGCCCTGTTCCGGATACAGGATGCGCTCGGGGTGGCTGAGCCCGGTGCCGGCAACCTCCACCGTGCCGCTTGCCGGGTGCCGCACCGCGCGCGTGGTCGCCGCTGCTGGCTCCTCCAGCGTGGCCTCGGGCGAGTCGATCTGCCCGGGCTCGATGTCTTCGCGTATGCCGAGAAAGCTGGGCTGGCGCAACAGGCCATCGCGGGTGCGTTCGGCATACTCGACTGCGACCACCAGTTGCGGCTCTACCCAGTGCACGCCGCGAGTCGCTGGCAGCGACGCAGACGCGACAAAAGGCGAGTGCGCGATCTCCTGTTGCTGCAGCTGTGCGTGCAGCTGCTCGAGCTGGCGGTTGCTGAAGCCGGTACCCAGCCGCCCCGCATACTCCAGCCGACCATCCCTGAAGTTGCCCAGCAACAAGGCGCCGAAGCCGCTGCGCGAGCCGGCCGGCGGCGTATAGCCGCCGACCACAAACTCGGCCTGCTGAGTGGCGCATTTCGCCTTGAGCCAGAGCTTGCTGCGGCCACTGCGATAGGGTGCATCGGCACGCTTGGAAATGATGCCCTCCAGCCCGAGGGTGCAGGCCTGCTCGAAGACGTCGGGCCCCTGCCCTTGCACATGATCCGAATAGCGCAATATCCCGTCAGCCGCTGCGGCAGGGTCGTAACCCGCGGCCTGCAGCAACTGCAGCAGCGCCTGCTTGCGCTCGAGCAGCGGCAGCGCGGTGAGGTCATGGCCGTCCAGATAGAGCAGGTCAAACAGCTGATAGTTCAACTGTGCGGTCTGCTTGCGGCTCAGCGCCTCCTGCAGTTCACGAAAGCTGCTGGCGCCGCCTGCGCTGAGCGCCACCAGTTCGCCATCGAGGATGGCCTGTTGCACCGGCAATGTTTCCAGTTGTTTCGCCTGGGCGCGCAGCCGCGCGCTCCAGTCGAGGCCGTTGCGTGTCAGCAGGCGCGCCTTGCCGTGTTCGAGGTGCGCCACGATGCGATAACCGTCAAACTTGATTTCGTGCAGCCAGCTCCGCCCCGTCGGCACGCGTTCGCTGGGGGTGGCCAGCTGCGGCGGAAAAATAGTGGGTGGTTCTGCGCGGAGCGCGCCGGCAAGTTCGCTTGCAACCGGGGGAGGGGGGCGCTGCGGCGGGGCGGGCTCGTGAAGCTCCTGCTGCTCGGCAATCTCCGCCATGCTGCGGCCGCTCACCACGCTCAGGTCGTCGGGGCCAAGGTCCTGCTGCGGGTGGTCAGTGCGTTTAACCAGCAACCAGCTCTTGCCCTTGCGCCCTGTGCCGCGTTCGCGGATGCGCACCAGCGTCCACGCCCCCTTGAGCTTGCTGCCGTTGAGGATGAAGTCGATCTGGTCCTCGTCGTTGCGGCCGTTGGCCTGCCACAGGCCCGCATCCCAGATCATTACCGTTCCTGCGCCGTATTCGCCCTTGGGAATGGTGCCCTCGAAACTGCCGTACTCCAGCGGGTGGTCCTCCACCTGCACAGCAAGCCGCTTCTCGCCACGCCCCAGCGCCGGACCTTTGGGCAGTGCCCAGCTGCGCAGCACCCCATCCTGCTCTATGCGCAGGTCGAAATGCAGGCGTTTGGCAGCATGCTTATGCATCACATAGAGATGTCCGGCCTGCACCGCTGCAGCCTCGCCAGACGGTTCCTGGCTGACGTTGAAATCGCGCTTGCGCTGGTATTCATTGAGGGAGTGAGTCGCCATGTTTTCCTCCGCCTTGGAAAAGCGTAGACAGCATGGCCTGGCTTAAGTTTGGTCCTGATGGCGTAACTGCGCGGTGGGGGCGGGCCACAAACTACCCGGTGCTGACCAGTCTATGCCGCGCTTTATTTATAACTTGCGTAAACACAAGACATCAACAAGTGAGCGTGGCCAGAAAGCAGTGGTTGCCGTTTCATTCGTGTGGTTTGTATGCGGTGGCCAGCTGGATAATCTTTGCGCTTTGCGCAGAGTGTGATGCAGCGCGTGTTGATGCGCAATCATTTCCCACAAAGTTGTTCAACGCAAGGTTTAAATCCAGGAAAGAATCCCACATCATGTTTGACAGGCGCACACACGCGTCCATCGGGTTGCGCGCACGCGCCCTTTCAAGGTCAATGCGCCATTGCAATCCTCGCAGGCGGCGAACATTGTCACTCCTTAAGATTTCGATTTCGATAAGCGCGCGCCGTCTCTCCTCGAACTCATCCGGAGCCGTTCTCGCCAGCAGTGCCCATTCATCGAAATCGAAGTCGTCCATTAGCTCAACCTCAAATGCATTCATGGCAGAAGTCTGGGCCTGGAGTTGAGTGCAGTCTGTGCGGTGGAATACATAGCAGGCTGCTCAGTGGCCACTTCCGACCAGTAAGGCAGCGAATGACCCGGCAACACGTATGAATGAAGTAAGCCAAAAAACATGAGTTTGATGCGCCCATCAGCGCCGCATGCTTCCTGACTTGCCTGAACTTAAGCCAACTAATAGGGAGTGTTGCGATGAATTTTAAACGGGTGGATAGATTTACATAAACATAATGCAAAGCTGACTCCCTAAAATAATCTAAATTTTATCAGCCAGTTCGGCTTATCTTGCAGTGCCGATGGCTAGCGTTTCACCTGCTCAGCAATATCATAATGATTACTGCCAGGATGAAGGACAGGCCTCGCCAGAATGCCACCGGGTTACGTTCGAGTAGCGGTTGTCGTGTTTTATTAAGGAATGCTTTATTCGGTTGACGCAGATCAAACAAAAATTCGCTCAGATCTTCGTAACGTTTGTTGGGGTTGGGGTGCAGGGCTTTTTTGATGCTCTCATCTATCCACGCAGGAATCTCACGCTCATCATCCAGCAGGGAATCATAGGATAAGTTATTTTGCGCGGATTTCGTTCTGCATTGCGCTACTTTGGCACCGTAGGGCAATTTTCCGGTGAGCATTTGGTAGGTAATCACGCCCAATGAAAACATGTCAGAGCGGGTCGTGCCGCTTTCCCCAAGAAAATATTCCGGGGCTGTATATTGTGCGGTGCCCAGAATATTGTTTCGATCGATGGGTGAGTTGATTTCCAGTATGCCTGCGACACTGGTCGAGCCAAAGTCAATGATCTTCACCGTGCCTGTGCTGTCGATCATGATGTTGTTGGGTCTCAGGTCCTGATGCAACATTTCCATGCGGTGAAACGCGCGCAATCCTTTGGCAATTTGTTCGACAATTCCACGTACGGTTTCTATATTGGGTTTGGGATTGTCTATCATCCACTGTGCCAGCGTTTGCCCCTCTATAAATTCAGTGACGATATAAAGGAAGTTTCGCTTCCGTGTCTGCAGGCAAGGCTTGAGCACATAAGCACTGTTGATTCGTCGCGCGATCCATTCTTCCATCAATAATCGCTCAAGATAGGCGGGTTCGGCACGCAGATCAATGGAAGGGGTTTTTATGATGACATGCGTGCTGGTTTCCTCATCCAGTGCCAGATAAACATGGCTGCGGCTGCTGGCATGAACTTCGCGGATGATCTTGTAGCCATCAAAACTCATCCGCGCTTCCAGTATCGGCGGGAACGGTAACTCGGTTAGCTGCTGATAGATTTCATTGGCATCCTGGCGGGATAACTCTTCCACGCGGACAAGCTGGGTGGTGAGGTTGTCCGTGCTGCCTTGCCTGTATGCTTCCTCTGCAATTGATTTTGCAGCGAGATCCAGATCACCGCTATGCGCCTGCACAGCCTGCAGGATAAATTCAGCTTGCGCATATTCATACACGCCATCGGTTGCCAGAAAAAATATGTCGCCTTTTTCTATCGGCAAAGATTCATAGTCAATTTCAAGTTGGGGATTAATGCCCAGGCCCCGGCTCAGATAGCTTTTTTCTTCCGAAACCCATAGCCTGTGGTCTTTGGTTAATTGCTCCAGAGCCTGTCCACGAATGCGGTAGATGCGTGCATCGCCGGCATGGAAAATATGCGCCGTTGTGGATTTAAGCACCAGCGCGCTAAAGGTGCAGACATAACCCCGGTCTTTGTCATAGCGGTGCTGGCTTTGCCGGGTTTGTGAATATAGCCAGGAATTGGTTGCAACCAGCACGCGCTGGGCAGAGGTTTTAACGGACCACGCTTCAGAGGTGCAAAAGTAATCTTCTAAAAAACCTTTAATCGCGGCTTCGCTGGCGATCTGGCTCACTTCGCTGCTGCTGATGCCGTCAGCCAGCGCAAGGGCAATGCCCTTGCTGGTTAGCAGCGGTTCTTTCGGTATCAGCGCCCCGTGAAAATCCTGATTCGTCTCCTTGCGGCCTTTGTCAGAATACTGACCCAGCGAAACGCTTAATTGTGCGGGCATGATCTCATTACCGGGGCCGCGTTGTTGTGCATAGGAGTAATTTATCAATAGCTCTTGTAGGGTAAAAATTTTCCGCTCATGACAATCTTGACGCGGTCGCCCTTGGGATCGGCTTCACGCTGCAGATCCATACTGAAATCGATCGCGCTCATAATGCCATCGCCAAACTCCTCGTGGAT
Organism: Gallionellaceae bacterium; assembly: GCA_035531075.1. Lineage (GTDB taxonomy): Bacteria > Pseudomonadota > Gammaproteobacteria > Burkholderiales > Gallionellaceae > 39-52-133. Next base: position 48,898 of record DATKTO010000031.1, read on the forward strand.
CAGTGCTTTGAAGGTTGTGCCATACACGTTGACCAGTTCGTAAAAGCGGTAAATCAACGGGTCGGTGGGTACAGGGGTGGGTAGCGATCCTTTGTAAGGGACTACTTGCAGTTGCACAATTGCCTCGCCCGGTAAATCCAGCATGCTGCCAATTTTGGCTGCCTGATCTGCGGTGAGCGTCATCTGTCCAAGCAGCGCCGCGGTTGTCCATTCCTTGCTCATGCCGATGGCGGCTGCCAGTTGGGGCCAGGTCAGTTGCTTGCCTAATTTCTGTGTGATGATTAATTCGGTCACTTCATCGCGTGTCATGGTTGCTTCCTCTGCAAATATATATCGGATAATTGGAGAGCCGCAACCCGTCGCAGGATTGGGACTCCGGAGACGTTAATAGCGATTAGCTAAATGCGCGCTTTGGTGCAGTTCTCAAGTGTGTGGTATACAAAGTCAAGCCTGTAAATGCCAGTCCGCCCACCAGATTGCCCAGTACGGTTGGAATCTCATTCCATACTATGTAATCCATTACAGAGAAATTTCCGCCCATGATCAAAGCTGAAGGGAACAAGAACATATTTACGACAGAATGTTCGAAGGCCATGGCAAAGAACAGCATGATCGGCATCCACATTGCAATAACCTTGCCACTGACGGTAGTAGAGATCATTGCCCCCACCACACCCAGAGAAACCATCCAATTGCACAACATGCCACGGATGAACAGCGTCAGCATGCCCGCAGCGCCATATTTTGCATAACCAAGGGTACGTGCTTCGCCGATACCGGCGATTTTTTTGCCGACTTCATTTGGCTCCACTGAGAATCCATAGGTAAAGATAACCGCCATCATCACAGCCACCGTTAATGCGCCTGCAAAATTGCCGATAAAGACCAATCCCCAGTTTCTTAACACGCCTTTGATGGTGACACCGGGGCGCTTATCAAACAATGCAAGCGGTGTTAAAACAAACACGCCCGTTAGCAGGTCAAATCCCATCAGGTACAACATTGAAAAACCAACAGGGAAAAGAATCGCACCAATAAGCGGGGAACCTGTTTGAACAGCTACGGTTATCGCAAACACAGCAGCCAATGCGAGTATGGCACCGGCCATATATGATCTGATCAGCGTATCTCTGGTTGACATAAATATCTTTGATTCACCAGCATCAACCATCTTGGTGACAAACTCTGATGGGATTAAATATGACATAGCAATTCCTCTCTAAAATATAAAGGGCCTCAGTAAAGAGCCATTATCTATACGGGTTCGTATATAAGCTTTACTCAGCAAGAGCCATGCCAGAGCATTGTTTTGCGCCGATCCTTTTGTAATGTTTAGGAATTTTAATTTTTGTATCGATGGTGTTGCACGATCTAAATTCTATTCGCCCCGCTTTGGTGCGACACAAGCCTAATTCGGTGCAAGAGGAGTTTATGTTTGAGGTCTGAAGAAAAATGCATGTAACTATTTGTGGTGGCATTGTGCAAAATCGTGCGGCTACTGCACCAGCGTGATTCCTGGCGCTGACAATTGCAAGGCGAGAATACGTTTTGGTATCCTGCATAATTAGCGCAATCCCGGTCAGGACATCAACTATTTGACACGGTATAGTTTGCCCCAGTGAATGAGATGAGAGCTGGATTATGTCGAAGGCAACGGAATATGCAGCAAAGTTCAACAAGGTTTTCGATTACATCGACAAACACCTGGATGAAGAATTAACCCTGGAGCACCTGAGCCAGGTAGCCTGTTTTTCCAAATATCACTTTCATCGCCAGTTCTCTGCATACACCGGCATCAGCGTGTTCAAATATGTCCAGCTGGTGCGGCTGAAACGCGCGTCCTACAGGCTCGTCTTCAACCGGGAGGAAAGAATCACCGACATTGCACTGGATGCGCGTTTTGAAAACCCGGAATCGTTTTCGCGCGCCTTTAAAAACACCTTCGGACAAACGCCTTCTGAATTTAGAAACAACCCGGCATGGCAACACTGGAAAGAGCAGTACAAATTCCCAATCAGAGAGAGGAGAAATAACATGGAAGTTAAAATCGTAAACTGCGAACCCATCAAGGTCGCCATGCTCAAGCACTATGGCCCGCCTGACCTGGTCAATGATTCGGTAAAAATATTTATCGACTGGCGCAAGACCAGCGGCCTATCCCCGGTTCAATCCAGCAAGTCTTTCGGTATCGTCTACGACAACCCCGACACCACAGAGCCGGATAAATTCAAATTCGGCATTTGCGGTTCGGTAACAGAGGACATTCCCGATAACCCACAAGGTGTGCAGAACAGGGTAATTCCCGGAGGCCGCTGTGCGGTGGTGCGCCATCATGGCTCACATGACAGGATAGGGGAGAGCATCTACCCGCTGTACCGCGAATGGCTGCCAAAAAGCGGAGAAAACCTGCGCGATTTCCCTTTGTATTTTCACTACCTGAACTTGATGCCGGAGACAGCAGAGCACGATCTGATTACGGATATCTATTTGCCGTTGAAATAGTGCAGAGATGCCTGGATGTCAAATGGGACTCCGTCCTCAATTTTTTTTAGGAAAAATTGTCAGGGATGGCGGTGGGGGAGTGGGCGTATGATTGAAATGCCCCCGATATTACGTATTACGCGTGACCATGTTTGTGTGTGAGAATGAATTGGATGGTGCGGGTGAGTGTAATCAATGGAGTCTCACCCATTGATTTATACGAAGTAAGTGCCATTCGAGGGGAGGATGGATTTAAAGCTGTCATCTTTTATGAAAATATCAATAGGAGAAATAATGGGAATTTTTGGATTTTTTAAATCAATTAGAAAAAAAGAAGAACCTGTTATCGAAAACGGCATTCAGATTAATTCCAACAATTCGATGCCAACAATAAAACCAGAGAATGAAATTTTTGAATGCTATGACGAAATTTTTAAGGAAATGATCTCGGATATATCTGGTCTATCACAAAATGAGGCCAAGGAAATTAATTTCATTATAAAAAAATGTGATGGAGGTTTCTTGAATATGGGAGGTTACCACTCTATCGTATGGGAGAAATATTTCAAAGGCAGAAAATGGCAATGGAAAGAGTATGAAGAATGGAGCAGTACATTTGAAAAACTTGGAAAGTTTCCGTCTAACTTTCCAAAGAAAAATGAATTTGTTCCAGCAACGAGCGAAGATGCACTTAGTCAATTAAACGCCAGTGAGCTTAAAGCCCTATGTGCGGAAAACCAATTGACGCTTCCGCAAAAGGCAAAGAAAAATGATTTGATTGAGCTACTAAAAGTAGTTCCAAATATAACCAAAAGCCCACTTGTTACATCAAAAATTGATGAACTAAATAGTCGCTTTGTTTATAACTTGTACTCACTATTTATGAGAACCATAAATTTCAGAGGAAAAAGTTTATACGATACTAGAAGGTCAGAAAAAATCGGCGTAAAAAAATTCAATATTCTTCACACATTTGAGGAAGATAGGGAGTTCGTTGAAATGGCGTTGAGAATTAATCCTGATGCACTTCACCCTGTATTTCCGTCTGATATGAGCATCAAAAAACCCATAATTGATTTTTAGCCAGAGAAAATAGAATGAAGAAAATTATTTATTGCCTTGTTAAAATATTCAATAAAATCGATGAAGTCCATGCTGACTCATTTTTGAATAGTGGTGAGATGTATTGCAGAGCATTGAAGAAGTTTAAAGAAATCGAAGACAATGAAACAAGAGGCGATAGATATGAAGGATTAACTCATTGGATTCAACCCAAAGATGCCATAATTACCCTAAAATTAGAAAAGAGCATTGAGGGAGTTCCCAATGAAATTATAATCAAAGAAAATGATTTAGCTGCCCCAACAGTAATACAGTCAACGGAATACGACTTCCATAATGTCTATTGCATGTATGCAATAGCAATTGATGATTTTAAATTTGAATACTCAACCGAGGAAGAAAGGCTTGCACTGCAAAAAGAAATCAATAACAAACTAAGCAAGCAAATCGAAATTGATAATAAAGTATCCTCTGAACTTGGAAATGTTGCGATTGTCATCACTAATGTGAAAGAATTTATAGGTAGAGTAAAGGAATATTCCGACGAGAATGTGCATCATGGTTTTGTTGAATATTTTGAGGAGAAAAGCCAAACAGCATTATTTGCTGGCATGAATGCGATATTTAAAAAAAGAAGCATATATGCGTATCAAAATGAGTATAGATTTGTATTTGTTCCAAAAGAAAATTTAGATTGCAGAATATTCAGCATTGGAAATCTGGAAGATATTGCATATAAAACAACTATTGATGAGCTACAAAACTCAATAAATGTAACTATCCAATAGAAAAACGGCTACGCAATAGCTAAAGGGGTCAGCATCGCAATTAAATGTGAAAAGATGAATTCTAATTAAACCGTAAGTTCATCGATCAGCTCAGGATGTTTGTCCAGCAAGCGACACAAGTTGACCACAGCGGCGACAGATCTCGTTTTGCCATTTTCATAGCGGGAAAAGACATTGACACCGCCACCGGCAATTGCGGCATGACACTTGAGTATTGGCGAATTTTTTGCGGGGTCTGCGTGGGCACGCTGCGCTTTGCCCACCCTACGGTGGTGCGTCATAGCGTTAGGTGTGAATTTTGTAGGGTGGGCAAAGTAACGCGTGCCCACGTTTTCTATTCAATCACCCGCAAGTTTCAGCGGCCCTTTCCCCGAAAAGCGGTCGAGATAAAGGTAAATCACCGGCGTGATCAGCAGCGTGATCACCTGTGAGAACAGCAGGCCGCCCACCACCGCGAGGCCCAGCGGCTGGCGCAGCTCGGCGCCCGCGCCCAGGCCAAGGGCGAGCGGCAGGGCGCCCATAAGAGCCGCGGAGGTGGTCATCATGATCGGGCGGAAACGCAGCAGGCAGGCGGTGCGGATCGCCTCGTGCGGCGCCATGCCACCGTTGCGCTGCGCATCGAGCGCGAAGTCGATCATCATGATGGCGTTTTTCTTGACGATGCCGATCAGCATCAGGATGCCGATCATCGCGATGATGGAAAGATCCATGTTGAACAGCCACAGCATGGCCAGCGCGCCGACGGCGGCGGACGGCAGGCCGGCGAGAATCGTGAGCGGGTGGATGTAGCTTTCATACAGCACGCCCAGCAGCACGTAGATCACCAGCAGGGCGGCCGCGATCAGCACGATCTGGCTGGTCTGCGATGACTGGAACGCCGCGGCATCGCCGCCGTAGCTGGTGAGTATGCTCACCGGCATATTGAGCTCGTGCTTGAACTGGGCGATGTGCTTGGCGGCATCGCCCAGCGCCGCGCCGGGGGCGAGATTGAAGGAAACCGTCACTGCCGCAAGCTGGCCCGCGTGATTGATCGCGAGCGGCCCCACTTCGCGCTCGACGGTGGCGACGCTGGATAAGGGCACCAGCGTGCCGTTCTTCGCGCGCAAATAGATTTTGCCGAAGGCGGTTTCATCGGTGCGGTCCTCGGCCGCAGCCTGCATGATGACCTGGTAGCTGTCGCTGGAGGTGTAGATAGTCGAGACCTGGCGCTCGCCGAAAGCGCTGTAGAGCGCGGAGCGGATGTCCGCAATAGTGACGCCCAGCAGGTTGGCCTTGTCGCGGTTGATGTTGAGGCGCGCCTGCAAGCCCTTCAGTTGCGAGTCGCTGGAGACATCGCGGAACAGGGCATCGTCGCGCATGCGCGACATCAGGCCGTCGGACGCTGTGCGCAGGTCTTCGGCGCGCACGCTGCGCAGGATGTATTGGTAGCGGCTCTTGCTGATGCGGCCGCCCAGCCTGAGGTTCTGGATTGGGTTGATGAAGACATTTACACCGGGGATAACGCGCACCTCGCGCCGCAGCTGTTCGATGACCTTGTCGATGTTTGGGCGCTCGCCGCGCGGCTTGAGGCTCATGAACATGCGCCCGCTGTTGCTGTCGCTGGCAAAGATGAGCAGGGTGTCGACAGCGGGGTTGGCGCGCACCACATCGCCGGTGCGCTGCAGCAGCTCGGTGATGGCGGGGAAGGAAATATCCTCGACCGCCTCCACCGTGATGATGGCCTGGCCGATATCCTCGTTGGGGAAAAATCCCTTGGGCAGCAGCATAAACAGCGCGACGGTGGCGATGAAGGTGGCGAGCGCAATGCCCAGCACCGTGCGGTGGTGAGCCAGTGCCCAGTCGAGCGCGCGTTCGTAGTAGGCGTGGACTTTGCCGAAGCCGCGCTCAAACCAGGCGGTCCATTGCATGCCGCGCCCTGCGCTTTCGTGCTGCACCACGAAGCGGCTCGCCAGCATCGGGATCAGCGTGAGCGACACGATGGCCGACATCAGCACCGAGATTGCCACCACTGCAGCGAACTCATGGAACAGCAGACCGATCACGCCGGGCATAAAGAAGATCGGGATGAACACCGCGACCAGCGACAGCGAAATCGACAGGATGGTGAAACTCATCTCCTTCGAGCCCTGCAGCGCGGCCTGCAGCGGAGCATCGCCATTTTCGACATGGCGCACGATGTTCTCCAGCACCATGATGGCGTCATCCACCACCAGCCCCACCGCAAGGGTGATGGCGAGCAGCGAAATATTGTCGAGGCTGTAGCCGAAGGCGTACATCAGCGCCACCGTGCCGAGCAGCGAGATCGGCAGCGACAGCGCCGGAATAAAGGTGGCGCTGGCCTTGCGCAGGAACAGGAAAATCACCAGCACGACCAGCGCAACGGTGATCGCCAGCGTGACCTGCACATCGTGGATGGAGTTGCGGATCGACACCGAGCGGTCGTTGCGCAGCTTGAGCTGCACCGATGACGGCATTTGCGCAATCAGCCCGGGAAACGCCGCCTTGATCGCATCCACCGTGGCGACGGTGTTGGCACCCGGCTGGCGCTGCACCGACAGGGTGATGGCGCGCTCGCCGTTGGCCCAGCTTGCGGTCTTCACCGATTCCACGCTGTCTTCCACCACCGCCACATCGGACAGCCGCACCGGCGCGCCGCCGGGTGCGGTGGCCACAATCAGGTTGGCAAACGCCGCGGCGTTTCTGAGCTGGCGGTTGGCCTGGATGATGAGGGTCTGGCGCGGTCCTTCGAGCGTGCCCAGCGGTGAATTGGCATTGGCCGTATTCAAGGCATTGGCAATGTCGGTGACGGTGAGGTTGCGGGTGGCGAGCGCCTCGGGGCTCACGCGCACGCGCACGGCATATTTTTTCTGGCCGTTGATATTGACCTGCGCCACACCCTTAAGCGTGGAGAGTGTCGGCGAAATGAGGTCGCTGGCGAAGCTGTTCAGTTCCGACAGCGGCATCGATGGCGAGGTCAGCGTGAGGAAAATGACCGGTGCGTCGGCGGGGTTGACCTTCTGGTAGGAGGGCGGCAGGGTCATCTCTGTCGGCAGCGAACGCTGCGCGCGCAGCAGCGCCGCCTGCACATCGATGGAGGCGCTATCGATATTGCGATCCTGATCAAATTCCAATGTAATCAAGGTGTTGCCAAGCGTGCTGGTCGAGCTGATGACGGACAGGCCGGAGATGGTGGAGAACTGGCGTTCGAGTGGCGTGGCCACCGAGGACGCCATGGTTTCCGGGCTGGCGCCGGGCAGCGTGGCATTGACCGAGATGGTGGGCGTGTCGTAACTCGGCAGTGCAGCGATGGGGATGCCGCCATATGAGAGGACGCCGGCCAGGATGGCTGCGGCAGACAGCAGCACGGTCATCACCGGGCGGCGGATACAGAGCTCTGAGAGGTTCATGGTAAATCCGGCATTTGGGCGAGATGAGGTAATGTAGGGTGCGCCGTGCGCACCATGGTGCGCACGGCGCACCCTACTCGCTGAGCGGCGATGAAGATGCTGTACGCCCGGTAGCAAATCATCCAATTGACGAACATGAATATAAAGAAAAATCCTTTTCTGATTCTTCCGGCCTCAATGGTGTAGCCAACTGCCGTTTTCAGCTTCATGGCTGTTCTGCGCGGTTGGGTTTCGCGGCGGCATTGTCAGTATTTTTATTCGAATTCTTTTCAGCACCGGCTTCGCTCACGACACTGCCCGGCCTGATATTCTGCGCGCCTTCCACCACCACACGCGTGCCCGCTGCAACGCCCTCGATCACGGCGAAGCCGTCCTGGATCAGGCGCACACTGACCGGCACGGCTGTCACCTTGCTGTCTTCGCCGATCACATACAGGAATTTTTTCTCCGGCCCGATCTGCACCGCCTGCACCGGCACCGTGAGTGCGCCGGCCAGCAAGCGCGGGGCAAGCGACACGCTGACGAACATGCCCGGCCACAGCTGGTTGTCGGCATTGGCAAACTCCGCCTTGACGCGGATGGTGCCGCTTGCGGTATCGACCGCGTTATCGATAAATGACAACCAGCCTTTATGACCTTTCTGTCCTGCCGCATCGGGGACGGCGCTGACGGTTACCCTGCCTGTGGCGCGCGCCTGCTGCAGCGCTGCGAGTTCGTTTTCCGGCAGGGTGAAGCTGACATTGATGGGGTCGATCTGCGTGATGCTGACCAGCGCGGCACCGTTAGGCTGCACCAGGCTGCCCGGGTAAACGGCAATGACACCGGTGCGGCCGGAAATCGGCGCGGTAATCTCGCCGAAGCTGCGTGAGACATGGCTGGTTTCAACCGCCGCCTGGTCTACCGCAAGCTGGCCGCGCAGGCCGTCGACCTGGTTCTGCGCGGTGTCGAAGGCGGCCTGTGAAATGAATTTCTGCTGGAACAGTTCGCGCTGGCGTTCGAGGTTGCGTTCTGCGTTCACCAGGTCGGCGCGGTCCTTGTTCAGCTGTGCCACAGCCTTGCTCAGACTGGCGGCTTCGGCGCGGGTGTCCAGCGTGAACAGCTTGTCGCCCTTGTGCACAAACTGGCCTTCCTTGATGTGCACGGCATAAATTGTGGCGCTGATCTGCGGCCGCACCTCAACCGTTTGCTGCGCGGAAACCGTGCCGTTGGCCGTGAGCCTGACCGACACATCGCCCTGCGCAACAACTGCGCTGACCACCAGCACGGCTCCTCCTTTGCTACTCTTGGGATTGACAGCGTCGCCCTGCAGGCGCCAGAACCACACCGCGGCAAGCAGCGCTATGGCGGCCAGCACGAGCCACTTGTGTCGCTTCAGGAATTCGGTGAAATTTGCTTGAGAAATACTATGCATCAAAGAACCTCGACTGACTCTGAACTGGCACGGCAGGCAGCAGTGCCATGCGCATTGCAGCAACAAGGGGAAAGTGTGACATGACTGTTCATGGGCGGCAACTGTTTGATGGTAACAGAGGCGTTACATGTCGCAGGTGTTGGCAGGGAATGCTCAGAAAAAAAACAGACGGGTAGGGTGGGTAAAGCGCGGCGTGTCCACGCAGCAACTATAGACTTAACGATGGCTCATCCGGTGAATAACCACCGTGGGCACGCTGCGCTTTTCCGACCCTACAAGTTCATTTGAAAAATCAGAACTTGCACTCGTCCGACAAAAATTCATCCACCGGAATGTAATGCGAGCCATCGCAGGAGAAGGTGAGGCCGACGATGCCGTTGATGATATTGAGTGAGCCCGAGCGCAGGTAGATGACATCGTCGGCGATGCGCAGTTGCCTGAATTTTTCCAGCACCTTGCGCACCTGCTCCGGGCGCACGGTTGCCCGCGCCGGGTAAGCCTGTTTTCTAAACGCGAGGCACACCGCCGGATTAATGATTTCATCCAGTACATGCACGCGGTAGCTGAAGGGATCGTCCATCGACCACAGCGTGGCGCGCGAGCTGGAGAAATGTATCTGCACATGGAAAATGCCGCGTTCGCACATCAGTTCATCGATGGTGGCGATCACATCGTCTATGTGCTGGTCGAGGTCGCTGATCGCGCGCTGCTGCATGAACACGGTCTGCCGTATTGAGGGATCGCCCTTGATCTGCCGCCAGGTGGGCGCTGCAAACGGGCGTGTGTCATCCAGGGTCAGGTCGCGCAGGTCGAAATCGGCGGCGATAAAGCCGGCGACACGTTCGTCTTTCAACACAGCCAGCACGGCGGTAACCGTCGGGCGTTCTGTGCCCCGGCTTACATACACATCGGACAGGATAAAACCACGGCTCGGCAGCACATTGGTCATAAACGGGCGATGAGACAGGTCCTGTCCGTAGAAGCGCTCGCTCAGTCCCTGCGCTGAAACATTGGCGCTGATCTGCGTGCCAGAAGGATCTATGGCATATGCCAGGCGGCACAACGGAATGGAGGACAAACCTTCCTGCAGCACGCGATCGAGCCCGGCCTTGTCAGGCCATATGTCAGCGCATTTTTTTGCCAGCTGCTCCATGGGCGCAACCAGCTTGGCAGACAAAGCTGTTTTTTGTTCCTCGATAGAACTTGTAATCGGTGTCATCTGGTTTAAACAGTTATTTGGTATTTGGTATGGATAACCCTTGGTTTTTGCCGTGGCTAACTCTTGATGATTTTACCCAAGATCGTGTTGCAATTGTATGAATCAGTCGCAGACTTTTTTTATTTTGCCCGCTGTCTAAAAAAAAGCACTGATTCCGCGGTTGCCTGTAGCGCCACCTTACTGTGAATAGGGACTCGCCGTATCAGCGATTGGGCAATTCTTCTTATATTTCCGCAGCAGCTTCTACTTTACTATTTCTCATGCACCAGAAAAAATTTCCCAACCGCGGGTAATGCATTGCGCGGCTGCGGACTGTCTGCTGCCAGTCGCAGCACGATTCGTGTACCGCCGCGGAGCCGGCTGTCTGGCAAGTCGGCTTGTTGTGAAAAGTTGCCAACGATGTGATGGTTGCGCTATTGATTCGCCCTCACGCAGAACAAGGAAAATCCCTATCCTCAAATAACGAATCTTCTTATTTTTTAATGTTGATTCTTGTATTAATGTTTTCGCTTTGCAATACCAAAATATTTCCCCGGGAGATAAAGATTGAAAACAGCTAAATTATTTTTTGGAATACTTTTCAGTATCGCCGTTGCAGCATGTGGTGATGGAAGCGGGGGGGGCGAAAAAAGCGCAGGTGTACCCGCTCCTGTCAGTGCGACGGCGACAATCACTGCACAGAATTTCCGGGACGTGCCGCCCGCTGAGGCGGCGGCTTCGACCAAGCCCGATCCGCGCATGCTGGTTCTCCAGCTGATCGCACCGCCCACTGCGCAAGCGGGCGTGACGCTCGTCGGTATCAGCGTAAGCCTGCTCAATCCCGGGACCGAGGCGCCCAATGCCCGGTTGCGCCTGATTATCCATGACAAAGACCATCGCTCCGCTGTCGGGCATCGCGAGTTGAGTCCCGACAACGTCAAGGTCGAGGTACAGGAGGGAGGAGCATGGAAGCCCGTCATCCTCGGCATGGTCGAGGGCGGGGTAATGGGCGCCATTGGTACCGAGGGGGTAGCCTCTCATCGAGAGCGTCACAGACGAGGCGGTTTTGCAATACCGGCAGGATTGAACAAGACATGGCAACTGCGATTGACGTTCGGCTTGCCTGGGACATATTCGCTGGTATCGGCCGTCTCGCCAGACAACGGATCCAGGCACCTTGCGCAGCCTGCACACACCATCATTGAGGTGCAATAACATGAACACATCAGACATGTCTTTGACGAACGCCGTGAGTGTGGCGGAATGTGCGGGAACTGCATCGGGGCGGACCAGGGGTCGAGGGGGGCTGTCTGTTTTCAACCTGTTGTTGATGTGTGCGCTGTTGGCCGTGGCGCTGATGGCATCCGCAGTGGCTATGGCTGCGGAGACCATCGTATCCTTGACTTTTGACGACGGCCTGACGCAGTCACAGGTACGCAGCATTCTGCTAAGTCACGGCATGAAAGCTACTTTCTATGTCAACTCCAACATGATTGGTCAGGGCAGTGACTACCTGACGAAGGCCGAGCTCGACGCGCTCTATGCCGATGGCAACGAGATCGGGGGGCATACCATAGACCATGTCGACCTTGCCACGCTGTCCGATGCGGCGCAGCGTGCCGCAATCTGCAATGATATGCAGACACTCAATACCTGGTATCCCGGCCAGATTCACGCGTTTGCCTATCCCTATGCATCGACCGGCCCGACCACGCAAAGCATTCTCGCAGCGGGCTGCCCCGGTGTCGGCACGTATACCAGCGCACGCACGGTTGGCGGCCTCCTGAGTGCCACAGATTGCCCAGGCTGCACTGCGGCAGAAGCCATCCCGCCAGGCAATCCGTACTATGTCCAGACGCACGAGTCGGTCCTGTCCACCACTACCCTGGCTGAGTTGAAAACATGGGTGACCCAGGCAGAAACCAACGGCGGCTGGGTGCCCCTGGTATTTCATCGCGTGTGCAATGGCTGCGGCGATATTTATGCGGTGACGCCAGCCACGCTGGACGCCTTCTTGACGTGGCTGCAGGCGCGCGAATCGAATTCCACGTTTGTGCGGACGGTCAACCAGGTGATGACAGGAGTTCTCCCCCCCCCACCTCCGCCACCGACGATGGGTTCCAACCTGTTGGTCAACCCCTCGCTGGAGTCGGATCAGGACGCAAACAGCCAGGCGGATTGCTGGCAGCGTGCCGGTTACGGAACCAACACCGCGACATGGACACGCACGACTGACGCCCATGCGGGATCGTTTGCAGAGCAACTACAGGTCACGGCCTATAGCAGCGGAGATCGCAAGCTGGTCACGACGCTGGATACAGGCCAGCCTAACGGAGGCTGTGCGCCGCCGATTGAAGCCGGTGCTTCTTACCAGCTTGGCGCCTGGTACAAATCCAACACTCCGGTGATTCCCGTCTTGTTCTATCGCGATTCAGGCGGCGTTTGGCAGTATTGGCGGGATGGTCCGCTGTTACCCGCATCCGCGAGCTGGGCACAGATGACCTTCTTACCCGGGACACCGCCGTCAGGCGCTCAAAATATCAGCTTTGGTATCGCTCTTGACGCTGTCGGCACGCTGACGACGGATGATTATTCGCTGCAAAAGGTGGGGGGGACGCCCGACACCACCGCGCCCACGGTTTCGCTCACCGCGCCCGCAGCCGGCACGGTTAGCGGCACGGTCACCGTCTCGGCCAGCGCCGCCGACAATGTTGCTGTCGCCGGCGTGCAGTTCAGGCTCGATGGCGCCAATCTGGCATCCGAAGTGACGGTGTCACCGTATTCGATCTCCTGGAGCACCATTACCGCCACCAACGGGACCCATACCCTGACGGCGGTGGCGCGAGATGCGGCGGGCAACACTACTACCTCGACTGCGGTCACCGTTACCGTGAATAATTCGGATACCACCGCGCCCACGGTTTCGCTCACTGCGCCCGCAGCCGGCACGATTACCGGCACGGTCGCGGTCTCGGCCAACGCCGCCGACAATGTCGGCGTCGCCGGTGTGCAGTTCAGGCTCGATGGCGTCAATCTGGGAACCGAAGACACGGCGTCACCGTATTCGATCTCCTGGAACACTGCTTCCGCCACCAACGGGACCCATATCCTGACGGCGGTGGCGCGTGATGCGGCGGGCAACCTTACCACTTCCAGCGGGGTTACCGTGACAGTGAGCAATCTGGTCGTGGATACCATACCGCCCACGGTTGCGCTCACCGCGCCCGCAGCCGGCACGGTCTCCGGCACGGTCGCGGTCTCGGCCAACGCCGCTGACAATGTCGGCGTCGCCGGTGTGCAGTTCAGGCTCGATGGCGTAAATCTGGGAACCGAAGCCACGGCCTCGCCGTATTCGATCTCGTGGAGCACCACTACCGCCACCAACGGGACCCATACCCTGACGGCGGTGGCGCGGGATGTGGCAGGCAACACCGCCACCTCGACCGCGGTCACGGTGACGGTGAGCAATCTCAGCCAGAACCTGGTTTCCAATCCGTCGCTGGAGCTCGACGCTAATAGCAATGGAATTCCAGACTGCTGGATACTCGGCGGCTACGGCACGAATACTTTCGTGTGGACCCGCGTCACCAGCGGCGTCCACAGCGGCAATTTCGCCGAGTCGTTGCAGGTAACCAGTCTAAGCAGCGGCGACCGCAAACTCGTACAGACGCAAGATTCCGGGGCGTGCGCTCCTGCGGTCACACCCGGGGCGAGATACACACTCAGCGCCTGGTACAAATCGACAGTCCCGTCGGCTTTTGTGGTGTTTTACCGGACCAGCGCGGGTGCCTGGCGGTATTGGACGGCAAGTCCCAGTGTCGCCGCTACCACCAACTGGACGCAGGCCGTTTACACCACGCCAGCAATACCCGCCGGGGCGACGCACCTCAGTTTTGGCTTGTACCTTTCGACCGTGGGCACGCTGGTAACAGATGATTATGCCATGACGCTTGCGCCCTGAGTCGTAGCCGCAGACAGTACTGAACGACGATTTCGCCGTCGAGAGTGCGGGATCGTGATAAGCGGGCAAATGCCTGCAGGGGGGCGAGCGGTGATCCACACCACTGTGTAGAAGGTCTTGCTCTGCGTCGTGATTGGAGACTTTCAGAACCCGGTGCTCGAATCAAGAAAGCCGGAACGATCTGGCGTTCAACCTGGCCCGACTTGCAGTTGGAAGGTTAGCTGTTGCCCAAACGCTACGCTTCGAAAATCTCACACAGTATCAATGCAGATGCAAGGGATGTTGCCTGGCAGATTTACTCTGCACCGGAATATCAGTGATCGCGATGTGAGCTCCGGAAGAATGAAACTTTCTTCGCACAGCTCAAGCGGCTGATGACGCTGGATCATTAAGCGGATTCAGGATGATGCATTGGGTTTATTTTGTTTTGAGGCCTATAATCAAAAATCATTGAATTCGGTCTGTGAGGGGCAAGAATGCTGTTTAAAGGAAGAGTTCGCAGCGGGATTGCACTCCTCATATTTTCTCTGATCCTTTATGCCGGAGAGGGTGGGGCCAGAAATGAAAGGGATAAATCCCCGCATTACCAGATATGGGGTTACTACCCCTACTGGATGAAGGATGAGTGGCGAAAAATCGACCTGGGACTTTTTAATCAGGTGCTGTTCTTTGATGTTCCGGTCAGTGGTGAGGGGCGGAATCTGCATGCGATTGACTGGCCCGGGAAATGGCAGCAGCTGATTGTCGCTGCGAAAAAAAGTGGCACACGCTTGCAGCCAACGTTCACGCTGTTCGATGCAAAAGAGTTTGAACGAATTTTTTCGGACCCAAACCAGCGAGAATTGCTACAGGCCGACATGCTCGCCATGGTTCAGCAGGCAGGCTCCAGCGGCCTGCAACTTGATGTTGAGATTTTTAGCGCGGTGTCGGTCACGAGTTCGACGGGATTTCGTCTGTTTTTGAAATCAATAAAGCGTGGGCTTGCCGCCAAGAAAAAGGCTCTCAGCCTTTTCGTCCTTTCGGAAGATAGAGCGGGTCTATATGACAGGAAATCGCTCTTGATTCCGGACTATATTGTCATTCAGGGCTACGATGCGCACTGGAAGGAAAGTCCGAAAGCAGGCCCGGTAGCGCAACTGGATGGGAGCATGGCGGCCAGTTGGGAATCCTCGCTCAACTATTTTCTCTCCTTAGGTGTTCCGCGCCACAAAATCATGATGTCGGTTCCATTTTTCGGCTACGAATGGCCGACGGCTAGTGATGCTGTGGGAGCACTGACCCGTGGCGCGGGCAGTGAAATCAGTTTTGCCCCGCTGCCGATCGATCTTGTTCCTGCCGTAAAGGCTTCAGCGGTAGAGCGCATCAGGCAATACGGCAGCCGGCGTGATCCGGCAACGGGATCGCCCTATTACGTTTACAGGGATGAAACTGGCTGGTTTCAGGGGTGGTTTGAAGATGAGGTGAGTCTGTCGGCAAAATTTGAGTTCATAAAAAAACAGCGACTTGCGGGAGTTGCCGTGTTCTCTCTGGGTTACGACGCTGGCAATTTTCAGGATTTGCTGCGCAGCCATTTCCGTCCGCCGCATTCTCGCAAGGCGCCTAGTAACTCAGGTAATAGCTATAGTGGCCCGGCTCAAGGGCGTTAAAGACAATGGCAGTCTGGTAATCATCGAGCGGTACTAGCAAAGGCAGCGTCTTGCCGATTTTTTTATTCCTGATTCTTGGCTGCAACCCTTTGGCAGGGTTTGAAATTACAAGAGCAGTGCTCCAGTGCATACCAGGCTTTTCAATCGTGATATCCAACTGCATTTTTGCAGGGCTGCCGCTAAGTTCCGATTTGAACAGGGCGCGATTACGCCACCATGATTCGATTGTTCCGCTAGGGGCTATCCAGGTTTTGTTGCGGGATGACTTGATGTAGCTGAGAAACTCTGCCGTAGATTTTGCTACAGGCGTATCGAGCTCGAAATGCTGGCTGTGCAGGCTCAGCGCCCCGAGCGCCCCGTATTCATGCGCCAGATCGAAGTCGTCCTGCATGGCTTTTAACATGTCCTGAGTGCTGAATTTTTCCGCGTTAAAGTTCATATCATCGCGTTGCGTTCTCGGCAGAACAATCAGGCCATTCCGGAAGTCCTTGGGCGAAACAGGGGAGAGATAGGGCAGCATTGCCTCGGTTCCGTCTGCATTGGCGAGAATGTGGCCAAATCCTTTTTCAAAAAGCAGGGACTCGACAACCTGATCCGCCAGCTCATAGGGCGGGCGGAATCCTCGCAGCCTGGAGGGTTCGGTCACCAATGGCCGCAGATCCTGCTGCATTGCATCCAGTCTTTTGGATTGCGTTTCTCTGGGCAGGCCTTTGAAGGCATCGTGCACGTCGCCGTGATAGGCGATTTCATGATTGCGTTCGAGATGCCTGACGATATCAGGGTATCTGGTGGCGACAGAAGTCAGGCTATAAAAGGTTCCCTGAAAGCCATTTGCATCGAGGGTATCCGCGAAGTTTATCGCTTTGGTGAAGTCTTGCTCCGTATCCATTTCGAGGATTTGGGCGGCCCGATAAGGGTATGGCCAGTTGGCAAGATAGGTGTCAGGGCGGCGGCGGAGCCAGTCGAGCACATCATCGAGCAGCGTGTACATGTTTGCCTGCTCAAAGCGCCATGAGTTTTCTGCAAACGCCAAATAAACCCGTCTCGATGAGCCCGACTCCGTGTAAACGATAGCCTCATTGGCATCTACTTTACCGGGTATGCGGAGGCCATCCATGAAGCGCCCGGCGATATGGCCGCCACCGGAAACCCGCAACGGGCGGTCGTGGACATCAGCAAGCCCCAGCCAGATTCGAAACCCCGAGGGCAGTGACGAGGCGACGGGCGTTTCACCAGATACGATGAGAAATTTTTCCTTATCCTGCGCTGCAAATTCCCCGCTTACCTTGATGTCAAATTGCTTTTGCAGGAAGTCATAGCCCGCCCATTCACCATCGCCGTCTCTGGCACCAGTCGCCCATGTGGCAAGTACGCTCCCGCCCCGTTTTTCAAATGCCTGAATGGCTGAGCGCTCCTTTGAACTGAGCACAACGGTCGACGGCAGAATCAGAATGCCCGGTTTCAGCGTGGGTGTCAGGTCGGCATCGTGAATATCGAGGTACTTGGCCCCCCTGGCCTGGAAATAATAGTGCCACTGATCCAGCGACAGATCATAATTGCTTCCGGTGGAAGAGAAATACTCACGTGTCTTTTTTGAATTGAAAAGATAGGTATTTGAAGACGCCACCTTGACGGCAGAGATCACCTGATGCGGATTGTCCGGCTTCCATATATTCAATGGGTTGCTGCTTGCGGCGCTTGGCGCGGCATTGCCAGCGTTCATATTCTGGTACGCAGAGGCAACCCACCGTTGCCGACCATGGTTGCTCCCGGCATCGCTTTCCATGATGAGCGTGTAGGCCAGGGATGCCAGCGCGAACCCCCCCACCAACAAGAGGGGCATGAAAAACAGCGGAGAATTTCTGAGCCGGGCGAAAATTCCCCTGCTTTTATGAATTGCCGTGTTCATCTTGGGCTGTGTCATTGGGCATGTGCCGCTTCAGAAAGATCGGTTCGAACGGTTCATCAATCGTGGTTTTTGCTCCGCCGGAGGATTTCGGCTTTCGCCATTCCCTGAGCTTGTATGCAAAGTAAGCGGCTATAGCCAGAACCAGTGTGGCAATGGTGGTTACCAGGACTGTGGTTGAGAAAAAAGAAGCCAGATTCATCATAATTTACCCTCCCGTTCAAGTTTGCCCCAGCTCATTTTTGCGCCCGCCAACTCTTCGATGCTCGCGAGGATTTTCGCCACGTCAACGAACAATTGATAGAAGATACGAAGTACCAGGGCATAGACGATGAGCAGGGTGTCTTCCTTTTCGATGATGACACAATACGCTGCGGTGGCAAGGTCAAGGATGGTGAGTTGCAGCCACCAAAATGCGACCAGGATAGTGAGGTCGTATTTGAAACCCACCCAGACAAAAAATATGTTGCCGGTCACATTGGATATCGGGCACAACACACCCTCAAACAGCATGTACCAGAGGATGAAGCCGTTTGCGCCTGCCTTGTGGGGGTGCCGTAGGCTCCAGGCGTGTTTTTTGATTGCCTGGAGTATGCCGCGTGTCCAGCGGTAACGTTGTTTGAGCAGGTCGATCATATGGCTGGGCGTCTCGACCCAGGCTATCGCTCTGGGTTCGTAAATGATATGCCAGCCTTCGAACAGGAGCTTAAGGGTCAGGTCACAGTCTTCGGCAAAGGTATCGTCGTCATAACCGCGAACTTGCCGTAGTGCGCTTTTGCGAAACATGCCAAGCGGCCCGGGGATGATGTTGACCATGCGGGCATAACTCTGCGCTTTTCTCAACAGCGCCAGGCCTTCGACATATTCGAGCGCCTGCACCCGGGTGATCGCATTGTCCCTGTTTACGACCTTGACGTTTCCGGCGACGGCGCCAATTTTGGGGTCATCGAAATGTCTGATGCAGTCGCGTAGCGTATTCGGGGAAAGCTTGCTGTCGCCATCCATGTTGAGTATGAAATCGCCCTTCGCGTGGCCCATTCCGGTATTAAGTGCGTTGGCCTTGCCCGCATTGGCTTTCGTGAGGACGGTGACGATGCATTTGTCGGTCACGTTGATCATTTCGCATGCGCGCTCATAGGTGTCGTCGGTAGAACCATCATCAACGACGAGCACCTCATAATGGGGATAATCGATTTCGAGCAGCGAGCGAATTGCAGTCTGTATGATCCTGCCTTCGTTGTAGGCCGGTACGACGATCGTGATGAAGGGCAGCTTGTGGTCCGATTCCGGCGTCGCCCCTCCTGTCGTTTTTGCTATTTCGTTCTTTTTGATGTTGTCGAGATGCTCCAGATAGGAAAACATGATCAGGAGGAAGTAACGTATCACGAGGATAACCATGAACAGGGTCAAATACTCGCTGACGGTTGTGACAAACGGAATATCCGATAAGAAATCGGTGATGTGTGAATACCAGCCCCGTAAGAGCAGGAATGCGGCGGGGCCGACAAAAACCAATGCCGCCAACGCTATCCAGATTTTCCGCGTTACCATTTTCCGGGTCTCCATTTTTCGAGTCACCAGAGTCTTTCAATACCGAACGTTAAATAATTTGAACGATAAGCGTCGGTGCGCAGATTCTCGAGCTGTCCCGCGCTAAGCAATGCAGCCCAATCGCGGTCGATGTAGCGTTTGGCGGCAAATCCAATATTGTAGGAGTTTAGTGCTTCGCCCCCGCTGCCGAAACCGCGCTGTCCATAAATTGAATAATCGCCCGTGCTCGTGGACCATTCATTGGTGAACCCGATGTCAGTGCTCAGATATCCCATGTTGGGCGACCAGTAAATCGGAACATTTTTTTCAGCAATGCGTCCTGAAAGTCCGATGTAATATCTGAAATTCGAGTTCGCAGGACGCCATGAAGGGGAAAACCGCAGGATTGAATCCTGGACCTGGTTTCCGTCAGATACCTGATAGTTGTTGAAAGCTGCGCTGAGCGTGCCTGGGCGTGTGATCAGGCTGCCGTCTACGCCGACTTGCGTGGCATCCAGTCCGGCAAGCAGGGCTTGCGGTTGAAAAACCATATTGCCCCAGTTGATATGACCGATTGTTACATGAAGATCCGGCGTATCAGCAAGTTTGAGGCGCAATGCCCCAAATGTTTTGCTAACAGGTTCCTGCTGAAAGGATAGCTCGAGCCTGGGGGCCATTGCGATGTCTGCATGTTCGACGCTGAAACCGATTTCCCTCTGGTGAGTGTCCACATCCGCGAGCGTGTAGCGACTCGTGTTGAGCGAGAGCCCATATTGCAGCGCACGATTGTCGCCGCGCCACGAGTGGTTGAGAACGATGCTGTTCTGCATTACGGAATTCGAGTCGCTTTTTGTGCCGAGCGTGATGTCTGTTCTGGGGCGAAGCTCGCGATTTATTCTGTTCAAGCCGTCAAGCGCGTCAAGATTGTCAGGCTCGGATGTCAGTATTTGCAGGTACAGCGGACTCGCCAGGTCAGGCCGCGCACTCCAGCGGTAGACGTTGGCCAAACCGAGCGCTGCACTGTCCGACAGGGTTGTGCCTGCCAGCATTTGATACTGGCTAATTGCGTCTGCATAGCGCCCGGTCCACGCCAGGCTGTTGGCCACTAGCATGCGAAGCTCGTTGTTGCCCGGTTCTTTTGCCAGAAAATCCAGGCCATCGCTGCCTACTGACCAGTAGTCTCCCGTGTCGAATTTACCCTTGAGCGTGGCTTCGGCTGTGGACACTGGCGGTTCGATATTTTCAGCAGCATAGGCAGAAGTACAAAGCATTCCAAAAATGATGGCTGCACTCCAAATTGTTTTTGAGGTTCTCATGCTTTCAGAGCAGAACCTTGGGGGGGAGCGTCGATTCATCATGTCTGCAAAATGATTGTATTTCTATTCCGTTTCTGGGTTTTCCGGTAATGCCCCGCGGGATGAGGGTTCGCAATGGCTGCTGAGCTGGCCATCAGTGTATCTTCGATTGGAACAGTTTCCGCTGGATCCGGGTCGAGTTCTGCTGCGTTGGTGATGAGGGGGGCTCCCACGGCTGGGGAGGTTGCTGTGATCGCGTTGTTTGCATCAATGGGCTTATAGCCGGGATTTAACTGCGCGATGGCCTCGCTGAAATCGGGCACTAAAGCGATATCGCCGGATTGCACTATGGAGAGGAGCGTTTCACGTATGCTTTCCTTTGCAGTGATAAAGCGGATTTCTGGAAACAGTGATGCCTGCTTATCCCCGGTGATACGTGAAAGTGCGGCGGCGATATTCTCTTCCGCACACGCATGAATAAAAATATAACAATGCGCAGCATCCGAAGAAAAGAAGTCACCATTTCGCTCTATTGTTATCTGGCTAAGAACTTCAGGTGGGGAGGCATGTTCGTGATAGTTGGCGATGATGAGCACGAGGGGGATATCCAGAATATCTCCTCTTTCGAACATGCCCAGTGACTCGTTGCAAAAGTTCACAAGGTCAACATATCCTTTGTAGCTGCTGGAGAGAATGCTGGAATGGGTCAGGTCGAAGTCTTGGCTGATCTTGCGGGTGTAGGTTTGTCCGGCAAGCATCTCCCACAAGAGTTGCAGTTGCTGCTTTGCAAGCTGTTGATGAATAATCAGATTTGCGCCGAAACGCAGCAACAGCAACTCATTCAGGTAACGCAGGGAAAAACCGGCTTCCCTGATGACGATTCTCAGCCGGTTTCCACGTTCCAGTCGCAGGTAGTGCACGATTTTGGCTGTTTGCTGCAGATCGGAATTGCTGCCCAGCGCGATGATTATCGTGGCGCGGGCGGCATTCCTGCTGAGGTGTATCAAATCGACAAAACTTGTAACCGGAATCCATACTCCCGTGTGATGGATGGACGCGGCGAAAGATTCAAAATCGGGGCCAAAATAGAAAACAGTGTTGTGATCATCGGTGCTGCTGTCGGCCGGATAGGCTTCGTCTGCGGTCTGGATTAACGCAGGATCCACCCTGATTAGACCGGTCGCGTCGAGTGACACCGGAAATGCTTTTGCCGCAATTGCACCATCTTGTGAATACCAGAAATCGACCAGCAATTCGATTCCGGTTTTACTTTGGTTGATCTGGACGACGCCGTTGAAGCAATTCAGAATGGACCGGGTTTTTTTTTCACCCTTGCCAAGAAAAAGGAAAAGCGAGGTGTTTTCCATTGATCTCATCCAGTCGCCGTAATCATTGGCCTGTGTCACAGCAATATTCGGGTCACTCAGGGTGAACAGTTCTTCTGCTTGGTCGAACAGGAAGAAGCTCCCTTTGGGAACACCGAAATAGTCAAATTCCTGCAAAAGGCGTTTTATGCCGTGACGAAAAATGTTGCTCGCGTATTCGCCTTGCTGGGAAAACAGAAAGAGCCTGCTTTGCGCAATGTCCTCGCCGAAATCGACGCCAGACGTTTCTGCCATGGACAGGAATACGCGGGGTGTCATTGGTGTGACCAGCACGCATGTGTTGCCGGCAGAGAGGTTGGATTTGAGCGCCTGAATGATGATGCTCAGGTGCGCAGGCACACTGTCGAGGATGGCTGCGTAAATCGAGCCCTTGAGCAACATATTGATGGGTGTCGGAACACCCGGTATGCCAAGGGTTTTCAATTGGATGAGAGTTTGGCTCATGACATATCCGTTTTTTTAAATTGAGGAAAATGGCGTCAGGCGGCAGCGTACTTAAACTTATTCGCATGACGGGCGCGCAATTCGACGGCAAGCTCAGCCACGGGCAGCAGTTCTTCGGCCACCGCCGAAAAACCGCGCCTGACCATGCAATGTTCGCGTTTCAGAGGGCGCAGCATCCGTGGAGAATAGACAGCGGGTGCGGCTGGAACCTGCGCAAACGGGTGGGCAATATTAGGCACACTATTCATCTCGATACCCTGTGTGAAAAAATCGCGCGCTTGCCCTGCGCTGCTTGCTGTCTTGCCTGATCGTTGATCCGAAATGTCACTAAAATACTCTTTTATATCAATTGCATGATATATATATGGTGTTGAGTTTGGCATGGGAAAAATGACTGCACTGGATTTGGCAATGAGGCAAAGAATAGACACTTTCCTCTCCAAGATAAATAAGCATAATCCTGTAGAGGGTATTACCTGATCTTTAAACGACAGCTTGTTGCCACAGAATTTTGGATGATGTTGCACTGCCCTGCCACGCAGGTCAGGCGTAGCGGCGCCTCTGCGCGCGAGTCTGCAAATCAGCTGGCGAAGATTTTATTTCTGGCAATTAGGGCAATAAAAAGTCGAGCGCTGCCCCTGCACGATCTGTTTGATGGGCGTGCCGCATACCCGGCAAGGGTCACCGGTGCGGCCATACACTGCATAGCTTTGCTGGAAATAGCCGGGCTTGCCGTCGCTGTCGGTAAAGTCGCGCAGGGTGCTGCCGCCCTGCGCGATGGAGGCGCTGAGGGTGGCCCGTATGGTTTGCACCAGTCTTGCGCAGCGCGGCAGGCTGAGTTTGCTGGCGGCGAGTTGCGGGCGGATGCCGGCGTGGAACAGCGATTCGCTGGCGTAGATATTGCCGACGCCCACCACCGTGTGGCTGTCCATGATCACCTGCTTGATTGCCGCACTGCGCTTGCGGGTGGCGCGGTAAAGATAGGCTGCATTGAAGTCTTCCTGTAGCGGCTCCGGGCCGAGGCTCGCCAGCAACGGGTGCCGTGCAATATCGCCCTCATGCCACAGCACTGCGCCAAAACGGCGCGGGTCGCGCAGCCGCATCAGCGTGCCGTTTGCCAGCTGCAGATCAAAGTGGTCGTGCTTCTCCGGGAGCGTAAGCGCGGGCAGGATGCGCAAACTGCCTGACATGCCGAGGTGCAGGATCAGCGTGCCGCTATCGCATTCAAGCAGCAGATATTTTGCTCGGCGATATAGCCTGCGTATGGTTTGATTGCGCAAGATGCCCGGCAGATTAGCGGGGATGGGCCAGCGCAAATGCGGGTTGCGGATGGTGACTTTCGCAATGCGCTGGCTGGTCAGATGGGGCGACAGACCGCGCAGGGTGGTCTCGACTTCGGGTAATTCCGGCATTTTGCAACTACTTGTTTATGTTTAATATTCTGTTATTTGCGGGATGGGTGCAAGGGCGAAATCCCCGCACTGTCGTGTGCAGCTTGTGCGCGCTACGCTGCATGCTCAGCTTCTTCTGCGCCACCACAATACACCGCCCACGATCGCCAGTAGCAGCGGCAGCGCGATTACAAAGCCGATGCTGATTGCGCCGAGTTGTGTTTTGCTCAGGGTGACAGAGTTGTCCAGGGTTGCGCGCGGCTGGGTGGTGATGAGATGTTCTTCGTGGGCCAGCCAGTTCACCATGTTGACGCCGAGGTCGAGATTGCCGCCGTTGCCCGAATAGGCGTTGGCGAGGAAGGAGCCGCTGCCGACCACCACAATGCGTTGCTCGCGTGCGTTCGCGCTGCGTTCCAGTGCAATGGCCAGGCTGAACGGTCCGGGGATGTCGCGATTCTTGTCAAAGCGCGGCTTTTTGGGGATGGGGTCGCGGCTCACCCAGCCGTTACCGGCAGCTTCCACCAGGGTGCGGCGTTGCCACTGGGTATTGGTGGTTTCTTCGCTATCCGCATGTTCGTTGCTGTCTTCCCTCCCCAGGGCGCGGGCATAGGGAAAGGCGGTGATCAGGTTGAAATTGCGGGTAATGGGATGAGGCGGATAACTGGCGCCCAGTGTCCAGTTGTCAGGCGCATTCATTTTTTGCGCGTCGGGATCGGTAATGATACCCGGGGTGAGCAGTATGCCCAGCTTGGCAGCCAGCCGCTCAAGGCCGCGCAGCGGCTCGGCATCCAGCAGCCAAAGCAGGTTGCCGCCGTTATCGATATAGCGCAATATTTTGTCAACTTCGCCCGGCAGCAGCCTGATCTGTGGCTGGGTGATGACCAGCACGCTGCCGTTGTCCGGCACATCCTGCGCCAATGCCAGATTCAGACTGGAGAGCTGGAAGCCATTCTGTTTCAATTTCCTGCCGAAGTCACCGAGGTCATGGTTGGCTGCGCCATCCAGTTTGCGTTCGCCGTGCCCATCCAGATACATCAATTCTTGATTTTTGGTGTGCGCCAGCCGCAGCAATGCGCTGGTGAGCGACTGCTCGTTCAGCAAGGTCAGGTGCTCGCTGCGTCCGCCATATTCCACCACCATCTCGCGGCTGGCGCGAATCTCCGCTTTGCGCATGGCCTCGGCATCTTTTACAGGGTCGACGAAGGTCAGCGTGATGTCCACTTTGTAGCGCTGATACAGCCCGACAAAGTCGCGCACCAGTTGCTCTATATCGCCCAGTTCGGCATCTTTGCTGTTGGCATACATGGTGATGTTGACCGCGCCATGTAGCTGTTGCAGGGTGTCAACGCTGCCGGGCGCCAGGCTGTTGCTGGCATTCTGGGTTGCATCCCAGTGCAGCGGATGCAAGGCGATGAGCTGATATAGCGCTATGGCTGCGCCCAGCAACAGCAGGCTGAAGGCTATGTTTTTAAGCTGCAGGGAATAAGGGAGGAGTCGTTTCATTATTGGTGGGTTGCTAACCGTAAACGCGGCTGTTATGCAGACGACGAATTGCCAGCAGCAGACAGGCGGCGGTGAAAAGTAAAAAATATGCGAAATCCTGGCTCAGCAGCAGGCCGGCGTTGAAGCTCTGGAAATGCAGGGTGGGAGAGAGCGCTTTCAATGTCATGCTCGTGCTTGAGCCGGCAGCGTCGATCAGCCACAGCCCGAACAGCGCGGCCAGTGTGCTGGTCGCCGCCACAATGGGCTGAGTGGTCAGCGTGGAGAAATACAGGCCCAGCGCGATATAAGAGGCGCTTAGCAGGAGCAGGCCAAGGGCATTGGTGACGAGCAGACCAAAATCGAGAGGGGTGCCGAGTGCCAGCGTCAGCAGCATGATCACGCTGGCAACAATGATCAGCGACATGAACAGAAACAGGCCAAGAAATTTCCCCAGTATGATTTCGCGGCTGGCAACCGGGGCTGCCATCAGCAGCACCAGAGTCTGGTTGCGCCGTTCTTCGGCGATCAGCCTCATGGTGAAAACAGGCACCAGCATCAGCAGAATAAACGCGACCGTGCCCAGCACCGGAGAGGCGACGGACTGGGTCGCACCGGGCGCGTTGAGGAGCTGTGCAAACTGGGTCTGCACTTGCAGGAAGGCATCCAGGCGCGCGAGAAAGAACCAGGCGAAAATAAACTGCAGCGCACCCAGGATAATCCAGGTCGAGGGTGTGGCAAACAGACTGCGGAACTCCTTGCGGGCGATCGTGAGTATCATGGCGTCAGGTCTTTTCATGTTTGCTGAACTGTTCATTTTGGGTGATATTCACGAACGCGTCTTCCAGGTTGCCATATAAGGGGGTGAGCTGCTGTGCCTGCCAGCCTTGCTGCGCGGAGAGAGTGAGCAGTGCCTCCGCGGTATTTGCTTCTGTCGCGTGCAGAATCTTGAAGCGGGTTGCGGATAGCGCACGCACATTGATGACACCCGGCACCGCGCTCAGCACGGCCAAGTCGGGCGGTGCCAGCAGCGTCACGACGAAACCGGCCTGGTGTCCCAGAGCCTGCATGCGCACGCTGGTATCTCCGTAAATAAACTGTCCGCGCTGCATGATTTCGACGCGGTCGCAAATGTTTTCTACTTCGCTCAGCAGATGGGTGGATAAAATGACGCTATGGGCATTGCCGAGTTCGCGTATCAGCGTGCGGATGTCGCGTATCTGTGCCGGATCGAGGCCAACGGTGGGCTCATCCAGTATCACGACTTCGGGCTGGTGAATAATGGCCTGCGCGATGCCGACGCGTTGCTGGTAACCCTTGGACAGGGTGCCGATAATTTTGCGCCCGGCATCCTGCAGTCCGCAGCGGTCTTTGGCAACAGACAGGGACTCGGCAATTTTGGCGCGCGGCATGCGATGCAGTCTGGCAGCGTAGATCAGATAATCATCCACGCGCATATCGCGGTACAGCGGCGGAGTTTCCGGCAGATAACCGATGCAGGCCTTGGCACGCGCGGGTTCGAGCGCCAGGTCTATGCCGCATATTTCAATCTGTCCGGAGTGGGGGATGAGTACTCCGGCAAGCAATTGCATGGTGGTGCTTTTGCCAGCGCCGTTGTGCCCAAGCAGGCCGAGCACTTCGCCCTGCCTGAGTTGCAGTGAAATATTGCGTATGACCTCGCGACTGCCGAGGCGGCGGGTCAAATTTTGTGCATTCAGGGTAATCTGTGCGCTCATTCTTTATGTGATAGGGTTGTGGCTAGACGTGAATATAACCTAATATGAGCGTCCGTAAAAATTCAATGCTGTTTACAGGGAACTATCGCTTTAAATCGTCGCACTAAAAGTACTGAATTACAATGATCAATGATCTTTAATCAATTAACACCTGTACACCCCAGATAATGAAAATCAAATTTAGCGCGCCATCACATCATTTGACACGGGTTCTGCCTTTGACACTGCTTGTGCTGATGGCAGCATGCACCCATGCGCCCATGCGTGGCTCGGAAGATCGCGCAGCAGAGCGGCATGCACTGGAAATGGCCGCCCTGCCGCCCGCCATGTCTGAAGCAGAGAAGGAGCAGGCATACCCGAAGATAGGGTTGAGCAGCCAAATGCTCTACACCTTTCTGCTGGCTGATATTGCTGCTCAACGCGGTCAGACTGAGCTGGCTGCACAGGCATATCTGGAGCTGGCAAAAGCCACGCGGGATTTGCGCGTGGCACGCCGGGCCTCGCAACTTGCCTATGAATCGCGCCAGATGGAGCTCACGCTGGAAGCATTCAAGCTGTGGCATGAGCTGGAACCCAAAGCCGTGATGCCCAAGCAAATGCTGGCAACGGTGCTGGTGAGCGGCGGCAAGCTGGAAGAGGCGCGGCCGTATCTGGTGGAGCTGCTGGCAGCTGATCCCGGCAATGCAGGGCGCAACTTTATCCAGGTATATCCGCTGTTTGGTCGCTATGCTGACAAGGTTGCCGTCTACAAGATGCTGCGGGAGCTGGCGCAGCCGTATCCGCGCGTTGCCGAAATGCACTGGGTGCTGGCACAGGCCGCCGAAGCTGCGGCCCAGCATGAAGAGGCATTGAGCGAAGTACGGCAGTCGCGTGCCTTGCGTCCGGAATGGGAATTGTCAGTGCTGCTGGAGGCGCAGCTGCTGCAAACAAAAGCCCCCGCCGCCGCGCTGGCGTCAACAAAACAATTCCTCGACGATTATCCGGAGGCCCATGAGGTGCGCTTGTATTATGCGCGTTCCTTGCTGGAGCAGAAACAGTATCAGGAATCACGGAATCAGTTCCAGCAGTTGCTTAAAGTGAAACCGGATAATGCCGAATTGGCTTTTGCAATTGCGCTGCTCTCGATACAGATGGGCGAACTGGACCGCGCCGAGAAGGAATTAATGCAGACCCTGAGCGTGGGAAAAAAGGACAGTGCAACGGTGCATTACTACCTGGGGCAACTGTATGAGGCAAAGAAGAATGAAACTGTAGCAGTGCAGGAATATCAGCAGGTGAAAGGGGGCGAGTATGAGTTCCCGTCACGCATGCGTATCGCCTATCTGCTGTTCAAGGCCAACAGGGTGAATGACGCGCGCGAGGTGTTGCACCAGACGGCGGCCAGGAACAACCAGCAGCTTGTGCAGCTGATCTTGACCGAAGGCCAAATTCTGCGCGACGCGAAGCAATATGACGAAGCATTCAAGGTATTGAGCAAGGGACTTGAAAAGCTGCCCGATAATCCGGAGCTCTTGTACGAGGCTGCGATGGTGGCTGACAAGCAGGGAAAAGCCGCTACTTTTGAGCAGATGCTGCGCAAGCTGATCAAGCTCGAACCCGACCACGCCCATGCCTACAATGCGCTGGGCTATTCCCTGCTTGAACGCAAAGAGCGCCTGTCAGAGGCGATGCAGCTGGTGGAGAAAGCCTACCAGCTGGCGCCGGATGACGCGGCGATTATGGATAGCCTGGGCTGGGGATATTATCTGTCTGGCAACCTGACCAAGGGCGTGGAGTTTATGCGTCGCGCCTATGCCAGCTACCCGGACCCTGAAGTCGCCGCTCATCTGGGCGAGGTGCTGTGGCAGCAGGGTGCGCGCGAAGAGGCCAAAAACATCTGGCAGGAAAACCTGAAGAAAAATCCCGATAGCGCGGCGTTAAAAGCCGTCATTAAAAAGTTTATCCCTTGATGTTTCGTTTTGTTAGCCTGGCTTTGCTGCTGTCGCTGGTTGCCTGCGCCACAACGCCACGCACTGTGGTGTCACAGCGCCCGGCGCAGCCTGAGTTGGCGTCTTATGCATTTAGCGGGCGGGTGGCTACGCGGCACAATGGCGAACGCACTTCCGCGAGTGTGCGCTGGACGCATCGCGGCATGGAAGACGAGATTTTGTTGCTGGCCCCCTTGGGCCAGACGATGGCGCGCATCTTCAGCGATGCGCAGGGCGTGTTGCTGGAAGCGTCGGGAAAAAAGTACTTCGAACAGGATGCCGAGACGCTGACCGAGCGCGTCCTCGGCTGGCATCTGCCACTGTCCGGCATGCGTTACTGGGTGCTGGCCCTGCCTGCGGCCGGAACTGAGGCGATCATCGAACGATCTGAAAATGGGCAGGTATCAATGCTGCGGCAGGACGGCTGGGAAATACATTACACGCGTTACGCCGCGGAAACGGCAGACAGCCTGCCGTTGCGGCTGACCATGCAGCGCGACGGTATGGAAATGCAATTGTTGATAGACGAATGGGAAATTTGAAGACCTTATCTTGTCCGGCTCCGGCCAAGCTCAACCTGTTTCTGCATGTGACAGGGCGCAGGGCAGACGGCTACCATCTGCTGCAAACCCTGTTCCGTTTTATTGATTTAAGCGATACCCTGCAATTCACTCTGCGCGAGGATGGTGCGGTGCGGCGTGTGAATGCGCTGGAAGGCGTGCCGCCAGAGCAGGATCTGTGCGTGCGTGCGGCCCGCTTGCTGCAACAGGAGTGCGCCTGCACGCTGGGTGTGGATATTGCGCTGGAGAAGCGCATCCCTATGGGGGGAGGACTGGGCGGCGGAAGCTCGGATGCGGCAACCACCCTGCTGGCCCTGAACAAGCTGTGGCAGCTGGGGTTGCCACGGGCACGCTTGATGGAATTGGGGCTGACGCTGGGCGCGGATGTGCCTGTATTTGTTTTTGGCGAGAACGCCTTTGCCGAGGGTGTGGGCGAGCAGTTGCAGGCTTTTGCGCTGCCGGATGCCTGGTATGTGGTGCTGTTTCCGCCGGTGCATGTACCGACCGCAAAGATATTTACGCATCCGGAATTGACACGTGATACGAATTCCATCACAATTCGCGCCCTTCCGATTGGGCAGAGCCTTTCCACTGTAGGGTGGTTGGGTAACGATTTGCAGTCAATAGTGTGCAAATTGTATCCAGAAGTAGCGCAATACCTTGCAATTCTGGGTAAATTTGCGCCGGCAATGATGACGGGTTCGGGCGCTTGTGTGTTTGCCGAGTTTGCCAGCGAAGTCGAGGCGCAGAAAGTGCTGCTGCAGTTGCCAAAAGAGATACAGGGTGTTGTTGCGCAGGGTTTGCGGCAACATCCATTACGGAACTTTGCCTTATGAGCCTTGGGCTTTATAAGGTCAGGCCGTAAACAGTTAATTGGGGAGTCGCCAAGTGGTAAGGCACCGGATTTTGATTCCGGCATTCGTAGGTTCGATCCCTACCTCCCCAGCCAATTTGACCAGATGAGTTTTTGTCTGGAGTAGTCTGAGTAAACAGGGCGCTTGCGCCCTTTTTGGTTTAGTTGCCCGTTTAACTTGCCCAATTTAAATTGAGGGGTCGCTCGTGTCACATGATAGCTTGATGGTATTCACCGGCAATGCCAATCCTAAGCTCGCCGAAAATGTAGCGCGCTATCTAAAAATACCTCTGGGACAGTGCACGGTTAGCCGTTTTTCAGACGGCGAGATCATGATTGAGTTGCTGGAGAACGTGCGCGGCAAAGATGTGTTTATTCTGCAGTCTACCTGTGCGCCGACCAATGACAGCCTGATGGAAGTGATGGTGATGGTGGATGCGCTCAAGCGCGCCTCTGCGGGCCGCATTACCGCCGCCCTTCCGTATTTCGGCTATGGCCGCCAGGATCGTCGCCCGCGCTCTGCGCGCGTGGCAATCACGGCCAAAGTGGTTGCGGATATGCTTTCCGGCGTGGGTGTGGACCGTGTGCTTACCATGGACCTGCACGCGGACCAGATACAGGGATTCTTCGATATTCCGGTGGACAATATTTACGCCAGTCCGATTCTGCTGGCGGATGTATGGAAGAATGACTACAAGAATTTAGTGGTGGTTTCGCCGGACGTCGGCGGCGTGGTGCGGGCGCGAGCCTTGGCCAAGCGCCTGGATGTGGATTTGGCGATCATCGACAAGCGCCGCCCCAAGCCCAATGTGGCCAAGGTGATGAATATTATCGGCGATGTGGCCGGCCGTAACTGCCTGATCATGGACGACATGGTGGATACCGCCAATACCCTGTGCGAAGCCGCTGCGGCGCTGAAGGAGAAGGGTGCGTTGCGCGTGATGGCCTACTGTACCCATCCGGTATTGTCGGGTTCCGCGGTAGAGCGCATCGAAAAATCCGCGCTGGATGAACTGGTGGTCACCGACACCATACCGTTGCGCGCGGATGCCCTCAACTCCAAGCGCATCCGCCAGTTGTCGGTAGCCGAGTTGCTGGCGGAAACCATACGCCGCATCACCGATGAGGAGTCAGTCAGCTCCTTGTTTAACGATTAATTTTTTGCGGCAGTCAGTGTGACTGCCGCGTAACCTGAAAGCACCTGGTCGCGGGTGTTTTCGCATTGAAGTGGAGAAGCATTATGAAAATCGAAATCAGCGCAACATCACGCAAAGCGCAAGGAACGGGTGCGAGCCGCCGTCTGCGCAAGGCCGGTCGAGTACCTGGCATTGTGTACGGCAACAGCGAACCCGTCATGATCGACCTTGATCACAACAATCTGTATCACGCACTGCGTAAGGAAGCGTTCCACGCTTCTATCCTGACGCTGAACCATGAAGGTAAAAAAGAGATGGTTCTGCTGCGTGACTTCCAGATGCACCCGTTCCGCCAGCAAGTGTTGCACATCGACTTTGAGCGCGTGCTTGCCGACAAGAAAATTCACATGAAAGTGCCATTGCACTTTATCAACGCCGACATCGCCCCGGGTGTAAAGTCCGGTGGTGTGATCAGCCACGTGATGAGCGATTTGACGATTGCCTGCCTGCCTGCCGCATTGCCTGAATTCATCGAAGTGGACCTGTCCGCTCTGGCATTGGGCCATTCCATACACGTAGCCGATGTGAAGCTGCCTAAAGGCCTGGAAGTCGCCGGTCATCATCACGCTGCCGATGCAGTGGTAACGGTTCAGGTGCCACGCGGTGCTGTTGAAGCCGCTGCAGCTGAAGCGGCAGAAGCAACCGCTGCCGAAGCCAAACCAGCAGCTGCTGCCAAGCCAGCCGCTGCTGCAGCCAAACCTGCGGCGAAGAAGTAATCCACAATTAAATATTGTGATACAGAGCCCGTCATGTGTTCATTGAATGCATGACGGGTTTTTTTCATGGTGCCCGTGTTTATTCATTGTGCACGGGTATCTGACGGTATTGGCGCATGAGTGAAATCAAGCTGATTGTTGGTCTGGGCAATCCCGGCCGCGAATACGAGGGGACGCGGCACAATGCCGGTTTCTGGTGGGTGGACGAGTTCGCTCATACACGTAAGATGACGTTCAAGGCCGAGAGTAAATTTCACGGCCTGGCTGCACGCAGCGTTGTGCAGGGTCATGAAGTGTTCCTGCTGAAGCCGCAGACCTTCATGAATGTGAGCGGACGTGCGGTGGGCGCACTGGTACAGTTCTACAAAATTGAACCGGCGCAGATACTTGTGGTGCATGACGAACTCGATTTGCCTCCCGGCAGCGCGAAACTGAAACTGGGCGGCGGTCACGGCGGGCATAACGGCCTGAAGGACATTATTGCCCATCTCGGCAGCCGCGACTTCTGGCGTTTGCGCATCGGCATCGGTCATCCCGGTGACCGTGCGGAAGTGGCCAACTTCGTATTGAATGCGCCGCGCCGCGAAGAGGAAGAACTGATCAGACAGGCGATGCAGCGTGCGCAGGATGTGGCACACATGATCACCGAGGGCAAGCTGGAAGCGGCGATGCTCAAGTTGCACAGCAGTTGAAGCAGCAAATTTAAAGGAAATAATATGAGTCTGAAATGTGGAATTGTCGGTCTGCCCAATGTGGGCAAGTCCACCCTGTTCAATGCGCTGACCAAGGCTGGCATTGAAGCCTCCAACTATCCGTTTTGCACCATCGAGCCGAATGTGGGCATCGTGGAGGTGCCCGATGCGCGCATGCAGGCGCTTGAAGCCATCGTAAAACCGAAGAAAATGCAGTATGCGATCACCGAGTTCGTCGACATCGCTGGCCTGGTAGCGGGTGCTTCCAAGGGGGAAGGGCTGGGCAACCAGTTCCTCGCCAACATCCGCGAGACCGATGGCATTTTAAATGTGGTGCGCTGCTTTGAAGACGACAACATCATTCACGTTGCAGGCAGGGTCGATCCGATTTCAGATATCGAAACTATCATCACCGAGCTGGCATTGGCGGATATGTCGACCGTCGAAAAAGCGCAGATACGCAACTCGAAACTGGCACGTTCCGGCGACAAGGATGCGGCCAAGTTTGGCGAGTTGCTGGACAAGCTGGTAGTGCATCTGAATGAAGGCAAACCGGCACGCCTGATGAAGCTGGATGCCGAGCAGAAGCTTCTGCTCAAGCCGTTGTGTCTGATGACGCTCAAGCCTGCCATGTACGTGGCGAACGTTGCGGAAGACGGCTTCACCAATAATCCCCTGCTGACGCGGCTGGAAGAATTCGCCGCGCGTGAAGGCGCGCCTGTTATCGCCATCTGCGCGGCTATGGAATCCGAAATCGCCGAACTGAGCGACGAGGATAAAAAGGAGTTTTTGAACGAGATGGGTTTGCAGGAGCCTGGCCTGAATCGTTTGATTACAGCAGCTTACAAGCTGCTTGGCCTGCAGACCTACTTCACCGCCGGGGTGCAGGAAGTGCGTGCCTGGACTATCCATATCGGCGACACCGCGCCGCAAGCAGCGGGCGTGATTCACAATGACTTTGAGCGCGGTTTTATCCGTGCAGAAGTGATCAGTTATGAGGATTTCGTCGCCTGCGGTGGCGAGGCGGGGGCCAAGGAAAAGGGCAAGATGCGCGTGGAAGGCAAGGAGTATGTGGTGCAGGATGGCGACGTGATGCATTTCCGCTTTAACGTCTAAACAGCATTAAATACCGCCACAAAACAACAAAGCCCGTTAAATACGGGCTTTGTTGTTTTGTGGCAAGTAAGGTTACATTTCGTGTGTTGTCATCCGATAAGGGCATTCATTGACTTGCAGTGTGAATTTGCCGTGTCTATGCCCCCAATAAATTAAGGCTGTTATGGGAAAAGCATGTGACTACAATTAAAAACATCTTGCTCTCCAGTAGGCTTATATCGCATGCATACACCCACTTCAGGAAGTAACACAGAGCAGCGGCCCAAGGACGCGCGACTTACGCAGACAAACATCATCTGCCTGCTGATTCAGTTGAGGGTGCGCTCCTAATTTTCCTTGGCCAGTTCTCTCAGTGACAACATTACCTTTCTGGATGCAGACAAAAACTGTTCATTGGCAATGGCAACATCCGTCTGATTGCCGGCATGAACATGCCGGGCAATGGCGCTTGCGGCTTGATGAAGTTCGACATTTTCGTTGTGCAATTGATTAATCTGCTTTCTTCTGTCATCGCTCATCGTCAACGAATCGGACTGAAGAATCCAGCGCCCGAGTTCAGTATCATCCGCCTGCGCCAACACATCCGGATCGAGGCTATAACCCAGCGTGCCATCCATGAATTTGCTGAGACGAGATTTCCAGTTAGCATGTGCATTCATTACTTCAGCCAAGGACATCAGGCTTTTGTCCGTGTATTCAGAGGAGAAGAAATTGGACTTTTTAAACAGATTTGCAAAGAAGCTCATAAAATTCCGATCAATGAAGTAATTCAATCACAAGAACGAAGGAGACTGGCTGGCATTATCCGCCATTGCCAATGTTTTAATCAATGCATTCGGATACGGGTGTTCTGCTGCTGTTTGTTCGAAATACCGATCAATAATTGACTAGCGTTTGCGTCCTGTAAGCGAGCCCAGCACGCCGCGCATGATCTGCTTGCCAACTTCAGATCCTATCGTGCGTGCTGCGCTTTTGACCAGTGCTTCGGCAACACCTTGGCGTTGTCTGCCTTTGCCGCCAGTTGTATTGCCAAATATGCTTCCCAGCATGTCTCCAAAGCCGTTTCCGCCTGCAGCCTCGCCTTGTTTTGCCGCGGGCTGCGCTGTTTCGGCTTGCTTTTGTGCGATACGGCCTTTGATTTTTTCGTAGGCCGATTCACGATCGTCCAGTGCTTCGTAATGTCCTGCCAGCAGCGAGGCCTTAATAATGGCGCTGCGTTCCGCGTCGCTGATCGGGCCGATTTGTGCTTCGGGGGGCACAATCAGCGCGCGTTCCACCATGGTCGGGCGGCCTTTTTCGTCCAGCAGGGAAACCAGCGCTTCGCCCACGCCCAGCTCGGTAATGGCGGACTCTTCGTCCAGCTTGGGATTGTCGCGCATGGTTTCGGCCGCCGCCCGCACTGCCTTCTGGTCGCGCGGAGAAAAAGCGCGCAGCGCGTGCTGTATGCGGTTGCCGAGCTGTGACAGCACCTTGTCGGGCACGTCCGCAGGATTCTGCGTCACGAAATACACCCCCACGCCCTTTGAGCGTATCAGTCGCACGACTTGTTCGATCTTGTCGACCAGGGCAGCGGGCGCATCGCTGAACAACAAATGCGCTTCGTCGAAGAAGAATACCAGCTTGGGTTTGTCGAGGTCGCCTGCCTCGGGCAGCTGTTCGAACAGTTCGGCCAGCAGCCACAGTAGCAGGGTAGAGTAAACCTTGGGTGCTTGCATCAATTTGTCGGCGGACAGAATATTGATCATGCCGCGGCCCTTGCTGTCGGTCTGCATCAGGTCGTCGATGTTCAGCATGGGTTCGCCAAAAAAATGCTCTGCGCCTTGAGCTTCCAGTTCAAGCAGCCCGCGCTGAATCGCACCGATACTGGCGGCGGAAACATTACCGTATTCGGTGGTGAAGGTCTTGGCGTTTTCGCCCACGTATTGCACGATGGCTCGCAGGTCCTTGAAGTCGAGCAGCAGCAAGCCCTCATCATCGGCAATTTTGAATACCAGTGTCAGCACCCCCTGTTGCACATCGTTCAGGTTGAGCATGCGGCCGATCAGTTGCGGGCCCATGTCGGAGACTGTGGCGCGCACCGGGTGGCCCATTTCACCGAATACGTCCCAGAAGGTGACGGGATAGGCGCGATGTGCAAATGCATCCAGCTTGAGCTGGGCAACGCGCGCACTCACCTTTTCGTTGCCGCCGCCAATTTTGCACAGACCCGAAAGATCCCCCTTGATGTCGGAGAGGAAAACCGGCACGCCGATGCGGCTGAACGACTCGGCCAGCGATTGCAGGGTCACGGTCTTGCCGGTGCCGGTGGCGCCGGTAATGAGGCCGTGGCGGTTGGCCATCGCGGGCAGGAGGAAAAGTTCTTGCGCCGAGTTCTTGGCGATCAGTAAAGGAGAGATCATGGGGTTTCCTGTTTAAATCTAAAACAATATATGTGTATTTTGAGAATGAATTTTATGCGATCCGACTTTGCATGGTGTGCATTATTACACTGTTTCAAACCCGGCCTGGGCGGATATGGTGTTGCTCACTGGCTGGGCATGATATGAACCAGAATCCGATGGCATCAACAATTGCACTTATAGGCCATATTATGGGCGCCGCTTGAAAAACGGGGATTGAATTATAAAATATAAAACAAATATAGAAGCGATACTGTATCTAGCGAGTGTCGCAATGCCCCGAAATTCCTTTAATCCGGGAAAAAACATGCATAAGCATCTTGTTTCGCTTAAATCGCTGTTTGCCTTTGTGATGCTGTCGGGGAGCACCCTGGGGGCATTATCAGCACAAGCGGCAGAGTTTAAGAGGGTGGCGGGTATAGGTATTGATTTTGGCGGAGAAACAATGGCTTCGGCGGTTTATACCGATGGCTCCAGCGCAAATGTAAAAGCCAACAACGGCATGGTATTCAATGCCGGTGGAGTGATGATCAACGATCAGTACGAAACGCAGCTTACCGTGGGATATAAATTCGGAGGTCCCTTCGCAAAGAATGGCTCTGTCACTTGGGACACGGTACCGCTAGAGCTTATACAGTTCCTACGCACGAATAATGTGCGAATTGGACTGGGGTTCAGTTACCACATCAATCCCAGGCTGATGGTTGATCTGCCTGGATCAAACTATACCAATAATTACGAAAACGCTTTAGGCACAATCGCGCTAATAGGATGGGCGCCGATGCATATTCCTTTCAGCATAGACTTGCGTTACACCTCAATCAGATATAAACAAAGCAACGTGAGCAACCCTCAGGAAAACAGCGGAAATGTGCTGGGTATCTATTCGAGTGTTTACTTCTAGCTTGCTCTGTTAAATGACAGATGATCCCGGTTGGGGATCATCCAATTTTTTCAGCAATCCAGGAAGTAATTCGCAGTGAGGAATTTACAGCTTGAATCGGCTGACCACTTGCTGCAAATGACTCGAGAGTTCTTGCAGGTCATGGGAGGCATGGGTAGTTGCGTCGACCGAGACCGTATTCTCCTGAGCCATTTCAGCGATATGCTCCACCCGTTGGGTGATTTCATTCGTCGTTTCACTTTGCGAGCGGGTCGATTCGGAAATCTGCTCTATCATGTCAACCACACGTTTCACGCTGCTGTTAATGTTCTGCAGCGATTTTCCGGCCTGGTTCGCCAGCGCAACGCCTTCACTAACCTCGCTGCTGCCTTTTTCCATGGTTGCGACTGCGTTCCCGGTTTCTGACTGAATTGCGGAAATCATCTTGGAAATCTCGGAGGTGGCCATCGCTGTGCGTTCCGCAAGCTTTCTGACTTCGTCCGCGACCACCGCGAAACCCCTGCCTTGTTCGCCCGCGCGTGCCGCCTCTATCGCTGCGTTCAGCGCAAGGAGGTTGGTTTGTTCTGCAATATCCTTGATTACATTGATGATCTGGCCAATCTGATCCGAGCGCTGCCCGAGCGAGGCCATCAACACCGCCGATTCTCTGACGGTTACGGCAACCTGCTGGATACCCACCACTGCTTTGTTAACGACCAGTTGCCCCTCGTCAGCCATGGCGCTGGCATCACTGGCAGAGGTCAAGACGTCCACCGTCTTTTGCGCAATTTGCCTGACCGCCAAATTCAGGTTTTCAATCGAGGAAGCTGCAATGGCAGCCTGTTGGGTCTGGTTTTCCGATATCGTTGAGACTTTATCTGCTGTGCCGGTCTGAATGGCCGCTGCAGTGGCGACCTGGTCGGCAGACTGGCGGACTTGGCTGATCAGCGAGGAGAATTCGGTAGCCATCTGGTTAAATGCCCGCCCCACATCGCCCAGTTCGTCGGTGCTGTCCCAGTCCACCCGCGCGGCGAGTTCGCCATTGGCGAGTTTTGAGGCCGTTTTTGCGAGTTCGCGTACGCCGTAATTCACCGAGCGCGTGATAATCAGGCCGAGCGCAATAGACAGGGTAAGCCCGATGATAATGCTTGCAATGGCGGTTATTCGAATAATTCTGGTGGTATTTTCTACGCGTTCAAATTCCTCTTTCGCAGCTTCAACTTGAAGCTGAATCAGCGCATCGATTCCTTCGGATGCTTTCGCATAGCCGGGATTCATTATGTCTTTGCGGAGCTTCTGTACCTGTTCGAATTTCTCAGCCTGCAACAACTCCATAATGGGGAGTACACCATTTCTGCCATAGTCCAGACGACCGGCCATAAATGCGTCCACCATCTTTTTTTCATCTGCTGACATTGCATGCTTGCTGTATTCGCCTAGGATGGTTTCGATCTTGAACATGCTGCTGCGCACCTTGTCGATACGGCCTAAAATTTCAAACGCATCTCTTTCGAGACCCGCTTCCAGCAATTCCGTCCGAACCTGCATTTGCTGTTCACGAACTTCATTCAGTTGAATAATGTAAAGCAGTTTTTCGTGGTAGACGCTGGACAGCGCCGAGTTGGAAATATTGATGCCTAACAGGCCTGTTGTTCCAATCGCCACCATCAGCAAGGACGCAAAAATGACAAGAATATTCAGTTTTGTGCGAATTTTCAGATTCTTGATAAGATCCATATACGATATTCCTGTGCATAAAATTTCAACAGCTATATATCGTCACCATTTCCGGAATATTTAGGAAATGGTGAAAATTATTCCACCCACAGGGATCGATGAAAAGATGAGGCAGGGAATTAACACCAGTCCGGTGAATTGAATCCGTCAGCGGTGAGTCAAACGACGGCGCCTGCCTGATGTGCCTGTACATCCGCATGATAGCTGCTGCGCACCATGGGACCGCAGGCGGCATGCGAGAAGCCCATCTCCAGCGCAGCCCGTTCGAACATTTTGAAGGTGTCCGGGTGCACGTAGCGCAATACCGGCAGATGGCCGTCAGAGGGTTGCAAATACTGCCCCAGGGTGAGCATCTCGACATCGTGCTCGCGCAAATCGCGCATCGCTTGCAGCACCTCCTCGTCGCTCTCGCCCAAGCCCAGCATGAGGCCCGATTTGGTGGTGACCTGCGGAAAACGTGCCTTGAAAGCCTTGAGCAATTTGAGCGAATGCGCATAGTCAGCCCCCGGGCGCGCCAGTTTGTAGAGGCGCGGCACGGTTTCCATATTGTGGTTCAGCACATCTGGCAGGCTTTGCGCCATCACGTCCAGCGCAGTATCCAGCCGCCCGCGAAAATCAGGCACCAGTGTTTCAAGTTTGGTGTGTGGTGAAGACGCGCGTATGGCAGCCAGGCAATCGACGAAATGCTGCGCACCGCCGTCGCGCAAGTCGTCGCGGTCGACGCTGGTGATCACCACATATTTGAGCTTGAGCAAGGCGATTGAACGCGCAATATTTGCCGGCTCAGCGGGATCGGGTGGCAGCGGTTTGCCATGGCCCACGTCGCAGAACGGGCAGCGCCTTGTGCAGAGGTCGCCCAGGATCATGAAGGTAGCGGTGCCCTTGCTGAAACATTCACCGATATTGGGACAGGAGGCTTCCTCGCACACCGTGTGCAATTTGTGCTCGCGCAACATACGCTTGATATCGTGGTAGCCCTGGCCGCTGCCAGACTTGACGCGTATCCATTCGGGCTTGCGCAGGCGTTGCTCCAGCTGCACGATCTTGATCGGATTGCGCGCGGTTTTGCTTGCGCCGGTTTGTTTGTTTTCAGTGTTGCTCATAAATGCTTTCGAATTTAATCAGGATGCTGCAAAACGGGCGGGTATCAGGATAGTATGCAATTGAAAAGCTAGGAATTTACAGTTTTTGTTGCCAATATTGTACATCAGGTGCAGCTAATATTTTCACACCAGTTAGATGATGTCGATGTTATTGATCATACACAAACTCTTTTTCTGACATAATAACTCAGTGACCTTATTTGGCTAGGACGGAAATGGCATCCGAAACACTAACTGAAGAACAAATTGCCGTGCTTGTGGCAATGCAGAAGCGAGTAGAAAACCCCAATACCAAGACGAGAGTCGAAGGAAAGCATTCGCGACGCGATTTTCGGGTTTTTAGTACAGATGGCTCACATGAATTCGCTTTGTTTACCCGTCAGAGTTCGTTGCTGCCAGACGGTTTCTCCGCAGGTTTGCGTTGGTTAGCCAAGAGTGGCGAATCCGTCATTCTAATGAGATGCAATGGTTCAGACCATCCCCATACTAATAGCATCGAGCGTGACAGATTTGAATCTGTTTGCCATATCCACCAAGCAACGGAGCGTTACCTTGCAGTTGGAAAAAAGAGTGAGGGCTATGCCCAAGCAACCAGGGAATACCGCACGCTTGAAGGTGCATTGCATCATATTGTTCACCTATGCAACATTTCAGGCTTAAAAACCGAACAAGATGAACCGGACTTGTTTAAATAACATGGACATTCAAGAAATACAAAAAGCTATTTGTTCCTCGCTTTGCGCGGAAGTAAAAGTCTCCGAACGTGAAGACGGGACTCTGTTCGTCTCGACACCTTTCAGTTTTCCTGATGGCGACGCATACTCCATCTATCTTAAAAAACTCCAAACAGGTGGCTTCCGCATAACTGATATGGGCATCACTCTGATGCACCTGAGCTATGAAAATGATATAGAAAAATTCAGAGGTGAGGGTACTCGCGGAAAATTATTCCGCCAAATTTTATCCGAGATGGATTTGTCTGATGCGGATGGAGAATTCTACATAGAGACCCCTGCAACCGCACTCGGCGCGAACATATTCCGGTTTGGGCAAGCGCTGACCAAGATACACGACTTGACGTTTCTCAATCGCCTGCGCGCCGAAAGCACCTTCTACGAAGACTTAAGAGAAAAGCTGCTCGGTTGCGTGGATGCAGATCGTTTGAAGGAAAACTATATTGTCCCAGGAGTGGCAAATGGTGCTGACTACCCTGTTGATTATTTCATTGAGAGCGGCGAGCAGCAGCCCCTCTATTTGTTTGGCGTACCCAACCGCGACAAGGCAAGGCTTGCAACCATTATTCTGCAACACCTCATCGCATCAAAAGCGGATTTTAATTCGATGATTATATTTCAGGATATGTCCACCATTCCATCGCGCGACCTCAGTCGCCTGACAAATGCTGCCAATGACATGATTGCTTCGGTGGATGCTACGGATGATATTGAGCGAAAGCTTTTGCGGCGTATCAAGTAGGGTGCCCACCCTACGCGGCTCCGGTACCGAGGTCACACGCAGCATAAAGCAACTTGACTTCAACTTTGGGTTGCCAATATGTATTCATGGCCCTTGTGTTACCTAGCCGGGGGAGTCTGTATCAGGGGGACGTATGATTGAGAAAATGTGGGAAATTCTAACAACGCTTACTGTTGAATCGCAACAGGCAGCATTATCTAAATGTACTGAATTGGGGCTTGATCCAAATCGAGGGGTTGTATCGCTTGATGAGTCATATATCAACCTGAGTTCGGCTTGTAACATCCTTAAGGATGCAATTGAAAAAAGAAAGCTGATACAACTTCCGATAAGCATTCAAAAGGTTTTTGCTGCGGCTCTTGAAGCAATTGCAAAGCATCAGGCAGGTTTGATTGCAGGATCAGATGAGGTAGTGAATCTCTCAGATGCAATTGAACGGCTAAATGCAAACATCTGGCAGTATGGCTTGCATAATCTTTCGGATGAGTTGCTGGGCTACCAGACAAAGCTGAATCAACTGAAAAGTATGGAGGTCGAAGCAGGGGAGGTCAAGAGAAAATTACAGGTAGGTATACGCGTAAAGGAAAATCTTGAACGAATTTTTGGTGAAGCCGAGAAAAAGAGCGCATTGCTTCAGACGCTTGTTGCAGACGCAAATACTTCTGTTGCTTCGATAAATGAAGCACAATCACAAACATTAGAATCAAGCCAAAAAGCAACGGGTTTACTAACAATAATTCAACAGACCGAGACAGCAGTCACTCAACTATTTTCTTCATCGTCAAAAAGCAATGCAGAAATATTAGCACTAGAAAATAATCTTAAATCTCTTTTATCTGGTTTCACTTCACTTAAAGCTGAATTGGAAGCTAACAAAAATACTCAGGAGCAGTTGTTTGAAAAATTTGAAGGCTATAGGGCCACAATAAATGATCTTTTAGATGACGCAAACCGTACTGGATTGGCGGCATCGTTCACAAAACGAAAAAATGATCTTAACGTCCCAATGCTTGCTTGGCTCTTTGTATTTGCGGCCTCAATTACAGGGCTTGTTGTTATGGGTGCGCAGTATTTGGCACCCCTTCTTGATTCAGGAAAATTGGAACAACTACCTTCTAGGTTGGCATTGACCGCACCATTTATCTGGCTGGGTTGGTTCTCGGCTAAGCAGTATGGCTATACTTCGCGCTTACGTGAAGATTACGCCTACAAGGAGGCTTCCGCCAAGTCTTTCGAAGGATATAAGCGTGAAGCGAATCAAGTTAATCCAGAGATGCTGAAAAATCTTTTGGATACGGCCATTAAAAATCTCGGCGATAATCCAATACGAATCTATAGCGGACATG
The DNA here is from genome assembly GCA_035531075.1 of Gallionellaceae bacterium. Lineage (GTDB taxonomy): Bacteria > Pseudomonadota > Gammaproteobacteria > Burkholderiales > Gallionellaceae > 39-52-133. The sequence goes on from DATKTO010000031.1 coordinate 92,062, forward strand.
AGAATCATGCTAGTCCACTACATGAAATTTTAGAGAAATCGCTAAAGGACGAAAAGCTAATGGATCTCTTGAGGGCCATTTTTGCGAAGGCCAGGGGATAAGTGAAGAAAAATGGATCAGTTTCGAATAGTTTTCCAAGACTGGCTATAGAATGAATGTGATCAAGTAGATTCGAACTTGGCCGCCTTTGCCAGATGAATAACTGTTAGATAGCAAGGAATTAATATGATCAAGATACAAATCGCTGACGTGGAAAAGGAATTAGCTAGTGCTGATGAGCAATGGATCAATCAGCAGATTAATCGGCGCCGAGCGGATGGACAGATAGTTTGTGTAAGGGTAACTGTCCATGAGGGTGGCTTGGATATGGTGCTGACTACGCCAACTTGTGGAACTGGCGGCAGTGGTGGCAGACCTCCGCGCCCCGATGAAAGTAGGGTATTCGACCTTTGGAAAAAACGTGGCCTAGATGTCGAGAATTTTACTGGTGGTGACGTTGTGGCATTTCTTAAGCAGCTCAGTCATCTCTTATAGCATAGGCAAAAAACAAACATTATGGCTAAGTTGTTTTTTTCTTATTCACATAAGGATGAAGAGTTACGCAATGAGCTAGAAACTCACTTGGCATTACTGAAACGCCAAGGGGTGATCTCGTCTTGGCATGATCGCCGTATTACTGCTGGTAGTGATTTCAATCAATCTATCAGCTCCGAACTCGAGTCTTCTCAAATCATCTTGCTTCTTGTCAGTGCTCATTTTCTTGCTTCTGACTATTGCTTCGATAAAGAGATGGCGCGCGCCCTAGAGAAGCACAATGATGGTAGCGCGATTGTAATCCCTGTAATTCTCCACCCCTGTGATTGGCACTCTGCCCCGTTTGGTCATTTAAGAGCGACACCGATCGATGGAAAACCAGTCTCTATGTACGCCAATCAGCATGAGGCCTTTGCTATTGTTGCAAAAGATGTTCGCGAAGCTGCCAAGTCGGAACCGACATCAGAGTCGTTTACAAGTGGGAGTGAGCGTTTGGTTTGTTCTGGAATTCTCATGCCTAAGGGAGATCGTTCGAGCAATTTAAGAATTAAGCGAAAATTCGATGACCACGAACGGGACGAATTTTTAGAAGATAGCTACGAGTACATAGCGCGTTACTTTGATGGATCATTGCAGGAATTTTCAGTAAGAAACCCGAACATTAAGACACGATTCAAACGATTGAGCGAAACGGGCTTCGCGGCTTTCATCTATGATAATGGGGAGCGAGTTGCGCAATGTTCTGTCTGGTATGGAGGGGGTAGCTTAGGCTCCCCGGGGATAGCCTACTCTCAGTCTGGCGATGTACAGAGAAACAGCTACAACGAATCTCTTAGTGTGGTGGATGATGGATACACGTTACAACTCAAGCCTTTGGGTATGCAAATGTTCTCAGGTCGTAGTGAGGGTGCTTTGTCTCAACAAGGCGCAGCTGAATATTATTGGAGCATGTTTATCAGGCCACTACAGGAATAGGAATGAAAATGGCCTAGCTCTGTTCGGCTCATTAATTCTTTTTCAACTTTCGTTTGATCGGTTTTTTTTCCGTCGGTAACAGGCTGGTGAGCTGCTGGTAGCGTTCGAACAAAAACTCCACACGCTGCGCATCACTGGCGAAGGCGGCTTTGCGGTAGCAGGCATCCACGGCGCGGTCGAGAGCCTGATGGGCTTTGACCAGTGCGGGCGGCATGGTGAGCGGGTCGTAGAGATCGGCGAGCGAGCTTTGCGGGAATTGCGCACGGGCATTCAGCACGGCTTGGGCGGCGGTTTCCACGGCTAAAACCCCTCCCGGCCTCCCCTTGTCAGGGGAGGAGTTGCTGCGTGGCTCTCCCCCTGTCAAGGGGGAGCTGGAGGGGGTTTCTGGCCACGGGAAGTTGTTGTAGACAATGCCAGCTGAGTAGCGATAATCGCTTTTTATTCTTCCGCAGGTGTAGCGCACCCACGCCATGTGCATTTTCGAGGTCAGAACGCCGAAGTGGAATAGAGTCGCGTTTGGAATGGCAAGGCAGCTATCGGCGGCAATGTGATTTGCATCGAAAAAACCACATGGAATGTAAGTTCGGTTCTCCGATGAATGTCTCGGCACGAGAATGTAGTTAGAAATAGGCTGGCGAATCTCTCCGAACAATGTTGGATAAGCAGCTAGTTCGCGAGTGGTTTGACGATCGCTGGCTTCACGCAGTTGCTTCACGGCCTGCACGCGACGCGAAATTTCTGGTAGTTGCCGCAGTTCATTGGGTGCAACATTCACCAGCCACAAACACCAGCGCGGTTCGTTGTTGATAAATTCTTTCGCGCTCATGAAGGGGCGAATAAATTTTTCAGCGGCTGGCTCCTTCGAGAGCAGTTCGTGCTTTTCCGCATCGTTCATCAATAGATGCCCTCCATCATTGGGCATATTGCCAAACACGATTTCCGGAACGCGTGATATGGGTTGTCGTCTATTAGAGATATTCACATTCGGCGCATCCACCAGATAAGGGTTGATGTTGCGCACGGAGACGGCATGTGCTTCGCCACGAATGTCCTCGTATTCGTAAATGGTCTTTTTCTCCACATCGAACGCACCGAAGCCGATGAGGACGCAATGCACCGCAGCCATGCCGCGCGCTTCGTTGCTCCACGAGAAGGTGCGATGGGCGAAGTGGATGTGGATGCCTTGATTCAGCAGCCAGCCCCACAGCACGCCGGCCTGCTCGCCCTGGGTGATGGAGTTGGTGGAGACGAAGGCGCAGCGTATTTCAGAAGCAAACCCACCCCAGCCCTCCCTTGTCAGGGAGGGAGCAGTTTGCTCCTCCCCTGACAAGGGGAGGCCGGGAGGGGTTTGCGGTGGATTGGTCATATACCGCGCCGCTTTCACATACCACGCAGCGACGAAATCGAGCAGGCCACCGCTCTTGATGTCCGCGAACACGGGTTGCACGTCTTCGCGCTGCGCATCGTCCATGAATTTCGCGCCCACGAATGGCGGGTTGCCAAACACATAGCTCGCTTTCTCCGCAGGCAGCACATCGTTCCAGTCCAGCGTGAGTGCGTTGCCGTTGACGATGTGCGGCGAAGTCTTGAGCGGGATGCGCGCGAAGTACATGCCGAATTCTTCCGACACGCGCACGTTCATCTGGTGGTCCATCAGCCACATGGCGACCTGCGCGATCTGCGCCGGGAATTCTTCGATCTCGATGCCGTAAAACTGGTCCACGTCCACGCTGATTTCCTGATGGATGTCGAGGAAGCGCGAGCCGGGGCCGGCGTGTACGGTGCGCAGCACTTCCAGTTCCAGCTTGCGTAGCTCGCGGTAGGCGATGACCAGAAAGTTGCCGCAGCCGCAGGCGGGGTCGAAGAAGGTGAGGGTGCGCAGTTTTTTGTGGAACTCGAACATTTTGTTTTTATTGGATTTTACGCGGTGAAATTCTTCCCACAGTGCATCGAGAAACAACGGCTGGATGAGTTTTAAAATATTTTCTTCGCTGGTGTAGTGCGCGCCAATGTTGCGCCGTGCCTTGGCGTCCATGATGCTCTGGAACAGCGCGCCGAAGATGGCGGGGGAGATCGCGCTCCAGTCGAGCGCGCAGCAGTCGAGCAGGGCTTCGCGCATGCCGAGGTCGAAGGAGGCGATGGACAGCATTTCTTCGAACAGCTTGCCGTTGACGTAGGGAAAGGCGGCAATCTGTTCGTCGAGATTTTTCGAGCGCTTGTCTTCCGCTGTGTTGAGTACCTGAAACAGTTGCGCGAGTTGCGCGCCGAGATCGGAGCCGTCGGGAGCGGTACGCTCTTCTATCCAGGCGCGGAAGGAACTGGCGGGCTGGAAGATGCCGGTGTCTTCGGCGAACAGGCAGAACAGCAGGCGCACCAGCAGCACTTCGAGCGGGTGGCCTGCGTAGCCTGCCGCCTTGAGCGTATCGTGCAGCTTGCCCATGCGCTCGGCGGCCTTGATATTGACCGGGTTTTGCGGCGCGATTGTTTGCGTGCGGTATCCGGCGACGAAGGCGAAGTGCTTGATGTTTTTGTGCAGGTCTTTTAGATCGAACTCATGGTGTGCACCCCCTCCCCAGCCCTCCCCCGGGGGGAGAGGGGGTGATTGCACTTTCCCGTTATGTTGAGTGGCTGTAGGGGCGGTGGCTTCAAGGTCATACAAGCGAAAGCGTGCGAAGTCGGACACCAGCACGTATTTCGGCAGGTCGCGTTCCTTGATGCCGGGGAAGTAATCGAGCGCCTGGGTGTAAGCCTTATCCAGATCCTTACCGCGCGATTTATGTTCAACCAGTAACATGCCTTTCCAGAACAGGTCGATAAAGCCTTGCCTGTCGCCGAGTTTTTTGACCGGCTCCTCGAAGCTGGCAACACGCTTGCGGTCTATGCCAAAGACACTGAAAAATTCAGACCAGAACGTCTTGGCTTCGGCATCTTCTGATGTTTCATTTTCCCAGCGTTTGGAAAATTCGTGTGCCCGGTTGCGTATTTCGTTCCAGCTTAATGGCATGGTTCTACCTTATTGTTTGGATGCTTCCTTGTGGTGCTCGGCTAATAATGTCAGTAACTGTTCGGCAAGCAATTGTTCGATTTTTTCCAGCGGGGTATCGACACCAAAATTCCTAAGCTGGGTGACGCGCAATCCCCGGTAGCCGCAGGGGTTGATAAAATCATACGGGGTCAGGTCCATGTCGATGTTGAATGCAAGGCCGTGATAGCAGCAGCTGTGCTTTATCTTCAAACCGAGCGCGGCGATTTTGGCGTCGCCTACATATACGCCGGGCGCATCTACGCGGCCGCTGGCGGTGATGTTATAAGCGGCCAGTATATTGATGACCGATTGTTCCATCAATCGCACCAGTTGCCGCACGTTTATTTTCCAGTGGCGCAAATCCAGCAGCAGGTAAGCCACAATCTGGCCGGGGCCGTGATAGGTAATTTGTCCGCCGCGGTCGATTTGCACTACCGGAATCTGCCGCGCATTGAGCAGGTGCTCGGGTTTGCCGGCTTGTCCCTGGGTATAGGTGGGTGCATGTTGCAAGATCCAGATTTCGTCGCGAGTGTCGGGTTTGCGATGCGTGGTGAAGTGCTTCATCGCATTCCAGGTCGCTTCGTAATCGGCGATGCCGAAAAATTTTACTTTGGGGAGCAGGTCGGGTTTCAACCCGACACCTAAACGGGGAGAGCCGTTGTTTGAGGCATGTCGGGCTGAAGCCCGACCTACGGCTAGCCCTGAATCATCCGTACTCATAGCACCATCACTACCAGCGGATGGTCGCACAGCGCCTGATACAGCGCGTCGAGCTGTTCGCGCGAGGTGGCATTCACGGTGCAGGTGAGGCTGACATAGCGCGCGGTTTTGCTGCTGCGCATCGCAATGCTGGCGGCGGTGAAGCCGGGGTCGTACTGCAGTACAACGTCGGTCACGGCCTGTAAAAAGCCCTGTTGTGTCTGGCCGAACACCTTGATCGGAAAGGCGCACGGGTATTCGATCAGGCTTTCTGTGAGCTCTTTGGGGGGCAATTTGTTTTCTGGAGCGGTCATGGCTGGCGCATTACTTCGCGTTTAAAATTCTGGTAGAGCGTGTGCAGGCGGGCAAACATCGCGCCGGGCTTGCCATTGCCCACCGGTTTCCCGTCCAGTGTGGTGATGGGGAGTACTTCCTTGGTGGAGGAGGTGAGCAGCAACTCATCTGCCGCCAGCACTTCAGCCTTGGCGATCCTGCGCACCTGGAACGGAATTTGATTGGCAGCGGCGATTTCCAGCACCACGTCGTAGGTGATGCCCGGCAGCATCAGATTGTCTTTGGGCGGCGCCAGCAAGGTGCCGTTTTTGACCACGAAAATATTGCTGGCGGCACCCTCGGTCATAAAGCTGTCCCCGCTGGCAGATTCATGGCGGATCAGGATAGTCTCGGCGCAGCCCGCATCAACGGCCTGCTGGCGCAGCAGCACGTTGGGCAGCAGCGAGATTGCCTTGATGTCGCAGCGAAGCCAGCGGTTGTCTGCGGCAGTGACCGCGCTGACACCCGTGGCGAGCAGTTCGGCGGCAGGATGCAGCAGCGGTGAGCTCATCATGAACACGGTAGGCTGCACAGGCGGCTGCGGGAAGGCATGATCGCGCCTGGCCACACCGCGGGTAATATGCAGGTAAAGGTACTGGTCTGCACCCGCGTTGCGCGCGATCAGTTCCTTGATCAGTTTGCCCCATTCGGCCTCGCTGTGGGGATTGGGCAGGCGGATGCCGTCCAGGCTGGATTGCAGGCGCTGCAGGTGTTCAGCCAGGCGGAAGGCGCGTCCGGAATAGACCGGTATGACTTCATACACCCCGTCGCCGAAAATAAAGCCGCGATCGAGTACCGGAATGTAAGCTTCCTCGATGGGCAGGAATTTCCCATTCAGATAAACCGTCATCGCATCATTGGCTGAAGATCATGCGGATGCTGTCGATGCCGCGTGAGAATATATTGACCAGCGGCACCGGCTCCAATGCCACCAGCGGGAATTCCATATAGGGTTTGCCGTCCAGCGTGAGTTTCAGCACCCCGAGCTGCTGTCCGTCGCCAATGGGGGCCAGCAGGGGTTGCTGCGTTTCTATCGTAGCCTTGAGCAGAGGGCGCTGGCCTTTTGGCAGGGTGAGGGTCAGGCCGTCACGGATTCCCGCCTTGACAGTGTTTTCTGTACCCTTCCACAGGCGGATATTGCTGATCGTCTGGTTCTTTTGGTAAAGGTAGAAAATGTCAAAATCCTGATAGCCGTAGTTGAGCAGGCGCTGGCTTTCCGAATTGCGCAAGTATTCGCTAGTGGTGCCCAGCACCACTGACATGAGGCGATGATTGTTGCGTTTTGCAGTAGCGACCAGGCCATATCCGGCGCTTTCGGTATGACCTGTTTTCATCCCGTCAACATTGGGATCCAGCCAGAGCAAACGGTTGCGGTTGTAATGTTTGATATGGTTGTATTCGAATTCGCGCATGGAGTACAGCGGAAAATGTTCGGGGAAGTCATCCAGAATGGCAGCGGACAGCAGCGCCAGGTCGTAGGCGCTGCTGTAATGCAGCGGATCGGGCAAGCCGGTGGCATTGACAAAGCGCGTGTCGCGCATGCCCAGTCGCTGCGCTTCCTGGTTCATCAGTTCGGCAAAAGCGGGTTCATTGCCGGCAATGGTTTCCGCCAGCGTACGCGCAGCATCGTTGGCGGATACGACAATCAGGCCGCGCAGCAGCTCAGCGATCGATACGGTTTTGCCGCGTTCCAGAAATAACCTGCTTTCAGAGCGTTGTGCGCGTATCGCGTAGGTGGATGGCGTTACTTTCTGGCTCAGTAACAGTTTGTTTTGTTTGAGCGCGGCAAAGGTGAGATAGGCGGTCATCAGCTTGGTCAGCGAGGCGGGCTCGATGCGTTCATGGCCGTTCCGCTCAAGCAGAATCTGCCGGGACGAATAGTCATACAGCAAATATGCGCGGGCCGACAGTTTGGGTGCCTGGGCTTGCATATGATCGGTTGCGCCCTGGCTGTTATCGGCTGCAGGGGTTTTTGCATTGGCAACAACGGGTAGCAGGAGGGAAATGAGTAATGTCAGCGTAAGCTTCATTGGAGATCCGTATAAATGAGAGTGGATTAATATTCAGCGCTGCTTGAGATGTGCATCAAACTTTTTCAGGCAGCATGGTGTACGTTCAACTATTCTACATATGCATATGGCTGGAACGTCAAAGCCTAGCCCAGACTGGCTGCAAACAGGGTGGCTTGATCTGCCTGTTCTGCAGCCTGGGTCAGTATCTCTTCCGCGTTGGCGGGCACGATGCTTAACGCCTCCCAGTCCGAGTCACTGATGCCCGGATTGACATGCTCCCCCATGCCGAATGAAGGCAATATTTTCTCGGCTATGTAAACCATGCGAATCAACGGCTGATCGCTGGGGGCATCGGGCGCATCTGGCGTGTGATGATAACGGATGACCGAGATAATTTCACTGGGCAAATTCCAGTGGCGAGCCAGCTCGGCCCCCAGTTCATCATGGCTGATATCCAGCAGGGAATTCTCAATTTCCAATACCGGCCGGCCCGGCGCTGCTGCCTGGTAAGTATGCAGTTCATTGCTGCGTTTCGGGTCAAGGTAGTCAAGTGCAATATAGCCGATGTCGTGCAGCATCCCGGCCAGGAAAATATAATCGTCAGCAGGACGAATTTGTCTGGGCATGGCTCTGCCGATGGCCAGCATGGCGAACGCAATGCCGAGGTTATGCATCCACAGGTCTTGCATGTTGAGGTTGCCGGTCGGGGAGCCGGCTTTTAACGACATGACGGCGATGCCTGAAGCAACTGATTTTATCCGGTTTATGCCGAGCACGATGGCGGCCTCGGAAATTGAGCCGATCTTGCGTGAAGATCCGTATATCGGCGCATTTGCCAAGCCGATAATTTTTGCCAGTATTTGAGGATCCTGGTCGATCAATAGCAGCAGTTGCTTCTGGCCCTCGTCTGTATCGGTCTTCAGCGCAAGCAGTTTTTGCGCGATCAACGGCAAGGTCGGCAGGGAGTCCAGGCTCTTGATCGCTTCGCGCAAATTAACGGGTGTGCTGCTGGTATTCATTGATAGTCCTCTGAGGCATTGGCATGTTCATGCGGAATGTTCTGATATTTTAACCCAGAAATGGCAGTGCGACAGGGCGCTGATTGAGCGGAGAATGTAATTCCTGGGGTGTTGTGGACAGGCGTGGGATGCAGGCCGCCTCTCTGCTAACCCGCTTCAGGTGGAGGGGAATTTGCCCAGTTTGCGCTGCAGCGTGCGCCGATGCATATTGAGGGCGCGCGCGGTGGCCGAGATGTTGCCATTGTTTTCCTGCAAAACACGGTGGATGTGTTCCCATTCCAGGCGATTAACCGAGGACGGCTGGGCGTTGACCGGGAGATCGGTGGTGGCGCTGTGCCCGAAAGCGGCGACGATTTCATCGGCATTGGCCGGCTTGGAGAGATATTGCGTGGCCCCCAGCTTGATGGCCTCGACTGCAGTGGCGATGCTGGCGTAGCCCGTCAGCACGACGATGCGGGTAGCGCCATCCAGTTCATGCAGAGACTGCACCAGAGTCAGCCCCGAGACGCCGCTCATTTTCAGGTCGATCACCGCAAACTCCGGCGGATTGGCGGCGGCCAGCGGCAGCGCCTGTTCTACGCTATGCGCTACCGTTACCGAGTAGCCGCGCTTTGCCAGCGCGCGGCTCAGCACCTGGCAGAAAGTATGGTCGTCATCCACCAGCAGCAAGCTGGCCTGCTCGTTCTGCGCCATGAGCATGTTGTTGCCCGGCTTCATGTTGCACTCACCAGGGGCAGCATCACTTCGGTGGTGGCGCCGCCCCCTTCACGGTTGAACAGGCGCACGCTGCCGCCCATTTTTTCCAGGGTGGCATTGGCGAGAAAAAATCCCAGGCCGCGCCCGTTTTCCTTGGTGGTGAAAAAGGCCGTGCCGATACTGGCAGCCGCTGCGGCAGTCAGCCCCGGCCCGTGGTCGCGAATTTTCAGGGTGAATTGAGCGCTATTCCAGTGTGTGTGGATGTCTATGCCTTGCGGTGAAGCATCGGCGGCATTGTTGAGCAGATTCATCAGGGCGGCGCGCAATGCAGGATCGATGTGTATTTGTGGCGCGGCTTGTGTGCTTGAGGTGTGGTAAGCGTATTGCGCGGTAGGGCGCAGCAGTTGCCACTCATTCAGGGTGTCGGCGATAAACTGGTCCAGCGCCTGCGCGCTTGCACTGTCCCGGGCGTTGGCCAATAGTTTGTCGAGTATGGTTTTGCAGGCACGCACCTGTCCGTCCAGCAAGGTCAGACTGTCACGCCACTCGGGCAGCGCAGCCGTGTCATGGCGCAACTCGCCGATGACGACCGCCAGTGTCGACAGCGGCGTCCCCAGCTCGTGGGCCGCGCCGGCCGCCTGCATGCCGAGCGCCACGATGCGCTCGTTGCGCAGAGTTTCCTCGCGCACGCGGTTGAGTTGCGCGTCGCGTTCGCGCACGGCGCGAGCCATTTCCACCACGAAATAGGCAACCACCAGCACGCTGATCACGAAGCCCAGCCACATTCCCATGATGTGCGTGCTGAAGGCAGTATTGCCAGCGCTGGGGAGGGCGGGGATAGCGCCTGCGTTTGCGGGAAGGGTGAGGGCGAAGGCAAGGTCTTGAGGGTCGGTAAGGCAATAGTCAGAGGGGGCGGCAATACCTTCCAGAGATTGCAGTTTTTCAGGCTGCACGACGCGGGCGTTATGTGTGGTGTGGTCGCCCAGAACCGGCAGTGGCACATACCAGAACATCAGCATGCTGTAGCAACTCAGCGTCAGCGCGGCCATGCCCCAGGTATGCAGGCGCGGCAGGGTAGCCGCGGCTATCACCAGCGGCAGCAGATACAGGGAAACAAAGGGATTGGTCGAGCCCCCGCCGTAGTAAAGCAGGAGGGTAAGTACCCCGACATCGGCCACCAGTTGCAGCAGCAGTTCAATGCTGCCCACCGGATAATCCAGCGACAAACGCCACCAGGTGATGGCGTTGAGCAGCGCCAGAAAGACGATGGCGTTCAACATCGGCAGCCAGGGCAGATTGCGGCTGAAAAAATAGTAAACCAGCAGCAGCGTGGCGCACTGTGCGGCAATGGAGATAATGCGCAACCAGAACAGGCGGCGCAAATGGGTGTGGCCGGTTTGTGCTGAAAACAGGGTGTTGTTCATAAGTCTGCCATTTTACCGGCTTGAGCAACATGATGGTGCGACAATTTGCCACATTCCCAACCGCCCGCTTTATGGATAAAGTCCGGCCGCCAGAAGGTTTGCGTTACCCATCGTAATCTTTCCCCCGAATGTTGCATGGATATGCTGCTATGGTTTTCTGGCAATCCATTTTGATCATGTGCGGCTTGTTGCGGCACATGATTTTTTATAGCCTGCTTTCCACAATATGCATGCAGCAAATAGAAATGGGCACCGTAGTGCCCATTTCTATTTGCTGCATGCGCAAGCCTGGTCAGGCGTAGCGACGCAGGCGCTGCGAGAATTCCTGCAATGCGACGATGCCGCTGTTTTCCGCGCGGTGGCACCAGTCTTCCAGTTGCTTGACCAGCTGTTCCTTGCTGGCAGTAGACCGCGCCCAGATGGCTGCCAGTTCCTGCCGCAGGGTATAGGCGGTGAGCAGGGTGGGGCTGGCGAGTATAACCACATCCACCTTGTTTTTTTGCTGTTCGGTCAGGTCACTTTCATCCAGATGCAGCCATTTTTTGATGCGTGCCGCATCCAGTTTGTCCGTAGCCTGCAGCTTAAGATTGGCGATTTCGGTCGAATAGGTTTTTTTCAACGACACGGCATACTTGGTCATCACTTCGTAGCGATTGGTAATGACGGCATGCAGCGTTTCCAGGTCGCACGCGGTTTTGTTGGTGTTGAGGCGTACACGCGGGGCAAGCTTTTTTACCTGCGCCAATCCGAGGCTTGCCAGAATACGGATATACAGCCAGCCGATATCAAGCTCATACCATTTGCTGGAAAGTTTGGCGGAAGAAGCATAGGCGTGGTGGTTATTGTGCAGCTCTTCGCCACCGATGAAAATGCCCCATGGCACGAGGTTGGTCGACGCATCGGCACAAGCATAGTTGCGATAGCCCCAAAAGTGTCCGGCGCCGTTGATAATCCCGGCAGCATTGACCGGTATCCACGCCATTTGCACGGCCCAGATGGTCAGGCCGATCGGGCCGAACAGCAGCAGGTCAAGCAGCAGCAGCAGCGCAATACCCAGTTTGCTGTGCTTGCTGTAGATGTTTTTTTCCAGCCAGTCGTCCGGTGTGCCGTGGCCGTACTTGTCCAGGGTTTCCTGGTTTTTGGCTTCCTTGCGATAGAGCTCGTAGCCTTGCAGCAATACCTTTTTGATGCCCAGGATGACCGGGCTATGCGGGTCTTCCTCAGTTTCGCATTTGGCGTGGTGTTTGCGGTGTATCGAAGCCCATTCCTTGGTGACGATGCCGGTGCTGAACCACAGCCAGAAACGGAAGAAATGGCTGGCCACGGGATGCAAATCCAGTGCGCGGTGGGCCTGATGGCGATGTAAAAAAATGGTAACCGAGCCTATGGTTATATGGGTTAAAGCCAGCGTTGCCAGCACATATCCCCACCATGGCAAATCAATCAAACCTGCAAGCATAAAACTCTCCTAAAGTGCGACTTTTTAATATTTTTATCAATGAACTGTTTTGAGTGAGCAAACCTCAATAAGTTCAGGCGCCAATCCAGAACTTTGCTTCCTTGTAATCTGCAAAAGCACGAATGTCGGCATCCACGAACAACCGTGAAAGCCAGGCCTGCCAGGCGAGCCACTGGTCGTCGGTGACTACGGCAATTTTAGCGAAGTCGTGCGGATGCTCGCGGCCGAAGAACTTGATCTCTTCCCAGGCCACATCAACCGAGTAGTCGATCATGGCGCGCAAATCAAAAAGCAGGTTGACCGGGGCGGGTTCTTTGAGTTTTTGCCGGGCATTTTCTTCAAATAGCTGGAAGTCGGCCAGGGTGAACTCACCCAAGACAGCGATATTGAGCAAGTGGCTGGTCTGATCGATGGTAATCATATTGTTGTCTTTTCCCTTATGAGTGCTTGCCGCAAGCTTACCACACCGTGCGGGCTAGTGAAGCCACCGCCATGGCCGCCCCCTCTTTTCCGGCTGCTAATTACCGTCGCTGTAGCCTGGCAGTGAAAAGATCATGAGGCATGGCAGTCTGCACTGCACTGCCAGAAGGCGTCAATCCGGCTTCAATTGCTTGAGTGAGCGGTAATTTTTCGGCGCCGACATGAAACTTCCATCAAGTTGTTGACGGCATGGATACAAAATGATTAAATGAGAATCATTATCATTCACATTTAAATAAAAATGACAGGAAGTAATGAGGAGGTGAATCAGCATGCTGTGTTTATGCATGAGAAGAGGGTTCTGATTCGCGAAACTGAGGCCAGCCGGCAGGTCGATAGTGCAGCCTTGCTGGGCAATCGTGAGGCACTGCTGATTCAGCACCGGGGCGAGAGTTACATCTTGCGCCAGACCCGTGCCGGCAAGCTGATATTGACCAAGTAGTGTCAGTTGCGGGCGTAGGCAGAAAGGCATGTGTAGTGCTGCAGTAAATGTCGCAAATTGGTGTTGTTTCCCGGCATCAATCCGTTAGCCAGCCAGCCGCTTCAGGCAAGCCAGCCAAATTTGAGTAACTGACTTGTCTGGAGTTTATGATGAAAAATGTAATGTTGTGTGTGCTTGCCTGCACCATCTGGATGTCCCCCCTTGCCCAGGCTGATGAAAGCCTTTTCGGTGTATTGAAAGGTGCCGAAACCCTGCCGAAAAACGCGTTGGAATTCGTTCAGCATGTGACCCGGCGCTATGACAAGGGCCAGGGTACTTATGAAGCGCTGGATAGCAAAACCGAACTGGAATACGGCATCACCGATCGCGCCACGGCGGCTGTCTATGTGCTGGGTCAGTCTATACGCACCGAAGGCCTGCGCATCAATGGCTATCTGCCCAAAGATGAAGCCTATGGCCTGCGCCCCTCGGGAGTGGAGGCCTCAATCAAATACAACTTCCTGAGTCCGGCCAAGGATGATTTCGGTCTGGCCGCCTATTTTGCCACCTCCTATGCCTGGCTGGACCCGCATTCCGGGCAGGACAAGAAGAAACTGACCTTCGAGCTGGATCTGCTGATGCAGAAGTATTTCATGGATGGCGAAATGATCTGGGTGGGTAACGTGGGTATGGAGTCGACCATGGCGCAACGCGGTGCGATTGCCGATTTGCCCGCGGGTTTCGAATGGTCTACAGATCCGGAAATGGAAATCGGCTTCATGGCGGGAACCGGTTTGTCCTATCGCTTTGCACCAAACTGGTTTGTGGGCGGAGAAATGGTGTATGAAACCGAGTTTGAAACTCATGTGGGCCAGGAGCGGCGCTCGGTACAGGCCGGACCGACTGTGCACTATGGCAGCAAAGACTGGTGGCTTTCGCTGAGCTACCTGCCGCAGATCAGCGGCGGTGGTGAAAAATACGCCGGCCAGGCTGATGACAATCTGCACCTGATAGAAAAGACCAAACAGGAAATTCGCGTAAAACTGGGATTCAATTTTTAAGCATATTGGGTCAGGCGCGCTTTATGCCATGGCACCAAAAATATAACCTGAATTTTAAAGGAGTAAACAATGAGTAAGCATAATTGGCTAATGCTACCCGCGCTGATCGTGCCCGCCGCAATCGCGGCGCCGGCTTACGCCGTGCAATACCAGACGCTGGAGCTGGCGCAGAAGGCGCTGTTCCCCGAGGCGGCGCAGTTTGTAAGGGCCGATGTGATGATGACGAACGAGGTCAGACAGCAGATTGAGAAGGCCAGCGGAGTGCGCGTGCGCAACGCGCTGCAACAGGTGTGGCGTGCAGAGGCCGGCTCCAGAATGTTGGGCTGGTTTGTGCTGGACGAGGTCATCGGCAAGCATGAGTTTATAACCTATGTTGTTGCGCTGCAGCCGGATGGCGCGGTGAAGGGCGTGGACATTCTGGAGTATCGCGAGACCCATGGCAGCGAGATCAAAAATGAAAAATGGCGCGCACAGTTTATCGGCAAAAAACAGGGTGAGGCTTTCAGGCTGGATGAGGACATAGCAAATATCAGCGGTGCGACCCTGTCGTGCAAAAACATCAGCAACGGCGTTAAACGCATAGTTGCCACGTACCAGGCAGTAATGAAATGAACATCACGCTTGAGCCGCAGAAATTGCAGCAAGCCTCCACCGTGGAGCTGGTGCGCGCGCGCCCGTTGCTGGGCACTATCGTGGAAATTTCAGCCTGCGGTTGTGCGGCTGCGCAAACGCAGGCTGCCATTGCACAGGCCTTTGCCGAAATAGAAAAAGTGCATGCTCTGATGAGTTATCACGATGAAGATTCGGACGTGTCGCGCATTAACCGCGAGGCTTTCGATGCCGAGCTGCAAGTGGACGTGCACACCTGGCGCGTATTGCGGGCGGCACGCTTGATGGCAGAGGCCAGCAACGGCGTGTTTGATATCAGCGTTGCCCGGCAACTGACACGCCTGGGATTTTTGCCGGATCACGCGGGTTTTCCCAAAACTCAATGCCGTGGCGACTGGCGCGATATTGTATTGCTGCCGGACAACCGGGTGCGCCTGGCCTGCGATTTGAGCATTGATCTGTCCGGTATCGCCAAAGGCTATGCAGTTGATCTGGCGATCCAAGCGCTGTCCGCCGCGGGGATGAGCGCGGGCAGGGTCAATGCGGGTGGGGACTTGCGCGTATTTGGCGCTGCTGGCCAGCACATCCATGTGCGCGATCCCGCAGCGCACACGCATACTATTCCCTTGCTGGAATTGACGCATGGCGCTGCGGCAACCTCTGCGGGTTACTACAGTGAACGCCTGCATCAGGGACATATGGTGACGCCCATCATTCATCCGCACCGCAAAGCTGCCTGCGAAAGCGGTCGCAGCGTCACCGTGCTGGCAAAGGACTGCATGACGGCCGATGCATTGACCAAAGTGGTGTATGCCAACCCGCGCGGTGCAGCGGCAGTATTGAAAAGCTACAAGGCACGCGCACTGATCGTGGAACACGATCCGCTGCGCGGGGCGTGCCATATTTTTGACTCGCAGCAAGCTGAATAGCAGCAGAAATTATAATGAACAGACATGCTCCTGCTCCGATGCCGATACGCCTTGCCGTAACGCACAAGAAATTTCTCTACAGCGTATTTTCACTGCTATGGCTAAGCGGCGCACTGTGGCTGGTGTTTCATTACTTCATGCGCGTGCCCGGAGAGTTCGGCATCAGGCCGCACCCGACAGAAGTCTGGTGGTTGCGACTGCATGGCTTGATGGTGTTTGCCGCGCTGGTTGCACTGGGTAGCGTACTGCCTGTGCATGCGCGACGTGCATGGCAACTGAATAAAAACCGCGCCAGCGGGCTGCTGATGAAAATGGTTTTTCTGTGGATGGCTGTTACAGGCTATGCACTATATTACTTTGCCAGCGACAGCAATGAAAACTGGCTGCCGCTTACGCACTGGGGTGTGGGCATCTGCGTGCCTTTGCTGCTGGCGTTGCATATCCACAGCGGCAGGCAGCGTGGGCGCAATCGTTGATTGTATCGGTTTGATTGCATTTAATATTTAATGTCTGGGCGCCAGCCTCAGGCTTGCCACACCGCTTGCGATAACGAGTGCCATGCCGAGCCAGCTGCTCACCGACAAAATCTCATCCCACAGCAGTATGCCAAACAGCGTGGCAAACACTACCGCGCTGTATGATAGGCTGCTGGCGACCAGCGTCTTGCCGGTGCTGTAGGCGCGGGTGAGGGCGAGCTGTGCCAGGGTTGCGCAGCTGCCCATTCCCAGCAGGATGAGAAAATTATGCACGGTTATGTCGTGGATGGTGTCGAACAGCATGATGGCAGCACTGATAAGCGTGGCGATCAGGCTGAAATAAAATACGATACGCCATTCAGGCTCACCGCTGCGTGCCAGCGCGCGCACATTCAGCATCGCGATGCCGGCGAAGAATCCGGAAATCAGGCCGAGCACGCCGGGGATGATCTGGTTGCGTTCCAGCGTGGGGTGCAGCAGCAGGACCATGCCGGCAAATCCCAGTGCAATGGCAATGCTCAGCGGCGCGTGAAAGCGCTCCCTGAATACCAGCATCAGCAGCACGGTGAGGAACAGCGGCGAGGTGTAATTGAGCGTCACCGCGGTGGCCAGCGGCAGCACGGTGATGCAGTAAAAAAATAGCAGCAGTGCGATGGAGCCGGAAACGCCGCGCCAGATATGGCTGAGCCAGTGCGGGGTGGCGATGTTGCCGCCGCGCTGCCGCACAATGGCGTACATGATGACCAGGCCGATAAAGGAACGGTAGAACACCAGCTCGGTGTTGGAGAAATATTCCGCGCCGAGCTTGACGAATACCCCCATGCAGCCGAACAGGAAGCCTGCGACCAGCATCCACAGCGCGCCCATCTAGTAAAAACCGTAAATGCTGGCCACAGAGAACACGGAGCGCAGAGCGTATGTTGTTGGGGCTTTAGCCCCATACAATCTCGGCCTACCGCTTGCGGGTGCAGAGATAACGTATGTACTTTGTGTTTTGCAGCTTTTAAAAGATAAGCAGGTGTTAATCGCGTTAGCCAATTTGCCGTCTCTCTGCGAACTCTGTGTTCTCTGTGGCTAATTGTTTTTTTATGTTCAGCCGAGATGCGGCCCAAGGTTGCGGCGCAGAAACTCGTGGAAATGCAGCATGCCGTCCTCGGTGGGTGACTGGTAGGGGCCGCCATCCTCGATGCCCTGCTTGTACAGCGCGCGGCGGCCCTCGTGCATCTTGCGGCAGATGATGTCATCCTCGACCGCCGTTTCGTTATAGGCTTTTTTCTCCGCCTCGACATACTCGCGCTCGAACAGCACGATATCTTCGGGGTAGTAAAACTCCACGATGTTGCTGCAGGCGTCGGGCCCGCGCGGCACCACCGTGCTCACCACCAGGGTGTTGGGATACCACTCCACCATGATGTTGGGGTAATAGGTCAGCCAGATCGCGCCGTACTTGGGCATTTCGCCGCCGGAGTATTTCAATACCTGTTCCTGCCACGCCTTGTACACATCGCTGCCTGACTTGCGCAGGCTATTGTTGATGCCCACCGTCTGCACGCTGTACCAGTCGCCGAAATCCCATTTCAGGTCGTCGCAATTTACAAAATTGCTCAGGCCCGGATGGAAAGGCGCCACGTGGTAATCCTCCAGATAAACCTCGATAAAGGTTTTCCAGTTGAAGTCGTATTCTTCTACTTCAACTCTATCCAGCATGTAGCCGGAGAAATCCAGGTCCTTCATCACGCTGACATTGGCCAGATCTTTCAGGATGTCGCGGCCGCTGGCGAACAGCAGGCCGTTCCAGCGCTGCAGCGGCGCCTTGTGCAGATGCAGACAGGGGTTCTGCGGAAAGTGCGGCGCACCCAGCAGCTTGCCGTCCAGCTCGTAGGTCCAGCGGTGCAGCGGGCACACGATATGCTTCGCAGTACCGCGTCCCTCCAGCATGATGGCCTGGCGATGGCGGCAGATATTGGACAGCAGTTCCACACCCTGCTCGTTGCGCACCAGCATCTTGGCGTTATCCATCCACTCCAGCACATGGTAGTCGCCCAGATTGGGTGCCATCAGTTCGTGACCGACATAGTTGGGGCCCGCTTCTAACAGCACGCGTTGCTCGACCTCCAGTACCCTGGGGTCAAAATACCAGCGCAGCGGCGGCTGCGCGGAGACGGGCGAGAATTGTTCGATTTTGGCTACTTCGGACATGGCTGGGGTGGGGGAGAACACGATCAATAATTTTAGGGAAGAGGCGAATTGTCCCTGAAATGTATGACTAAAGGCAACAAAAATTGTCCCAACGTGACGCTTTTAGTTAAAATGCCTGTTTTCGCAAATGGAGTTACACATGGCGGGAAAATCCCAAAAAGCGCCGACCTTTGAGGCAGCGCTGGCCGAACTGGAACAAGTAGTGGCGGATATGGAATCGGGCAAGCTGCCACTGGAAGAATCCCTCGCTGCGTATCAGCGTGGTGCAGAGCTGTTGCGGCAATGCCGCAGTCGTCTGGACGAGGCACAGCAGCAGGTGCGCATCCTCGAAGACGGCAGCTTAAAAGCCTTTGCCAGCAACGGTGACAACGCGTAGGTCGGGTTTTAACCCGACTTTCCCTGTCGGGCTAAAACCCGACCTACGAATTAATTTATAGACATGCCAGATTTTCAAGCCTGGGCGAGTGCCCACCAGCACCGTTTTGAAGACGTGTTGAAGAATTTGCTGCCGCAAGCCAGTCTTGCGCCGCAGCGTTTGCACGCGGCGATGCGCTACAGCGTGCTGGATGGCGGCAAGCGCGTGCGCCCGCTGCTGGCCTTTGCGGCAGGCGAGCTGGCAGGTGCCGATTTTAGGCGGGTCGATATTGCCGCTGCTGCGGTTGAGCTGATCCACGCCTATTCGCTGGTGCATGACGACATGCCGTGCATGGACGACGATGTGCTGCGTCGCGGCAAGCCGACTTGCCATGTCGAATACGACGAGGCCACCGCCTTGCTGGTGGGCGACAGCCTGCAGAGCATGGCGTTCCAGTTGCTGTCCGAGCACACGCTGAGCGACAATCCTGCGAGCCAACTGCAGATGGTCAAGCTGCTGGCGGTGGCCTCCGGCTCGCGCGGCATGGCGGGCGGACAGGCGTTCGATCTGGCCAGTGTGGGCAAGCAGCTGACGCTGCCCGAGCTGGAATTCATGCATATCCACAAAACCGGCGCGCTGATCCGCGCCGCCATCCTGCTCGGCGCGCACTGCGGCAATGCGCTGGATGCGGCACAGCTTGCCAGGCTGGATCATTTCGGCAAATGCGTGGGGCTGGCGTTCCAGGTGGTGGATGATGTGCTCGACGCCGAAGCCGATACCGCCACGCTGGGCAAGACCGCAGGCAAGGATGCGGACAATGACAAGCCCACCTATGTCACGCTGCTGGGTGCGGCGCAGGCCAAAAAAATGGCATCAGAGCTGCACGCCGAAGCAATGGAATCCCTGTCGGAGTTCGCTGCAAAAGCGCAGCGTCTGCGTGAACTGGCCGACTTTATCGTAATCAGAAAGTATTGATGTATTCGTTACTTAACACCATTAATTCCCCGGATGAACTGCGCAAGCTGGAGCGCAAGCAGTTGCCGCAGCTGGCCGACGAACTGCGCGCCTTTTTGATTGAATCGGTGAGCAGGACCGGCGGCCACCTTTCCTCCAATCTGGGCACGGTGGAACTGACGATCGCGCTGCACTATGTGTACAACACGCCGGACGACAAGCTGGTGTGGGACGTGGGCCACCAGACCTATGCGCACAAGATTCTGACCGGACGCCGCGAACGCATGAATACCCTGCGCATGGCGGGCGGCCTGTCCGGCTTCCCCAAGCGCAGCGAAAGCAAATACGATGCATTCGCCACCGGCCATTCCAGCACCTCGATCTCGGCCGCGCTGGGCATGGCGGTGGCGGCGCGCATGGCGGGCAATGAGCAGCGCGCGGTGGCGATTATCGGCGACGGCGCAATGACTGGCGGCATGGCGTTTGAGGCGCTCAACAATGCGGGTGCGCTGGATGCCAATCTGCTGGTGGTGCTGAACGACAACGACATGTCGATTTCATCGCCGGTCGGTGCGCTGAACAATTATCTGGCCAAGCTGCTGTCAGGGCGTTTTTATTCGGCCATGCGCAAGGGTAGCGAAAAGGTGCTGAAGGGCATGCCGCCGGTGCTGGAATTTACCCGGCGCGCCGAGGAGCACGTCAAGGGCATGGTCACCCCGGGCACCATGTTCGAGGAATTCGGCTTCAACTACATTGGCCCCATCGACGGCCATGATCTGGATGTGCTGGTGACCACGCTCAACAACATCCGCCAGCTGGAAGGGCCGCAGTTCCTGCACGTGGTGACGCGCAAGGGCAAGGGCTATAGCCATGCGGAAGACGACTGCATCCTGTATCACGGCGTGGGCAAATTTGATCCGGTGTACGGCATCGTCGCCAAGCCTGCCAGCAAACCGAGCTACACGCAGATCTTCGGCGACTGGCTGTGCGACATGGCAGCAGAGGATGACAAGCTGGTCGGCATTACACCGGCCATGTGCGAAGGCTCGGGCATGGTGGAGTTTGCCGAGAAATTTCCCAAGCGCTATTACGATGTCGGCATCGCCGAGCAGCACGCGCTGACCTTTGCCGCAGGCCTCGCCTGCGAGGGCTACAAGCCGGTGGTGGCGATCTACTCCACCTTTTTGCAGCGCGCCTACGACCAGCTGATCCACGATATCGCGATCCAGAACCTGCCGGTGCTGCTGGCGATCGACCGCGGCGGGCTGGTGGGCGCGGATGGCGCCAGCCACGCCGGCAGCTTCGATCTCAGCTTCCTGCGCTGCATCCCCAACATGACGGTGATGGCGCCGAGCGACGAGAACGAATGCCGGCAGATGTTGTACACCGCATACCAGATGAACACGCCCACCGCGGTGCGCTATCCGCGCGGCTGCGGCCCCGGCATCAAAGCGGTGGCGCAGATGCAGGCACTGCCGGTGGGCCGTGGCGAGGTGCGCCGCAGCGGCAACAAGGTCGCCATCCTCGCCTTCGGCTCCATGCTCGCGCCGGCGCTGGCCGCAGCCGAGCAGCTGGACGCGACCGTGGTCAACATGCGCTTCGTCAAACCGCTGGACAGCGAGCTGGTGCTGCGCATGGCGCGCGAGCACGGTCTGCTGGTGACGGTGGAAGAAAACACCGTGCAGGGCGGCGCGGGCAGCGCGGTGGCGGAATGCCTGGCGCAACACGGCGTGGCCGTAGCGCTGCTGCAACTGGGCCTGCCCGACCGCTTTATCGAGCAGGGCGAACCGGCCAAATTGCTGGCTGATTGCGGCCTGGATGCTGCAGGCATTGCGGCCTCAATACGCCGCAAGTTACCCGAGTAACGATCTCGGATAATGCTTATAATCAGTTAAATTAAACACGAGAACCCATCATGAAGTCATCTGTTGCCCCCATTCCTGACGTACAAGGTTCTGCCGACACCCGCCAGCTGGCGATCAACAAGGTCGGCATCAAGAGCATCCGTCACCCGGTCGTCGTCAGGGACAAGAGCGAAGGCGTGCAGCACACCATCGCCAACTTCAACATGTACGTGCATCTGCCGCACAACTTCAAAGGCACGCACATGTCGCGCTTTGTGGAAATTCTCAACACCCACGGCCGCGAAATTTCGGTGGAGTCGTTCGAGAGCATCCTGCGCGAGATGGTCACCAAGCTGGAAGCAGAATCCGGCTATATCGAAATGTCATTCCCCTATTTCGTCAATAAAACCGCACCGGTGTCCGGCGTGCAGAGCCTGCTCGATTACGACGTGACCTTCATTGGTGAAATTGTCGACGGCGTCTACCGCTTCAACATGAAGGTGCTGATCCCGGTCACCAGCCTGTGCCCCTGTTCCAAGAAAATCTCCGACCGCGGCGCGCACAACCAGCGCTCGCATGTCACCCTGACCGTACGCACCAGCAGCTCGGTGTGGATCGAAGAAATTATTCGCGTCGCCGAAGAGCAGGCCTCCAGCGAACTGTACGGCCTGCTCAAGCGCCCGGACGAAAAATTCATCACCGAGCGCGCCTACGACAACCCCAAGTTTGTGGAAGACATGGTGCGCGACGTGGCGGCCGTGCTGAATGCCGACAAGCGCATCGAAGCCTACGTGGTTGAGTCGGAAAACTTCGAATCGATCCACAACCATTCTGCCTATGCGCTGATCGAACGGGACAAGAGCAAGCAGTAAGAATTGTAGGGTGCGTCATACGCACCATGGTGCGCACGGCGCACCCTACACAAACCACTTTATTTGTTTGCAAGTATGAAACCCATCGCCATCTTCCGCCACGCCCCCGCCGAAGGTCCCGGCTACCTCGCCGAATTTCTTGATGCACGCAAGCTGCCGTGGCAGCTCATCCGCATCGATGGCGGTGAGCCTGTGCCCGCGGACGCCAGCCGGTTTGCCGGCCTGGTGCTGATGGGCGGGCCGATGAGCGTGAATGACGAGTTGCCGTGGATAGGGCCGGTTCTTGCATTGATTCGCGATGCGGTTGCGCGCGATATTCCGCTGCTGGGACACTGCCTGGGCGGGCAATTGATGACGCGTGCCCTCGGTGGTGTCGTCACAAAAAATGCGGTGAAGGAAATCGGCTGGGGCGAGGTCAGTGCAGACAGCAGCGCCGAGGCACGCGCCTGGTTTGGGGAAATCACCAGCGCCACCGCGTTTCACTGGCACGGCGAAACCTTCAGCCTGCCGGCGGGCGCCACCCATCTCCTGTCCAGCAAGCACTGCGCCAATCAGGCCTACGCGCTGGGCAAACACCTGGCCCTGCAATGCCATGTTGAGATGACCGCGGCGATGATACGTGAATGGTGCGAGATCGGCGCGGCTGAAATTTCAGACGCTGCCCGCAGCGCCGGTGTGCAGCCGGCAACGCTGATACAGAGCCTGATACCGCAGCACCTGCCGCAACTGCAGCGACTGGCAGAACGCGTGTATACGCGCTGGGTGCAGGGGCTGGTGCACTAGAAACAGCTCTGCGTGATACGTTGCAACGTATTGATTATATTTAATATATTTATCATGACGGCCGGCGATCCAGCCAGCGCAGCAAGGTTGTAAACAGCACATCCGGATAACAGGGCTTGGTCAGGAAATCATTCATCCCCGCCTGGAGGCAGCGGGCCTTGTCAGCGACAAAGGCATTGGCGGTGATGGCAATGATCGGTGTCTGGCGGTATCCGTCAAGCGCGCGGATCTGCCGTGTCGCATCCAGCCCGTCCATAGTCGGCATCTGCATATCCATCAAAATAGCCGCATAGTTTTTCTGCTGCGCCAGCGCGGTTGCCACCGCGCCATCCTCCGCCGTGTCCACCAGCAGTCCGGCCATTTCCAGCTGAAGCTTCGCCACTTCGCGGTTTAGCGGCTCGTCGTCGACGACCAGAATATGGTTGCCCTGGTAACGCTGGCGGATAATGCTTTCGGCTCCGGCATTTGCTGCGTCTGGCGCAAGCATATCTTCCCCGTTCTTCTTCGCCAGCCTTGCGGTAAACCAGAAGGTGCTGCCAACGCCCGGCGTGCTCACAACGCCGGCTTCGCCACCCATCAGCATTGCCAGGCGCCGGGTAATGGCCAGCCCCAGTCCGGTACCGCCATATTTGCGCGTGGTGGAATTGTCGGCCTGTTCAAAGGCATTGAACAGCAGCGGCATCTTCTCGGGCGGAATGCCGATGCCGGTATCCTGTACCTCGAAGCGCACCAGCAGCGCATCGTCGGATTCCTCCTGCGTAATGATGCGCAGCGTCACCGCGCCCTTTTCGGTGAACTTGATCGCATTGGTGGCATAGTTGAGCATGGCCTGTTGCAAGCGCATCGCGTCGCCATACAGATTGGGCGGCAGAAATGCGGTCTGCACCAGCAATGCAATGCCCTTGCTTTTGGCGCGCTCAGACAGGATGGCGGAAACATTGCTCATCAGGCTGTTGAGGGAGACGGGCGCCTCTTCGAATACCAGCTTGCCCGCTTCGATCTTGGAGATGTCGAGGATGTCGTTGATGATGTTCAGCAGGTGCTCGGCGGCGGTATCGATCTTGCAGAGTTGCTCCCTCTGCTGCGGGGTCATGTTTCCCCGCCGCATGATGTTTGCCATGCCGATAATGCCGTTCATCGGTGTGCGTATCTCGTGGCTCATGTTGGCGAGGAAGCCGCTCTTGGCCCTGTTGGCGGCTTCGGCGGCATCCCTGCTTTGTGCCAGCGCCTGTTCCGAGGATTGCAGCTCTTCAACCAGCAGCTTCTGCACCTGCAGCGCCTCCTCCTGCGCCGCCTCCTTTTCCTTGCGCAGCGTGTTGAAGCGGTCGGCCAGCGCAAATGCCAGCAGCAGCATTTCCACGGCAGAGCCCACCTGCAGGCCGTTCATCGTCAGCACATTGGTGGGCAGCAGCCCCATGCCGCGCAGGGTGATCGCGATACCGCCAAAACACAGCATCGCAAAGGCAGCGGTAAAGTAAACCGCGCTGCGCTGGCGCTTGATAAACGCACAATACAGACCGACACCAAAAATCAGCGTCAGCGTGGCAATGTAAAACAGCGCTGCAGGCTTGGAGAAAGCTGGCAGCGAAACGGCGAAACCGAGCGGTGACAGCAGGTGGGCGATGATGACTATCTTTATCAGGCGGTCAGCAGTGGGAATGACCTCCCAGGTAAGCAGCATATGGCGCATGAACTGCAGCAGGGTCGCGAGCGATAAGGAATAGCCGACAAAGCGGGAGATGTTCGACCACAGCGTGGCATTGGGCCACAGGAACTCATGGCTCAGGCCGTTTTGCGCGGCAATGGCGAGCGCCATGCAGGTGACAAAACTGACATACAGCAGATAGTTAACATTGCGCAGGGCAATAAACAGCAGCAGGTTGAACGCAATCATCGCCGCCGCCATGCCGAAATACCAGGCCTGGCTCAGATAGTCATTGCGCTCGTACGCATGAAAAGCCTGCGGCGTCCACAGCTTGCCCGGCACCAGCATTGCGCCCGCTGCCTGAATCCGCAGGTAATACACCTGCTCGGCGTGCGCTGGCAGCGTGAGGGGAAACACAAAGTGGCGATGTTTGTAAGCGCGGCTTGAGAAGGGCAGGGCACTGCCGGTAGAGACTAACTGATACGTCCCGCCCGCTGCCGGCTGATAAAACTCAACACTGGAAAGACCGGCATAGCCCACCTCCAGCATGCGTTCAAGCGGAAGGTTGCCGGTGTTGCGCAGGGCCAGGCGCAGCCAGTAGGCCGAACGCGTGTAGCCAAAGCTGAGCGCATCCCCGGCGGGCGCATCCATCTTGAAGCGCGCTGCAACATCCGCCTGCTGCACGTCATGCAGGGTCAGGCTCAGGCCGGCGTCTTCAAGCACGGAGAAATAGGGCGTCAGCGACACCGGCGTTGGCTCAAACTGGGTGGCATCCAGCACCCGGTCTGCTGCAAAGGCAGTGGAAAAAAGCAGGTTCAGGCAGCACAGAGCCAGCAATATTAGGGGCGGGTATTGTTTATGCTTGTTCATCTCTCATCTCGTCTGGAAAGTCCTGACCCGCCTGGAATCATTCCATATTGCACGCGCCCTGCGGGCGCTAGAAAAATCTCAGGCGGTAATCTACAGCAAAATTGAACTTCAGCCAGAGCTAATATTATCTAGGCCGAAGATATAACCCTGCGCAGATCGCACGGGTGTGTGGCAGAGCGAAAGAACACCTGTTTGGAGTAGGGCTTTAAATGCTGCTGATCCCTGCTGAAAGGACATCAGGGGGAATTGCCGGCTTGTGAATAATGCGGGGTGATTTGGGTTGAAACGGGGCGAAAATATTCTGCTATTTACTTTGGCGTTTCATGGCTCAAGTTATCGTTGCAAATTACCGAATTATTCGAAACTGATAGGCTCCCAGTACTTGCAGTCAGAGAAGGTCGCATTCTTTTGCATATCCTGCAGATTGTCTTGCTCAAATACAGGGATAGCGGATTTGCAACTGCCATTAAAACTTGCCCCAGTGACGGATTGACCATCTTTAGTTACCCTGGCACCTCCCCACTGCATGCATGTGGCGCAAAAAACTGCGGAAAGAGGCGAAGAAACAAATTTAATGGAATTCATGACCTACTCCGTGGGAATCAAGTGCAGGAAACAACAGGAAAAAGTTAAGAACATAAACACCTTAACATTCGGATAGCGGGTTCGCATCCCCTGAACATGGTATAAAAACATAATAAATCAACCCCGCAAGATAAATAGGGCCAGTCTCAAAATATTTTAGATGTGGCCTGACCCTGAAGCCTGACCCTGGTGGCACTTCTTGATGCAGATTTATCCAGAAGCCGAGTATAGGCGCTAATCCTGAGCCCCTTGCAATTAGTTGCGTGTGTCCCAATATAGATGCGAATTTAGTCTGGCAATACGCTTCGGCGAAAAACCAATCTGCGTGTTCGGCAGTTGCCACTGGCATATTTTATTTTCTGCATATTGCCAGCAGGGTGAGCAACCGCAGGAAACTTTTTTTTCACGATCAAATCACCTTTTTTCAAGAAAGAGCCACCATGTCACAGCTATTTTCAAAAGCCACACTGGGAACACTAACCCTGCAAAATCATCTGGTCATGTCACCGATGACGCGCAATCGCGCCACCGGCAATATTCCCAATGAGCTCATGGCAGAGTATTACGCGCAGCGTGCCTCGGCGGGGCTGATCATCACCGAAGGCACTGCGCCATCAGCCAACGGCCTGGGCTATCCGCGCATACCGGGAATTTTTTCTGCAGAGCAGGTCGCAGGCTGGAAGCGCATTACCGACGCGGTGCACGCCAAGGGCGCGAAAATGTTCATGCAGTTCATGCACTGCGGGCGCATCGGCCACCCGCTCAACCTGCCAGCCGGCGCGCGTGTACTGGGCCCCTCGGCGATTGCTGCTGCCGGCGATATGTACACCGATGCCGAGGGCATGAAACAGAATGCCATGCCGCAGGCCATGACCGAAGCGGACATCAAGAGCACCATAGAAGAATTTGCACAGGCCGCAAAAAACGCGGTGGCGGCGGGGTTTGACGGCATCGAGCTGCACGGCGCCAACGGCTATCTGCTGGAACAGTTTCTCCGCCCAAGCTCGAATCAGCGCAGCGATGGCTACGGCGGCGCAATTGAAAACCGCGCGCGCTTCGTGCTCGAGGTCGTCGATGCGGTGATCATGGCCATCGGCAAGGACAAGATCGGCATCCGCCTCTCGCCTTACGGCGTATTCAACGACATGCCGCTGTACGACAAAATGGAGTCGGACTACACCTACCTGGCGCACCAGCTCAATGCGCGCGGCCTGGCCTACATCCACCTGGTCGACCACTCGCCCATGGGCGCGCCGAAAGTGCCAGACTCAATAAAGGAAATGTTCCGCAGCATATTCAAAGGCAAGCTCATCCTATCCGGCGGCTACGATGCCCAGCGTGCAGAAAGCGACTTGGCTGCAGGCAAGTGCGACCTGATTGCTGTCGGTCGTCCCTTCCTGGCCAACCCTGATCTGGTTGCCCGCTGGAAAACCGGTGCGGCAGAAAATGCGGTGGATATGGGTACGTTTTATACGCCTGGGGCTAAGGGGTATACGGACTACCCGGCATTGGGTTGATTGTGACGCGGTCACACTGCGGAACTTTCGTAGTTGGCTCGATGGATACACCATTGATTGTGAATCTGACAGCTTAATTGTGTTGTTTGCGTTTGCCGGGCTACCCCCGGCAAACCAAAACGGCACGATTACAGGATCAGATTAGGGGTATCACGAAAAAGAATGGTCAAAAGTTTCTAAGCTGAGAGTGTCAAATGTAATGTATTACCTTCACGTTGCTCGTTTGATTTTAGCTATTGTTGGTGAAATAGAACAATTGTCTGGTGTTGTCTGAATGTTGGTTGATAATATTTCCAACAACGGTATAAAAGGTATCGCCATGATTTAACGGTTATTTGGCGTAAGCTTGCGTAATCAAAATCTGGCCTCATTGTTTCTTTGCAGCTTGGCACTTTTTATTTGGTTATAATTCATAATTAAGGTGATATTTTTGAAATTCAATTAAACAGGTTATTCGAAATGGCGGAGAGTGAAGAAGATTATTTGCGCCAGTGTTTAGAGCGAAATATTTGCCCTGTTTGTCAGCAATCGATTACAAAAAAGTTTGGAAGTGGCCAATTCAAAGACGGTGTATTTTGCTCATTGAATTGCTACACAGAATGGAGCAAGGTACTGTTAATACGACGACATCAAGACAAGGTGCAGAAGGGTAAATCTGATGAATGAAGTGCTAACGAAGTCCAGTTCAACGGCCAGTTCTGGTTCGATGGCAACGCCGCGCGGGGGCGACTATACCGGAATCCTGCCGAGCCAGAAGATCAAAGAGATGCTGAGCAACGGCGACATCAAAACGATGTTAACAAATATCGAAGATGACCAAATCCAGCCAGCCAGCATAGACCTTCGCCTCGGCGATTATGCTTATCCTGTAGATACGAGTTTTCTCCCCGGCAAGGGGGTAAAAGTACTCGAAAAAATGAAACAGCTCGACGAACGTTTTGCTGACTTCAAAATCGATCTCAGCAAGGGCGCCGTGCTTGAAAAGGGGCGGGTATACGTTATTCCTCTTTTGGAATCCATCAGTTTAAAAAGCGAGGTCGCGGCCTTTGCCAATCCGAAGAGTTCAACGGGCAGGCTGGATATATTGACGCGATTGATCGCCGATGGTGCCACTAGTTTTGACCAGGTAAGCGAGGGTTATAAGGGCGAATTATTTATAGAAGTTGCGCCGCGGAGTTTCAGCGTCGTGGCAAAAACCGGCACACGCCTTAACCAGCTCAGGTTCCGCCGCACACGTGGTTTAGAAGCGAAAGCCATCACGGCTACAGAATGGAAAAAACTGCTCGATGAAGGCCAGTTAGTAGATTCCAGCGACCATGAAGCAAACGCGAGATCAGTCAAAACAGGGATGCTGCCTTTTACCGTGGATTTGAAAGGCTCCGGCAAAGAAGGCGACATCATCGGGTATCGTTCGAAGAAACATGTCAAGCGTATTGACCTGGAAAGACGGGATTATGATCCTCTGGATTTTTGGGAACCCATTAAATATCACAAAACATCTTCACTGATATTGGATCCCGATGAATTCTATATTCTCATGACCAAGGAAGCGATTGCCGTCCCCCCGGATTATGCGGCTGAAATGCTGCCATACGACACCCGCGCCGGAGAATTTCGTGTTCATTATGCCGGATTTTTTGACCCCGGATTCGGCTGGAATGCCAAGTTGAATAAAGCGGGAAGCAGCAGGGGGGTTCTTGAAGTGCGCTCACACGAGGTGCCATTTTTGCTCGAGCATGGTCAGACGGTCGGATGGCTGCGCTATGAACGTATGGCAGAACAGCCAGAGCTTCTGTATGGCCAGGACATCAAATCGAACTATCAGGGACAGAGCCTGAAATTAGCCAAGCAGTTTGCAGAGTTGAAACAAAAGATCAAAAAGAACTGATCATTGTTTTTTAATCTGAACAATGTGATTGAGACGCTTGGGGGTTGTTGAGTATCAGGAAATTTTTCAGTTCGCGTAATGCTGATGGTTGCCGGGGGTAGCCCGGCGGCTAGTCACTTTCTTTTGTTTCGCCAAAAAGAAAGTAACCAAAGAAAAGGCGACCCCGGTTTACCGCCCCTGCGGGGTTCCCTCGATCCATCGCCAACAAGCGGGGCTGCGGAACTCGCACGATCCGCTACGCGTCCACGTGCTCAAACAATCCTCGCCTAACCCCCCCGCTTGTTGGCGATGGATCGAGGCGGCGCACAGGGGTAGGTAAGTCAACAGCAAAGCCAAAAGCAGTGTGCGCATAGCGCACACCCAAACCAAACAAAAAAGCTGTGTGGGCACAAAGTGCACACACACGCACTTCGATTTTGAAGCTGGTTTTGAATTTACTTTTGATTCTGATTTTCGCTTTTACCTCCCCTCATTCACCACCGAGTAGCGGAGGCTGGTCAGGGGATGGAGGTGACAACACGGCGCGTAGCGACTTGTTGCGGTGTAGGCTAACCTTCAGGTTATGCCGAAGCCACGACTGTCTGAGCACGTGGACGCGTAGCGGATCGTGCGAGTTCTGCAGCCGCCTGACCAGACGAGCAACGCAGGGAACCTCGAAGAGGTGGCGGATTTGGGATCGCCTTCTTTTGGTTCCTTTTGGCTCCGGCATAACCTGAAGGTTAATCTCCACCGCAACTCGTTGTCTTGGCGAAGCAAGAAAAGGAACTAGCCGCCGGGCTACCCCCGGCAACGAATACGATACGATTACGGGATCAGATTAGGGGTGCCGTGAACAGGTTAGGCTGTATGTTTTATGCTGAGGATGGTCAAAAAGACCCTTGCGATTGCAAGATATGGCATGTGTTTCTGTGCGTGCTGATGATGAGGCGGTGGTCTGGAAAGCTTGATGATGTACGTGGATTATCGGGGCGGAAAGTAGATTTTAATCCGAAAGTAGTGCCATTAGCCGCCCCACTCTTTACAATAAATGCAATAAATATTGACAATGTTTCTTTGCAACCTTTACAATTTCCATTAATAACCTTTACTAATGACTGTTAAGTCTAAGCTATAAATCATGAAACTCGCTACTACAAAACGCGCTGAAATTATCCGCCGATTTCTCTTAAATTCGATTAAGGCTGGCAATTCGCATTTTTTTCATGATGCGATGGAAACCTTCCAGCTTACGCGGCAGGCAATCCATAATCATTTAACAGCACTTGTAAAAATGGGTTATCTGGTGGCGGAGGGAAATACGCGCGGGCGCATATATGTACTTGGCCCTACCAGGTCACATAAAGGAGAATTTTCATTAACTGGCTTGCGTGAAAGCGATGTCTATTATCGAGATTTTGGTTTTATGTTTAGCGGGTTACCTCCGGAGTTGGAGAATATTTGTCACTATGGTTTTACCGAGATGTTAAATAACGCTATTGATCATTCTGGCGGGACCGTTGCTGTAATTGAGGTTGATAGAACAGCAGAGTCGATAGAAATAAATATTGCTGATAACGGGGAAGGGATTTTTAACCATATTGCACGCATTATGAATTTGAGCGATCCGAGAGAATCATTACTTGAGTTAAGCAAAGGAAAATTAACGACTGACCCGGATAATCATACGGGACAGGGAATTTTTTTTACTTCTCGAGCCTTTGATCATTTTTTGATTGTATCCGGAGATTTGATTTTTTCTCATCACGACGGCTACAAACATGACTTCCTTTTACACAATGCTAACGACCATATTGGCACCAAAGTGTTGATGAATATCGCGTTGAATAGTGATAAAAATCTTAAGGCTGTGTTCGATAACTTTACGGGTGATGAAGACGAAAATTTTGCGTTCAATAAAACAATCGTGCCTGTAAAATTGGTTCTCTATGAAGGTGAACGTCTGGTGTCCAGGTCGCAGGCCAAGCGCATATTGAACCGTGTTGAAAGATTCAAGACTGTAATGCTGGATTTTCAGGATGTTGATTTTATCGGGCAGGCATTCGCGGACGAGGTATTCAGAGTGTTCGCTCGAAATAATCCACAGATCACGCTTATCCCTGTAAACATCACCAAGAGTGTCGAGCAAGCAATTAAAGCAGCAGAAAACAGCAACGACTGAAGCTGTAAATAGGAAGTTTAATATCCAATCCATTAAACATGTGCCATTTGTATTTCATGCGTAAACAACTTACACGCCACTCGGCCTTTCCCCAATTTCTGCTAAAATTACACAATCAGATTAGCCCAACAAAGGAAAGAGCATGACTTACGTCGTTACCGAAGCCTGTATCAGATGCAAATACACCGATTGCGTGGACGTTTGTCCCGTGGATTGTTTCCATGAAGGTCCCAATTTCCTGGTGATCGATCCGGAAGAGTGCATCGACTGCACCCTGTGCGTGGCGGAGTGCCCGGCGGAGGCGATTTTTGCCGAGGATGATTTGCCGGCTGACCAGGTGCAGTTTACCGCGCTGAATGCGGAACTGGCGAAGCAGTGGCCGGTGCTGACCGCAACCAAGGATGCACCTGCAGATGCGGACGAGTGGAAAGAAGTGAAGGATAAATTGAAGTATCTGGAACGTTAATATTGCATGTAGGAGCGCAGATTTCTGCGCGATTTCTTTTAAATACAATCGCCCGATTAATCGGGCTCCTACGATGAACCAGTTAAAGCATGAATCCACGGAGTCAAGCTCCAATGAGTAATACCCAATGAGTAATACCCGATGAGTAATACAGAGAACAGCGGCACCCCACGGGCGGCCGCTGTTTTTTTTGATCAGGTTGCTGCTGCCATATTGCAGCAGCACGTCCACGCCCTGCCCGACCTGCGCGAGGCCGTGATCATCCTGCCCAACTACCATGTGGCAGTGCCGCTGGCACAGCACCTGGCCCGCGCCGCCAACTTGCCCGCATTGCTGCTGCCGCAGATGGTGACTATCAACGACTGGGCCGAATCGGTGCCGCTCACCCAGGCCATCACCCCCGACACCTGCCGCGCCACCACACTGTATCAGGCGCTGCGCGAGCGCGAGTGGTTTCCCGGCGCCGATCTGTGGGGCATTGCGAGTGAATTGCTCGGGCTGCTGGACGAGCTGACCAAGCACCATGTGCCGCTGCCGCAGAGCGAGGAAGATTTTCTGTTGCAGCTGGAGCGCGCCTGTCAGGCCAAGCGCAACGCCGCGATGCAGTTTGAGGCGCGCGTGGTGCACGAGCTGTGGTATGCGATGAGCGCCAGCGGCGAGCTGGATGCCGCTCGCGCCTACCAGCAGCGCCTGGCTTTGCTGGCACAGCGGGCGACATCTCCGTTAACCGTGCTGCTGACCTCGGATTTGTCCCGCCTAGAAATGCGTTTCCTGCAGGCCTATGGCGAGAACGCGCCGGTGAACATTATCGACCTGCGCGAGTTGGCGGCGCAGCAGGCAGGCTGCGCGGTGCTCAACATTGCATGGGGCAGGGACGAAGCTGCTGATGATGTGCATGCAGCAGTGCCGTCATTGCGCGAGCAGGCACGGCGGCTGCGGACTCATTTCCCGCAAGCCGCGTTGGGCTCAAGCCTGCGCCTGTTTGCCGCCAACGGCCTGGAGCAGGAGGCGCGTGCCGCCGAGGTGCAGGTGCGGTGCTGGCTGCTCGCGGGCAAAAGCAGCATCGCCATCGTGGCGCAGGACAGGCTTGCCGCGCGCCGCGTGCGCGCGCTGCTGGAGCGCGCCGAGGTGCAGGTGCAGGATGAAACCGGCTGGATACTTTCCACCATGGCGGTGAGCACAGTTCTGATGCGCTGGCTGGATGCGCTGCAGAGCGACTTCTATTATCAGGACATGCTCGATCTCTTGAAGTCGCCGTATATGTTTGCCGACCAGCCTTCGGCTGAGCGCAAGCAGACGGTGTACCAGCTGGAGCAGCTGCTGCGCAAGCATGGCGCGGTGGCGCACCTCGAGGTGTTTTTGGAGCTGGCGCAGCACGAAGCGCCGGAGCTCGGCTCAGCCTTGGCGCGCCTGCGCCAGGCCGCCGACGAGCTGGTCAGGAAAAGCAACACCCTCCATGGCTGGCTGCTGGCGCTGGAGCGCAGCCTCAGGATACTCGGCGTGTATGAAGGGCTAGCCGCCGATGCGGCAGGTGAGAAGTTGCTGCAAGCCGTGCATACCTGGCAACAGGAACTGGCAGCTGACACCACGCGTTTTAGCCGTGCCGAGTGGCGCCACTGGCTGGCGCTGCAACTCGATGCGCTCACCTGGCGCGACGCCAGCATCGACAGCCCGGTGCTGATCACCCACCTCGCCGCCACGCGCTGGCGCAAGTTTGACGCGGTGCTGCTGCTGGGCTGCGATGCGGCGCACCTGCCCAGCGCGGACAAGGCGGCGGTGTGGTTTAACGATGCGGTGCGCGACACCTTGGGCCTGCCGGTGCGTGCCGTGTACCGCGCGCAGCAGCGCGACGACCTGCTGTGCCTGCTGGCGCTGAACGACAGCGTGCTCGCCACCTGGCAGGCGAGCAAAAGCGGTGAAGCCAATCTGCTCAGTCCCTATCTGGAAATTTTGCGCGGCCTCCACCATCTGGCCTATGGCGATGACCTTGCCGAAAAAGAATTGATCAAAATTCTGGACGGCGCGCAGGTGCGCAACGCGGCTGCGGCCTTGCCGGATTTGGCGCGCATGCCGCAGCCGGTCGCGCCGCCCGCCCTGATTCCGCGGCGCATCTCCGCCAGCGGCTACAACAGTCTGGTGGCCTGTCCCTACCAGTATTACGCGCGCCATGTGCTGCACCTGAACGAGCTGGACGAGGTGCGCGAGGGCATCGAGAAGCGCGATTTTGGCGACTGGGTGCATGCCATATTGCACCGTTTCCATGGTCTATATATTGAATATAATCAAACTCTTGCAAGTGTCAATCGCGCCAGGCTGGAGCAGTCCCTGCACGACATCAGCGCCGAGGTATTTGCACAGGCGCTGCAGCGCGACTACTGGGCACGCGCGTGGCTGCTGCGCTGGCAGCAATCGATACCGGCCTACATCGACGCGCAGTTAAAGAGCGAGGCGGAGGGCTGGCGTTACCAGAATGGCGAGGTGCCGTTTGAGCTGCCGCTGGCGCAAGATCTGCAGATGCGCGGGCGCATCGATCGCATCGATGTGCAGGCGGATGCTTCGCATGTGGTGCGCGTGCTGGACTATAAGACGCAGCCTGCAGCTGCGCTGCGCAACAAACTGAAACAGGCGGGTGAGGATGTGCAGCTGCCGTTTTATGCGCATGTGTTTGAGGCGACCGAGGCGGCGTTTATCAGCATCGAAAAAAATAAGGTGCTGACGGTGGAGCCGCCGCAGGATGTGGCGCAGCTGGCGCATGCGAATATTGAGAGATTGAAACTGGTGTTTGCACAGATGCGGGATGGGGTGGCGTTGCCGGCGAATGGGGTGGATGCGGTGTGCACTTATTGCGAGATGCGTGGGCTGTGCCGTAAGGTGGAGTGGGCATGATTAACTGTTGGTTGCTAGTGGCGGACGCAAAAATCCCCCAAACCTTATTTCGTAGGGTGGGCACATTGCCCACCAATAATCAAATTACCGCGTGGGCAATTTTCCCACCCTACAACACTACTCGGGGCGGACAAGGGGAAGAAAAAGCATGTAGGTCGGGCTTCAGCCCGACAACTCAAGTCGGGTTTAAACCCGACCTGCAAACCCTGCAGCGGAAATAGGCATTGAGCATATGAAAAACAAAATCGCCCTCGACCCATCCAACAGCGTCGTCGTCGAAGCCTGCGCCGGCAGCGGCAAGACCTGGCTGCTGGTGTCGCGCATCGTGAGGCTGCTGCTGGCCGGGGTGCAGCCGGGCGAGATTCTGGCGATCACGTTTACGCGCAAGGCGGCGCAGGAGATGCAGGAGCGGCTGCATGACTGGCTGCATTTGCTGGCAGCAAGCGACGACGATGAGGTGCGCGAGTTTTTAAAACAGCGCGCGATCGAGGTGGTGGATGAGGCGATGCTGGCAAGAGCGCGCGGGCTGTACCGCGATTTTTTGCTGTCGTCTTCCAGCATCACCATCAGCACTTTCCACGGCTGGTTTATGCAGATCATCCAGCGCGCGCCGCTGAATGCCGGCGTGCCGGTGGGGCTGCAGTTGCTGGAGCGCACCGCAGCCTTGCGCGAGGAAGCGTGGGATGCGCTGTCGGACGGTTTGCATGCAGAGCCTGAGGGCGAGCTGGCGCAGGAGATGCAGTGGCTGTTTAACGAATACGGGCTGCACAACACGCGTTCTCTGCTGGAGAATTTTCTCAACAAGCGCGCGGAATGGTGGGCTTATACGCAGGGGCAAGAAGATGCGGTGGCCTGGGCGCTGCAGCAGTTGCAGCAAGAGCTGGAAGTCGATCCGGATGATGATCCCTATGAGTCATTGCTGGATCAGGATTTTGAACTGACCGTGCAGGCGTTTGCCAGCTTGCTGGACAGCGGTTCGGACGCGCAGCGGAAAATGGCCAAGCCGCTGGACGATGCGTTGCACGCGGATGAATTGTCGGTGCGCTATCAGATGTTGTTTGAGGCCTTGCATACCCAGGCAGGCGAGCCGCGCAAACTGAAGGCCAACAAGGGACAGAATGCCGAGCAGTACGCGGCATTGTTTGAAGGCATTCTGCAGGTGCTGCATGCGGTGCAGGATGTGCTGACCGAACAAGCTGCGTTGCGCATGAATCAGGCCGTGCTGCGCTGCGGTGTGGCCTTGCTGGGTCACTACCAGGAACTGAAGCAGCAAAAACAGGTGATGGATTTCACCGATGTGGAATACCAGGTGGCGCGCCTGATGAAGCAGAGCGACAGCGCCGAGTACATGCAGTACAAGCTGGACAGTCGTTACAAACAGGTGCTGCTGGACGAGTTTCAGGATACCAATCCGCTGCAGTGGCAAATTCTGCAGGCGTGGTTTGAAGCCTCGGTAGCGGCCGACGAGCGTCCGAAAATATTTATCGTGGGCGACCCCAAGCAGTCGATCTACCGCTTCCGCCGCGCCGATTCGCGCCTGTTTGGCGAGGTAAAGAATTTCATGCTGCAGGAATTTTCCGCGCACTACCTCACGCAGAATGAAACGCGGCGCAATGCGCCGGCGGTGCTGGAGGTGGTGAACGGCGTGTTTGAAAGTCACCCCGATGGCTTCGTCGATTTTGACAACCACCTCGCGCACCATCAGGACTTGCCCGGCTATATCGAGGCGCTGCCGCTGGTGCTGCTGGAGAAGGAAAAAGCGGCCTCCACGGAGGAGGCCTTCGAGCTGCGCAACCCGCTGCTTGAGGCGCGCGACGAAGCCGACAGCGGCGCGCGCGAAGGCGAGGCTGCACTGTTTGCCGGCAAGATTGCCGAGATCGTGGCGCAGTGGTCGGTGCTGGATAAGGACGGCCAGCCGCGCCGCGCCAGCTACGGCGACATCATGGTGCTGGTGCGGAAACGCACCCATCTGCGCACCTACGAAGCCGCGCTGCGCGAAAAAAATATTCCGTTCCTCACCTCGCGCCGCGGCGGCCTGCTCGACACGCTGGAAGCGGAAGACATCCAGGCGCTGCTACTGTTTCTGATCGCGCCGTTTGCCGATCTGCAGCTGGCGCAGGTGCTGCGCTCGCCGATATTCTCCTGCGCGGATGAAGACCTGATGCAGCTCGCGTCTATGCAAAATGTTGCTGAGGAAAAAGCGCCGGGCTGGTGGGCGCGCCTGAACCAGCTCGTTAGCAATGACAGTGCGTCTGCCGCGTTGCAGCGCGCGCACAGCCTGCTGCAGGACTGGCTAAACCGCGCCGACAAGCTGCCGGTGCACGACCTGCTCGACCACATCTATTTCAGCGCGGACGTACACCACCGTTATGCCGCCGCCCTGCCCGCAGCGATGCGCGCCACGGTGCAGGCCAATCTGCAGGCGCTGCTGGAAGTGGCGCTGGATGTGGACGGCGGGCGCTACCCCAGCCTGCCCGGCTTTCTCGCCGAGCTGCGCGAATTGCGCGCGGCGGAGAACGAATCGCCGGATGAGGGCAAGGTGGGCGAGGTGGGCAACGCGCTGCGCATCTACACCGTGCACGAGGCCAAGGGACTGGAAGCGCCCATCGTGTGGCTGCTGGATGGCAATGACACGCGCGGCAGAAACGACGGTTACGGCGTGCTGGTGGACTGGCCCACCAACGCCGCGCGGCCAACACATTTCTCGTTGTATGCCACCTTGGCAACGCAGGGCAAAAAACGCCAGCACATGTTTGAAGCCGAGGAGCAGTATGCGCGGCGCGAGGGCATGAACCTGCTGTATGTCGCCATCACCCGCGCCAAGCAGGCACTGCTGGTGAGCGGCAACGGCAGGAATGCGGAGGCAGAACAAAAGAAAAACGAGCTCTCGTGGTATGACCGCGTCGCGCAGCTTAACCCGTCCGCCGACAATCCCCTGCTGCAGATGCCATGTAATAATATTGAATATAAACGTGATGTTACGAATGTAGCGGAACTGGCCCTGCAACGCCCCCTGCCTACCGGCCAGCGTGCCGCCAGCCTCACGCTCGAACAGCGCCGCGGCACCTGGCTGCACGCCTTGCTGCAGCAGCTTACCCTGCCGGGTGCGCTTGCCGAGCAGGCTGCATTGCAGGCGCAGTGCGGCATCCCGGCCGAAGAAATAGCTGTGCTGTGGCAGCAGGCACAGGCACTGCTGGCGCAGCCGGCGCTGCAGCGCTTCTTCGATGCTTCACAGCATCGCCGCGCGCACAACGAAATGCCCTACGTCAATGCGCAGGGCGAGCTGAAGCGTATCGACAGACTGGTGGAATTTGAGAACGAAGTGTGGGTGCTGGATTACAAGACCGGCGCAAGTCATGACCCCGCGCCTTACCGCGCGCAGATGGCCGAATACCGCAGCGCGATGCAGAGTGTGCATGCGGGTAAATCCGTGCGCTGTGCGCTTGTTTTTGCGGATGGGACGCTGAGCGAGCCGTAAGCATTTTTCACATGGCTTCATTCCAATCCAGATCACAACAGAGTACCTGTATGCTTGGGCCTGTGTTAATCATCAGCGACAGGGTGACACACATGTTCGCTCCGGCTATGGACAGATAGGGCCGGCTGATTTGTACTTCGCCCGGATTGCCGATTGCTCTGCGAAAATAGGGACGGCGTGACCAGATGGCATCTCTGGCGTCTGCCAAAGGGTTGAAGCGGGGATCGTTCCACGTCTTGCGAAGCGGCGAAGCCAGATTTGAGCCAAGTTGTCTTCCTTCGTGGTTTAACAAATAACAGCGTTCGGCTTTGGGTTGCTTAAGCAGTTCAAAACAGGCATGTTCTGCAGTGGCACCATTCTCAATTAACCTGGCAGTTTGCTGAAATCTACCCACATAATCCCGTAATTCATTGTGATACTTCTCTGTATTTTGCCGGGTGAAATTTTTAAAACTTTCGCATAAATTCGGCAGTAACTCGGCTTCGTGTTCTGTGCACAGCAGTGATTTTTCAGGCTTGCCAAAGTAGTAGCCCTGAACAAAGTCGATACCCGAATCCATTGCGATCAAAGCTTCATGTTCAGTTTCTATACCTTCCATCAGAACCAGGCTGCCAGATTCGTGAAGCAGGCTGACCAGATTAGGTAACACCCTTTTTACGCTAATGTTGTTCGCAGCCTGGAGCATCATGGATCGGTCCAGCTTCACGATTTGTGGTGAAAGCCGCCAGATACGGTCAAAATTTGAGTGTCCAGCACCGAAATCATCAATGGCAATCAGGCAGCCGAGATCTTTATAATAATTGACGGCTTCGGCCAATAATGATTCATCGTGAATATTCGATTCCAGGATTTCAATCACGATGCGGTAGGGCGGTATTTGATAGCGTTCCAGCAAATCGCCAAAATATGGGCCGTAGCGTCTGCCACCGACTGTTACCTGCGGATTGACATTGAGAAAAATCCAGCTGTTATCGTCGGCCGTGGGCAAAAAATTTCGCAAGTGCAGATTCCTGCATAGCCGGTCAAGGAATACGATTTCTTCCTCGTCTCGAACCCGGTTAAAGATTGCGAGAGGGGGGATATTTTTTCCTGTCGGGTCTTGTGCACGCAGAAGTGCTTCATACCCCACCGGCCTTTTGTGTACCAGACTGAAAATAGGCTGGAAATGGCTGGTTAAGCGCAGTTCCCTGTGGTGTCCAATAACTTCGGCAGATAAGGCCTGGGTAGCGGCCTCGATTTGATCCAGAGCGTTGGGAATTTTAGTTAAGTCTGAATTTCTCATGGTTTATGGCTTACGCATTTTAATTCTGCTTTGTTTACCCGTTAAATTTATAAGTTATGGATATCGTGAATCAGGTTCGTGTCTCGACTATCTCGCCGGTGATTTGAGCGAGGTCTTTCCACAGATTTAGGCAGGCTTCAATCGCATCCGTAGCGGTGCGGAAAAAAGCGTCTGGCGTAATATTGACTTCCTCTACAGCTATAAAGCGTTCGTTGAGCACATTCAGCAATGCATTAACACGTTGTGTTGCATTGGTATTCTCCGTAGAGGTGCTGATGTCTTGCTGACACTCGCGGATATGCTGCTCCAGAAAATTCATTCGAATACGGCCAACAGCGCCACACTGCCCTTTTGCCGCATATCCAGAGCCGAGCGCACGGGCCTGGCCGATGCTCTCCATGAGCAGCGGGAGTTTTAGTAGCAATGTGTTTGAAAGGAGTGCAAG
Source organism: Gallionellaceae bacterium (assembly GCA_035531075.1). Classification (GTDB taxonomy): domain Bacteria; phylum Pseudomonadota; class Gammaproteobacteria; order Burkholderiales; family Gallionellaceae; genus 39-52-133. Next base: position 132,441 of record DATKTO010000031.1, read on the forward strand.
CGGCGAGCCTTCACCATCAAGCAGGCCAATATGTTCCCCCATGTCACCTAATAAATGGATGATTTTACGAATTAATACAGTGTGTTTGTGAAAGCTTTGTTCAGAATTTATGTGGGCAATGGCACTGCTCATCATCTCCCATTCACGTTCGACAGCCAACAGGCTGTCTGCGTCTGAACGCAGCTCGGGAGTCTCAGACAGCAAGGGGCCGAGATTCTTGAAAATCCCCTGTATTTCATTGCGCTTGGTTGCAAGTCGAGCGGCAAAAGACTTGTCTCCATTCAACAGGGCTGCAGATATTCCGCGGTGCTGCTGGACATTTGTCAGCAGTCCAAGAACATGCTGCAACACGTTCAGTCCATGCAACTGACGCTCGCGTTTGCGCTGCCGTTTTATCTTTTCTGCCAAATGCAATATGACGAAGAACAGGAGTAGCGCGGCACAGAAAATTATAGTGATAAGCATGGGTGTTCTTTCTATACTTTGAAGCGTTGGAGGGAGGAACGGAGCCCGGAAGAAAGCCCTTCCAGATGCCGTGCTACCGCGGCGGCCTCATTGCTCGCTGCATTGTTTTCCTGCGACTTCCTGGCAATTTCTGTCATGCCGTTGACCGCCTGCAGGCTGGTACGGGTCTGCTGTTCGGTAGCAGAAGCGATGTTACGCACGCGATCCATGGTGCTGTGCGCCCCGGTGCGAATGGATTCGAGAGCCTGCTCGGCTTCGCGTGCAAGCTGCAGGCCGGATTCGGCTTGTTTGCGGCCACTGTCCATGCCTATTACTGTCGCATCGATTTCCTGCAATATGTTGCTAATCAGGCCGCTTATTTCACCTGGTGCAACGGCTGTACGATCGGCAAGTTTTTTAACTTCATCTGCCACCACTGCAAAGCCGCGACCCTGTTCCCCGGCGCGAGCTGCCTCGATCGCGGCATTCAATGCCAATAGATTGGTCTGCTCGGCGATTCCTCTGATGACACCGACGATGCCGCCTATCTGATCAGATCGTTTCCCCATGGATGAAACCAATATGGCAAGATTCTTCATGGAGGTTTCGATACGCGCCATTTCTTCGCCGGCTGCATGGACGATTGAGGCACCATTGGTGGCGAGCCTTTCGGATTCTTCGGCAATGTCCTGCGACAGTCTGGCAGATTCAGCGACATGTTCCGCGCTGCTGCGCATGTCTTCCAGGGCCAGTGTTGACGAGGCCGCCAGGGTAGCCTGGGCATTTGCGCCTGCCACAACCCGGGCCGCGGCCACGGTGAGTTCTGTTGCAGCGCTGGCAACTTCCTCTGTGGCGCCATCAACCTCTTTGATCAAACGGCCGGTTTCTCGCGCCATGTTGTTCAGGCTGTATGCCAGTTGGCCGAAACCATCCTGACTATCTAGGACGCTACGGGCCGTGAGATCGCCTGTCGCAGAAGCACGAGTTGCCTGAAGCAGGGATAGAAGTGCTTCACGAATTGAAGCGTAGAGAGCATATTGAAAATAGACCGCGACAATTCCGCTTAATGCAGCAAGTAAAAGGAATGTTTGTGCCATCATGGGCCGGTAACCAGCTAAGGCAAGCAACAGGCAGGGGATCAACAGCAATAAGGTGCTAAAAATAAATTTTCCGGCCAGATCGATTCGCTGCATTAAGCCTATAGCGGGTTGAGTGAATAGGTTCAATTGCTACATTCCTTATGGTGGAGTGACATGGGTTGTTAAATTAAATCTCTGGCAACTCTATGAACAGTTCAGGTTGTTAGTCTCTATATAAGCAACTCCTGTGCCATGCTAAATTTCATTTGAATACAGTTGGCTGACTATTGATGAGCGCAATAATTGGCGGCAGATGGTGCACCTTTGCATAAAAAGCACTTCTTTGGTGCGGTGCGAGACCGTGCCGATTACGCGTCAGCGGTGAAAGAAATGTTTGGAAGAGTGATGGTGAAATTTTGCGTCTTCGATGCGTCGCAGCATTGCCGCGCGCACAACGATATGCCCTACGTCAATGCGCAGGGCGAGCTGAAGCGCATCGATAAACTGGTGGAATTTGAGAATGAAGTGTGGATAGCTGGATTACAGGACCGGCGCAAGTCATGCCCCCGTTCCTTACCGCGCGCAGATTGCCGAATACCGCAGCGCGATGCAGAGCGTGCATGCGGGTAAAACCGTGCGCTGTGCGTTTGTTTTTGCGGACTGGACGCTGACTGAAATACAGGGAAACGCTGGAAAAGTCCTCCGTTCGTGGTGAGCTTGTCGAACCACGAGCGGAGGGCGCATAACCATCAATATGTTATTGAGCTAGCCCTTCGACAAGGCCTTTAGTCCTGAGCCTAGACGAAGGATCAGGGCGAACGGACTTGTTCAGCGTTTCCATAGATATCAATCTGCGCAAGGGTAGGGTACGTCCCACGCACCATGGTGCGCACGGCGCACCCTACAGTCAGTAGTCTGAAGTTTTGCCGTGACATATTACCGGACTCACCCAATCTTGCAGCCTGCCACTTCTTCAGTCTCGCAAACATGAGTCTGTGATGCAGTCTGCAACCCAAGCGCCTGCTTAATTGCAGCCGGCTCCGGCGGCCATCTTGCAGGCCGTATTGGCCCAGCCGCTGGTCGTCTGGTCGCAAACCAACTTTGCCGCTTCAACGCAGGCCGCGCCGGATGAGGCTTTTTGCTGTTGCTGCGACATGGCTTCAAGATGCGCCGATTGAGCATCGCGATCGGCTTTACGCTCTGCGGCATCCTGCTTGCGTTGTTGCTCTTCCTTGCTATGCTGCTCGGCTTCCAGCGCCAATCTCCTTTGTTCGGCTTCCTGCTGGTCTCGCTTGTCGCGCATTACGCCAAGTCGTGTCATTGCGGCCGCTGCAAATGAACTTTCCGGGAAGCGTGAAACCACGATGCGATAAGCTTCGGATGCCTGGATATAGTCTTTATCCGATTCCAGTTGGTCGGCATGCATATAAACCTGGGAGGGTGTGCCGGTGTGAAGTAAAGCCAACCTTGCCGCTTCCTTGCGGTTTTTTTCCGCCAGAATTTCCGCTTCCTTGCGTTTCTGTTCAGCGAGCAGAGCTGCTTCCTTGCGGGCTTTTTCCTTTTCTGCTTCTGCTGCCAGACGCGCCTTTTCGCGTTCTGCTTCTGCCAGTCTGCGGGCTCTATCCTTTTCCAAAGCTGCAAGGATAGCGGCGAGTCTGGTTTTGCATTTAGCCTGGTCTGCGCCGCACGGCGTGACATTGAGCTTGTCGGGATTGGAAAAATCTCCCGCTACGATGGCAAACTTCTCAGAAGTTTGCGAGCACCTTTCAAAGCACCAGCCGGAACCGGAGTCATAGAAATACGCCACGCCGGCGCCTTCCCCATTTTGTTGTCCGTTGGCAAAATTGCCCATGAACACATTGCCGTTGCTGTATTCCTGCGTGCCCTGGCCGCTTTGTACATTGGAGGACCAGTTGCCGGAATACTGGCTTTGATCTGCAAACTTCAAACGGCCCTGGCCTGAGCGCTCGCCTTTGAACCATGCACCTTCATAGCTGGAGCCATCCACATATTGCATGCTGCCCTGGCCACTCATTTCACCATTTACAAAACTACCCTCATAGCGGCGGCCATCCGGCATGGTTAGTGCGCCATTGCCATCCATTGCACCGTTGGTCCATTGTCCTTCATATTTTGATCCATCCGGCCAGTATTTCTTTCCAGTGCCATGAGGATATCCATTAAGTGTTTGACCACGATATATGGCTTTGTCGCTAGCACATCCGCTCAGCAACAGCACGGCTGTACACAAAAAAATTAGTTTGAATTTGATTTTCATCGCAATGTGTCGCTCATTGATTAATGATGCGCAGATCAATTTGCTTACCTACGTCAGGGTGGCACCGTACCCTGTCCAAACGCGTTGCCGATTCACGAGAACGCGTTTTGAATAGTATTCGCTGAATAATTCAACAAGGGTCAGGACTGCGCATCGAGACAGGCAAGCGGCAGTTGGATCAGAAGTTAACACCTAATGTCAGCATGGTTCCGTCAGTCGAAGTTTTTGACGTGGCACTGTTATAGCTGTTTGAAATTTCGGAGTTTGATCTGGTTTGGGTAAAAGAAACGGTGAACTTGCCGGCAATGATGCCAACGCCAAAGCTGGTCGAACCACCTTTGTTGTACAAGCTCCAGTCGGCGCCTGTTGCTGGCGTGATTCTGTATGATGAATAGAACTGGTTGTACATGACAAACGGAGCAATGGTCACTGTTTCAACGAATATGCGGTAAATGCCGCCGATTTCGCCGCCCAGAGTAAGTGCCGTACCTGTATTGGTGCTTCCTTTTGTGTACTCCCAGTATCCTGCGTCATATTGAAAATTGGCGATGAGGCCCAGGCTGCGGTCAGACAACAGATTCCACTCTCCGCCCAAGCCAAAGCCAAAGTCAGTTCCGTCTCTGGTCAGGGTTGATGTTGTTGATGAGTTCTGGGATAAACGATACATGAATGTGCCAGCACCCGATTTATCGCCATTTTTAACGACACCGGCAATGCCTTTTGACTCGGATTTTGAACCTGCACCTGAAAGAGGATCTTCTTCAGTACGTGTAAAAATGCTCAGGTTGTTTGCACTTTGTCCAGGTTCTGCGAGCTCAGTGACGTTGGGTGGCCCAAATATATATGCAGAAGCTGAAACAGTGTACAGCAGTGAAAATACAACTGAAGCACAGATTGAAATTGGACGCGCGAATTGGATCATGATTATTTCCCCTGATATTTATTATTTATAGTTAAGATTGAGTCGATTGCGAGATTAGCATATTTATATTCTTTGGAAAATGGTTTTAATCTGGTGCAGGTTCGGGTTAACTATCAACATTTGCGCCCGAGTTATTATTAGGCTGCTGCCTGTTTAAGCAATATATGGAGTGCCTAAGATGGTTGTGCGGTTGAAAATAATTTTTAGTAAACATGTTTCATGCTCGAACAAACTGAGTACTTTAATGGCCCCCAGATATTTTGATCTGGGTGTCAGTAATCTGTTGAGGGTCATGTTTGTAAGGTGATTACCCGGCTCGGGAATACGGGGGAGACCTTGATCATGCAACATATGCATATTGCAGAACGCACATGATTTGCCGTTTAATTACTGACGGATTGTGGCTGTTCGATTAATCGGATTGGGTCTGCTTGGATTTAATCCGGGTTTGTTCCCACATCTCCAGCCTTGATTTTATGCGTTTGTAATGCGACCCCTGCCAGTACACCCTGTCACAAACAGGGCAGACCCTGAACCGCTCACCTACAAGGAGTGCATCCGGAGGCACACGCTGCAGTGCGGCGTTATCGGCTTCAAGCAGCGCAGCGTTATCCACCAGGCAGCGGGTGAAGGCGTAGCTGGTCCAGTCGAGATGAAATTGCGCCGCTGTTATGGCGGCAAGCTGGTCAAGATCGCCCTGCGGCAGGATGAACGCCACGCCGCGCGCGGCATTGTGTTCGATGATGAGTTGGTCCTGGGTGAGGAAGTAGCGGCCCTGTTCCTTGCACAGTTGCAGCAGCTCGCGGTCGGGCAGGCCGTTGTTGTCAAACAGCGTGTCATAGCCGGCGGCGCGCAGGTAGCGGCACAGCCGGCCCAGCATTTCATCGCACAGAAAACGCGGCAGGGAGCTCATGCTGTAATGTGGCTGATCAACCCGCCAAGTGCAATGGGACTGGCCCGCTTTATTTTACGCCAAACAGCCTCGGGGCTTGAAGCACACCTTATACCCGCTATCCGCTGTTTTTACTCGTCGGGCCTATACCAATACCGGAGACAGCAGAAAATCGCATGCTATTTGTAAAATGGGTTTTATGTGTGCCTGGTGTGACGCGCTAATGCAATTGCTGCATGTCCAGTTTGCGCAGTTTTGGAGCCAAGCGTGCGGTGGCGCCCACCACCGCCAGCGTCATCAGTCCGCCAAATACGACTGACGGAACCAGCCCGATCAGGCGCGCCGCGAGCCCGGATTCAAATGCGCCCAGCTCATTGGATGAGCCGATAAAAATACCGTTGATGGCGGAAACACGTCCGCGCATATTGTCCGGGGTGGACAGCTGCAGGATGGTGGTGCGCATCACGATCGACACGCCGTCGAACATGCCCGACAACAGCAGCAGAAAAGCCGCCAGCCAGAAGCTGGTGCTCAGCGCGAAGGCGATGATGCAGAGACCAAATCCAGCCACCGCGCCGAGCAAGGTGCGCCCCGCATGCCTGCTGACGGGATGCCTGACCAGAATAATGCCGACTACAATCGCGCCGACAGCAGGAGCCGCGCGCAAAATGCCCAGCCCTTCCGGCCCGTAGTGGAAGATGTCGTGGATGTAGGCGGGCAGCATAGCCACCGCGCCGCCGAACAGCACGGCAAACATGTCCAGCGCCTGCGCGCCGAGGATGACCTGCTTGCCGAAGACAAAGCGCAGGCCTTCGCCTATGCTGGCAAACACCGGCGAGGGTTTCGCCAGCGGCGGCTCCTTGACGCGCAATGACAGCAGCGTGATGGCAGCGCTGATGGCGAGCACTGCGGAGACGCTGTAAGCCACCGTCATGCCGGCCCAGCCCACCAGCACCCCGCCCAGCGCCGGGCCGAGAACGAGCCCCGTCTGGAAAGCCGAGCTGCCTATGCCGGCAGCGCGCGCATACTGGTTGCGCGGCAAGACCAGCGCGAGCAAGGCCTGGAAAGAAGGCGTGATAAACGCGCGCACCAGCCCCACGCTCGCAACCGCGCCGTAAATCCACCAGGTGGGATCACCCTGCACTATCCCGGTTGTCGTTGCCACCAGCAGCAAGGACGTGATGCTGGTGACCACACTCGCCAGCACGCCGAACATGCGCCGCGAGTAATGATCGACTGCGTAGCCGGCAAACAGCGTGGTACAAAAATACGGGATCAGCTCGGCCAACCCGATCAGGCCCAGCGCCAGCGGGTCATGCGTCAGCTCATAGATATGCCAGCCCACCACTACCGCGATCATCTGATAGGCCAGCACGATCTGAATGCGGAAAGCCAGCAGCATGATAAAGTTGCGGTTGACTAAAGAATATGTCGGAGGTGTATCAGGCCAGGGCTGCATAGAGTGGTGACAGTATTCCGTGTAAGGCAGTCTCACGCGGAGGCGCGGAGAAAACCATTATGCTACCTCAAACACTGCGTCAGCCAAATGAATAGATAATAGCAATCAATATCTGTCGCATTTCCCAGCGTCTCCGCGTGATTATGATTTTTAAAAACTCATGCACCAGCCATCAGCATCAACCCCGCAGCCGTATTTGAAATCGGGATGTGATAGTTCGAATGCAGCTTGAGCACCTCGCCCTGCAACGCGCCGCGCGCGATCACCCAGTTCAGCAGCTCCACACCCTGCGTGCCGGTGAGCTCAACCAGGTCTTCTATCGAGTAACGGGTAATCCACAATGGATCGCTGACCAGCTTCTCCATGAACATCAGGTCGAACTCCTTGTTGATGAAGCCCGCGCGCTTGCCATCCAATTGATGAGATAGCCCGCCGGTGCCGATGATCACCACGCGCGCATCCGAATCCCATGCTTCAATCGCCTTGCCGATGGACTGGCCCAGGCTGTAGCAGCGTTTCACCGTTGGCAGCGGGAACTGCACGGTGTTGATGCACACCGGCACGGTGCGCACCGGCCACTTCTGCTCCGGCCACAGCAGCGCCATCGGCAGGGTAAACGCATGGTCTACCGCCATCTCCTGGCAGGTGGTCATATCGAATTCGTCTGCTATCAAGGACTCGATCAGATGCCAGGACAGATCCAGGTCGCCCTTGAACGGCGGCATGGTGGGGATGCCCCAGCCCTCGTCCAGGCTCAGGTATTCCGGCGCGGCACCGATGGCAAAGGTCGGCATTTTGTCGAGGAAGAAATTCAGCCCGTGATCGTTGTAGATCATCACCGCAATATCCGGTTTGACTTCTTTCAGCCAATCGCGCACCGGCGGGAAACCATCAAAAAACGGCTTCCAGTAGGGGTCCTGCTGCAGGCCTTTGGCGATTGCGCTGCCGATGGACGGCACATGCGTCATGGTGATGCTGCCAACGATTTTTGCCATATTTATTCCCCCGCCTTAACCAGCCTGGCCCTGAAGGCCTCTTTGCTTACGCCTGTCTGCTGCGCGCCGATGTCCTGCATATCCAGCCCGAAAATCCCCGCGAACTTCGCGAGGTAATAGGCGTTGCCGCCCGCCGCCAGCAGATCGAGCACGTTGCGCTTGCGGATGGCTTCGCGCTGCTGCGCATTGAGATGAAACTTGGCGCAATAGGCTTCCTCATCGCGCACGAACTCGGCGCGGTTTTCCGCCGAGTTGAAGGAGTAGCACATTTTGTTGAGGGCGTAGCCCTTGCGCGCCTGCTCGCCGTCGAAGATGGTGGTGCCGGGAATCTCGCGCTTCTTCTTGACTGGGGCCATGTTTTGTCTCCCTTGCCTTGTTATGCATCCGTTTAAAATACTTCCGTGTCGATTTCGGCCTGCGAAGCGTCGCTGTAACGGTTGCCGCTCACGGTGCGCTGGTTGATCAACGCCTCCAGCCTGCGCATCACGGACTGATCGAGTTTCACCGAGACACTCGCCACGTCCTCCAGCAGGTGCTCAAGCTTCGTGGTGCCAAATATTGGAACGATGTTCGGGTCTCTGGCCAGCACCCACGCCAGTCCCAGCTGCGCCTGGGTGCAGCCCAGCTCGCGGGCTATCTGTGCGTAAGCGTCCAGCAGCTCAAGGTTTTTCGCATAGTGTTCCGGTTTGAAGCGCGGCATGCCGAGGCGGATGTCGCCCGTTTCAAGCTGCGTGGCGGGATCGCTCAACTTGCCGCCGAGAAAGCCGCGGCCCAGCGGGCTGAAGGCAACGAAAGCGACACCAAGCTCGCGGCATGCAGCGAGTGCGGCGATTTCCGCGTTGCGTGTCCACAAGGAATATTCGTTCTGCAGTGCGGTGATCGGATGCACCGCATGCGCGCGGCGCAGCGTTGCGGCTGATACTTCCGATAAACCAATCCTGCGCAGCTTGCCCTCGCGCACCAGCTCCGCCAGCGCACCTACGCTTTCCTCCAGCGGAATTTTTTTGTCCCAGCGATGCAGGTAGTAGAGGTCGATCACGTCGGTCTGCAGCCGCCTGAGGCTGTCCTCGCAGTTCTGCCTCAGCGTTTGCGGGCGGCCATCGATCACGCGCTTGCCGTCCACGCCGGCCATGCCGCCCTTGCTGGCCAGCACAATGCGCGAGCGATAAGGTTTTAGCACGCGCCCAACCAGTGTTTCGTTCGCGCCAAATCCATACAGCGCGGCGGTATCGAAAAAGTTGATGCCAAGTTCCAGCGCCTTCAGGAGCACGGCTTCAGCCGCTGCATCCGGCGGCGGCGTGCCGTAGGCGTGGCTCAAATTCATGCAGCCCAGCCCGAGGGCCGAGACGCTGAAGGGGCCGATATGGCGCTGCGGCAGAGTCATTTTTTCAAATCCTGAACTATTGCCCCGCCAGCTGTTTCTCAAGCTGGTTGAGCACGCGGTAGCACGGCAGCACCTGGGCCACACTGGCGTTGGGCTCGCGGCCTTCGCGGATCGCGGAGAAAAATTCGCGGTCCTGCAGTTCGACGCCGTTCATCGACACCGCCACCTTGCTCACGTCGATCTTTTCCTCCTTGCCGTTGAACAGATCGTCGTAGCGCGCAATGTAAGTGGCGCTATCGCCGATGTAGCGGAAGAAAGTGCCCAGCGGGCCCTCGTTGTTGAACGACAGGCTCAACGTGCAGATCGCGCCATTGGCGGCCTTCAGCTGAATCGACATATCCATCGCAATGCCCAGGGTCGGGTGTATCGGCCCCTGTATCGCGTTGGCCTTCACGATGGGGCTATTGCACTGGTAGGCAAACAGGTCAACCGTGTGCGCCGCGTGGTGCCACAGCAGGTGGTCCGTCCAGCTGCGCGGCTGGCCCAGCGCATTTATATTAGTGCGGCGAAAGAAAAAGGTCTGCACGTCCATCTGCTGGATGTTGAATTTGCCGGCCTGGATCTTGTTGCGCACATACTGGTGGCTGGGATTGAAACGGCGGGTGTGGCCGCACATCGCCACCAGCCCGGTCTTCTTCTGCAGGGCCAGCACCTGTTCGGCGCCTTCCAGGCTGTCCGCCAGCGGAATCTCGATCTGCACATGCTTGCCAGCTTTCATACATGCCAGGGCCTGTTCGGCATGCATTTGCGTCGGCGTGCACAGAATCACCGCGTCCACTTCCTTCAGTACCAGGCTGTCTGCCAGCTCGGTGCTGGCGTGGGCGATGCCGTATTGGGCGGCTATTTCTTTCGTTTTCTCAAGATCACGGCTGACCAGGGACACGACTTCAACACCGTCGATATTCTTGATCGCGTCGAGGTGTTTGATGCCGAAGGCACCGGCTCCGGCAAGGGCGACTTTGATGATTTTGCTCATTTATAAAATCTCCAAAAATGCTTTCAAAGATGGAAACACTATTTCAGTGAAATCCGTTCATGCTTCGACACGCTCTGCACGAATGGAATCAAAATTTACCGTTCGCTCTGAGCTGTCGAAGGGCTTGTCATTTATTCTCCAGAATCAAATGACCCACAGCGGTATTGCTGGCGGGTACATGGTAGAAACGGTGCGCGACTTTCGGCGGCGCACCGCCGGCAACATCCGCCATCGCGCCGCGCGCAATCAGCCACATCACCAGCTCTATGCCTTCGGAACCGGCCTCGCGCACATAGTTGATGTGCGGAATGGCTGCTGCGGCAGCGGGGTCAGTTATCAGCAAATCGAGAAACTTGTTGTCGAACTCACTGTTGATCAGGCCCGCGCGCGGTCCCTGCAGCTGGTGGCTCATGCCGCCGGTGCCCCAGATCTGAACTTTGAGCGGCCTGTCGAATGATTCCACCGCACGGCGGATGGCACGGCCCAGCTCAAAGCAGCGCCGACCCGACGGCACCGGATATTGCACCACATTGACCGCGAACGGAATCACCGGGCACGGCCACGCTTGAGGCTGGCCGCACATCAGCGACAGCGGCACGGTGAGGCCGTGGTCCACATCCATCCTGTTGACAATTGTCAGGTCGAAATCCTGCTGGATCACCGCTTGCGCAATGTGTGCGGCCAGCTCCGGGTGGCCCTGCACCACGGGGACAGGGCGCGGCCCCCAGCCTTCGTCTGCCGGCTGGAAAGATTCGGCGCAGCCTATGGCAAAGGTGGGGATCATATCGAGGCTAAAGGCGGTAGCGTGATCGTTGTAGACCAGAAAGATCACGTCGGGCGTGTTGTCCTTCAGCCACTGCTTGGAGAATTCATAGCCCTTGAACAGCGCCTGCCAGTAAGCCTCCTGCGTCTTTCCCTGGTCAATCGCCACGCCGATGGCAGGCACATGCGAGGTGTAAACGGATGCGGTAATTCTGGCCATGTTCAGGCGCTCGCTTTCTGGCCGGCTTTGCCCTGTGGTTGGTGCTGTGGCTGGGCATCACCGTCTTCGCCGACATAGCGGTTGCCTTCGACCGAGCGTCCGCCGTGCACCATCATGTCGCGATATTCGTCTTCGGTCATGCCGGTCATGCTGCCAGCCATTTGCTGGAAGCTCTTGCCGTCGGTCGCGCCGATCTTGGCGAGAAAATAGATATTGCCGCCGAGCTTGATGCAGCGGTTGAGGTCGCGCGCCAGCACCGCCTGCTTCTGCTCTTCCGTCATCGGCCATTCGTCGAGATAGGCGCGCTCGTTGGCCTTGAAGCGCTCGCGGTTGGCCGCCTTCATCAGCGACATGCAGAACTGGTTGAGGTGGTAGCCCAGGCGTGACTGCTCGGCATCAAAAATCGTGGTGCCGGGAACGTCGAGGTAAGGCTTGTCTAATGACATTTCAACTCCAGTAAAGTCGATTCGGATTATCGACCAGCAGCTTTTGCTGCAGCTCGGGCGTGGTAGCAATGTGTGGGATAAAATCCACCAGCAGGCCATCGTCGGGCATGTGGCTCTTCAGATTGGGATGCGGCCAGTCGGTGCCCCACAGCACGCGCTCGGGGAAAGTCTCGACCAGCCGCTTCGCAAACGGCACCACATCGCGGTAAGCGTTCCGCTCGCCATTGAGCGCCGGCGGGCCGCCGATGCTCAAGCGCTCGGGGCAGCTTACCTTGCTCCAGATATTGTCGTGCTCGCGCATCATCTGCACAAACAGTTCAAACTCGGGGCCGGCCACCGGCTTGCTCACATCGGGGCGGCCCATATGGTCCACCACCACGGTGGTCGGCAGTGCGGTGAAGAAATCATACAGCGTGGGAAGATCCTGCGCCTCGAAATACACCACGACATGCCAGCCCAACGGCGCGATGCGCTGGGCAATTTCCAGCAGCACTTCGCGCGGCGTGAAGTCGGCCAGGCGTTTGACGAAATTGAAGCGCGTGCCGCGCACGCCGGCCTCGTGCATTGCCTTGAGTTCGGTATCGGTCACATTGCGGCTTACCGTGGCCACACCGCGCGCCTTGTTGCTGGACGCTTTCAGCGCATCGAGCAGCGCGCGGTTGTCGCTGCCATGACAGGTGGCCTGCACGATCACGTTCTTGTCAAAACCCAGATGATCGCGCAAGGCGAACAGCTGTTCCTTGGACGCATCGCACGGCGTGTATTTGCGCTCGGTCGCATAGGGGAAAATTGCGCCGGGGCCGAACACGTGGCAGTGCGCATCCACCGCGCCAGCGGGCAATTTTAATTGTGGCCTGGAAGGATTGCTGTACCAGTCCAACCAGCCAGGCGTTTTAGTAAATTCCATCTCGATTTCTCAGTCTATATATTTGAGGCCGGTTTTCTCCAGTCCTTCGCGCATCTTGTAATAGTCCAGCCCCAGCACGCCCGAGGCAAAAATCTCGCGCTTCGCGCCTTCGTTCGCTTCGCGTGCTCCTGCGGCATCGGCCACCTGCATCGCAATTTCTGCAGGCACCACCACCACGCCGTCGATGTCGGCGATCACCACATCGCCGGGGTTCACCAGGGCACCGGCGCACACCACGGGTATGTTGACCGAGCCCAGGGTGGCCTTGATCGTGCCTTTGGCATGAATGGCGCGACTCCACACCGGGAAATTCATCTCGGTGAGGTCTTTCACGTCGCGCACGCCGCCGTCGATGATCAAACCCTTGGCACCGCGCGCCTTGAACGAGGTGGCGAGCAGGTCGCCAAAAAATCCGTCTTCGTTTTCGGTGGTGCAGGCGGCCACCACCACATCGCCAGGCTGAATCTGCTCGGCCGCCACGTGCATCATCCAGTTGTCGCCGGGCTGCAGCAGCACGGTCAGCGCGGTGCCGCACACATGTGCGCCGCTGTAGATGGGGCGCATATAGGGTTTCAGCAAGCCTACTCGCCCCATCGCTTCGTGGATGGTGGCGACGCCGAAGCGCGCGAGTTTTTCCACCGCGGCTTTGTCGGCACGCACGATATTGCGTTTAACGATTCCCAGCTGGTTCATGGACATCTTAATTTCCTTTCACTTCTTAACACCTTTGCCATGCAAATCAAAAAACTTGCCGCAGAGACCACAGAGGACACGAAGAAAGCTGCAAGAGTCTGAAAATATTAGTTCTTGACCAATAAGTTATGCGCAACTTTCAAAATTAAAATCGTTTCTCTCTGTGTTCTCTGTGGCTGATTTTCGGTATTAAAATTACTTCCCCTTGGCCTTCAACGCTGCATCCAGTCGCGGATACACGCGGCGCGCATTGCCTTCGTACACCTTGTAGCGATCCTCAGCTGCAAGGATGGTTGAGTCCTCGATGTAGCGTTTTGTATCGTCGTAGTAGTGGCCGGTTTCAGGATCGATGCCGCGCACCGCGCCTATCATCTCAGACGCAAACAGGATGTTCTCAACAGGAATCACCTTGGTCAGCAGATCGATGCCGGGCTGATGATAGACACAGGTATCGAAGAAGATATTGTTGAGCAGATGATCCTTCAGTAGCGGCTTTTTCAGTTCCTGCGCCAGACCGCGGAAGCGGCCCCAATGGTAAGGCACCGCGCCGCCGCCGTGCGGAATCACAAACTTCAGCGTCGGGAAATCCTTGAACAGATCCGAGGTCAGGCATTGCATGAAGGCCGTGGTATCGGCATTCAAGTAATGCGCGCCGGTAGTGTGGAAGCAGGCATTGCAGCTGGTGCTGACATGCACCATTGCGGGAATTTCATACTCGACCATTTTTTCATAGATCGGGTACCAGTGGCGGTCGCTCAACGGCGGCGAAGTCCAGTGCCCGCCAGATGGGTCAGGATTCAGGTTGATGCCGACAAAGCCATATTCCTTGATGCAGCGTTCCAGCTCCGGAATGCAGGTCTTCGGATCGACGCCCGGTGACTGTGGCAGCATTGCGGCGCCGATAAAATTATCCGGAAAAAGCTGCGACACGCGGAAGCATAATTCGTTGCAGATTGCCGCCCAGGTCGAGCTGGTTTCATAGTTGCCGATGTGGTGCGCCATGAAGCTGGCGCGCGGCGAAAATATGGTGAGGTCGCTGCCACGCTCCAGCATTTTTTTGAGCTGATTAGTGACGATAGTTTCACGCAATTCGTCGTCGCTGATTTTTAGCTCGGAGGCTTTGGGTGTGAGGGTAGGGTCTTTCAATCCGGCGATCTGGCGGTTGCGCCAGTCTTCCAGCGCCTTGGGTGCGGTGGTGTAATGCCCGTGGCAATCAATAATCATTGAAAAACTCCTTGTATTGCGGAAAAGTTGATCACGCGGGCTCCATATGGTGACGGCGCTTGACGTCCGCCACTTCAGACGAGCGCATGAAAGCGAGCAACGCACGCACAGACGTGGGCTGGCTGGAGCCTGCACACAAACCTGCCGAAAATGTGGTCACGATCTCGCAACCGCCCGGCATCAATCCAAGCACATCGATACCAGGCAAACCGGCCAATTCGCTAAGCTGCTGGAAGCCCAGTTCAACCTCGCCTCTTGCCACCAATTGCCCAACCGGCACGCCGGCCGCTGCCCGCACGATGCGATCGCGCATGGTATCGGCAATGCCCCAGCGCTCAAACAGTTTCATCAGCGCTGTGCCACTCGGCCCGGTGGAATATCCTATGCTGCGCGCGGCTAGCACGGCACGCCGCAACGCCCCTTCACTGCTTGTATCCGGCCGCGCTGCACCGCTACGCACCGCAATTGCCACGGAAGAATGCACCAGATCAGTCTTGCTGTCGGCGATCACGCACCCCGCCGCAATCAACTTGTCGATTGCATCAGCAGCAAGCACGACCAGGTCAAACGGCTCACCTGCCTGTACGCGCTTGGCCGCATCTACACCGCCCGCCGATTCGAACGCAACCACAACACCATGGTGCCGCTGATAGGCGCTGGCCAATTCGGCCAGCACTTGCCGCGTCGCCATCGATGAAATTCCGGTAATTCTGGTGGTCATTTCTGGTATCCGTTGCAGAGGAGTAAACAAGGCGTGGCGGCCTGCATGATCAACCCCGTTATTATGGCTGGACTATAGTAGCGGCGCGGCGGGAATGCCGCTAGTTATCCTGCTTACTAGCAGCTATCGATTATTGTGATAAGCAGTAAGTTTTATTTGGCCAGCAAACCGGCCAGGTCAAATGCAGTGTCAGCAGCCTGTGCCGGCGCGGGCGACACTCCGGCGTCCAGCAGCTTGCGCGCCAGCAGATGGGTTTTGCTGTCGTTTACCGAATCTACCGCAATGAGTTTTCCGCGATGGAAATGGCAGACAGAAAAGATGCCTGCATCGAGCGTACCGCGCACGGCCCATTCGTCGGAGCCGAAAGACAATCCGGCCATCTGCAGTTTCTTGTCGTATTGATCGCTCCAGAACCACGGTGTGGCGACAAAGGGACGCTCCTGACCCAGCAACGCAGCAGCAGCGGAACGTCCTTGCTCGGTGGCATTTTGCACCGATTCCAGCCGCAACAAGGAGCCATCGGGCAGACGTCGCGCAGTGCAGTCACCCGCAGCCACCACTCCTGCTACCGAGGTACGCCCGCAGGCATCAACAACGATGCCGCGATCACACTCGATTCCCGCAGCACGCGCCAAGGCATCGTTAGCGCAGACGCCGATGCCGACGACGACCAGCCCTGCAGGAAAACGTCGTCCATCTGTGGTTATAGCTGCAACCACCTGGCCGTCTTTACTTTCAACTGAGGACAGCTGTGCGTTGAGCAGCACACTTACGCCATGCGCTGTGTGGAGCTGGGCGTACCAGTCAGACAGTACAGGCGCCAGCACTCGCCCCAGCAGGCGCGGTGCCGCTTCCAGTACCGTCACCGCGAGGCCGCGTTTGCGCGCCGTAGCCGCCACTTCAAGGCCGATGAAGCCTCCGCCTATGACGACCACTGGCACGTTTTTTTCGCCGCAGTTTTGCAGATGACGAAGGATTGCGCTGGCATCGTCGCGCGAGCGCAGCGCCAGCACACCATCGGCACCTGCGCCCGGCACGTTCAATGCACGCGGCGTGGAACCGGTAGCAAGCACCAGTCCGGTGTAGTGCAGCGTGCTGCCTTCCGCCAGTCTGACGTTGCGCTTCGCGGTGTCAATGGCGCTGACTTTCACACTCGTGCGCAGCTCGATATTCTTGCGTGCCAACGCTTCTGGCGCACGCATCACCAGCTGTGCTGCATCCATCTCGCCGGCCAGCCAGGCTTTGGAAAGAGGAGGGCGATGGTAAGGACCGTAGGGCTCGTCGCCCAGCAGTATGATGTTGCCTTGATAGCCGCCGGCGCGCAGTGTCTCTGCGGCTTGCAAGCCGGCCTGGCCTGCACCTACGATCACAACCTGACCCTCAGCCTTGCTCATGCCAGATTATTCCTGCACGTCAGGCAGGGTAACGATCAGCCCTTCCAGCGTTGCGGTGGCCTTGATCTGGCACGCCAGACGGCTGCCGGGACGGCGCTCGGCAGCCACATTTTCCAGCATGGCCAGTTCGTTTTCAGAAGGTGGCGGCAGCTCGCCCAGACGCGACTCTTCCACATAGCAGTGGCAGGTGGCGCAGGCGCAGGAGCCTCCGCACTCTCCGAGGATGCCGTCGATGCCGTTGGCGGTTGCACCCTGCATCAGGCTCCAGCCCTCCGGCAGTGCAACAGTGGTGGTCTGCCCGGAGGCTTCGATGTAGGTGATGTGAGGCATGCTGCTTGTTTCCCTTTATTTACTCGGTTGCTAAATGGCTTACCCGTTTGTTAAATCCAGTCGCAGCGGGCTGCGAAAGGTTGATGACGGCATCCAGTCCAGCTTGTCATGCACGCGGCGATATTCGGGGATCACCTTGTGCAGCTCGTCGAACGACACTTTAACCGACAGGCGCGCAATCGCGGTGCCGAGGCAGGCATGCACGCCTCCGCCAAAGCCCAGATGACCACGCGGCTTGCGCGAGATGTCATACACATCGGGGTTGGCGAACTGGCGCTCGTCGCGGTTTCCCGAGCCGTAGGCCATGCAGACAAAGTCGCCCGCCTTCATGGTTTGCCCATGCAGCTCCACATCTTTCTGCAGGCTGCGGCGGAAACGCTGGGCCGAGGTGTTGAAGCGCAATGACTCCTCTATCGCATCCGGTAGCAGCGCGGGGTTGGCCACGCACTGACGGCGCGCATCGGCAAAGTCGGCCATATTGAGCGCAAACATGCTCATGAAGCCGCCCAGCGATTCGATACCCGCCATGATCAGCGTGGTGGTCGTCAGCAGCACTTCGCGTTCATCCAGCTTGTCGCCGTCGATCTCCGCCATGCTGAACTGTGAAATCAGGTCATTGGTGGGATTGGCGCGGCGTTCGGCGATGACTTTGGCGGCGTACTCCTGCATCCAGTTGTAGGCGGCAATATGCTCGGGGCCCTTGGCGCGTGTTTTCGCGTCGGACTGCACCATCATCACGGCTTTATCGCGCACGGTTTGCTCATCGCCCAGCGGCAAGCCGAGCACGGCAAACAGAACGCGTACGGTGAATTTTGACGAAAAATCGCCGATGAATTCAAACTGCTTTTTGCCCTGCAGATCGGCAGCACACTGGCGCGCAATATTGCGGATAGGCTCGGCCATGCTTTCCATATTGCGCTTCATGAAGGCCTGCTGGATCAGTCCGCGCAGGCGGTCATGGCGTGGTGGATCGGTGGTGCCCAAGGTGGCACCGGCACGGCCGGGCAACTCGGTCATCAGGTTGCCACGCGCGGAAGAGTAAGTCTCCCAGTCGTTGCCGGCGGCCACAATGTCGGTGTAGCGCGACAACACCCACATACCGGCTTCTTCACTCCAGAAACAGGGATGCTCATCGCGCAGGGTTTTGTAGAACGGAAACGGATCCGCGTCCACCAAGGGCGAGTAGGGATCAAAACGGAACATGATGTGTCTCCACTAGCAAGGTAAAAATGTTCAACAGATTATAAAATCTGCGCGCAAAAAAGCAGCGATTGTATTTCACGTTGCCTGCTCGGTAATCGCACGCTCTTGCTTGGCGATGCGATCAAGTATACGCCGCGCCTGCACCCCGCCGGCATCAATATTCAGCTGTAGTAATCGCCGCTCGGGATGCACTCCCAATTTGCAGGAATGGGTTGCCCCCCTGCAGCATTCAAAGCCTGGTACCTTGTGGATTGATTTAATGCCGGGATATTAGCGAACCTGGCGCAATGCAGCTATGTATAAGAGGCGCTAGCTGCTATCGATTAATGTTATAGGGAGAGACCGTCACCGGTATTTTTGATGATCAGCTCGCGCATAAGCTGCATCACATGCTTGGTCAATGGTGTCACAGGCTTGTGTGCCGAAATTGCAAGGCAAAGCGTACTCATCAGATTGGGCTCGACCAGCGGCCGCAGAATGAAAGCCTCCGGCTGATGTTCAATTGCGATGGTGTTGCGCGGCAATACGGCATGGCCATGGCCCGCCCGCACCAGGTCGAGAATGGAGCGAACGCTGGAAATTTCCCATGCAACATTCAACTTTAGCCCGGTCAACGCAGCCTGCGCTTCCATCAGTTTGCGTATGGCGTGCGCCCTTTCCGGTACTATCAGCGGATAGTTGACCAGGTCATCGAATTTGACAGCTGCATTTTTGTCTGCCTTACTGTCCGCCGGACTCACCAGAACCAGCGGCACTTGCAGCACCGGTATGATTTCAAGCGATGTCTGCGATGCCGGATTGTGCAGCAGCCCAATATCTGCCCGGCCGGTGGATACCCATTCTGCAAGGTGCGTCGACAAGCCTTCAACAATTGCAAGGCGCGCCTTCGGAAATGCGCGCTTGAAACCTTCTACCAGAGGCAGGGTAAGCATGCGGCCCATGGTCGGCGGCAGCCCAACGACTATGCGCCCTATCGGCTCGTCGCGGGAAGCATCGATGTCTTCTTTTACCCGGGATACGAGCTGCAGAATGTCTATGCTATGCTCAAACAGTCTTTTTCCTGCCTCTGTCAGCACGATTCCCCGCCCGTTGCGCAACATCAGCGTAACGCTCAAATCCACTTCCAGCAGGCGTATCTGGCGCGACAGTGCCGATTGTGCAATATTCAAAACAATTGCCGCCTTGCTGAGACTTCCCATCTCGGCGGTGCGCACAAAATACTCAAGCTGATTGAGGTTCATGAAAGGCTTATATACGTTGCGTAAAACTTAAGCTTAACATATACCCTTCAATCTGAATAAACAGCAAGCGTGCCGCTCTTGGCTTCCCGTTACCCCAAGCGATCTCCTGATCATCGCAACTAGCCGTAATTCAAAAATTCAGGCAAAACGCCAGCGGTGCAAGGAAGTTTGATTTTTAAATGCTGGCTATTGAATTTTGGCATATCTCAAAGTCAGAAATTGCACTTGCTAAACGGGTTGTTTTCACAGATAGTCGTCGTCATGAGCCGGTTCAACCCACAAGACTGGATGAACTTGCTTTCACTTGATGATCCATTTAGGAGACAAGCCTTGAAAAACATATTTCTCAGCATCACAGCCCTGACCGCTACACTGGTATTTTCTGCCTGTGCATCAGCGGATACATTCAAGATCGGTCTGATTCTGCCCATGACAGGTCAGCAGGCATCGACTGGTCGCCAAATTGAAGCCGCTGCCAAATTGTATATGGCGCAGCACGGTGATATGGTTGCAGGCAAGAAAATTGAACTGATCATCAAGGACGATACCACTGTGCCTGACGTCACCAAACGCATGGCGCAGGAGCTGATCGTCAACGACAAAGTGAATGTGCTGGCGGGCTTTGGTATCACACCTTCAGCCTTCGCCACGGCGCCGCTTGCCACCCAGTCCAAAACTCCGATGGTGGTGATGGCTGCAGCAACCTCCACTATCACCGAGGCTTCACCCTACATTGTGCGCACCAGTTTCACGCTGGCGCAGGCGTCCGTGAGTATTGCCGACTGGGCGCCCAAGCATGGTATCAAGAAGGTCGTGACCCTGGTCAGCGATTACGGTCCCGGTATCGACGCCGAGAAATTCTTCATTCAGCATTTCACATCGAGAGGCGGCCAGATCGTAGAGTCGCTGCGCGTGCCTATGCGTAACCCGGACTTCGCCCCTTTCCTGCAGAAGGTGCGTGATGCCAAACCGGATGCGCTTTTTGTATTCGTACCCTCCGGTGCAGGCGCAGCTGTGATGAAGCAGTTCCTTGAGCGCGGCATGGACAAGGCCGGCATCAAGCTCATCGGCACCGGCGACATCACCGATGATGACCAGCTCAACGACATGGGCGACGGCGCACTCGGCGTGGTGACCGCTCACCACTATGCTGCCGCTCACCCCTCAGCCAGGAACAAGGAATTCGTGCAGGCATTCGAAAAAGCCAACAAGGGCATGCGCCCCAACTTCATGGCTGTGGCCGGTTATGACGGCATGCATGTAATTTATGAAGCGCTCAAGGCAACCAAGGGCCAGGGCGACGGCGATGCACTGCTCGCAGCGATGAAAGGCCAGGCTTTCGAAAGCCCTCGCGGCCCCATCTCCATCGATCCGCAGACCCGCGACATCGTGCAGAACATCTATCTGCGCAAGGTTGAAAAGCAAAACGGCCAACTCCACAACGTAGAGTTTGACGTGATCAAGGATGTCAAGGATCCAGGCAAGACCAAGTAACAATCCTTCCATTGTGTCCCATGTAACCAGGATGGGACACAATGGATTCATTTTTTCCCCTGATCCGATATGAATAGTTCATGCTGACGATTTTGTTTGATGGCATTGCCTACGGCATGCTGCTTTTTATTCTGGCAGTCGGCCTGGCGGTGACCATGGGCCTGATGAATTTCATCAATCTGGCGCACGGCGCATTCGCCATGTTGGGTGGCTATATCACCGTGTTGCTGATGCAACGCTTCGATGTGCCCTTTCTGCTGTGTCTGCCAGCGGCCTTTATCGGCATGGCGCTGCTTGGGGCTGCGCTCGAACGCACGCTGTACCGGCCCATGTATAAAAAATCCCACCTGGACCAGGTTCTGTTTTCCATCGGCCTGACCTTTATGGCGGTGGCCGGCATGACCTACTTCATGAGTTCAAGCCAGCAAATTATCCAGTTGCCCGAATGGCTCAAGGGCCGTACTGAACTCGGTGAGGGCGCATGGACACTGGGCATGGGGCACTATCGGATCTTTATAATAGTTGTCTGTGCCGCACTTACGCTGGGCCTGCAATACGTGCTGGCGCGAACCTGTTTTGGCAGCTGTTTGCGGGCCTCAGTGGATGACCAGCGCGTGGCTGCAGGCCTCGGCATTAATGTCAACCTTGTTTTTCTTGCCACCTTCTCTGTGGGCTCAGGCCTTGCGGGTCTGGGCGGGGCCATGGGCGCCGAAGTGCTGGGACTGGATCCCTCGTTCCCGCTCAAATACATGATTTACTTTTTGATCGTGGTAGCCGTGGGGGGAACTTCATCCCTCACCGGTCCGCTACTGGCTGCGCTGTTGCTGGGTATTGCAGATGTGGCGGGCAAATACTACATCCCGAAAATGGGCGCATTCATTGTTTACTCGCTGATGATCATGATACTGATCTGGCGACCACAGGGCCTGTTTGTGCGCAAGGGAGGCAAATGAAACAGTCCGCCCAGGCATCCTTGCTGCGCTCATCACGCCTGAAATTATGGGAACCGGCGTTCTGGCTGATTGCGATGGCCTCGCCGTGGCTGCTGTCCAGTCAGGCGCTCATTATCAATGAAATCGCCATCGTTGCATTGTTTGCAATCTCGCTGGACATGATACTGGGCTACACAGGTATCGTATCTTTGGGTCATGCGGCGTTTCTGGGGATGGGCGCTTATTCCGCCGCGCTGTTTGCCAAGCTGGTGATGCCTGATCCACTGGTTGGGCTGCTGTTTGCAATGTTTGTCTCCAGCCTGCTCGGCGCAATATGCAGCCTGATGATACTGCGCGGCAGCGACCTGACGCGGTTGATGGTGACACTGGCCATGTCATTGATCCTGATGGAACTGGCCAACAAGCTGGACTGGCTGACCGGCGGTACTGACGGCCTGCAGGGTGTGGTAATGGGGCCGCTGCTGGGCCGCTTCGAGTTCGATCTGTGGGGAAAAACTGCGGCCTCGTACTCGCTCTCGGTCACATTGCTTCTGTTTATCCAGATGCGCCGTCTTGTCAATTCACCTTTTGGCGCCACCCTGATGGCCATTCGGGACAACCGGCTGCGTGCAATGGCCATCGGCATTCCTGTCAATCTACGATTGGCTACGATCTACATTTTTTCGGCGGGCATTGCCGGCGCAGCCGGTGCGCTTCTTGCACAGACTTCCGCCTTTGCTTCACTCGACGTATTCGCCTTTGACCGTTCCGCGGACATCCTGCTGATATTGGTGATTGGTGGTGCCGGCTGGCTCTATGGCGGTATTACCGGCGCGATCGTTTTTAAATTGATGCAGGATATTCTTTCGAGTATCACCCCGCAGTACTGGACGTTCTGGGTCGGCCTGTTTCTGGTGATACTGGTTCTTGCGGGGCGTGAGAGACTGATCCGTCCGTGGACCTGGTTTGGAGGAACAAGCCATAAGTAGCCCTGAAGTCGTGTTGTCGGCACAAGGCCTGGTCAAGCGTTTTGGCGGGATCACGGCGACCAACAACGTTACCCTTAACCTGTGCAGGGGCGCGCGCCATGCCTTGATCGGCCCCAATGGTGCCGGCAAGACTACTCTGATCAATCTGCTGACCGGTGTGCTCGATCCGACCGAAGGCCGCATTATGCTGGATGGTCATGACATCACCACGATGGCGCCACATCAGCGGGTCAAGCGCGGCATGGTTCGCACCTTCCAGATCAATCAGCTGTTTGACACACTGACGCCGCTGCAGACGCTTGCGCTCACGGTATCCCAGTATTACGGCTACGGTCTGCAGTGGTGGCGTCCCCTGGGCGGTAACAGGGACGTGACCGAGCGCTGCGACCAGTTGCTTGAGCAGTTCCACCTGAGCGAGGTCATGAACCAGCCCACCCATGAGCTGGCCTATGGCAAGCGCCGCCTGCTGGAGATCGCCATTGCGCTGGCCTGTGAACCGCGCGTGCTACTGCTCGATGAGCCTGTAGCAGGGGTGCCCGCCGGCGAACGCGAGGAACTGCTGCACACCGTGGCGGCGCTGCCAGCCGATGTGTCAGTATTGTTGATTGAACATGATATGGACCTGGTCTTTAATTTTGCCAAGCGCATGACGGTGATGGTCAATGGTGCGGTACTCATCGAGGGAGATCCGGACACCATTGCCAACGATCCGCAAGTCAAGGCGGTGTATCTCGGCACGGGTGAGGAAGTCGGCCCTGCAGATGAAATAACAGGTGCGGAGGCCCATCGTGTCTGAGCTGCTCAAAGTTGAAAATCTCAGTGCGGGTTATGGTGAGGCGGTGGTGCTGAATAACGTGTCAGTTTCTCTGGCTCAAGGCCAAACACTCGCGTTGCTGGGGCGAAACGGCACCGGAAAAACCACGTTCATGAACACCTTGGCAGGCGCAACGTGCCAGCACGGAGGCACGATCACGCTTGATGGCGTTGCCCTTCACAAACTGCCGTTGCATATGCGTGCCAAGGCCGGCATTGGCTGGGTGCCACAGGAACGCAATATTTTCAAGTCGCTTACCGTAGATGAAAACCTCACTGCCGTGGCTCACCCGGGGCCGTGGACGCCGAAGCGGGTGTACGAGATGTTTCCGCGTCTGGCCGAGCGCAAAACCAATCTGGGCACACAGCTATCGGGGGGCGAACAGCAGATGCTGGCGGTTGGCCGTGCGCTGGTGCTCAATCCAAAACTGCTATTGCTGGATGAACCTCTTGAAGGCCTGGCGCCCATCATCGTGCAGGAACTGTTGCGTGCCATCCGCCGCATCACGCGCGATGAGGGGATGAGCGCTATTATCGTGGAGCAGCATCCCAAGGCTATTCTGGCAATCTCGGATGTAGCCGTAGTGCTTGATCGCGGGACTGTGGTGCATACCAGCACAGCAAGATCATTGCAGGAACAACCTGAACTGCTTGATCGGCTGCTGGGCGTGGCGCGTTGACACAGAATTGATTTTAGATATTTAACATAAATTTAAAATTATGCTTTGGATAGTCGTCATACCTGTTGGATTTTTTTGCCGACAATTAAAAATCAAGGCTTATTAACATGGAAGCTGACAATTTCGTTCTTCAGAATTATTTTGACAGAATTGCCTATCACGGTGATGCAAAAGCGGGTATTGCCACGGTAGCCGAAATAATGAGATGTCAGTTATTCGCGGTGCCGTTTGAAAATCTTGATGTACAGGCAGGCAAAATCGTTTCTTTGGTCCCCGAGGAAATCGTTGAGAAGATACTCAATAAAAATCGCGGCGGATACTGTTATGAGGTCAACGGTCTTTTTGCCATGGCGCTCCACTCGCTTGGCATCCCCTATCGGTTTGTGGCTGCCCGTCCCATGTTCTATCCAGTCAGAAGACCCAAGACACACATGGCTATTGTGCTCAAGGTGGATGGCGAAGAATGGCTGTGTGATTTGGGTTTTGGCAGTTATGGCATCAGGGCGCCCATACGACTGAATATGATTGAGGCTGAAATCAAGCAGGACTTCGATACCTTCTTGTTGAGAAAAACAAGCGAGCGCGAGTATTTATTGCAGGCGCTTGTAGAGGGGGAGTGGATAAATCAGTATGCATTTGATCTGTCTGAGCAGGAATGGATTGACTTTACGCCTGCCAACTATCTCAACTCCGCCCACCCGGATGCGATTTTTGTGCAGAAACTATTAGCTGTTCTGCATAATCCGGAAGGAAGAGAAATTCTGTTTGGCGATGTGCTGACAACCGTGGTTCGCGGCAGAATTCAAAAACAAACAATTCGACCTGAAGACAGGGAATTAATTCTGCGTGCTAAATTTCGTCTCAATATCGAGTAATGAAAATTTTGAATTTCACGCTGGCGATCATGCGCACTAACGGCCAAACATTTCATCGCGCAGAAAATGGGGCAACTGGAGCATACGCGAATGTTGCTGATAAACTCGTCAAGATCAATAGCAGTGATTTAACTTTTTGACCAGATAGCATCAGGCCCTGAAGCACACCTTCACCCGCAATCCGCTACCTTCACTCATCGCCAGGATCTGCAATGTTGCATCGTGCACATCTGCGATGCGTTTGACGATCGACAGCCCCAGGCCGCTGCCGCTGGCCTGTGTGCCCAGCGGGCGATAGAAGCGCTCCAGCACTCGGGCACGGTCATCTTCCGCAATGCCCGGGCCGTTATCGCTCACCGACAGGCAGGCCGCTGCCGGTTCATGGCTGATGTTTACCTGCACCGATGTTCCGCTCGAGGTATGTTGTATCGCATTGTCGAGCAGGTTGCGCAGCAGTACGCGCAATAGTTCCGGGTTGCCGCGCACGGTGACTTCAGCGTCCGTTAGCAATTCGAGCTCCACGCCTTTAGCCACGGCGGCTGGTGCAAGGTCGGCAATAACCTCGGCGGCAATATCCTTGATCAGGCATGCTTCCATTACGCTGTTGTCGAGCGTATCCACCTGAGCCAGCGTGAGCAATTGCGCGATCAGGCGGGAGGCGCGATCGCAGCCGAGTATTGCGTTGTCGAGCGCATGGTTGCGCTCCGATTCGGTGGAAGCCGCACGTGCCACCTGAGCCTGCGCCTTGATGGCGGCTATCGGCGTGCGCAATTCGTGCGCGGCGTCTGCGGTGAAGCGGCGCTCTTTTTGCAGTGAGGCGGAAATGCGGGCGAACAGCCGGTTGAGCCGCTCGATCAGTGGCATCACTTCGCGCGGTGAGGATGAGGTATCCAACGCGGCGAGATTTTCAGGCTCGCGCCGTTCCACTTCGCGCGTCAGCGAGACCAGCGGAAGCAGGCCGCGAGCCACCGCCACCCACAGCAGGATGGCCAGCAGCGGCAGCGAGAGCAGCAGCGGACGCAGCAGGTTTTCCGCGATATCACCCGCCAGCTCGGCGCGTACCTCGCTGGTTTCAGCGACATGAATCAGGTATGTGCCTGATTCATCCCAGCTGCTGAATACACGCCAGCCTTTTCCGTCTATGGTGCTGTCGCTGAAGCCGCGTTCATTGTTTGTCAGGGCCTGTTGCGGGGCATTGGCGGAATGCAGGCGTAGCCGCTGACCTTTCTCCCACACCTGAAAGGCAACGCGGCGCGCATACTTGTGCAGCAGTGGTGCATGTTCGGTTTCCAGCACATCGAGATCATGCGCTGTCTGCACCAGCAGCAGCGCTGCGGTCTGCGCCAGGTGAGCGTCCAGCACTTCATCAAATTCCTCGCGTGCATCATGGTAGGTGAAGGCGGCCGCGCCCAGCCACACCAACGCGATTGCGGTGAGCATCAGTACAATCAGTCGCTGTTTGAGCGATGCGCGCTGCCACATATCAGGCGTCCTCGTCTTGCGGTAATTTGTCGAGCGGAATAAGGTAACCCACACCGCGTACGGTTGTGATCAGTTCTGGGTAAAGCTTGCGGCGCAGATGATGGATATGCACTTCCACCGCATTGCTTTCGATCTCTTCACCCCATGCATAAAGCTGTTCTTCCAGCCGGGTGCGCGACAGAACTTTTCCGGCATTGAGCATCAGCGCGTGCAGCAGCGCGAATTCGCGCGATGACAGCTCAATCTGCTTGTCGCGATACAGTACGCGATGGGCGGCGGGGTCCAGCCTGACCCCGGTTACTTGCAGCATCGGTTCGGCGTTGCCGCTGGCGCGGCGTACCAGCGCGCGCAGGCGCGCAGCGAGTTCGCCCATGTCAAAGGGCTTGGCAAGATAGTCGTCCGCACCGGCATCCAGCCCCCTGATGCGGTCGTCCACCGTATCCATGGCAGTGAGGATTAGTACTGGAGTCGATTGATTTGATTTAATATTATTCAATTGATGGCGGCTGCGCATGCGGCGCAGCACTTCCAGCCCGGACAGGCGCGGCAGGCCAAGATCCAGCACAACCGCAGCATATGGTTCGGTGGCGAGCGCTTGTTCTGCCGCCACGCCATCTTTCATCCAGTCCACGGCATAGCCGGCCTGCTTCAGGCCGGCCTGGATCGCATCGCCCAGCAGGGCGTCATCTTCAACCACCAGTACGCGCATCTTCCGCCCGTGTAAATGTTATTTAGTCATCATGTGGATGTTGTTCAGGTGCTGTATCCGCAGCTGGCGTAATTAGTCCAGTGGCCGGGTAGCCAACCCAGAATGCCAGCACAGCGGCCAGTATGACGGCCCCCAGCCAGAAATAAGGGCGACTGATGGCTTCATCCGGTTTGGCGCTTTTGAAACCGGTGATCATGGAGCGCACCAGATTTTCACGGTGCAGCACGCTGCTCACAATCACGCCCGCGATGTGGATCAATACGACCGCCAGCATCGCATTGGAAACAATTTCATGCAGTTCCTCCAGCGCATCGCCGCCAACATCCTGGAATACCATAACGCCAGTGACACCGGTCGCGATGCCTAGCCCCAGCAGCAGCCAGATCGCCACGCTGCCCAGTGGATTGTGTCCGACATAATGCGCGGGTTTGCCTTTTAGCAGCGAGAAAAAATAGGCTGCAATTTCGCCGGACCTGAACAGGAAGGAGCGGAACTGCGCATACCGTGTACCGAAAAATCCCCACAGCAGCCTGAAAGCAATCAGAGCCAGCAGGGTGTAGCCGAGTACTACATGAATGTCGCGGTTACGCTCCGATTCGGCGGTGAGATAAGCGCCAATAAATGACAGCGCAAGCAGCCAGTGGAAAACCCTGGTCGGTACATCCCAGACTAAAATACGTTTAAGCATGATGTACTCCTTTATTTAGGTATTCTGATATCGCGCTCATTGAAATTGCCGCGCTCTGCTTGGAGGTGGCAAGCCGTGCAGTTGGCGGGGCTTTTCACCTGCGGATTTTTCCACACCGACGGTGAAATTTCATCGGTATCGTGCTTGCGCTTGAACCATGCGCTTTCGGTGATACGCAGCGGCGCAGTCGGCGCGCTCCAGCGGTTGGAACTGTTTTTCACCAGAAAGCCGGTGATTTCCCGGCTGTCCTGCGCGTCCAGTGAGGCATCCGAGCCGAAGTGCCTGTCCAGGCTGTCCATCACCTTGCGCCAGGACTCTGCGGGCAACAGTCCCGGAGCATAGGCGATGTGGCAGGACGAACACTCCTGCTGGTATTTGGCGTTGGTCTGTGCAGGCTGTACCGGCTTGCCGCGATTTTCGCCGCCATATTTCCCACTGCTTTTTGCAGCGTGTCTGTCGCCGTTTCTTTCATCGTGATCATCTTCGGCCTGGGCAGCAGTTATGGTAACGCCGGATAGCAGTAAAATAAATGCAAGCGCCCGTGTTGTTTTGGCATTATTGGATAACATGAGAGCTCCCCTTATTTTTTTAAGCTCAGCAGATAGGCAAGCACGTCACCCTTTTCCTGTGCGGTGCACACACGGTCAAGCACATCGTTGCAATTGCGCTTGAACCATTTCTCCACTTTTTTCGGATTGGTGAATCTTTCTGCATTGGCTGACGGGGCAAGCGGCTCGATGACTTTGCCGGTTTTTGCATGTCTGCCCAGCGCGGCGGGATTTTCGGTATGGCAGGAAGAGCAACTCCATTCGTTGCCATGCCTGGCCTTGAAAAAACTTTCGCCGCGTGTGCTGGAGAACCCCTGGAAACCGGGTGCAGCCGCCGCTTCCTGTTGCAGGGACGACAGCATCTCGCTGGGCGTTTCTGCCCAGGCAGGTTGTGCCACCAATCCTGCTGCCGCAATAAGCGCCAAACCCGATGTATAAAATCTGCGTAACATTTTGACCTCCTGAGTTGAACTGCGATGGGTACAGGATAGAAGGGCAAGCTTAAGGCAAGCTTAAGAAAAAAAATATTTTGGAGTGTATATTTGACGCCAAAGATGTTGTCTGATTTTTTTTGCATGTTGCGTGCTGTAGTCGATTGCGCTGCTCAATTCCATTGGCGGAAGGTCAGTCCAATCAAAAAGCCCATCAGAAAATCATTGTTACATTCACGGTAGTGCTTGTGCCCCGGCTTCCTGAATATTGCGCTAAGCTCGTTTTTGTTGACTTCATAATCGGCCAGGGACATCAGTTCTATTAAATCGTCCTCTTTCAAGTCGAAAGCGATCCTGAGCTTTTTGAATATGATGTTGTTTGTAAGCGGTGGAAAGATCGCTTTTCCCTGAACAGGATTCTGTTCGCTCTTGCCGCGCCGCTTGGTGATCAATCCGTCCAGGAAAAGGATTACGAGATTGTCAGTGCAATTAATATATCCCGCTTCGTCTTCCTCTTTCAGGAGGTTTGAGACGCTAGCCTGGTCGATTTTGTGTTCGGCAAGTTTGAAAATATCCACTATGTTTGCGTTGCTCAAATCTAGCACATGCCGCATGCTGCGTAATACATCGTTATTAGTCACTATTTCTCCACGCTTTATTGGAATTCTGGAACCTTGGGGTCACTTTTCTCAAGCCGCTTCTTCATTCCCGCACCCATTAAACAGACAGGTTCCGATGCTGTCAATACGAATGCGTGCATGAAAACTGATGACGGAGTCAGGTTTATAAATGCACAGGCAATAATCCAGCTCCGTAAATTAGTGAATTGCTTAAAACCACATGATAAACACTGATATTTTGTTGTTGCATAAACCACCTGTTCATGACTATTATTCGGGTTCCCCATCATCCACGAAGATGGTGGATTCGAATAAAAATACGCAAAGGAGACATGCATGCAAAATCCGTTAGATTCACTTTGGGGTACCGTTATTTCGGGGTTCGTTCTGGCCCTGGTTTTGTTTATGGTTGTTACTAAAATTATAGGGGTATAAAAAATGGAATTTTTGCCAGGATTAGAACGTTGGTTTCACCTGATGGCCGGTGTGATGTGGATCGGTTTGCTTTACTACTTCAATTTCGTTCAGGTCGCAGCGATGAAGGCTGCAACCGCTGACAATACCGCTGCCGGAATCAGCAAGCACGTTGCTCCACGCGCTTTGCTGTTCTTCCGTTGGGCTGCGGTTGTGACATGGCTGACTGGTGCAGGCTTGTTGGGTGCGCATTTTGTAGATGCATTCACCTTCAAGCCAGGTTATGCGCTTATCGGCATGGGCTCATGGTTGGGCACGATCATGCTGATTAACGTCTGGACACTGATCTGGCGCAATCAGAAGAAGATTCTGGGTATGGTTCCGGCAACTGATGCAGAGAAGGTTACTGCTCGTCGCGTTGCCTTCCTCGCATCTCGCACCAACACCATGCTGTCCATCGCGATGCTGCTTTTTATGGCAGCCGGTGCACACAGCGGGCAGTTCGGCTTCTAATACCAGGCGGAACAAGAAGCAGATCCGGATTTAAGAAAAACCGTACAACGGCGACGCAAGTCGCCGTTTTTATTTGTGCTGGATGGAGGATTAATTTTCAGGCAGCCGCTTGAGTATGCCTGTGCAGATTGCCAGGGATCTGTGTTTATCTCCGGCTCTGCGTAAGCATGGCAAGTAATCATGCAGCGGCCGACAGATTAAATTGGCCCACTGCTTCATGCAATGTTCTGGAGGTCTGTACCAGCTCCATCATCGCATTGCGGGCACGTTCTATATCATTGGCTGTGGATGCGGTTATGGTTGCCACCGTATCGATATTGGCAGCTATTTCCGTACCTACAGCCGATTGCTCCTCTGTCGCCGTTGCAATCTGGCGCATGATTTCGGTAACCAGATACACAGAGCGGTCAATTTTTTCAAGAACTTGCCCCATTTTTTCGCCATGGCGCACGCCCTGGCTTACTTCATCGCTAGCCTGTGTCATTGCTTCAGTAGCCAGCATGGTGCCGGCCTGTATCACCTTGACGATGTTTGCTATATCAGTGGTCGAGGAGGCAGTTCGTTCGGCGAGCTTTCTGACTTCGTCGGCGACGACAGCGAATCCTCGCCCCTGTTCGCCGGCGCGTGCAGCTTCAATTGCGGCATTCAGAGCCAGCAGGTTGGTTTGTTCGGCAATTTCCTTGATCATGTTACTCACTGTTCCTATGCGAAGCAGCGAAGAGCTCAGTTCACTGATGGTAACCGCAGAAGAGCTGACTGTTGCATGAATGCGTGCCAGAGCGGCAATGGTGCTGCGGCCGGTCTCTGTGCCCGTTTTGACCAGCCCCATTGCTTCATTGCTCGCGCCTGCAGCAGAGGATGCGTTACCCGCGATTTCCCGGATGGTGATGCCCATCTCGTCAACGGCGCTGCTGACTTTGAATACCTTGTCAGACTGTGCCTTGGCATTGGACGTCACCGTTGTCGTCATCGCGCTGATGTCGTGGGCGGTTTTTTTTGTTTGATCTGCCGACATATGCACATCGCGCAAAATGCTTTCGAACCGCGCTATAAACCGGTTGATGGTTTTAGCCATCTGGCTGATTTCATCGTTATTTGCGGCAGGCAAGCGGCGGCTTAAATCGCCGCGATGCAGATGATCAACTACACGGGAAATATCTTCTACCCGTTTCTGCAGTCTGCGATTGAAGAATAGCTGGAACAGGGTAACGATAACTCCCGCCAGAATCAGTGGTACAAGCACAATCCAGAGAACCTGGGCCATGTCGGATTTTATCTTTTTACCGAATGCACTTTCTTCAGAACTGTTCTTTGCCAGCATTGCGTCAAGATCGGTGACCATTGGCTCCAGGGTGGCTTTGAATAGTGCATCCGGAATCTGCAGGGCATCAGCCGGACTATCTGACGCAATGTTTATTGCGCCGTAAAAACCTTTTGCGTATACATCCCATGCCTTGACTATTGTGGCTATTTGACTAAGCGCATCATTGTCTGCAGACAGGCTGATGACCAGGTGGTGCAATTCATGTATGTGTTCATCAGTTTTCTGCAACCTGTCCTTCGTATCCGGTAGAATTGGATCGGCTCTGGCGATGGCGAGCGATGTTGCCTTGATTTCGAGCAGGCTTTTGTCAATGATTTGCGTGGACTGATATTGGTCAAACTCGCGTCGCAACAGATTCAGATTTATCGTGACAATAATGATGACGAGGAGGAGGCCTGCAATGGTCGCCATGGTCATGATGCGCAATTGATTTTGAAGTGTCATATTCCCGTTTGAAGTAAGTTTTGTCGTTTATGGGCAGGGTGGCGCGGCGGTAGCTGGCGTTATAGGCCCGATCCCTGGAATTGATTGTCGTCTAATTGTGTTACACAATTGTTGCAGTTTGCCGCGACTCGCCGCAGCGCTTGCATCACCAGCCGCCAGCCCCACAATGCACGCGGGGTAGGAGGGCGCAAGCAGGCGAATGTGCGCCCCGCAGCCTGCAAAAAAAATCGGATATGCAGTAAAAAATGAATAAATTCAGAATATTGATTGCATGAGAGCCACAGTGTCAGGTGCGCGAATATTGTTGGCTCTTGCCTTGATGGCCCCAGTCTTTTGTGCTGCCGGCGACGAACTGATGCAGTGTGCAAGCCAGACTGACGATCAGGAGCGGCTGAAATGCTATGACGCTGCTCAGGCCGGTGCCATTGCAGCAGCGGCAACACGCAGCTACCTCACGCGAACATGGGATCTGGATAACCGGGATGATGAATTGTTGGGAGACAGTCAGTCTCCGCTCAGGCCACACCGGATTTCCTATTTGATTGTGCGCCGAAGCGGCGAGGCAAATGCGCAACCGTACTCTCCCACACATGCTGCAGCCGTTGCTCCCCTGGATATTGAGATCACCGAGCTGAAATTTCAGTTCAGCCAGAAAGCAAAGGTATTGAATCCGGTAAAGATTAATTTTTTGGGATTGACCGGATTTCGCCTCTGGGCGGCATATACCCAGCAATCAAACTGGCAGGCATTTAATGCCGGCAACTCATCACCGTTCCGTGAAACCAATTACGAACCCGAATTGATGGTCACGTTCAGCACGGGCAATCAATACGGCTTGAAACTCATCAATCTGGGGTATGTGCATGAATCCAATGGCCGCGATTTAACTGGCTCGCGCAGCTGGAATCGCACCTATGTGCAAGGCGGATGGGAAACCGACACATTGTCTTTGATGCTGCGGGGCTGGTGGCGCATACCCGAAAATATCGCAAATGATGACAATCCGGATATCGAGGAATACGTCGGCCGGGCTGAAGCGACATTGCGCTGGGAACCGCTGGATCGCAGTCAGGTGGTTGATCTGACCCTGCGCAACAATCTCAGATCAGGCGAGAACCGTGGCTTTGTGCAGGTGGATTGGGCCACCCCAGTTACAGTGAGCAAGTCGACCAAGCTGCATATTCAGTTCACTTCCGGTTATGGCGAAAGCCTGATTGACTATAATTTCTTACAGACAACGCTGGGCTTGGGCGTTTCATTCCGCGACTGGTAAAGCTGATCACAGCAGAACTTGTGCCCAGGGTCACCGCTTCGTGGGTTACTACCAGGTCAGAAGCAGGACTCGTAGGGTGCATCCCACGCACCACAGGCATTGGTGCATGGGACGCACCCTACGATAGTTGTCGTTGTATTGAAACAACTATGAAATAAATTGGGATGAAACAGGCTTGCCTGCACCGCAACCTGGTATTGCTAAAGCAACAGATTGTGGCTGCGGCCACCGCTACGCGGTTTAACTTGCTCTGCAAGTTAGCCTTCACCGCAATCTCGTGTTGCTAAAGCAACACGAGATTGTCTCGATGAATGAGCTCGGGTTCGTCTACGTAGCCGAGGATGGCTTCGATCTCGCTGCTGGCATGGCGTGCGATGCGACGCGCTTCGCTGGCGTTGTAGTTGATCAGGCCGCGCGCAATGTCGTGGCCGCTGTTATCCAGGATTGCCACCACGGCACCGCGCTGAAATTCCCCTGAAACTGCACTGACGCCTATGGACAGCAGGCTCTTGCCTTCATTGCGCAAGGCGTGCACGGCACCCGCATCCAGCATGATTTTGCCGACGACTTGCAGGTGATCTGCCAGCCATTGCTTGCGTGCATCCAGCCCCATTTGCTGGGCGGTGAGCAGGGTGCCTATGCTTTCACCCTGCATCAGGCGCGGCATCACGTTGGGCTCGTGGCCGGAGGCAATGGCGGTGTGGGCGCCGCTGCGCGCAGCGCGTTTGGCCGCCAAAATTTTGGTGAGCATGCCGCCGCGGCCGATAGAGCTGCCGGCGCCGCCTGCCATGGCTTCCAGTTTTACATCGCCTGCTTCGGCAAGGCTGACCAGCGTGGCACTGGGATCCTTGCGCGGATCTGCGGTATAGAGGCCGGTCTGGTCGGTAAGAATGACCAGCACGTCGGCCTCGATCAGGTTGGCAACGAGTGCGCCCAGCGTGTCGTTGTCGCCGAACTTGATTTCATCGGTCACGACGGTGTCGTTTTCGTTGATGATGGGGATGACGCCAAGGGTGAGCAGGGTGCGCAGGGTGGAGCGGGCGTTGAGGTAACGCTCGCGGTCGGTGAGGTCGGCATGGGTGAGGAGGACCTGTGCGGTGCGCAGCTCGTGCGCGATGAAGCAGCTTTCATAGACATGCACCAGGCCCATCTGCCCCACTGCAGCAGCGGCCTGCAGTTCATGCACTGCGCTGGGGCGCACCTTCCAGCCCAAACGCTGCATGCCTTCGGCAATCGCACCCGAGGAAACAACGACAACTTCAAGCCCCGACTTGCGCAGCACG
Source organism: Gallionellaceae bacterium (assembly GCA_035531075.1). GTDB lineage: Bacteria > Pseudomonadota > Gammaproteobacteria > Burkholderiales > Gallionellaceae > 39-52-133. The sequence goes on from DATKTO010000031.1 coordinate 167,523, forward strand.
GCGATTTGTTGCGCCCAGTTGCTGATCGCTTTTCTGTCCAGCCCTTCACCCTGGTTGGTAACGAGGCTGCTGCCTACTTTGACGACGATGCGTCTGGCTTGGGTTAAGACGGTTTGCATGTGTATTAAAAATCCTATAAATCGCTTACGGGATATCCGCTTATTCCATTTTTATTTAAGAGCATGAACAATTGACGTAGGGTGTGTCCCACGCACCTCTGTATTTGGTGCGTGGGACGCACCCTACGATATTCCGCTTCTTATCTGTAATTGGAATTAATTATCGTCCAGTGGATTGTATATTTTTACCGGTTCTTCCGCTGCTGCTATTACTGCAGGCGCTGGCGCATTAGCCGCTTCCTGCGCTGCAATCTCGTTCAGGTATTCCATGATGGCATAGGTCAGCTCCTTGCAGCCGTCGCCATTGATCGCAGAAATTACAAAGTAGCGCGTGTCCTTGCCGAATTCCTTGAGGAAAGCCGCAATTCTTTCTTCGCGGTTATCCAGCAGGTCGACCTTGTTCAAAACCAGCCAGCGCGGTTTCTCATACAGCGACTCGTCGTATTTTCTGAGTTCGTTCAGAATGGCACGCGCCTCATGTACCGGGTCAACGCCTTCGTACATCGGTGCAATATCGACAATATGCAGCAACAGGCGGGTGCGCGCCAGATGGCGCAAGAACTGGTGGCCCAGTCCGTGGCCTTCCGCTGCGCCTTCTATCAGTCCGGGTATGTCGGCGATGACGAAGCTTTTTTCAGCAGACACGCGCACCACACCGAGGTTGGGATGCAGTGTTGTGAAAGGGTAGTCGGCCACTTTTGGGCGCGCGGCTGACACGGCGCGAATAAAGGTTGATTTGCCCGCGTTAGGCATGCCCAGCAGGCCCACGTCGGCCAGCACCTTGAGTTCCAGTTTCAATTCGCGGCGCTCGCCTTCGCCGCCAGGCGTAGTCTGACGCGGGGTGCGGTTGGTGCTGGACTTGAAGTGCAAGTTGCCGAGGCCGCCCTTGCCGCCCTGGGCGAGCAGTGCCTTGTCGCCATCGTGAGTCAGGTCGGCAATTATCTCGCCACTGGTTAGGTCAGTAATCACCGTGCCCACCGGCATGCGCAGAATCACATCGTCCGCGCCCTTGCCGTAACAATCCGCGCCGCTGCCGGACTCGCCGTTCCTGGCGCGGTGCATGCGGGCGAAACGGTAGTCCACCAGAGTGTTGATGTTGCGATCCGCGACGGCATAGACTGAGCCGCCCCAGCCGCCATCGCCGCCATCGGGACCGCCCTTGGCGATATACTTTTCGCGTCTGAAGCTGGCGGCACCTTTGCCACCATCGCCTGCGATTACTTCAATTTGTGATTCGTCGATAAACTTCATTTTTTTCCTAAAAGGCAATTGTCCGCAGATTTTGAGAGCCAGAAACTATTAGTACAACCTGGCTGCTCAGTTTGCTTGAACCCGGTCATCTGCGGAATGATTAGGCTTTTCAGGTGTTAGTTTAAAACGAAAAAAGCCCTACCTTGCGATAGGGCTTGTGATCAGTGTCGTTTTGCTTACGCAGGAACTACAATGACTGTTCTGCGTTTCGATGCGCCCTTGATCGCAAACTGAACTTTGCCGGTGATCTTGGCAAACAGCGTGTGATCCTTGCCCATGCCAACGTTGTCGCCAGCGTGAAATTCTGTGCCGCGTTGACGAATAATGATGCTGCCCGCGCTAATCAATTCACCGCCGTAGGCTTTAACACCCAGTCGTTTCGAGTGCGAGTCGCGGCCGTTACTGGTACTGCCTCCGCCTTTTTTCGATGCCATTTTGCTACTCCTTCAGAATTAAGCCTTGAATCCGTCGATACGGATCTCGGTGTAGTTTTGACGATGTCCTTGATGCTTCTGGTAATGCTTACGACGACGCATCTTGAAGATCTTTACTTTGTCATGACGGCCGTTGGCCAGGATGGTCGCAGTGACAGTCGCGCCAACCAGCAGAGGCTTGCCGACAGATACCTTGTCGCCATCGCCCAGCATCAGCACTTTGTCAAACACGATCGCACTGCCGACATCGCCGTCCAGGGATTCAATTTTCAGGGTTTCACCCTTGATTACACGGTATTGCTTACCGCCGGTCTTAATTACTGCGTACATGACAACCTCGCTTAAAATTCGGTTTTCCTGCGCATCGCATCGCGCAGCGCATTACTTTTTCAGAGCCGCGCATTATACATAAACTTTACCCGCCTTCCAAATGGTTTTTAAACCCTCAACTTTTTAACCGGGCTAGCGGCGCATCGAATCAAAGAAATCGGCATTGCCTTTTGTAGCCTTGATTTTGTCCATCAAGAACTCCATCGCTTCCAGTTCATCCATTGGATACAGCAACTTGCGCAAAACCCATATGCGCTGCAGCACGTCAGCCTTGATCAGCAGCTCTTCCTTGCGGGTGCCGGAACGGTTGACGTTGATGGCAGGGTAGATACGCTTCTCGGCCATACGGCGTTCGAGGTGTATCTCCATATTGCCGGTACCCTTGAACTCCTCGTAGATCACATCGTCCATGCGCGAGCCGGTATCGACCAGCGCGGTGGCGATAATGGTGAGCGAGCCGCCTTCTTCCACGTTGCGCGCCGCACCAAAGAAGCGCTTGGGGCGCTGCAGCGCGTTGGCATCCACACCGCCGGTCAGCACCTTGCCGGAAGACGGGATCACGGTGTTGTAGGCGCGTGCCAGCCGGGTGATGGAGTCGAGCAGGATGACCACGTCCTTTTTGTGTTCCACCAAACGTTTGGCTTTCTCCAGCACCATTTCGGCAACCTGTACGTGGCGTGTGGCGGGTTCATCGAAGGTCGATGCGACTACCTCGCCGCGCACGGTGCGCTGCATTTCAGTCACCTCTTCCGGACGCTCGTCGATCAGCAGCACGATCAGGTGAGAATCCGGGTAGTTGGCTGAAATCGAATGCGCGATATGTTGCAGCATCACGGTCTTGCCGGATTTGGGCGATGCGACCAGCAGGCCGCGCTGGCCTTTGCCGATCGGCGCAATCATGTCGATGATGCGGCCGGTGATGTTTTCCTCTGCGCGGATGTCTCGTTCCAGGATCATCTGCTGGGTCGGAAACAGCGGTGTCAGGTTTTCAAACAGAATCTTGTTCTTTGCGTTTTCGGGCGGCTCGGAGTTGACCTTGTCAACCTTGACCAGCGCTACATAGCGTTCGCCATCCTTGGGGGTGCGTATCTCGCCCTCGATCGAGTCACCGGTATGCAGGTTGAAACGTCGCACCTGGCTCGGGCTGACATAGATGTCATCCGGGCTGGCCAGATACGAAGTGTCAGGCGAACGCAGGAATCCGAAGCCATCGGGCAGCACTTCCAGCGTACCTTCGCCGAAAATGCTTTCGCCATTTTTCGCATAACTTTTAAGCATGGCGAAGATCAGATCCTGTTTGCGCATGCGGCTGGCATTATCGATATTCATGGCGAGGGCCATGTCTACCAGTTCGGTGACGTGTTTGGTTTTAAGGTCAGATAAATGCATAGGGTGGGATATGGGAGGGCGAAGTTTTAGGAGAATTGGCCAGGGAGGTTCAGAGAGATCCGAGGAGATTGTTACAGTCAGTTCGGTTGATGCGGGAAAGTCACTGCCTGGGCTGTCTTGCGAGATTTATGTTTGATTTTTTACTCTGTTGAGGATAGAAGACAATCAGGACAGTGAGGTTATACAGATCAGATATGGCTGTCAATAAAAGCAGTTAGTTGGGATTTGGACAGGGCGCCAACCTTTGTGGCTTCAATGTTGCCATTCTTGAACAGCATCAGCGTAGGGATGCCGCGTACACCGTACTTGGCCGGGGTGGCCTGGTTCTCGTCAATATTTACTTTTGCGACGTTGAGGCGGCCTGCATACTCTTGAGATACCTCATCCAGAATCGGCGCAATCATGCGGCAGGGACCGCACCACTCCGCCCAGTAATCAACCAGCACAGGCAGAGGAGATTGCAGTACTTCGGCAGCAAAGGTTGCATCAGTAATGTAACGGATATGTTCGCTCATAGTGTGTCTCGCTTTATTTATTATTGACGAATGATTGTGCTAAAAGTGTTTGTATTGCGGGGTTGATTGGGAGGTGCGACAGGTTCGAAGTCCGTATCCTAACCAAAAAACGGCAGAATGTGAAGTATTTGTGCATGTTGAATTTTCCTGTCGCGGCTAATTTGGGCCGGAAGCCCGCGTATGCGGGTTTCTTGCAGGGAATCAGGGTATAGAAGTTGAGAGGAAAAAAAGCAGGCCTTCGCCTACATATGCCAGATATGCAGGGTTGAGTGATGCATATCATCCAGGGTGATTGAGTACTGCGGCGGATGCTCCGGTACTGCGAACGAGTTGCTGATAAATAATGTGCCTGGGCGCATCTCTTGTTTTACTTTATGCCACAACTGTGCCATCGGTACCGGTGACAGGTAGGCGAACACCACATCGTATGGCGCAAGATTGCACGTCCACAGGCTGCCCCACTGCACCCGGCAATTGGAATAGTTGCCCAATTTAATTCTTAACCGGCTCAGCAAATAAGGCAAGGGTGCGTTTTCTACGCCGCAGTAGAGGCCGTCCGGGCGTACAGAGGCCAGATGGGTCAATACGCCACCCATGCCCGAACCCATATCCATGAAGGTGAAATTGTTGCCTGTTCCGGCAGAGGGAGGCTGGCTGGCTGGGCTGGACAGGTCGGCAGGTGGCAAGAGTTCTTCCAGCGTCTGCCATACCCTCTTGCTGGACAGATACAGCGGTACCTGGCTGCGAAAAGTGCTCCAGTAAACCACCAGCATGACCAGAAATGCTGCAAGGAAAAATCCGGAAGGTAGATGCAGTTTCAGCATCAACACCACTGCGGGGGCAAACAGCAGCTGGATCGGCAACCACCAGCGCGCAAGGCCTGCAAAGTGGCTGAGGACTGCGGCGAGGGCGCCTACGAGCAAGGCGAAAACCAGCGGCTGCGGCGACAGGCTGGCAATGCGCAGGCACAACAAGGCTAGCAGAAAGGCCAATGATTGCAGCAGCAGCGCAGTGACAGACGGTGGCAGTTTGGCCATCAGGGTGTTCAAATCAGCGCACCAATCCGGCTTCGACTTCCTCGCGTTTGGCCTTTCCGGCCAGTCTTTCCACCAGGATCAGTGCAAAATCCATCGCCGTACCCGGCCCGCGCGAGGTGATGAATTTTCCATCTTCAACTACTGCTCCTGCCTGCAGCTGCACCTTGGGAAAGGCATCCAGCGCACCCGGGAAGGCGGTGGCGCGTTTGCCATCAAGCAGTCCGGCTGTTGCCAGCACGGAGGGGGCCGCGCAGATGGCACAAACATATTTATTCTGTTTGGACATGCTGTTTAGCAGGGTCAGAATTCGTGCATCTGCGGTCAGATTGTTGGTGCCGGGCTGCCCGCCGGGCAATACCACCATATCGTAGGATTGTTTAAGCGCCGCCTCAAGCGTGGTATCCGGAATCAAAACCGTGCCGCGGCTGGCGCGCACCGGCTGTGCATCCAGACCCGCACTGACCACCGTAATGCCGGCGCGACGCAAAATGTCGATGACCGTGACAGCTTCAATTTCTTCGCAACCTTGAGCGAGCGGAACGAGGACTGTGGACATGATTAACTCCTGAAAAATGCAAAGCCATGCGTGGCGCTATTGCAGTGCTGTGGCAACAGGCTCTAGAGCTGAAGCAGCATAAGGTTAGACTTGATAATCGACCAGTTTGCCGTCCGCCATGCGCAGTCTGCGCGACAGCGAAACAGCGATGGCGCGTATGACCTTGGCGGCGATTCTGGGGGTTTCAAGGATCATTTTTTCCAGTGACTCTGTGGTTAAAATCAACAGGGTGCAGTCGCTTGCAGCAAAACATGTTGCAGAGCGACGCTCGCCATCCAGTACCGCCATTTCACCGATTGTGCGGTCTTTTGGCAGTTTGGCCAGTTCAATATTTTCGCCATCCTGGTTGGCTTTCTGTACAGAAACAGACCCCTCGGTGATGAGGCACATGAAGGTGCCCTCGTCGCCTTCCTCGAAGATCGCCTTATCCCTTTTAATATGGCTGATGCTGAAATAGGGCGTAGCAGAAAGGATTTCGGCGGGTGGCAGGTGGTTTAGCAGCGTACTGTTCAGCAGTAACTCTTTTATTTCATCAAGCAGAGAAGATTGTTCCGGCATAACGACTCCAAATGTTTTTAAATTAATTGGAAAGAGTAAAAAACCACGAATACTATTGTAACCTTAAAAATTCCCGGTCAGGCGCAGGCCTGTCAAATTATCTGTGGTGTAGGGGAGTAGCAGCATCGCATGGGAACGATACACCCGGTTGCGTGCCACCACGCTTTGCCCGACCCAGTTGCCGATTATCGCACCGGCAAGCACATCGGAGGCGAAGTGAGCGTCGTGGTAAGTGCGTGCTACACCGACCAGTGTAGCCACCGTATAGGCTGAACTTTTAATCCAGGTTTCCTCGTAGTGAGCCGAGATGACTGAGGCCAGTGCGAACGCTTCAGTGGTGTGTCCGGAAGGAAAGGATGAATTTAACTTGTTCGCACCTAATGCATTAAAATCGTTCGTGCCGGCATTTTCATACGGGCGGCTGCGGCCGGTGGCAACCTTGATGGCAGGCGTGATCAGGCCGCTGGCAATGATACTGGCGGTGAAGCCATCCTGAGCCACCATGAGGGCCGTGTCATTGCCAGCCACGCTGCCCGCCAGATAAAATCCACCGACAACGCCGAGCGAATATTCCGCGCCAAAGCGCTCGATATTCAGCATAAAGCCATTATCTTTTGCCTGGCGGCGCATGGCATCGCGCAGCGGGTCGTCAATCACAATGGCGGTGCCCACCACAGCCAGGCTGGCCCAGCCGAAGTTTGTCCATTCCCGGCTTTGCCAGCGTGAGGGCTCTGTCACGACATGCTGAATATCGTCCAGCAGGAGATCGGGGTAGGGAGGGGCGGGGTCTGTCGCGTGCGCGCTGCCGATGTGCCCAATCAGCAGCGAGGAAACGAGCAGTGTTAGGCGAACACGCGATACACAGAGGGCTTTCAAAGCCACCCTCGATTTCAAAGAGTCGAGCTTAGTCGCGGAAGTTTTGATACTGCAACGGAAAGTCGGAGATCGACTTTTTGGTGAAGGCGATGGCCTCTTGCAGGTCATCGCGATTCTTGCCGGTGACGCGCACAGTATCGCCCTGTATGCTGGCCTGCACTTTCATTTTGCTGTCTTTAAACAGTTTGACAATCTTTTTAGCCAGCTCAATCTCCACGCCTGTCTTGACCGTGCAATCGCGTTTTACCTTGTTGCCGCTGACCTTTTCGATTTTTTCGCTGATCTCCAGGCATTTGATATCGACACCGCGTTTGGTCAGCTTGTTGTTAAGAATGTCCTGCACCTGATCCAGCTGAAACTCATTGTCGGCGTGTACCGTGAGCACCAGTTCTGCCTGTGTGATACGCGCATCGGAACCCTTGAAGTCGAAGCGGGTGCTGACTTCCTTGTTGGTCTGCTCGACCGCATTTTTTACTTCGGTCTTGTCTATTTCCGAAACAATGTCGAATGTTGGCATGGCTGGTTCCTTACTTGTATATGTTTTAAAAACTCAAAATTCTAAGTGCGGCAAGTCGCGAAGCGGCTGCTCGCAAAGTTTGAGTTTTTATTCAAAGCTGCAGACGTAGTCTACGGTATCTTTGGCGTGTATTTCAAAACTGCTGTTGGCGGACACGCTGAATTGCATGCCGGGCGTGTAGGTCTTGAAGGCAGATTCGCCGGCGATTTTAACTTCGCATGAGCCGCTGGTGATTTCCATCACTTCCGGCGTGCCCACGTTAAAGGTGAGCTGGCTGCCCGGCAGGATAACGCCGACCGTCTTGCGCGTGCCATTGGGAAACAGCACGGAGTGTGATACGCATTTGCCGTCAAAAAAGACATTGGATTTTTTGACGACGCTGATATTTTCGAATTTATCTGACATTTCTATCTCGTTGAATTTATTGAATTATTTTTTCATGTTTAATTTTGAAGCGATGCGCATGCGCAGCGCATTCAGCTTGATAAAGCCAGCCGCATCCTTCTGGTCGTAAGCGCCCTTGTCATCCTCGAAGGTAGCGATGGTGGGGTCAAACAATGAGTTGGTTTTGGAATCGCGACCAACCACAATCACATTGCCCTTGTACAGCTTGACGCGTACCCAGCCATTCACATTCGTCTGTGTGTCGTCGATCAGGGTCTGCAGCGCGCGGCGCTCCGGGCTCCACCAGTAGCCGTTGTAAATCATGCTGGCGTAGCGCGGCATCAGGTCATCCTTGAGGTGCGCCACTTCGCGGTCCAGCGTGATCGATTCGATGGCGCGGTGCGCCTTCAGCATGATGGTGCCGCCCGGGGTTTCATAACAGCCGCGCGATTTCATGCCGACGTAACGGTTCTCCACCAGATCCAGGCGGCCGATACCGTGCTTGCCGCCGAGCGCATTGAGCTGGGTCAGGACTTGCGCCGGGCTTAACGGCTTGCCGTTTAGCGCAACGATATCTCCTTGTTTATATTCAATATCCAGATATTCGGCCGCATCGGGCGCCTTTTCCGGCGATACCGTCCAGCGCCACATGCTGTCTTCGGCCTCGGCGGCCGGGTTTTCCAGATGGCGGCCTTCAAAGCTGATATGCAGCAGGTTGGCGTCCATGGAGTAGGGCGAGCCGCCCTGCTTGTGCTTCATGTCGATGGGGATGCCGTTCTTTTCCGCATAGGCCATCAGCTTTTCGCGCGACAGCAGATCCCACTCGCGCCAGGGTGCAATCACCTTGATGGCGGGGTTCAGTGCATAGTAGCCCAGCTCGAAGCGCACCTGGTCGTTGCCCTTGCCGGTGGCGCCGTGCGATACCGCCTGCGCGCCGGTCTTGCTGGCGATTTCAATCTGGCGCTTGGCAATCAGCGGGCGTGCGATCGAGGTGCCGAGCAGGTATTCGCCCTCGTACACGGTGTTGGCGCGAAACATCGGGAACACAAAATCGCGCACGAATTCTTCGCGCAGGTCGTCGATGAAAATATTTTCCGGCTTGATGCCGAACTGCAGCGCTTTCTTGCGCGCCGGCTCCAGCTCTTCACCCTGGCCGATGTCGGCGGTAAAGGTGACCACTTCGCATTGATAGGTGTCTTGCAGCCACTTGAGAATGACTGAAGTATCCAGACCGCCGGAATAGGCGAGGACGACTTTTTTGATATCGCTCATTGTTATTTGTCTCAACTAAAAGATTGGTAAATTGATATGCGTAGGGTGCGTCATACGCACCATGGTGCGCACGGCGCACCCTACTTGATTATGTGTTCACGCGTCCCAGCAACAGGTATTCCATCAGCGCCTTCTGCACATGCAGCCTGTTTTGGCTTCGGCCGACCTTACGGTCTTAACGTTCGCTTCGCTCACATTAGCCTTCACCGAAACAGATTGCATCCACGTTTTGCTCATGTGTTTACCTTTCCCAGTAGCAGATACTCCATGAGCGCTTTTTGTACGTGTAATCTGTTTTCTGCCTCATCCCAAACCACGCTTTGCGGGCCGTCGATAACCAGCGCATCGACTTCCTCACCACGGTGCGCGGGCAGGCAGTGCATGAACAGCGCATCGGGCTTGGCGACCGACATCATCTCCACGTCCACGATCCAGTCGGCAAAGGCCTTGCGCCGCGCATCGTTCTCGCGTTCAAAGCCCATGCTGGTCCACACGTCGGTGGTCACCAGATCGGCGCCGCGTGCAGCGTCCATCGGGTCGGTAAACTCTTCGTAATGGTCTTCGCCGAACAGCCCTGCGCGTTCCGGCTCGACTTCATAGCCGGGCGGGGTGGATACGTGCACGTTAAAATCGAAAATTTCGGCCGCCTGTAGCCAGGTGTTGCACACGTTGTTGGAGTCGCCGATCCAGGCGACGGTCTTGCCCTGGATGGAGCCGCGCTGTTCGATGTAGGTGTAGATGTCAGCCAGAATCTGGCAGGGGTGGTATTCGTTGGTCAGGCCGTTGATCACGGGTACGCGCGAATTGGCGGCAAAGCGCTCGATGATGCCCTGTTCGAAGGTGCGGATCATCACGATATCGCTCATGCGCGAGATCACCTGTGCTGCGTCTTCGACCGGCTCACCGCGCCCCAGCTGGGTATCGCGGGTATTCAGGTAAATCGCGGAACCGCCCAGCTGCTGCATGCCTGCCTCAAACGACAGGCGGGTGCGGGTGGAGCTTTTCTCGAAGATCATCACCAGGGTGCGGTCAGCCAGCGGATGGTAAGGCTGGTAGGCCTTGAAGCGCTGCTTGATGATGCGGGTGCGGGCGAAGATATGTTCAAATTCGTCGCGGCTTAGATCTTTTAACTGCAAAAAATGCTTGATCGGCGACATGTTATGCACCCTGTGATACAAAATCAGTGATCAGCGGGCACAGTTTGTCGAGCAATTGCTGGGCGTCGGCCTGCGAGAAAATCAGCGACGGCAGCAAACGGACGACGCTGTCGGCGGTAACGTTGATCAGCAAGCCCTGCTCCAGCGCGCGTCCTACCAGTGCGCCGCAGGGCTGGGCTAGTGCGATGCCCAGCATCAGGCCCTGGCCGCGAATTTCCACCACCCCGGGAAGATGTCCCAGGCGTGTTTTAAATCCCTGCAGCAGGAATTCGCCGACGCTGTGGGCGTTCGCCATCAGCTTGTCGTCTTCGATGATGCTGAGCGTGGTGCTGGCAGCCGTGCAGGCGAGCGGGTTGCCGCCAAAGGTAGAGCCATGATTGCCGGGCTGGAAGGTGCCCGTTGCCTTGCCGGCAGCGATACAGGCGCCGATCGGCATGCCCGAGCCCAAGCCCTTGGCCAGCGTCATCACGTCCGGCAGGATAGCTGCGTGCTGATGCGCAAACCACGTTCCGGTGCGGCCGATGCCGCATTGCACCTCGTCCAGCATCAGCAGCCAGTTCTTCTGATCGCAAATTTTGCGCAGCCCTTGCATATAGGCAATATCGGCGATGCGTATGCCGCCTTCGCCCTGAATTGGCTCTACCAGCACGGCCACGATATTGGGGGTATGTGCGGCAACCTGTTCAATCGCGGCCAGATCGTCGTATGCAACGCGCACAAAACCCTTAACCAGCGGCTCAAAGCCGGCCTGCACCTTGCGGTTGCCGGTGGCCGACAGGGTCGCCAGCGTGCGTCCGTGAAAAGCCTTTTCCATCACGATAATGGTGGGGGTGTCGATGCCCTGCTTGTGGCCATACAGGCGCGCGAGCTTGATGGCAGCTTCATTTGCCTCGCAGCCAGAGTTGCACAGAAACACTTCCTGCATCTTGGATAACGCACACAATTGGTCGGCAAGCTGTTCCTGTTCGGGGACCTGGTACACATTGGAGACATGCATCAGCTTGCCGATCTGCGCGGAAAGCGCAGCGGTAAAGCGGGGGTGCGCATGGCCCAAGGTATTGACCGCAATACCGGCCAAAGCATCCAGATACTCAGCACCCTTGCTGTCCCAGAGACGGGTTCCTTTGCCATGGGTAAAGGCAACAGGCTGACGGGCGTATGTGTTCATCAAGTGCGACATGGCGTATGGGGCGATTAAACCGCTATATAAAAAGTTGAAAAACGGATGTTGTCCTGAATTGCATGTTCAAGGCAAGTATAATTTTTTTCTTAACTGGTTGAAAACGCAAAAGGCCGACAATGTGTCGGCCTTTTGCTGCAGTTCTGCCGTAAGTTACGACTCAGGCATCTGCTATCTGATACTTATTCTACCCTGGCTTAGGCCATTGCCTTGATAGCTGCAGACAGGCGGCTCTTGTGACGAGCAGCTTTGTTCTTGTGAACTATCTTTTTGTCAGCGATAGAATCAACTACACTGGTCGATGCGCTGAATACAGCTTGAGCAGCAGCTTTGTCGCCGGCTTCGATGGCTTTGGCTACAGCCTTGATTGCGGTACGCAGTTCAGAACGCAGGCTATTGTTATGCAGGCGTTGCTTGTCTGATTGTCTTGCACGTTTTCTGGCTTGCGCGCTATTTGCCATGGTGACCCCTTGAGAATTTGGCTTGCTATAAAAGTCGAGCATTATAGGAAGGCTCACCGATTAATGCAACCCTTTAATTAGCTAATGCCTTTGCTGCCGCTATTCACGTCAATATGGCCCTTTCGGGCTAGAATACCCGCAGAACCACGCAACCCGGCCGAAAATGATTCTATGGATAAGGCGCGACAAGCTGATTATATTACGCAAAGCAGGCTAGTCCATGCTTTGCTGGACAGCCTGCGCGGGAAAGTGGCGACAAAGAGCGCACGGCTGGTGGAGACGCATATATCGTGGGTGCTGTTGGCAGGGCATTACGCATACAAGATTAAAAAGGCTGTCGATTTGGGATTCCTCAATTTCAGCAGCCTGCAAGCACGACAATATTTTTGTGAGGAGGAAATACGCCTTAACCGGCGTCTGGCGCCGAAGATTTACCTCGGCGTCATACCCATCGGCGGCGGCAGCGTAAACCCTGTTTTGGGCGCACAGCCAGCCATGGAGTATGCGGTCAGGATGCGCCGTTTCGCCGTCTCCAGACAGCTGGACAGGCTGCTGGCACACAATAAGATTCTGCCGCAGCATATAGACAGCCTGGCCGCCACGATGGCGCGCTTCCATGGTAACTTGCCAGCAGCCGGAGTTGATTCTTCATTCGGCACCCCCGAAATTATCCGCCTCGATGCGGAACAGAATTTTGCGCAACTTCAAGCCTTGCTGACGGAGCCTCGCACTGTCGCCAGCCTCGCCGCCTTGCGCAGCGCCAGCGACAGCGAATATGCCGCGCACCGCAGCCTGTTTGGGCTGCGCCTGCTGCAGGGCTACGTGCGCGAATGTCATGGCGATCTCCATCTTGGCAATATCGTCCTGGTCGATGATCAGCCCGTCCCTTTCGATGGTATCGAGTTCAATCCCCGGTTGCGCTGGATAGACGTGATGAGCGAAGTCGCCTTCACCGTGATGGATCTGCTGCATTATGGGCGTGCTGACCTTGCGTGGCGCTTCCTTAATGCCTGGCTTGAAGCGACAGGCGATTACGCAGGTATCAAGGTGCTGCGTTTCTATATTGCCTATCGCGCGATGGTGCGGGCCAAGGTCAGCGCCATTCGCGCCGCACAGCCGGGTATATCAGCGCGTGCCTTGAAACAGGCGCAGGACAGCTGCAGCAACTATCTCGAACTGGCGGCTGACTGCTTCGCCCGAAAAAAAGCCGTACTGATCATCACCCACGGCTTGCCTGGGTCGGGCAAGACTACTTTTGCGCAAATTGCACTGGAGCGCTTGCAGGCGATTCGCCTGCGCTCTGATGTAGAGCGCAAGCGCCTGTATGGCCTGAGTCCGCTGGCAGACAGCCGTGCTAGCACCGGCATGGATCTGTACAGCAGTGAAGTCACGCAGCGCACTTATGCACGTCTGCACGATCTGGCGCGTGAGCTGTTGGGGGCAGGGTATACGGTGATCGTGGATGCGGCTTTTCTGAAGCAGGAAGAACGGGCAAAGTTTCAACAGCTCGCCGTGGCAATGTCGGCTCCGTTCGCTATCGCATCTGTGCGGGCGGCCAGTGAGACATTGCGTGCGCGCATCATGCAACGGCACCGGGCTGCAAACGATGCATCCGAAGCGGATATAACTGTACTGGAAAAGTTACTGCGGACGCATGAGCCGTTGACGTCGCATGAACAGGCCCATGCAGCGGAATTCTTCAATGAGAAGGCGGGCCTTGCTGCGGATTCTGCGGGGTGGAACAGCTTGCAGCTGTTGCTGGGCAGCTCCCGCTAGGGCCAGCTGCGCGCAAGGCGCAACGGCCGCAGTTGTTTTACAGCGGCATAGCGGAAGTGTCCGGGCAGACGCAGCATGGATACTCGCGGGAGGTGTCGATGCAGCCGCCATTGCCAAACAGGCCTTGAGGCTCGCGCAATCGCAGCATTTCCTGCAGTATCTTTTCAACCTCTGCAGGATCATTCATCGAGCGCACAACCCGCTCTTCAACCATACGCTCATCGATCTGTAATTCGCCTGCCTGATCGCGATAAGTCCCATTGCGCCAATGGTAAATTTCTATGCACTTCGACGCCAGTGTGTAGGGTGAATTGGGTTTCCAGAAGTTGGTGAACAAGCCGCCGCCAAGGTAGAACACCCACGATCCTTCATATCCGGTAATGTCCGACGACAGCTCGTCAGGATTGCGAAACCACAGACGATCTCCGGGAACATAATATTTCGGTGGCAAAGGCTTGTTCATGGAACCATGTTCCCGCAGAAACACATCGTGGAATTTCCCCGACATGATTGCTTTTTTCTCCCACTGCTGTTGCAGTTGATGGAACAACTCCGGATTGCAGCGCTCAAGCTCCTGCGCGATGCCAAGCAGAATGACGTATTCAGTCGCGCGATAACATGAAAATGAATAAAGCTTTCCCGATTCATCCGGCTGGGTAGCCTTCTGCAGTGCGGCAACAAGCGATTTTCCCGGCAAGATGGTAAAGCCGGTATCTTCGCTGTAAGTCCAGTAGTCGGCCGGGCGTTCAGCCGCCTCTGTGCTAAATGCCAGCGCTGTTTTGCGTGCATTGACGACGATGTTTTTGCGGATGCGCAGCGCCGAAGCCAATTCCTGATAACTCGGAAACTGGAAAGGGACCGGGCTCAGCAGCATCGCCAGCACAATTTCCTGCTCCAGGTCTGCCGGATTATCCTCTGTATTGAATTTGAGCTGCGCGCATAGCTGCAGCGTGTCGCCGTCAGCCGCTATGGTGTCGGCCCACGCATTGCTCACACAGAAGCTGACCGTCAGATTGCTGTTTGCGGCAAGTCCTACCTGTACATGCTGTTCAATCCCAATCCCTGTGAGATATGCCTGGAATTGAGCACAGGCTGCAACAGCCTCCTGTGCTGTTGCACACTCTATGTTTATGCCAGAGGGTGTGTCAGTCAACGAAACCTGTTGCAGGTTACGGTGCTGTTGCTGCAAATCATTCAGATTCATATTTGGCGATTCAGTCGTGTTCAAGCATGAACAGGGCGATATTAAATAATTAAGTAGCATGCATCAAGCGCTATGGTGCCTTGCTCGTAAGCATTGTACACATTACCTATTTTCAGGTTAAGAGGGGGTTAAGCATGGGTGAAGAATGGGTAAAGAACTGCGGAATAGACACGATTGCACGTGCGTTAGCTGACACGCTGCGGCAGTTTAACTTGCCTGATTCACATTCTGATGCAATGCGTTGTCGGGATTGGGTGCCTGGCACTGCTGTAACGTGCCTTCAAAAAGCCACGCAGCTTGTCGCCTGAAGGTGAATTTTCACCCAAATTCTCCGGTTATTTTTTTACAGGTGACTTGCCAGCTTTTAAAAAAATCCGGAAAGCCAGCGAGTCGCAGGAAAAGTCCTCGCGCTGCCGATTTAAATCAGGGCTTAAGCATGTCGCTTATTTCAGCTTGAACACTTTCACCGTGCCGTTGAGGTCGCCGGACAATATGTCCAGCTCTTGCGAGGCTGATTCACCTTGCTTGATTATATGGGAGCTTTTGTCGATCAGCGAGGTGATTTCAACCATATTCCTTTCAACGCGTATGACGTCTTCCTTTTGCCGTGCGGTTGTGGCGGCAACGCTTTCAACCATGATGGTTACCTGCGCGACGCTATTCACAATCTTTTGCAGTGACTGTCCCGCCAGATTTGCATTTTCCACGCCGGTCTGCACTTCGGCGCTGCTGTTCTTCATATGGCTAATGACTTCCGCTGTCTGTTGGCGTATTGCAACAACCATCGTGCTGATTTCGTTGGTGGCACTGACTGCACGTTCTGCAAGTTTGCGCACTTCATCGGCCACCACCGAAAATCCGCGTCCCTGTTCACCCGCACGTGCCGCTTCAATGGCGGCATTAAGCGCCAGCAGATTGGTCTGGTCAGATATTTCCTTAATCAACGTGACTGTCTGTCCGATGCTCTCTGAATGTTTATTCAGCTCCTGAATTGACGCGGCAGCCTGATTGACTGAGCTTTCGATCTGGCGCATGCCGAGCACACTCTGCTCAACCACGCTACCGCCAGCGCGGGCAACTTGCGCCGCCTCGCGCGCGCTGGCCGCGGCCTCTTTGGAGTTATCCGCAATTTCGCCGATGGTCTTCGCCAGATTGCCCACGGCATGGCCAATTTCGCCGGACTT
This sequence comes from Gallionellaceae bacterium, assembly GCA_035531075.1. GTDB lineage: Bacteria > Pseudomonadota > Gammaproteobacteria > Burkholderiales > Gallionellaceae > 39-52-133. The sequence continues at coordinate 183,723 of DATKTO010000031.1, forward strand.
GCTATGTTGCTCATTCAGATTTGAGATCGTGTCGTGCATAAAATGAACAATGCTGACGCTGCCTTCGTGCACCTTATGGCTCAGGGTGATGGTTTGGCCGATAAGATCGCGCAGGTTTACCGTCATTTTATTGAAACTATCGACGATTTCGCCGACGGTATCCGCGCTTTTAAGGGTGCAAGTATGGCTAACATCCTTATTGGATATGGCATTGGCGATTTCCGAGATTCGGCGCAGCTTGCTGAGCAGGATGAAGTTCACCAGCCAGTAATTCACCACACCCATCATCATTCCCGCAACCAGGCAACCCAGGACAAACCAGAGCAGCATGCCCGGCTTCCATTCCACAAAAAAATCCGCATAAAAGGGGAAAATTAATGCAACACCGCCGCCGAAAGCCAGAAATGACACTAGCAATTTACGTAACAAACTAGATTTCATGTTGTTTCCTTAATTGTTGGGCTAGCGAATGCTAGACCTGCACGATTTGGATATTACGGAAATTTAACCATAAGCAGCCGCCCTGGAATATCTCCACACTGTGATAGCTTAGCAATATTCGAACGGTTTCATTCAGTAAACAGAGCGTGTTTTGGGGCATAAATTTAAATTAATAAATATATTTATGCCTTTAAGCCCACTGATGTGTGAAAATGCGGACATTCATAGCTGTCTTATCGGACGCTTTCTTACAAACTTTAATTGTCAAAAGGATATCAAATTGGCTCAACCTAATTTCCAATATGAGAAGCGTCAAAAAGAATTAGCAAAAAAGAAGAAGCAGGAAGAGAAAAAGCAACGCAAACTGGATGAAAAAAATACTTCCAGCGGTATTCCGCCCGAACAGCCCGATGACAGCAAAGTGTCCTTATAAATCAGGCTCACCGCAAGATACATACACAATACAGGGGTGAAACTGGCGGTCGGGTCGGCTCCCTCAGTATCCCCTGCTGGATGGCTCCTTAAGACGCAAACGCTCCACCTGCACACTCTCATTGCCGTCGCTTAACCACAGCTGGCCATCCTGGATGGTGCACTGCAACTGCATATTGCGCTGCGCCAGTTTCGCTATGGCTCGTGTGCTTTCCACCGGCAGATTGATTACCGTGAGATTGGTGAGCCGTTCAAACTGGCTGCTGTTTTGCGCAAACCACATCTCGGCAGTGCGCCCGCCATAGGCATATACAACCACCTGGTCGGATCGCCCGCAGGCTTTGCGGATCAGTTTTTCATCGGGCAGGCCGACGTCTATCCAAAGCTTGATGGCGCCGGTTAAATCTTTCAGCCACAGATCCGCAGCATCGTCATCAGTCATGCCCTGGCCAAATTCCAGGTACTCGTGGGCATGCAAGGCGAAGGCAAGCAGGCGCACCATCATGCGCTCGTCCGTTTCCGAGGGATGACGTGCAAGGGTCAGTGTATGATCCTGGTAGTAATGACGCTCCATATCCGCGATTTGCAGACTGGCTTTGAAGATGGTTGCTTTGATGGCCATGAGATTTTCCCCGGGAAATTGGATGGCTAGAAGTTACTGTTCAATTCTTTTGCCGCGCAAGCTTTTGGTCAGGCCATGTTTTACCTTGCTGTCCATGCGTTTTGTCTGCGAGCTGCGGGTTGGTTTGGTAGGGCGGCGGATGGCGGGCAGTACAGCTATGCTCTGTACCAGCTCCTTCAGGCGACGAAATGCCTCGCCACGGTTCATTTCCTGGCTGCGAAACTCCTGTGACTTGATGATGATCACGCCGTCCCTGGTGATGCGGTTGTCATGCAGCGCAAGCAGCCGCGCCTTGAAATCATCCGGCAGCGAAGATGCCGAAATATTGAAACGCAAATGTACCGCGCTGGAAACCTTGTTGACATTCTGTCCGCCGGTTCCCTGTGCACGTACAGCCGTTATCTCTATCTCATGAACGGGAATGCTTACGTTATGGGAGATGTACAGCATGGCTTTAAGCGGCGACCACGGTAATGCGTATGTCGCCCAGCGTCACAACTGAGCCGGCGCGCACCTTGCAAGTTTTGCGCAACTCAATTTTGCCATCAACCGATACCTCACCCGATGCCACCAGCGCCTTGCCGGCGCCGCCGCTGTCGACCACGCCTACCAGCTTAAGCAGCTGGTTGAGCTCGACAAATTCGGCGTTGAGTTCGAAGGTTTCTTCTTGCATGTTGGCGTCTTTAAAAATTTAATTATGTAGGGTGGCGTAGGGTGGGCAAAGCGCAGCGTGCCCACGATGACATGTTGAAAACCGTGGGCACGCTGCGCTTTGCCCACCCTACCTAAGTGCTAGCTTAAAGCTTCACCGCGTGTTCGCGCGTGGTATGGAACACCACTTTCGGCCAGCGCTCCTGCGTCAGCTTGAGGTTGACGTTGTTCGGAGCGAGGTAGGCCAGATTGCCAGCCGCGTCGATGGACAGGTTGTGCGACAGCGCCTTCTCGAAATCGCCGAGTATCTTCTTGTCATCGCAGGTCACCCAGCGCGCGCTGGTGATGCTGGTGCCCTCGAATACCGCGTCGACGCTATATTCGCCCATCAGACGGCTGGCGACCACGTCAAACTGCAGCACGCCGACCGCACCCAGCACCAGGTCGCCGCCATCCAGCGGCTTGAACACCTGCACCGCGCCCTCTTCGCCGAGCTGCTGCAGGCCCTTGTGCAACTGCTTGACTTTGAGCGGGTTACGGATGCGCACCGAGCGGAAAAAGTCTGGCGCAAAATACGGAATGCCGGTGTACTGCAGCAGTTCGCCTTCGGAGAAGCTGTCGCCGATCTGCATGTTGCCGTGGTTGGGCAGGCCGATGATGTCACCGGCGTAAGCCTCTTCCACCTGCTCGCGGCTGGACGCCATGAAGGTGACCACGTTGGACACGCGTATCTCGCGGCCGATGCGCAAGTGCTTGATTTTCATGCCGCGTTCAAAGTGTCCCGAGCACACGCGCAAAAAGGCGATGCGGTCGCGGTGATTGGCGTCCATATTGGCCTGGATCTTGAATACGAACCCGGAGAATGCAGTTTCGGTAGGCAGCACGGTGCGCACCGTGGCGTCGCGCGGCAGCGGCGAGGGCGCCCAGTCCAGCAGCGCGTCAAGAATTTCGCGCACGCCGAAGTTGTTGATGGCCGAGCCGAAAAACACAGGTGTCTGCTTGCCGTTGAGGAAGGCTTCGAGATCAAACGGATTGGAGGCACCCAGCACCAGTTCCACTTCAGATTTAAGCTGTTCGATTTCCAGCGGAAATTTCTCGGCGAGTAGCGGATTGTTAATGCCCTTGATGATTTCAAATTCCCCCGTCACGCGCTCTTCGCCGGGCGTGAACAGCATGATTTCATCGCGCAGCAGGTGATATACGCCGCGGAAAGTCTTGCCCATGCCCAGCGGCCAGGTTACCGGCGCGCACTGGATATTCAGAACCGTCTCCACCTCGTCCAGCAGCGCCACCGGGTCGCGAGTCTCGCGGTCCAGCTTGTTGATAAAAGTGATGATGGGCGTGTTGCGCATGCGGCACACGTTGAGCAGCTTAATGGTTTGCGCTTCCACCCCCTTGGCCGCGTCGATCACCATCAGCGCGGAGTCCACCGCGGTCAGCACGCGATAAGTGTCCTCGGAGAAGTCCTGGTGGCCGGGGGTGTCGAGCAGGTTCACCACATGGTCGCGGTATTCAAACTGCATCACCGAGCTGGCCACGGAAATACCGCGCTGCTTTTCAATGTCCAGGAAGTCTGAGGTCGCATGGCGGCTGCTCTTGCGCCCCTTTACCGTGCCGGCCATCTGGATCGCGCCCGAGAACAGCAGCAGCTTCTCGGTGAGCGTGGTCTTGCCAGCGTCCGGGTGGGAAATAATGCCGAAGGTGCGGCGGCGCGCGACCTCGCGCGTGATCACATCGCGCGATACGGGGGCAGGAACTGCACTGCTATCCTCGTTTGTTGGGGAGGTATCTATTTCCATAATCATTACTCAAAAAAACTCAAATATCAAAAGGCTGTACACAAGGGACTGAAAATAGTCTCAAGTCTAAAGGCTGCGGCAGTTAAAGTCTAACGGCCCTTAATTCTGCATCGCGCCATCCACATAAAACCAACGGCCATCCTCGCGCACAAAGCGGCTCAGCTCATGCATGCGGTGCGCGCGTCCCGCCACTTTATAGCGCGCCACGAATTCAACCTGCGCGTGATCGGCATCCTGCTGCTGATGCCGTTTTATTTCCAGCCCCAACCATTGGCCTGGCGCTTCAGCGGCCAGATTCAATGTTTCAGGCATGCTCGATGCATGCCAGCTGGCCAGCAGATACTCCTCGCGCAGCAGGGTATAGGCGGTGTAGCGTGAGCGCATCAGGGCTTCGGCAGTAGCAGGGATCACATTGCCATCGAGATAGGGTCCGCAGCAGCCAGCGTATTTTTTTTGGCTGCCGCAGGGGCATGGTGTCTCTAGCTTTGCCATAAGGGCGCCTCATCCATCAACGCAATCTGCTCGCGCAATTCAAGGATGCGATCCTGCCAGTAGCGCTGCGTGTTGAACCACGGGAAGGCCTGCTTGAAGGCGGGATCATCCCAGCGCTGCGCCAGCCATGCGCTGTAGTGAATCAGCCGCAGGGTGCGCAGCGCTTCGATCAGGTGCAGCTCGCGTGCATCGAAATCGTGGAAGTCTTCGTAGCCCGCCAGCACATCGCCCAGTTGCCGCACCATGTCGGCGCGCTCGCCCGACAGCAGCATCCACAGATCCTGCACTGCAGGGCCCATGCGGCTATCGTCAAAATCCACGAAGTGCGGGCCGTCGTCGGTCCACAGCACGTTGCCCGCATGGCAGTCGCCGTGCAGGCGCAGCATGTTCAGGTCTTTGCCCGCGCGCTCATAGCAGTGCCGCACGCCATCCAGCGCCTGTTCCACAACGCTGCGCCAGGCGGGGAGCAGATCGGGCGGAATGAAATCGTGCGCCAGCAACCAGGCAAAGGCTTCGTCACCAAAGTTTTTGACATTTAAAGTTGGGCGATGTTCAAATGGCTTGAGCGCGCCGATGGCGTGGATGCGCCCGAGAAAGCGCCCCATCCATTCCAGCGTATCGCGATTCTCCAGCTCGGGTGCGCGGCCGCCGTGCTTGGCAAACACGGCAAAGCGAAAGCCGTCAAAGCTGTGCAGCGATTTGCCGTCAGCAAGCGTCAGCGCGGGCACCACCGGGATTTCACGCTCTACCAGCTCCTGCACAAAAGCGTGTTCTTCCAGTATCGCCTCATCCGTCCAGCGCCCGGGGCGATAAAATTTTGCCACCAGCGGCGGGCCATCATCCATGCCAATCTGGTACACGCGGTTCTCGTAACTGTTGAGTGCAAGCATGCGGCCATCGCTGCGCAGGCCGATGCTTTCCAGCGCGTTGAGCACGCAGTCTGGCGTCAGTAAGGAAAAATTCGTAGAACTCATGCTGGTGAGAAATTCAATCCAAGTTATCCATTAGCATTGTCATTCCCGCGCAGGCGGGAATCCAGTTGACTCCAAACTTCTCGCGTAGCGAGTCGAACAAGTTTTGTCCGCTTCGCGGTGTTGTTTTCGCAGGATTCCCGCCTGCGCGGGAATGACGCAGTGCATATTGTTGAACAATCAGAGATTACTTCTTGTCTGCTTTTGCTGTGGCATTATCCAGCCACAACTTGTCCCAGCCTTCATGCCCCAGTTTTTCCATAGTCTCGATATTTTTCTCAAATATCTGGTCGGCCTCGGGGAATGCCGCAACCGCCTTGTCCACACTGCTTTCGCGCAGCAGATGCAGGGTAGGGTAGGGCGAACGATTGGTGTAGTTTGCCATATCATCAGGCTGTGTGTCGGCAAACTGGTAGCGCGGATGCATGCTGGCGATCTGCAATATGCCTGCCAGATCAAGCTCATCCAGCGAAGCATCCGCCACATCCAGAAAATCGTTGTAGTCGAGAAAATCGGTTAGCACATGCGGGTGTATCAGCAGTGTGGTGTCGATTTTTTCAGCAGAAGACTCCGCCAGCAATTCAAGTTCCTTGATCAGCTCGTCCAGCAGCGCTTCTGGCGTAGTCGCGCCGCTCACCACATAGCGTATCTGTTTTTTAACATGCACCGCCTTGGCAAACGGGCACAGGTTCAGCCCGATCACCGCGCGCTCTAACCAACGTTGCGTATCCGCAATGATGTGGTCATTGGTAGCATTACTCATTTAGCGTCCTCTGCCGCCTGAGCGATGCAGCGGGGGCGGCATGCCGCCGGGGACGGTGAGCTGAACATGGCCGGGCGCGTTGCCGCTGCGGGCCGTGCTGTTTCCGCCTGCGCGGGGTTGACCACCTGCACGCGGCGCTGGTTGGGATTTACCCTGACCCTGTCCTTGACCATGGCTTCTGCCCTGGCCCGGTTTTCCTGCGCCTTGCGCACGTGGCTGGCCCTGGCCTTGTCCCTGTGATCTGGGTTGCCCTCTGCCTTGCCCCTGGCCGCGTCCACCCTGGCCACGGTTCTGGCCATTCAGAATAGGCTCGGCCTTGATACGAGGATCGGGTTCAAAACCCGGCACCTGTACCACCGGAATTTCGCGCTTGATCAGGCGCTCGATGTCGTGCAGCAGCTTGTGCTCGTCGATACACACCAGCGAGCTCGCCTCGCCTTCGCTGCCCGCACGTCCGGTGCGGCCGATGCGGTGCACATAGTCTTCCGCCACGTTGGGCAACTCGTAGTTCACCACATGCGGCAGTTCGCTGATGTCGATACCCCGCGCGGCGATGTCGGTTGCGCACAGCACCTGCAGCTTGCCGCTCTTGAATTCCGCCAGCGCGCGGGTGCGCGCAGCCTGACTCTTGTTGCCATGTATCGCCATCGCGGGGATGCCGTCCTTGGACAGGTTTTCCGCCAGATTGTTCGCGCCGTGTTTGGTGCGGGTAAACACCAGCACCTGAAACCAGTTATTGTCCTTAATCAGTTTGGTCAACAGTTCGCGCTTGCGCTCGCGGTCCACCGGGTAAATTTTCTGCGTGATCAACTCGGCGGTCGCATTGCGGCGCGCCACTTCGATCATCGCCGGCTTGTTGAGCAGGCCGTCTGCCAGCCCCTTGATTTCGTCGGAGAAGGTGGCGGAGAACAGCAGGTTCTGCCTTTGCTTGGGCAGTACCGCGAGGATCTTCTTGATGTCGCGGATAAAGCCCATGTCCAGCATGCGGTCGGCTTCATCCAGTACCAGAATTTCCACATGCGACAGATCGACCGTTTTTTGCTGCAGGTGGTCGAGCAGGCGTCCCGGTGTTGCCACCAGAATATCCACGCGGCCCTTCAGCTTGTTGATCTGCGGATTGATGTTGACCCCGCCTATCATCGTCATCGACTTGAGGTGCAGATACTTGCCGTACTTGATCACGCTTTCTTCCACCTGAGCGGCGAGTTCGCGTGTCGGGATTAAAACGAGGGCACGGATCGCCCCCTTGCCGACAGCAGGCTTCTTGCTGGCGGTGAGCATCTGCAGAATGGGCAGGGTAAAGCCAGCGGTCTTGCCGGTGCCGGTCTGTGCGCCGGCAAGCAAGTCGCCTCCGGAGAGTACTGCGGGGATGGCCTGTGCCTGAACCGGAGTAGGTACGGTGTAGCCGCACTCATTGACGGCACGGAGGATTTCTTCGGACAAGCCGAGAGATGCAAAATTCATTGTATATTCCTGAAATAAAATCGGCCTGTCGCCATTAAAGGCGCCAGTCTTAGGCAGATAGAGGGGGTAAAACAAACCGGAATCGGCAGCAACAACTAGACTGAAGCGGTGTTGCGGCGCGCATTATAGCAGAGTGTGTGCGTAAACATCGAATTACGGGGCGGCGGGATCAAAGGCCTATGGAAGCATTCTGGCGATACGAAATCCAAAGTTGTCATAACGACGAGTAGGCACCGCTTTATCACGTACGGCCGAACTCACATACGGTGGGGCGTCGTACCACGAACCGCCGCGAAGCACGCGCTTCTTGCCATCACCTTCCCATGCAGAACCATCATCAGGGGCTCCCTTGTAGTTATCGTGGTAACTGTCCTCTACCCATTCCCACACATTCCCCAGCATGTCATTCAATCCGAACGCATTGGCCTTGAAGCTGCCTACCGGAGCAGTATAGGCAAAACCATCCGTGCAATTATGTACCTTCCAGTCTGCTGCCAGCTTTATCAGCTTTTGCGCTGTCTTGTCTGCGACATTCGCATATTTGCAAACGTCATCGGGACTCTCCCCCCAGTAACGAGCGGTGCGGGTTTCGCCACGCGCAGCGTATTCCCATTCAGCTTCTGTCGGCAGGCGGTATTTTTTGCCTGTCTTGCGTGAAATCCATTCTGTATAGGCGCTGGCATCTTCCCAGTTGATACAGGCGACAGGATGTTTAGCATTTTGGGAGTAGCCAAATTTTCGCCAATTGCCACTGCGCTCTTCATATTTTCCGTCGTCAATGGCCCAGCATTTATTACCGGTGCTGTAACCTGTTTCCTTCACGAATTCTGCAAACTGTCCACGAGTGATCTCGGTCTTACCCAGGGCGAAGGTGCCAATATTGACCTGATGCACTGGAACTCCATCTTTTTTTCGCTTGATTTCAGAAGCGGGAGAGCCCATTTCAAAGTTTCCCGAAGGGATGATCACCATCATCGGACAGCTTGGACAATCGCGGAATATTTCTCCTGCTTTAGGATTTTGCGCGGCTCTGGTTGAGTCAACCACTGTGTCCTGCGGGGCAGCATGCACAGCCCACCCCATCAAACATGAGGTGGCAATGATTAGACCGAGTCGTTTGCACATTGTGGACTCATTTGCGTTATCCCCGCTGTTGCTTATCGCTCCCATTAAGTTACTTGCCGTTTTCTTCGGCTCTATTCCAATTCAAGATGAATTTTTTATTGAGTGATTGAGGGTTAGCGAACTGCGAGGATGATTATTCAGGATTTGTCCGGTCTTCTCTGTGCGCTAGAGTACACAGAGAGGAGGCACACCAGAAATGGTTGAAACTTGTAGCTCCTCTGTTGGGTTGCTACTCATCTCGATTTATCGAGTAAAAATTCCAGCCGCATGCTAAGAAGTGTGCTGGTTTGATAATTCACCACTTGCGGGAAATGTACTTGCGGGCTGATCTCAAGAAACACCCACTCACGATGCAAGCGATATCGATATGTCATCAAGATCACATAGTCTGTTACCTGCGTCTGCGGTCGACTCACACCGATCGCGCTTATCTGATACAACAACATGCTACGCTCATTCAATGCATGAAAGATTGAGAAACTCTGACTCAGATCGAAATTTTGTGTGTTATTGAGCCAAGTGGCATTGCTGCTGGCCCGGAACAATTGCTGTTCGTTGAGCTGGCGCTCAAAATCGATCAATGTACTTTCTCCTGTCCCGATGCTACTGAACCAAAACAGCGACTCTGCTACCTTCAGTCGCCACTGCTCCAAAGGCATAGCCAGCCTGAGTCGTGCGCGCACGAAAGGAGTTGAGGCCAGTCCTGCCAATTTAACCCCGCCATCCGTGCTGAAGTGCCAACGTTCCGCTTCTGCTTTTTCGTAACGCAATGCTGCGGCAATGCTCCGGGGTGTGGAAACTTGAGTGAATGGTCGAGGCTGAATTATCGTCGAGTTCAAAGTGGTTTTTTCTTCTGGATCCGTCTCAATTAATAACTTCAAATCCCTCTCTGTATTTGGCAAACTGAGCTTTGCATTTAATGCCAAATCATACTTGGGCTCTCCCAGGTATCCTATTACCTGACTTGTATACAACTGGATCACGCTATCATTGCTCTCCTGATAATTACGGTAATCACCAAAGAAGCTATCTATACTTCTGGCCCAGCTTTCAAGCTTCCCGGACATATAATTACGTGTTGGATCCATTGCGCTAGGCGTATCAACAGGCGGAGAATTGGCACTTACGGCACTGGCGGCACTCACCTCTTCCGCGAACCCCATCAAGGGTAGCAAGAGCGCGATGCCCAACGACACGCTTGCAGCGATCTTGGCTAGCCATATCAACAAATCATAAGCATTAAATATTACAGCGGCGATGTGCAGGAGATACACACGGACTGACACGGAAAAAAGGTTGCAAAAAATTCTGACACTCGTCCATCTGGTGATCAGAGCAAAAATTTCCGGAAATGTATAAGCCGTGAGCATCTGCGATTATCTGTTTCTGAAATGTACATTCCAGTCTTATAGGGCGGGTTGTGTAACTGCATTTGCATCCAGGTTAACCGTGGTCTGCGCCAGCAAGCTACTGTTAGCCTATGCTCCTGTCGCCAGCGTAATAGAGTCTTGCGACAGAATCACTCCCTCAATATGGGCAGCTGATCCAACAATCACCCCACCTCCGACCAAAATTATCCGTGCAGCGGAAGCTTGATTGGCGGCCCGGTCTCCACAGCCGGCGACAAGCGCAGTTCGCAGCAATGTCATCATCCAGGTGCGTGATTTAAAAAATATTGTGTGGTCTGTGCATGGGTGCTGCCCCTGAGAAAGATATCTCAAAATTTTATGCTGATGGTCACCTGCCAACTTGATGCAGCGATCAGTATGACTTTTAACCGCAAAAGGTTATGTTCGCTTTCGTACACAAGGCGCACAAGTAATCAACAGGAAACACTTCGCAGGAAATTATTTAAATCGAGAAGCAGGTCAAGCTCTGTGTGACGCCGTATATACAGGAGATAATTCTTGCTCAAGCGTTTTGCCGCAGGCGAGCTGCGGCAAAACAAGCTAATCAGTTATTGCTGGTGTGAAAGCAACCCTCGACGAAAAATGTCTATAAGCCGCCACATGACCGTGTTGGCAGATCGTCATAAACATGCACACCGAAGCGCGGGCCTGCAATAATGGGAAAAGTAAATCGAGATGATCGTTCAGTCAAAAAGCAGCAAAAAAGACCCGGAAACGGGGGGTAATATTTCAGAAAACGGTCATTTGACAGAAAACTGCCTGACTCCAAAGAGTAGAGATCATGACCTTATGCTTGGGGAAAAGGGTAAAACAAACCGGAAATGGCCGGAACAACTAGACTGAGGCGCACCAACGCCGGGATTAGTGCCTTAGCGCCAGCCTGCAATACACTCTTGGTACAGAAATCAGGCTTATGCCCCGGCTTTTCCCACCCCCATGGGGTCTGCGCCGATGGTGCCGCGCAGGCTTTGAAGATAGGCGCTGCCGCTTACCCATTCCAGTCTGGCCCTTGCCGTTTCCAGCCTGCTCTTGATGTCGAGTTTTTCCGCCACGTCCTGGTGGCTGGCGCGACTGGCGAAAGCATCCAGATAGGCTACATGGCGCAGCCACAGCGCGACATCCCTCAACTGTTTTGTTTGCAATCGCTCGCGGTACCAGTCGGAAGCGAGCAGCGCTTCGCGGGTGAACATGGCGCGTATGTCAGCGTGGTGCGCGTCTTTGCCGTCAAAGTTGCCGCTGGCCATGATGTGCAGCAGTGCCTTGAGCGGTGGGCAGGCATCTTCCACGCTGCCGTCCGCGAAGTAACTCGCCGCGACGCTTGCCTGTGCTTCGACGATGTTTTCCACGCCGTCGACGAAATCTTCCAGGCTCTGGCTTTCCGGGCGCAGAATTTCTTCACCGAATACCGCGCGCGGCGCGTCGAACATCTTGCCCATGAAGCCGTGCACGAAACGCTCGGTGATGCGATAGCCGAGGCGGCTGGCCTTGATCAGGCGTCCCTGATATTCGAAATCCTCGATCTTTTCCAGGCAGCCATTATCGATCAGAAAGCGCGGGTCGCGCACCTTTGCAGACAGGCGTGACCAGATCTCCGGCACCAGCAGGCTGATGTCGTGATCGACGCGCAGCTTGGGGCCGATGTGTCCGGCAGCGGTTGAGTAACCCGCATAGCCGCTGAGGATGAAGGACACCAGTGCATTGTTGAGATCCACCGTGGGGCGCAGCGCGTTGAACGGCCCCTTGGTGAGCGCGCCTTCACTGCCTGCGCCGGTGGTGGAAGGCGACTTGCCGGTGAGGCTGCATATGAAATCCATGAAGAGCTCGGGCAATTCCTGGTAGTGGATCGGGTTGTAAACTGCCAGCGGGCGGATGCCGGGTTCCGGCGGATTGTTGCGGCGACCCGTCAGCACGGCGTTGACCTGTTCCACCACGGCGGTGCCGAGCGGCACGCGACGGTTGAAGCGCGCGCCGATCTCGGCCACGTAGCGCCGCACCGGATTGGAAATGTCGGTGCGCAGCTGCAGATAACGCGGATTTTTACTCGGCTTGCCGTCAACGAGGCGCGGGTGAGCGGAAGACACCACCGTCTCGCCGGCGTCGTGTGCCTCCTGCAGAATATTGCGCATCGGCTCGGTGTACTGGCCGTAGCCCACCACATCGTCGACGATCTCGCTCAGCTTCTCGTTTTTAAGCGGCTCGAAATTGGCCAGGAAGTTGTCGCGCTGCGCCATGTCCTTTTCGGTCTGCTGGTCGAAGCCGCGGTGGATCGCGTCGTCCGGCCGCTGGAACAAACGGTATTCGCAATTGCGCACCAGCTTGACGGACGGGTTGCTGCTTTTCGGCGAAGAGTTTGGCAGCAGCTCAAGCGGGACGACTACCGACGCACTGATGTCATCTTCCATCTGCACTTTTTCGGCGGGAATAAAATCCTGCCGCATCTTGAACACGCGCCATGCACCTTTTTCGGTGAAGCCGACGCGCAGATAGGAACCGACCAGCTTGCGTTCGCCCAGCTTCAGTTCATGGCCGGGGTGGCCGTTGACGAAATCGACCGACAGGAATTTTCGCCAGTCATGGCCCCAGTCCGTGCGGTACATGCGCTTGATGACAAAGGCCAGTGCGAGGATGCGGTCAGGCACGCCATCCAGCCAGCTGTTGAATTCGTCGGTATAGGAGGGCGAAGGTGTAAGCACCTTGATCACCGAACCCAGGCTGCGCTCCACACTGAGCAGCTTGCGGCCGGGGTTGCGGTCCTCGGCTTCGAAACCGGGCTTAAATCTTTTGCTATAGTCGCGTTCAAAAACACTTTCGACCTGCTCCATATCCTGTTCCAGATCCGACACGAACAACGGCGCGTAGATCACGGCATCGCTCATCGACTTGGAGATTTCCGACTTGCCGCCGCCCGAAACGGTGCAGGGCTTGTGACAGAAAGTGCCTTCCGGATCGGTGCCCACCAGGCGCCAGGAAGGCGCGCCGGGATGCTTCTGCATCTCCACCTTGTAGCCATTGGGCTGCACGTAGATTTTGCCGGGCTGCAGCTTGATCGTCTGGCGCGTGCCGTCCTTGAGCCAGCTGATAGTCTGGTTCGGCAGATCCATGCGTAAATCCTGCGGCACGTAGATCACCTCGGGATGCAGCTTGTCGATGCCGTAGCCCTGCGGCTGCAGGTGCATCAGCGCGCCATAGTTATTCAACAAGTCGTCGAAGCTGTAGCCGGCCACACGGGTGATGCTGTCCACGCCAAATTCCTCGCCGTGGTTATGGCGCGGGAAGGCAAGCGCGCCGCCGGCATGCTCCTCTTCGGCCAGGCCGAACAGGTTGGCGGCGTAGCTGATCTGGGTTTTCACTTCCTTCTTGCAGTAGCCGTAGTAATTGTCGGCCAGAATGGTGATGATCACGCCGCGCTCGTCGCGCGCGGTGATCTTGAAGGCGGCGCCGTCGTTGTAGCGCTCGTCCTCATTGCTCCAGCACATGCCGTCTGCCACCTGGCGCGGCGTGGCTTGATCACGCTTTGGCAGGCCGAGTTCTTTCTTGCTGAGCTGCACCAGATGCGGCGCGAGGATGACGCAGCCGCTATGGCCGCTCCAGTGATCCACATCGAGCCCGGCGTCATTGGAAGACAGCACCGGATTGCCGCCGTTGCCGAAAATGCTCTCGACGAAATCGAGGTTGCTGACCAGGCTGCCGGGGGCAAAGAAGCGGATTTCCATGCTCTTTTCCGCTTCGCTTGTTGCAGCATTTTTGCCTGGAATCTCGGGGCACACTACCGGGCGCAGCAGCAGCGACACGAACATCTTCGCCTGGTCTTGCTGGGCAGAGGTAAAGGGCAGGCACAGCAGGTGTTGCGGCGGGTTGAGCGCGGCTCTCAGCAGGCGCGCAAAAGTGAGTTTGGGCACCGCCTTCTTGTCGCCGGGAATGGGCAAGCCTCCCTCGGCCACATGGAACGAACCCTTGGTGGTGCGGCGGTCGCTGGTGGGGTTGTGCAGCACGCCGTTGCGGATGCGGTAGCTGCTGACGTATTCGCTCTTGAATTCATTCTGGCGCGGCGGCAGGGAAAGCTCGCGGGCGACACCGTGACGGTCGAGAATAATCGAGTTATCCGGCAGGCGCGGCACCCCGTCTTCGGCAACATCGGCAAGGTAGCTGTTAAGGAAAGCCTGGATACGCTGGTCGGGCGGGCACAGATAACCGGACAGCAGGCGCGATTTTTCGCGGTAGCTTTTTAGCAGATTATTGGCAACATCGAGAAACCTGCTGTCGCTGCCTTCTTCACAGGGCGGCAGGCCGGACGAGGATAATTTCAGGTTGATATACAGCTGCAGGCGTTCGCGGGTTTCTTGCGGATCTTCAAAACTGTCGCTCAGACCAAGAAATTGATTCATATCCATAATGCTCTTACCTTAAGGTGTGTGCTCACGCACGCCGCAACAAAAAAGCGGTGATTTTAACCCGAAACGGGTAACTTTCCATCTTAAGGCTCAAACAATCGGCGTTGCACGCTTTCTGGTTCTTGTGCTCTTTGGAGTAGCGGCTCAGTTTTAACTGCGAAGTTGCGCTGGAATATCTGCCATTGTGCTGCATCACCCCCTCTCCCGCAGGCGGGACTGCGAATGGGTCGCTGCGTAGCAGCGGTCACCCTCGGCGTACCCCTTGCGGGTGCAGGGCGGGGTGAGGGAGTTAGGGCATCATGAATCATGCCGGCTCAGCGTGTCAGCCATTTCAGTAACCATTTCTGCAGGATGCCGCCATAAGGCGGATAGATCGGCTTCATGGAATTTATCCTGCCCTTGCGCATAATCGCTTTCGCATTGGACATCGTCAGGAATCCCTCATGCCCGTGGTATTGCCCCATGCCGGAAGGCCCAATTCCGCCCAGGGGCAGGTCATCCACGCCAACCTGCAGCAGTGCTTCGTTGATACACATCGAGCCGGCATGAGTGTGGCAAGAGATGTATTCCTGCAATGCTCGATCGTAAGAGAACAGATATAAGGCCAGCGGACGCGGGCGCTGATTTACATAAGATACCGCAGCTTCAATGCTGTCGTATGGAATCACCGGCAGGATAGGCCCGAACAATTCCTGTTGCATGATCTTCATTTCAGCCGTTACATCCGTCACCAAATGCAAAGGCATGCGGAAGGAGCCATCGCTTATGGATTCATCGCTGGTCTTTTCGATTCTCGCGCCCTTTGCAGCGGCGTCCTTCAGCCAGTCCTGCAAGCGCTGCAGGGTGTGGGCATTGATCACGCTGGTATAGTCTGGATTGCTGTTGATGGTCGGAAACATCCTGTTGAACGTGGCCTTGTACAATTGCATGAAGGGTTCGAGTTTGCTGCGCGGGATCATGACATAATCCGGCGCCACGCAGGTTTGCCCGGCATTCAGCGACTTGGCGAAGCACAGCCGGTCGATGATGTCTGTTAACGGAATGTCGTCGGCAATAATCGCCGGCGATTTGCCGCCAAGTTCCAGCGTGACCGGGGTCAGGTTCTCTGCTGCCGCGCGCATCACGTGCCTGCCGATAGCAGTGGAGCCGGTGAACAGCAGGTGGTCAAAGGAAAGTCTGGAAAATGCGGCGCCTGTATCCGCATCGCCGGTAACCACGGCGACCTGCTCTTCCCCGAAGCCTTTGCGCAGTATGTCGCGCAAGAGATCGGCGGTTCTCGGCGTGAACTCCGACATCTTGATCATCGCCCGGTTGCCGGCCGCCAGCGCCGCCACCAGCGGCACGATGGCCAAATTCACCGGGTAATTGAAAGGCACGATGATGCCGACCACGCCCAGCGGCTGGTAAACAACACATGCGCTGGCTGGCAGAAAATGCAGGCCGACGTTGCGTTTGTCAGGCCTCATCCAGCGGCGCAAATGTCCCAGCGTGTAGTCGATGTTCTGCACGCAGGGCATAATCTCGGCGAGCATGGTTTCTTCGGCAGAGCGCGCCGTGAAATCGGCATCGACGGCTGCGGCAATCGCGTCTTTGTGCTCGATCAGCAAGGCCTTGAGCAGCGTGAGCATCTGTTTGCGTTGTTCCAGCGATGGCATCGGCAAGCTGGCATAAGCTGCCCGTTGCAGTGCGAAGATGGAGTCCATGCGCACCAATTCGGTGGCTGATGGCGAATGATAAATGGGGATTTCTGAACTCATGGCTATCATTCTCCTGTTGTCGGTGGCGTTATATTAATACTGCAATAAATGGGGAGAGGTTACGACGCTGTAGATACATTCGCTGCTACCGTTTGCGATAGTTGTATCTTCTCGCCGTTCAGGGTGTGGAGATGTTTCCTGGCACGATGCACTTCGCAGCTTCCCTAATCTGATGTCACTCAACAACCTTGGGAAAGCCGACAGTTTGTGACAGCAAAACCTGCTGGTCATGCGACAGTCCGAGCGCATCTGCAATTGCAGACCGGTCTATCCAGGCACGGATAACGGTGGACAGGTTATTGCTGGCTGCGAACAGATAAACATTCTGCGCGATTGCACCTGCCGCGACCGATGCATACATTTCCCGCTGCGCTACGTGCACCAGGCTCATCCGTGTGTGATTGGCTACGTAAACCAGATCAAGCGGCGCTTCGTCCACGAAGTCCTGATAACCTGTGATTCTCCTCAGGTCACTCGCTGCCACCAGCTGCAACTGATGCGCGGCAGCGTCATAGGCGTATGCGCCGGAAGATAGTGCAACGAACACGTCTATCTCCTGAGCATTCAACGCTGAGGGAGCTGTGCGTCCGCCGTCAGCGCGGTTTACGCCATAGGCCGACCAGAGCAGATCTGAAAGTAGCGGCAGGGGTAATGGTGTGCTCGCAAAGCCACGAGACGAGCGACGTTTGGCCAGCGCTTCTATCAATGGAAGCCCGCCGTTTTTTGCAGGCGGCGGCAGCAATATAGAAGTCGCCGAATCTCCTTTTGCGGGTTGGGGCCGTAACTGCCCCATCATGCCGAGTGCAAGCTTGGTTAACATGTTCATGACCATCCCTTCTTTCGTTCAGGCTGCGGAGACTTGCCCATAGCTGCAGTTAACCATAGGCCTCCTGGCGTTGAACTGTCAAGGCACGGGCTTGCCACGTCACACAATTAAGCCGGGAACCTGAATCCATTGCTTGCAGCTTAAGCGGCAGGGCGACACATGACACTGTCGAAACCTGCACCAGCTTTTCACCAGCGTAGATATCCAGCAGGCCATTGGTGCCGGTTCAGTTCTGTATGCTGCGGCTGAGTTCATTTTGAGTTTCCTGCGTGCATGCAGAGAGGGCAAACAGAACAGCAAGCATGATCGAGGATGATGGATTGATTTTTATTGTCTTATTTTTGATTTTAGAGCAAAACAAATGCCCACCCAACTTTCGCTGGGTGGGCATTTCCGTGATACACAAAATCAGAACTGCAAATTACTTCAGTTTTGTTTCTTTGTATGCAACATGTTTGCGCGCAACTGGATCAAATTTCTTGATCTCAATCTTTTCAGGTGTGGTGCGCTTGTTTTTTGTAGTGGTATAGAAATGACCTGTACCAGCACTGGATTCCAGTTTGATTTTTTCACGCATGTTAGCTACCCCTTAGATTTTTTCGCCGCGAGCGCGCATTTCAAACAGCACTGCTTCGATACCGTTTTTGTCGATGGTACGC
>DATKTO010000032.1:0-97147 GCA_035531075.1 Gallionellaceae bacterium
CACCTTCGCATCTTCCGTCCAGCGACCCTGCGCGTCCAGCGTCAGCGGAAAACAATTGCGCAAGAGTGGCGATTTTTTCCATCCTTCCGGCACGCCAAGCCCCCGAAGTTTATTGACTACACCTTTGCGCGAAATACTCACGGCCTGCAGAAACCACCGTTTTGCATGGTCAAAATCCGGTGTCGCTGTGGCACTGAATGCGTCATTCGGTAATAACGGGATAGCGACAATCGAGTCTTCGCCAAGCCGAGTCTTGGCCGTAAGGGTTCGATGCACATCGGGATCGTCTTCGTCGTAAAGAACGAATCGCGCCGGATCATTCCACGATGCATCGTCTGGAAAGCCTATGATCGCTTGGTTCGCCTGTCCCCTGTGGGCAATAACTTCACCGTCTTCGACCACCAAGGATTTCTCCAGTCGTTCCCGCAAGAATTCCGGTACGTCCCCCTTCTCTTCATAAACCGCTTGCACCAAGGTGTCGATTTCATCCGGTAGTGTCAGGCTCTGTTTCGTCTGCAAAAGAATCCAGGTGCGCAACAGAATATCCTCGCGGTACACCGCGCCCCACCAGAGAGGTTTCCCGAATGAAGGTGGCTCGTCGCCAGCAAGTCCGGCAATCAGGAGGATCGGTTCCGAAACAGGCCTGGATTTTCGCGCGTGCCGCCACAAGCGTCCTGCCCGCTGAAGCACGAGGTCAATGGGCGCAAGGTCAGTAGCGATCAGGTCAAAGTCGAGATCCAGACTCTGCTCCGCCACTTGGGTAGCAATGAGGATTTTTCGGCCTGACCGATTCCCCGACTCCCCAAATGTCTCCAAGGCATGATCTTCGCGTTTCTGCCGCCGTTCAGCTGGGAAACGGGCGTGGAAGAGATACACTTCCGTCCCATCGGCAAGGCGTTTGCCAATACGCTGGCCTTCACGCTCCAGAGGTTCGCCCTCGGGAAAAAGCCGATACAAGTCTTGGGCTCGCTGCACCGTATTAACCAGCGCCAAGCCCATGCCACCATTGGCAAGGTATTCTTCCAGTGCAGAACGTATGCTGGCCAAATTCGAAGAGATACCTTGTAACTTTAGCGTCAGACGCCGTGCAGGATCGGCCTCGAAAAATTTTTGAATCGCCTCTTTGCCGGGACAGAATACGGTGAGGCGTGGGTACGCCTTCTCTTGCTCAGGCAACCTGCCGCCCACCGCTTTTGCCAACGCTTCACGGATTGATGGCGGCAGCGTGGCTGATAAAAGAATTACCGATGAGCCTAATGCCAGCAACCAGCGCAGCAGATGAACCAGAAGCGTGCCAGTGTAAGCGTCATAAGCGTGTATCTCATCGAAAACCACTACGCGGTTTGCAAGGCCCCACATGCGAACAAAGTTGTGCCGCACGGGCAAAATAGGCAGCAAAGCCTGATCAACCGTCCCTACACCATATTCAGAAAGTAGCGCCCGCTTCTTGTTGGTAAACCATTCTCCCGCACGAACCTCGCCCCCCATGCTGGAATCATGGATGCCCGAAAGGCGCAAATTCTGGAAGGTGTCGTTGAGTAACGTTCCGCCGTGCAGCAGTTGCAGGTCAAGCTTTCGAACCGATCCTTGGTCGCGCAGGAATTTAAGGGTTCGCTTGAACATGGCATTGCCAGTGGCCTTGGTTGGTAAGGCCACATACAAACCACGATGCCCGAAACGACGTTGCAACTCCAAGTGAGCGAAGTAGGCGGCCTCGGTCTTGCCCTCACCCATGGGAGCTTCCACCAGCAGGATGGCGGGTTCCTTTAGATCGGCCACAACATCAGCGACCGCTTGCTGCAAAGGGCGGGGGGCAAATTTAAAAACTTGCTCGAAGGATTTTGGTTCTAAAGAAAGTGGTGTTCGTGGCCCCCATCCGATTGCATCCATCGCCTGCTCAGCACGGACTCTGCGTTTTTTGAACCATCCCTCCAAGTCATCACAATCTTGGAGGGCACCAAAGTTAAACCAATCTTCGTTGGAGCCAATCCAGTCGGCAAAGCTGGCGAGGCCAGACAACAACATGAAGTCGGGGCCAGTGAGAGTTTGTTTTGTGGGCATTTTGATAGGCTTGAAAATTTCCAACAAGGCTTCCACAAGACCTCGACGGACTTGCGCCCAATCATCCTTGCCAATGGCGCGCCTATCGCCTTCTAAATCATTGAGAGTAATTGGCGAAGCCCTGCTCCCGTGGTGGCATCCCACCGCATCGGACACCAATTCCGCCAATTCATCTGGCCAACCCTTCTCCCGCAATATCTCCGACAGTGCAATCTGGCTCACGAAGGCGTGGTTAATCTCGGTATTCGGATTCCGTGTTAGTTGCAGGCCTGTCATGTCCAACCACTTGCACTGGAAACCGGGGCAGGCCTTCCCAAGATCATGGCAGGCGGCCACAAACAACAACCATGGTTGAGCATCCTCCCACCCCATCCCCAAACATGCCGCTATCCTGCTACGAGTCGATTCCGGTTCGCGCGCCAAGATGGCATCTACAGTGGCCGCCACATCCAGCATATGGAGAATGAGGGGATGCCATCTTGCGTCCCCGTCCTTGCCCGTTTTTGCCCAGAGATTTGTCAATGTTTGATCCATTTTTGCTTACATCACCCTTTGTTCAGCTTTTATATTTGGTTTTTGATTACCCTATTTTCGTTGAGTGTAACTTCATGGGTGTATCAAAACCTGAGCCTGTCAAAATTATAATTTTGCATACTGCCGCCAGGCCTGCTGTAGTTGGATTTTTACCAGTTGGCGCAGAGTTTCTGGTTCAATGATTTTCACTTCCGCCCCATGCTTGAGCACATCCATCACCAATTCGCGCGGGTCGGCGTAGGGGATGTGCAGTTCGTAGCTGCCATCCTCCAGCATCCGCCCTTGCTGCTGTGGGTGCCACTGCTCTTCCGCCACCCAGCGGGCGCGCTCGGGGGTGAAGCGCAATATGGCGGTGTGTTTGGGTTTGCCGGCGAAGATGCCGTAGCTGGAGGCGAAGTGCGCATCCAGCTCTTTTTCGGCAATGTCCTTTGTGGTTTTCTCCAGTGCCTTCGCTTCACGCAGGCGCTCCACGGCAAAGCTGCGCAGCCCGTTGCGCTGGTGGCACCAGGCATCCAGATACCAGTTGTCGCGGTAATGTGTGAGGCGTTGCGGCGAGATTTCGCGCCGGGTTTCCGCATCGTCGCTGCGGCTGTGGTAGCAAATGGTCAGTCGTTTTCTTTGCAGCAGTGCACCGGCTACGGTTTGAAAGTGTTCGCTGGAGGTGTTGCGCCCGGCCATGTGCAGGATGCGCACGCGCTTGGCGATTTCTCCGCTGCCCGGTTGGGCGGTGGCGAGGATTTTTTCGATGCGCGATTTGAGCGGCTTGAGGTGGTTGTCCAACAGTCCGGGCTGGGTTTGTTCAAGCAGTTGTTGGGTGGTGAGCAGTGCATAAAGTTCGGTGGCGTTGAACCAGACGCCGGGCAGTTCAAAGATTTTTCCCTCTTTGGTGTCATAGAAATAGCCGTTGCGTTCGCGGTCATATTCGATGGGTGCGCTGAAATACAGCCGCATCTCTTGAATTATTCGGTTGATGGTGGCGCGCGAACATTCGAGTTTTTCTTGTAACAAGCTGTGCGGCACGGGCAGGCGGTGCGAAATAATCAGATTGTGCAGCTTGTAGATGCGTTGCAGACGATCCAAGATTTATCGCTCCTGCACGGTGTGTGCGCTTGTCTGCGTTGGCAGGGAAGGAAACGCGGAAATGCTGGCTGACGCCTGTGTTTCAGGTATGTGAAGAATGGAGGCTGGCAAAGGTTTTCCCCTGTAATTTTCACGCCCGCTGTGGCGGGAAATTCCTTTTTTTTATCCTCTCACGCAAATGGTGAGTGGATTGGATAATGGAATGTGCGCCAGCCTCCGGTACTGATTATCCGCCGTGCTCTCACCGTGCTTTGCGGTGTGGTTGTGTTGCGGCGGTTGCGCAAGTGGGTGACTGTAGGGGAGGGGGTGCCTGTTGTCAATAATTGCGCGGGAATGACGCGTTAATGAATTATTTGGGTTTGTTGCGCCACATCAACATAGCAGCTGCCCCCGCCAGCGCCATGGCCCAAACGATGGCAGCGCCCGAGGGCAGGTCCAGCCATACCGACAGCAATAATCCTGCAGCATATCCGGCCAAGCCAACGGCAAAGGCAATCAGCATGCGTTTATGATGCAATTTGTGAGTGGCAAGCGCGGGCACGATCAGGCTGGCAAATACCAGATAAACGCCGACCAGTTGTACCGAGGCGGTGACTGCCAGCGCAAACAGGGCATAGAAGCCAAAGCTGCCCAGCTTCTGCCGGAAGCCGATCCAGATTGCGAGAATGGCGGCGCTGAGCAGGGCCGTGCTGATGAGCTGGGTGTTGCTGACCCACAGGATTTGGCCGACCAGCAGGTCTTTCAGATGTTCGCCGGAATGGGTATCGTGGCTCATCAGCAAGATGCCGCCGCTGGCGGCCAGTACGAAGAGCAGGCCGATGCTGGCTTCGAGCACATCAGGCAGGCAGCGCTCGATATAGGTGAGCAGCGCTGCAGCCAGCAGCGCGCTGGCGACGGCGAAGAGCTGCACGATCAGCGGCTGCCCGGCGTAGCCGGCCAGGCCCGCGATGACCACGCCCAGGCCGGCGATTTGCGCCACCGCAAGGTCGGCAAAGATGATGCCGCGCTGCAGCACCCTGATGCCCAGCGGCACATGGGTGAGCAGAATGAGCAGGCCGGCGATGAAGGCGGGAATAATGATGCTGATGTCGATGTCGTTCATTTTGCTTCCTTCACGTGGATGGATGATCGCATAACTTAAAACACACTTTGGCGGTTTTGAGAGTGTTAAACCCCTCCCAGCCTCCCCTTGTCAGGGGAGGAGCTGAATGTAATTTCCCTTGATCATGGGCTCTCCCCCTGACAAGGGGGAGCTGGAGGGGGTTTGGTTCTATGATACTTTTGTTTTATTTCAGTCCCGCCAGCAAGCGCGCAATGGTGTCGTCAAACAGGCTGTACAAATCTTGCGCCGCCGCAGTACCGCCTACGCTGAAAGGCAATTCAACCGCATTGAGCCGGGCCCGCTGGGCGATCCATTCCGAAGGTTTTTCATCCTGGTAAGCGGCACGTATCACCATGCGGGCAGGATTTTTTTGCAGGTGGGCCAGCACCTGCGCCAGGTGCGCGGCACTCGGCTCCATGCCGGGCTTGGCTTCCAGCTCGGCGAGTTGCTGCATGCCGAGCCAGTTTAGCAGATACGGATAAGCGCGATGCTGCACCAGCACCGGCTGCCCTTTGAGCGGCGCGGCCATCGCTTCCCAGCGCTGGATGGCGGCTTGCCAACTGCTGCGGAAGGCTTGCAGGCGCTTGTCATAGTGGGCTGCATTGTCAGGGTCGAGCTTGCTCATGCGCGCCGACAACGCATCCGCAACCGGCAGGTAGTTGCGCGCGTCCAGCTGGATATGCGGATTGCCGGCGGCATGCACATCGCCCTCGGCACGGTCGAGACGGCTCGGCACTTCCAGCATGTGCACGTAGTGCGCAGCCTCGAAGTGGCCGGGCTTGCCGTCGGCGATGTCCGGGTTGGCGGACTCGCGCAAGATAAGCGGCAGCCAGCCCGCTTCCAGTTCCGCGCCGGTGCACACCACCAGCTGCGCGCGGCGCGCCTTGGCAATCAGGCTGGGGCGGGCCTCCACATGATGCGGGTCTTGCAGCGCACTGGTGGCGGCATAGATGCTGGCCTTGTCGCCTGCCAGCTCCTGCGCCAGCGCGGCCCATTCCGGTTCGCAGGCGAAAATATTGAGCGCGGCCTGAGCGGGGAGCGGTAGTGTGGTGACGAATATAATATTTAATATAATCAATGTGTTGCGCATTTTATTCCCCCTAGAATGAGTGGCCGCCATGGGCGCCGAGGCTCATCACGTACTGCATGAATAACTGGTTATCGCCGAGTCCCTGGCGTGACTGATCCTGCGCCAGTTGCAGGCGCAGGCGCGAGAATTCGCTGGGGCTGTAATCGAGCATCAGCGTGGTGCGGGTCGGCATGTAGTCATAGTTCGCCGGAATATTGTTTATCAGGTTTGTTCCCACCTCGGCATTGCCGGAGTTAAGTTGGTCGTAACGCAAGCCGGCGCGCCAGCGCGGCATGAACTGGTACACGCTCTGCAGATACCAGCCGGACTGGGTGACGCGGTAGCTGTCAGTTTTAGGTAAGTTGGGCAGGGTGGCTGTAGTGTCATAAGTCAGATCGCCGTTTTCCGTGCGCTGGAAATACTCCCCCTGCAGCTTGAAGTTGGTCACTGAGCTGTTGCCGTTGGGCGCGAATTTCCACACGAAATCCAGCCCCGTGGTGCGGCTGTCGCCGCCGAAGCTGTTGCTCACGCCAAAGGCTTCCGAGGTGGCATCGACCCGTTTGGTCTGGAGCACGGAAAGTCCTGCGCGCCAGCTATGGCTGACACCGATGTCATCCCCCAGATGCAGATAGAGGGTGCCAGCCCCTGCGCCATTGTTGTCCTGCCGGTCAGTGCCAGGATAGCCGCGGCCGCGGCCCAGTTCCGCCCCCAGTTCGATAAAGGTATCGGCGGGTGCAAGCCACTTGAGCTGCACTCCATCCTCGCCCAACTGCTTGTCCCAGAAGGTGCGGTATACCAGCGGCTGGTCGACGAAGTCCCAGGCATGGGCATGCACTTCGTTGAGGTAGCCCAGGCCGGAAAAGAAGCGCCCCATTTTGAGGTTGAAGCCGTTGCCCAACGCGGAGGTTTGCACATAAGCATTTTCCACACTGCTGCCGCCCTCGGGCGACAGGGCGAAGGTGGCTACGCCGCGAAATTGCGGATCGATGTTGGCGCTGATGCCCAATTCCGATTCGCCAAGGCTGAAGCTTCTGCTGTAGCCGTGGTTGTTGGGCGACATGGCAAAGCCTGTAATCGGCACATCCGGATTCTGCTCGAGTTTGCCGTAGCTGCCGGAGAGGATGAGCGAAACGGCCGGATTGAATGCGCCTTCTCCAGTAGAGGGGCGGGCAGCCGGTTGCGCAATTAATTCGGCTTGTTGCTGGCGCTTTTCCAGTTGCTGGATCTGTTCGCGCATGTTGCGCAGTTCATCTTCGACTGCCGCATAAGCGCAAGCAGGTGCGGCCAACGCCAGCAATAGCGGCGTCATCAATAACAGCTTGCATTTGAACATGGTGTATCTCCAAAGTATCAGGGTGCATAGATGCACCGAATACCGGGGGGCGATCACGCACCCTGCGGCAGACTAAGCTAATCTTTGGAAAACGGGCGGGCCACGGGCAATGGCGGGGAGAGTGTGGCGGGTAAAAAATAGCGAATAATGTTGCGCGATTAACTGAAGCGGGGAGGAGCACAAATCGAAGGACAGGAAGCCGCTGTGAAGCGCGCTGGCGAGCTGCGTATAGGTGGTGCATTGCTCGCAATCCTTGGTATGCGGGACTTGCTTGTTTGGCTGCTGCGTCTGTTCTGCAAACACATGGCGCAGGGTATGCAAGGCGCCACCTTGTTGTGCAAATAGCAGAACAAGGGCAAAAATGAGCGGAGGAATGAAGCGCAGAGCCAGCATGATGGCGGCTATTCTACCACCTTGTTTATCCCGTGTTTGTTTGCGTATACATACAACTCCAGGCGGCTGGACAGTTCGAGTTTGGTATAAATCGAGGTGAGGTGGTTGCGCAGGGTATTCTCACTGATACACAGGCGATCAGCGATGAGCCGGGTACTGGCCCTCTCATCATGGCCAATCTCGGCGACAGTCAATCTTTCCTTGCGGGTGAGAGAGGCGATTTTCTGCAGTTCGGGGTTATCAGCGGCTACTGTTTTTCTGCGCGACAGTTGCGTGAAAATTCTGCTGGTGGCCGTGTGATCGATCCATATTTCTCCCTGGTTGACCAATGCAATGGCTTTCAGGATGGTTTCAACCGGCTGTGCTTTTTCAACCACGCCCCTGGCGCCGGCAAGCATCGCACTGTCATGCAGCAGCAGGTCGCGGGTGCCGGTCAGCGCCAATACATATGCCTTTGATTTTTCGATCAGCCTGGGGATGATGGTGACACCGTTTTCACCATTGAGATCAAGATCGAACAGGATGACGTCCGGCGTGATTGTTCCGGCAAGTTGCAGGGCTTCAGCCGAGGTCGTCGCCGTGCCGATCACCTCCATTTTTGGTTTCTCGCTGTTAATCAACTTTTCCAGCCCCCATAACATGCTGCGGTGGTCGTCGACGAGCATGATCCTGATCGGATGAGCCTGTGCCTGCATAGTACTAAAGGTGTATGTCATGTCAGTACGGGATGCTTATGTTAACAGCGGTATATCCTTGAGCGTCGCATTTCACCAGGCATGTTCCGCCAAGCGAAACAGCACGCGCGTTGATCGAGCGCGGAATAAAACTGGCAGGGTGGGTGTTTACATCGGGAGTTTCATTGGCAATTTCAAGCTGCAGCTGCTGGTTTTCGCACCGCAGGGAGATATTTGCGCGCCTGGCATGAGTATGACGAAGTATATTGCTGAGACCTTCGGAAACGATCTGCAGGGCTGCGCCGGCAAGGCAGGAATTCACCCTTATTTCGGTGTCGCATTTAACCTGCACATCGATTTCATAAAAGCGCTTGTAGCGCTCGGCCTGCTCGCCGATGGACTTAACGAGCGAGTCTCCGGCCAGTACCCTGTCTTCACGGAGGGTGGTCACGTACTGGCGCAAGTCACGTATTGTCGACTCGGTCATGTATTGCAGTTCGCGGATCTCCTTGCTCAGGGGATTATCCGCTCCTGCCTGTCTGTGCAGTGCGTCCAGGCCCAGTTTTAGACCGATATAGGGTTGTATCGTGGTGTCGTGTATATCCAGCGAAATCGTGAAGCGCTCATGTTTGGCAGATTCAGCGACCAGATCATCCATCAACTGCAAATTTTCGACAACGCGCGCAATCGCAGTGAGCAGCTGCGCAATGAATTCGACATCGGCATGCGAAAATGCCTGTTTCTGCGGAATGATAAAAACACGGCCCGCGGTTCCATCCTGCTGGATATAGGGAAGGGAGAGGAAGTTGCGTGTGTCAAGCAGCCTGGCCAAGGCAGCGCATTGCCCGGACAAGGCCGAGTCTGGCTGAGTCGCGCATGCCCTGGGCATATAGCGGCCCCACCACGCATGGTGCTGCTCGTAGCAGACAGAAAAAGCAGGCGGGAGACTCAAGAGTTGTTTTGCCGTGTCCTTATCCAGCGGGTTTGAATTATTTGAGTCCCGACTAATCGCCATGCGTTGAATCGAACCCGCCTGCTCGCGCCGCTGCCGTGCAACGGAATAGGATAGATAGACAGGGGGGGAAGTCTGACGTTTCACGACGAGTATGCAAGTGCTGGCCTCGAAGAAATCAAGTATCCGTTCAAGATTGACTCTGATCGCATGATCGTAACCAAACCGCGGATCGGTTTGGCTGTTGACTGCCTGAAGCAGGCGCATGCGTCGTCGCTGAGTGATTTCGTGCCCGCCCCAATAGGAAATCATGTAGCCGAGGGTAAGCAGAAATATCGGGCGCAGCAGGGTCTGGTCGAAACGGAAGGCGGCGGCGGGATCGAACCACAGGCTGGACAGGATAAACAAAATGACAGACGCGCCCGTCACCAGCAAGCCTTGCCGAAAGCCGCTGGAGAAAGAAGCCGACAAAATAGCGAATAAAAAGAATGAAGCAAACAAGCTGTTGCTGCCCTGGGTCAGGGTGACCAGGTAAGCGCAGAACAGCACATCTCCCCAGTGAGTATTGCGCGGTGGCGACGCGGCAGGATCGCGTCTGAAGGCCATGATGAAGAGCACCACGCTCCACATCCCGTATACAAGCAGTGAACTGTAAGCCAGTGCGGAAAAAGCGGCGGGCCGGGTCGGATCAACATACACAACAAGCAGGGCAGAAAAGGCCAGGATGCCCCTCATCACCGCGATCATCCGTACGTCAAGCGAACTGCCGGGAACGAGAGTGCCGGTCATGGTTGTGGCTGTTATGGCTTGATTGGCTGCAGACATGGGTTCCTTCGTGTATTCGTTGCTGTATTCGGTTTCCATGAACATGGAAGCCGGGTTTAACGTTACCCGTGAGATTTGCACGATTTCCTGCATGCCCAATATAGTTACGCTTTCCCGGAAAAAAAGTATTTTCCGCTCATGCCGGAATTATTTCTCAGGCGTAGATTTCGTTGACATGGGAATCGACAAAAGAAACGAGACGCGGGTGAATATTGCAATCGACTTCAATCTCGATGGAGGTGAACTCGAAGGTGCCGAGTTGGGCTGTACGCGCGATATCAGTGAATCCGGTATCTATTTTGTGACAAACATCGAATTAACAATAGGCAGCCTGATCGGCTTCGGCATTGAGTACGAAGCCATGGATGGCTGGAAGATGCTAAAGGGTGTCGGGCGGATTTTGCGTATCGACTTTCTGGGTGACCAGGTAGGTGGGGCCGCAAGGATCATTGAGGCGCAATTCGAAGAAAGCTCCGAAAATATTTACCTGAGAAATGACGGGCAATGGCTGGCAAGATAGCCGCCTGCGGCGATGATGGAACAGCTGCTGTCGTGCGCATGACCCGGTCAACGGCCCGAAAATCAACAAATTTTCATAACATGCTGATTATGTAAAATAATATCAGTCGCTCTCGAGCCTGTCGTTGGCGGTGAAGGTCCAGGTGCGCACAATGCTCAAGATGTCCGTGTCCTTGCGGATGTCCTCGGGGAAGGGCGCGTAGGGAGCCGCCAATTTGACGATGCGCACGGCAGCTGCATCCAGAATGCGCTGTCCCGAGGACTTGGTCACTTCCACGCTTTCCACGCTGCCGTTTGAGCGGATGGAAACGGTCAGGCGCAACTGGCCGAAGATCTTTTGCTGGCGTGCCTGCGTCGGATAGTTGAGGTTGCCGATACGCTCCACTTTGATGCGCCAGTCTTCTATGTACTGTGCGTAACGGTACTCCTGGGTGCTCGCGCCGATAAACTTGCGCTGCGGCATTTTTTGGTAGGCATTGAAATCCCGGTTGATCTGGGCTTCCAGCCGCGCGATTTCGAGTGCGCGATCCATCAGGTCGCGGCCATCCTTGTTGCTGCCATCTTTGCGCTGTTTTTCGGTAAGCTCCTGCGGCACGATGTGCTTGCTCTTCGCCTGGGTGATCAGTTTCTTGACCTGCTGTTCCAGTTTCTGCAGGCGCTGAGTGGACTGTTCCTGCGTGAATTGCCTGTCATCGCTGATGTTGGGCAGGGGGCTGCTGGCGCGTTTGTTGTCCGTGGTGTTGCCGCCGCCATCAAGATTGTGTTGTGCCAGCGCATCGGCCTTGAGCGGACGCGACCTCGACTTGCTGTTAACCAGCACGACTTCCAGCGGCTGCAAAAAATTCTGGCTCTTGCCCGGGTCGGGCAAGACAAAGCCAATCCCGAACAGCACGAAGGCATGAAAGCCCAGCGAAAACGCCAGCGGTATTGCCAGAGGCCGTTTGAGACTGGCAAGCATTACACTGCGCATTACGCTGCCACCTCCACCGCTTCCACTGTGGCTGCCGTCGCCGCAGAGACAAAGCGCGCATTGAACGTCAATTCGAGCAGGTCAATGTCTTCCAGCTCCAGTTTCACCAGGGTATTCGCGGGCAGCTCCGGAATGGATGGGAAGCGCCCGACCAGCGGAATGCCGGAAAAGCGAACCAGATTTTCGCGGATCAGTGCGCCTTCGAGATGCTGAATTTTTTCCTGGATCAGCCAGCGCAGGCACCAGTAGCGTTCCATCTGGCGCTGGAAATCATTGTAGGCTGTGTAGGCCGCATCAAAATTGCTTAGCACGGTGAACAGCGCGGTATCATTTTTGGCATAAACCGGCGGCTCATTTTTCAGCAGCTGAATGATCTGGCGCTGGTTGACCAGATCGATATAGCGGCGCAAGGGAGAGCTTGACCACATGTATTGCGCAACGCCCAGACCCTGGTGCGGCGCGGCCACCGTGCTCATTTTGACCTTGCCGTTGTTCTGCGTGCGGTAGATGCCCGCCACCTCGTTATCGGCCAGCAGCTTGCCCCAGGTGCTGTTGACGAAAATCATCAGCTCGGACACCACCTTGTCTATCGGCGAGCCGCGCAGGCGATTGGTGATGGTGACCACATCATCTACCACCGTAAAGTTGTAATCGACTTGCTGCGCATTGCGCTCGTCCGCCTTGCCGCGTGCCGCCTCCAGCTTGTGCGACAGGTTCCACAGCAGGGTGAGTTCGCTGGCGTAGGGATAATCCAGCTTGCACTCCGCCAGGGTGTTTTCGTTGAACAGGGGTTCCAGCGTGTCGTGGCGCAGGTTGGCGGAAATATGCAGCCGCTCAAGGCGGTTTTCGGTGCCGAGCACGGCCAGCGTGCCGGAATCCACTTCCATGTAACACGACAGCGCCGGGCAGACCTTGTCCGCGCACAGGGTAAATTCCTGCACCACGTTTTCGGGCAGCATGGTGATCTTGGAACCCGGCATATACACGGTAGACAGGCGCGCGGCGGCGATGTCATCTACCGCTGTGCCGGGCGTGATGCCCAGCGCAGGTGCGGCGATATGGATGCCGATGCGCCAGTTGCCGTTGGGCAGCTGTGCGACCGAGAAGGCATCGTCAATTTCCGTGGTGGAGGCATCGTCAATGCTGAAGGCAGTCACCTCGGCCAGCGGCAGCTCGGGGTGAGGTTCGACCGTCACCTCGGGGAAGCCCGTGCCGCGCGGGAAATTTTCCAGCAGGAAGCGGTTTAAATGGTAATCCCTGGTGGAGGGGATGCCGCCACAGCGCTGCAACAAATGCGCAGGGGACAAATGCGTGGCGGCACAGGCCGCTTCCAGCGCTTTCACCTCCAGCGTGTTGCGGTCCGGGCTGTAGAGAAGGTGAGCAAGCTTGTCCGCGAATTCAGGCGGCAGGGTAAACGCACTCAGCTCTGTCGTGTAGCGTGCCAGCAATTCCGCCTGCACGCGTTTCTTTTCGCTGCTTGCCAGCGCCGACTTGAGCGCATCCGGCGGGGCGGCCTTGTAGTGGCCCTTGCCCTTCTTGTAAAAATACATCGGCGCGGAATGCAGGCGGATGACAATGCCTGCGGCCTCAACCGGGGTGGGGGGATGGCCAAAATATTCGGCGGCGAGGGCGTCAAAGCCAAATTCTTCGGCAGGGCAGGATTCCCACAGGAACTCCACGTCAACCTCGGCAGCAAGCAGCTCTGCCTGCGCCATAAATTCGCCCAGCGCGGGTTTTTCAAAGCGCAACAGCACATTGGCGCCCTTGATCTTGCTGCGCTTGCCCTGAATGCTTTCAATCTGCAGCGAGGTTTCGTTGTCAGTCATGATGCTGCCGACTTTAAAGCTGCCGTCTTCTTCGTAAAATATATTCATCGTGTGTTACTGCCGCAGTCGTGCTGGAACGAGTTGAACCAAGGCAGGGATAGATTGGGAGTCATAAAATAATGCGTGATTATAACCGAGAGGCGCTCACAATTATGACGATGCAATGTTCCTGGTGATTAGAATTTTGGCTTGCAGCCCTTAAATGTTAGTATTCGCTATTGTTCTAAATACGAAGCCACGTCTAAAAAGCATGGAAACGAACGGAGAGTGTCATGGCAGGTCATAGCAAGTGGGCAAATATCCAGCACCGCAAAGGCAAGCAGGATTCCAAGCGCGGCAAGATTTTTACGCGTCTGATCAAGGAGATAACGGTGGCGGCGCGCATGGGCGACAGCGATCCGGCGGGCAATCCGCGCCTGCGTCTGGCGATGGAAAAAGCCTATGCGCAGAACATGCCCAAGGATAACGTGGAACGCGCCATCAAGCGCGGCAGCGGCGAGCTGGAGGGTGTCAACTACACCGAGATACGCTATGAAGGCTACGGCATCAACGGCGCGGCGGTGATTGTGGACTGCATGACGGACAACAAGACCCGCACCGTGGCCGATGTGCGCCATGCCTTCAGCAAATATGGCGGCAATCTCGGCACCGATGGCTCGGTGTCATTCTTGTTCAAGCATTGCGGGCAGATGTTTTTTGCCCCCGGCACCAATGAGGATGCGCTGATGGAAGTGGCACTGGATGCCGGCGCGGAAGATGTGCTGAGCCACGACGACGGCAGCCTGGAAGTGATCACCGGGCCGCATGATTTTGCCGATGTGAAACAGCGCCTGGAAGCGGCCGGTTTCAAGTCTGAAATGGCCGAGGTGGTGATGAAGCCGGCGGTGGAAGTCAGCTTTACCGGTGACGATGCGGTGAAAATGCAGAAGTTGCTGGATGCGCTGGAAGACCTCGATGATGTACAGGAAGTGTATACCAACGCGGTGATTGAAGAAGATTAGCGTGATTTTAAGTAGGGTGCGTCATACGCACCATGGTGCGCACGGCGCACCCTACAATAGGCATACATGCTTTCAATAAGTGATATTTGATTCAAAAGGGATAAGGTGGGAATAGCGATAGCCAAGTTTTTATGCTGCGATGAATAAATCCACATCAATTCGCATTTTGGGTATCGATCCCGGCCTGCGTATCACCGGCTTTGGCGTGATCGACAAAGCCGGACAGAAGCTCAGCTACGTAGCGAGCGGCTGCATCAAAACTCCAGCGGGTGATTTGCCGCCGCGTCTGAAAGTCATCCTTGAGTCGCTGGCGGAAGTGATTGCCACCTATCAGCCGCAGCAGGTGTCGGTGGAGAAGGTCTTTGTCAACGTCAATCCCCAGTCCACCTTGCTGCTCGGGCAGGCGCGCGGCGCGGCGATATGCGCTGCGGTGCTGGCGAATTTGAGTGTGGCGGAATACACCGCGTTGCAGGTGAAACAATCGGTGGTCGGCAATGGTCATGCCGACAAGGAGCAGGTACAGGACATGGTGCAGCGCCTGCTGGCGCTGGATGGCAAGCCGGGTGCGGATGCGGCAGACGCGCTGGCCTGTGCGATATGCCATGCGCATGCAGGCACGGGGCTGGGAAAAATGTCTACGCTGGGGATGCGCGTAAAAAATGGCAGGTTAGTGTGAAGGTAAAAAATTAATGATAGGTCGTTTGACGGGTGTATTGCTGGAAAAAAATCCGCCGCAGATTCTGCTGGATGTGCAG
The DNA here is from genome assembly GCA_035531075.1 of Gallionellaceae bacterium. Classification (GTDB taxonomy): domain Bacteria; phylum Pseudomonadota; class Gammaproteobacteria; order Burkholderiales; family Gallionellaceae; genus 39-52-133. The sequence continues at coordinate 15,095 of DATKTO010000032.1, forward strand.
GGCGTGGGCTATGAGGTGGATGTGCCGATGAGCACGTTCTACAACCTTCCCGGGCTGAACGAGCGCGTGGTGCTGCACACCGTGATGGTGGTGCGCGAAGACGCGCAGTTGCTGTATGGCTTTGGTTCGCATGAAGAGCGCGCGGCGTTTCGCCAGCTACTGAAAATCAGCGGGGTGGGCCCCAAAATGGCGCTGTCGGTGCTGTCCGGCTTGAGCCTGGCTGATCTTGCCTCTGCCGTGGTGAACAAGGATATCGGACGCATGACCAAGATTCCCGGCGTCGGCAAGAAAACCGCCGAGCGCCTGTTGCTGGAACTGCAGGGCAAGTTTACCGCGCTGCCTGCCAGTGTTGCCAGGGGGGCTGTATCGTCGCATGCGGACGATATCGTTAATGCCCTGCTGGCCTTGGGCTACAACGAAAAAGAAGCGGACTGGGCCGCCAGGCAATTGCCCGCCGAAGCGGGCGTGTCGGACGGTATTCGCCAGGCCTTGAAATTTTTATCTAAATCATGATTGAACACGACGATCTCAGCGCAACGCGGATTATTTCCCCGGCCGTCAATTCGACGCACGAGGAAGCACAGGAGCGCGCGCTGCGGCCCAAGATGCTGGGCGAGTATGTGGGCCAGGAAAAAATCCGCGGCCAGCTGGAAATATTTATCGAAGCGGCCAAGAAGCGCAAGGAACCGCTCGACCACGTGCTGCTGTTCGGTCCGCCAGGGCTTGGCAAGACCACGCTGGCGCACATCATCGCGCGCGAGATGGGGGTCAATATGCGCCACACCTCGGGCCCGGTGCTGGAGCGCGCGGGAGACCTTGCCGCGCTGCTGACCAACCTTGAGCCGAATGACGTGCTGTTTATCGACGAGATCCACCGCCTGTCGCCGGTGGTGGAGGAGATTCTCTATCCCGCGCTGGAGGATTACCAGATCGACATCATGATCGGCGAGGGGCCGTCGGCGCGTTCGGTCAAGCTGGACCTGCCCCCGTTCACGCTGGTGGGTGCGACCACGCGCGCGGGCATGCTGACCAACCCGCTGCGCGACCGCTTCGGCATCGTGGCGCGCCTCGAGTTCTACACCGCGAATGAATTGCAGCGCATCGTGACGCGCTCCTCCGGCCTGCTGGAAATGCCCATCTTTCCCGAGGGCGCAATGGAAATCGCGCGGCGCTCGCGCGGCACGCCGCGCATCGCCAACCGCCTGCTGCGCCGCGTGCGCGACTACGCCGAAGTGCGCGCACAGGGCGAAGCAACACGCGAAGTGGCCGATGCTGCGTTGAACATGCTCGACGTGGATGCGCAGGGGCTGGACGTGATGGACAGAAAATTGCTGCTGACGGTGATCGAGAAATTCATGGGCGGCCCGGTGGGCGTGGACAATCTCGCCACCTCCATCGGCGAGGAGCGCGATACCATAGAGGATGTGATCGAACCCTACCTGATCCAGCAGGGCTACCTGCAGCGCACCTCGCGCGGACGCATGGCCACGGCCAATGCCTATGCGCATTTTGGCCTGGTGCAGCCGCGCAACGCGCACAACAAGGAATTATGGGATCAGACGGGAGTGGCAGATTGACTAAACATGCGCAAGTATTCACTTTGCCGGTCAGGGTGTATTTTCAGGATACGGACGCCGGCGGGGTGGTGTATCACGCCAGTTATGTGAACTTTATGGAGCGCGCGCGGACTGAGTGGATGCGCGGCTTTGGTTTTAGCAACGCCGGCTTGATGAAGGAGCTGGGGGTGGTGTTTGTGGTGCGCTCGCTCAAGCTGGATTATCTCAAGCCTGCACTGCTGGATGATTTACTCAATGTCAGTGTGCAACTGAAGGCGATCGGACGCAGCCGCGTCACCCTGCACCAGATGATGATGCGCGGTGAAGAAATACTGGTTGAGGCGGAGATCCATCTGGTGAGCGTGTCGATGGAAAGTTTCAAGCCGGTCAGTGTGCCGGAAGTGTTGCGTGAGCAATGGAAGCGTTTCGTTTAATTTTTAATAACTATATGTTTTTATTGAGTAATTTATAAGGGTGTTTACGGTATGGATGCAACGCAAAATTTGTCGCTGATGCCCTTGATACAGGATGCCAGTCTGCCGGTGCAGATGGTGATGGGCCTGTTGCTGCTGGTGTCGCTGATGTCGTGGTGGTTTATCTTCCTGAAGATGTTTGCCATCCGCCAGGCCAAGAGCCAGAGCGATGTGTTTGAGGAGGCCTTCTGGGGGCATCCTGACCTTGCCAGACTGTACAAGGATTTTCTGGATGAGCGTGAAACGGCGGGCAGCCTGGAGCGGATTTTTGCCGCAGGCTATTCAGAATTTGTGAAACTGAAGAAGAAGCATGACATGGACAACACTGCGGTGATGGATGGCGCGCGCCGCGCCATGCGCGCGACCTATCAGCGTGAAATGGACATGCTGGAATCGCATTTGTCCTTTCTTGCCACCGTGGGCTCGGTGAGTCCGTATGTGGGCCTGCTGGGTACGGTGTGGGGCATCATGAATGCGTTCCGCGGGCTGGCCAATGTGGGGCAGGCCACGTTGGGCCATGTGGCACCGGGTATCGCCGAAGCCTTGATCGCCACTGCAATGGGTTTGTTTGCGGCGATTCCGGCGGTGGTGGCATACAACCGTTTTGCGCATGACACTGGGCGTTTGTCGTCGCGCTTCGAAAGCTTTATGGAAGAATTTTCCAACGTACTGCAGCGCCAGCCATGAGCATTAATCGCCGATCATCGCTGCGCCCCATGAGCGCGATCAATGTGGTGCCCTACATTGACGTGATGCTGGTGCTGCTGGTGATATTCATGATCACCGCACCGCTGATGAATCCGGGCCAGGTTGATTTGCCCAGCATAGGCAAGTCGTCGGCGCCGCCAGCCTCGCCGCTGGAAGTGATCATCAGGAAAGATGCCTCACTGGCATTGCGTGATTTGGGCAAGGGCGGGATAGAGATTGCCGTGTCGCGGGACGAGTTGATTGCGCAGCTGAAACTGAAGCAGATAAAAAACGCGAACCAGCCGGTGGTGATCTCCGCCGATAAAAATGTGCGCTATGAAGAAGTCATCAAAGTCATGGACTTGTTGCAGCAGCAGCAAATCAAAAAAGTGGGGCTGCTGGCAAAAGCCAGGTAAACATGAGCGCTTACGTCATGGCAGAACCCTACAAGCTATCGGCCGGCGCGCTGGCATTGCTGGTGCATATCATCTTTTTTTCCATGCTGTATGCGAGCTTTAGCTGGCAAATGCAGCCTCCCCAGGGCATGGTGGTGGATATCTGGGACAGCCTGCCGGAAAACAATGACGAACAGGCATCCGCTCAGCCGCCAGCGGAAAAGCCGGCGCAGCTGACCCCGCCCAGGGTTGAAACCGCGCCTGCAGCGCCAGCCAAGGCGGATATCGAGCTGCGCGATAATAAAAAGAAGCTGGCTGTGGAAAGACAAAAACTGGAAAAAATAAAGGCCAAGCAGCTGGCGGAAAAGCAGGCGGAGCAGGCCGAACGGCGCATGGAAGAAATGGAGCGGCAGACCCAGGCAAAAGCCCAGGCGCAGCGCAAGGCGCAGGAAGCGTCCGCGCTGGCCGCCGGCAGGGTGGTCGACGAACATATAGGCAAGATTGCGGCCAAGATAAGGCGTTACATTGTTTTGCCGCCGGGAGTCTCACCCAATATCAAGACAGAATTCAATGTAACCTTGTTGCCGAGCGGTGAAGTTTTAAATGCAGTCCTGGTCAAGCCCAGTGGCAACGAGGCCTATGACAACGCGGTGGAGCGCGCCATCCTGAAAGCGCAACCCTTGCCGTTGCCTCCCGCAGAGAAAAATTTGTTCAGTCGTTTTCGCGACTTGCGTCTAAAATTTAGTCCCGCAGAAAGCGGGCAATAAGGGGCTGTTAACTATGGTATTGCGTAACATTATTTTTGTTTTTCTCGTGTTGGTGGCCTATCCAGTGCAGGCTGCACTGGATATTGAAATTACCGGTGCGGGCGAACATCAGATTCCGATCAGCATCGTGGCATTTGCCGGCGAAGAAAAGCTCACGCAGAAAATAAGTGCGGTGATTGCCAGTGACCTGAAACGAAGTGGCCTGTTTCGCCTGGTTGATCATGCGGGTAAGGCGCCGCACGAGATGCGCGATGTATCGTTTGGCGATTGGGCGGAAGTCGATGCACTGACTATCGGCTCGGCTACGGTGCTGGCGGATGGACGGGTGGAGGTGAAGTTTCGCCTGCTGGATACGCACAAGCAAAGCCAGTTGCTAGGCCAGTCAGTGGTGTCCAAAGGCGATCAGGCGCGCGCAATAGCACATCGAATTGCCGACATGATTTACGAAAAATTCACCGGCGATGCGGGGGTATTCAGTACACGCATTGCCTATATCAATCGGGAAGGCAAAGTGAATCGACTGGTGGTGGCCGATAGCGACGGCTATGGAGAACAGTCCATTTTGACCCTGAAAGAGCCGATCATGTCGCCAGCCTGGTCACCGGATGGCAGCCACCTTGCCTATGTGACCTTTGAGCAGGGGCGCGCGGTGACTTATGTGCAGTCGCTGTTTACCCGGCAGCGTTTCGCCCTGGCAGCCTTCCCCGGCAGCAATAGCGCGCCTGCCTGGGCGCCGGATGGCAAACAGCTTGCCATCGTGCTCACCCGGGATGGCACCTCGGCGATTTATTTGGTACGACCTGATGGCACCGGCTTGCGCCGCATTTCATATAGCGATGCAATCGACACCGAACCGAGCTTTTCGCCTGACGGGCGCTTCCTGCTGTTTGCTTCGGATCGTGGCGGTACGGTGCAGATTTATCGCATGCCTGCCGAAGGCGGATACGCCGAACGCATGACGTTCGAGGGCAATAATAATTTCTCCCCGCGCTATAGCCCGGATGGAAATAATTTCGTGTTTATGCACAGCACCGGCGGGCAGTTTTATATCGCCACCCAGGACTTTCAAACCAGGCAAATGCAGGTGCTGACCGACGTTGGCTGGGAAAAGAAACCGAGCTTTGCACCCAACGGGAAGATTGTGCTGTTTGCCACCGAATCATTGGGCCGTGGTATATTAGCGACTGTTTCTAGCGACGGCAGAGTAAAACAGAAGATGATTCCACAGCAAGGGGATATCCGAGAGCCAATGTGGGGACCTTTTTTGAAGTAATAATTATTTGACTAGGAGATAGTAAAGATGAAAAAACTAACAATCAGCGTGTTATTGGTCAGTTTGTTAGCAGCTTGTGCAAGCAATAAGCCTGCAGAGGTTGCAGCACCCGCTGCTGCATCTGAGGCCCCTGCAGCAACTCCTGTTGCAGAAGCTGCCAAGGAAGTCGCTCCTGCGGCTACAGATGCACTGGATGATGCCAGCAGCATCCTGGCCAAGCGTAGCGCGTTTTTCGACTTCGACAAATCGGCTGTTAAGGCAGAAGACAAGCCAGCGGTACAGGCACACGGTCAATATCTGGCAACACATGCGAACCGCAAAGTGGTTGTTGAAGGTAATGCCGACGAGCGCGGTAGCAGCGAATACAACCTCGCATTGGGAAACCGTCGTGCTGAAAGCGTGAAGAAAATGTTGATCGTGAGCGGTGCCAAGGCATCTCAAATTTCAACTGCAAGCTTTGGTGAAGAGAAGCCAAGGGCGACAGGTCACAACGAAGCCGCATGGTCGCAGAATCGCCGTGCTGATATTGTTTACAAGTAAAAATGCATAAGCTGCATCTCTGGTTGTTTGCAGGTATGTGTATCGTCACAGCCCAGGCTTCGGCCGGGCTGTTTAGCGATGATGAAGCACGCACGCAGATAGAGCAACTTGAGGTGCGGATCGAACAGCTGGAAAAAACAAATATCAAGCAGGAAGAAGCAAACAAGCAACAAACCGGTTCAATGCTTGATCTGCTGACGCAGATTGAGTCATTGAGCCAAGAATTGCGCAGGTTGCGCGGCCAGAACGAAGAGCTGGAGCACAATTTGCAGGATGCTAAAAATCGACAAAAAGATTTTTATGTGGATCTGGATGCCCGTATGCGCCGTTTTGAGGCAGCAGAGGCGGGAGCACAAGCGGAATCAACCCCGAAAACAACGGATAAAAGCGTTGTGGAAGAAACTGCGGCAGTTGAAAGCAGCGCGTATGAAGTCGTCTACGCTTACTACAAGGCTGCCAACTATCACAAAGTTCTTGAGTCTGCCAAAGAGTTCCTGAAAAAATTTCCCGAATCAAACCGCGCACCGAATGTGCATTACCTGATGGGTGATGCCTATTTTTCGCTGGATGATTTCAAAAAAAGCATTGCCAGCTACCAAGTAATTGTAAGCAAATATGAAACCAGCGCTAATGTGTCTGATGCGTGGCTGAACATCGCTGCCTGCCAACAGCAGTTAAAGGATTTGGCTGCTGCAAGGAAAACACTCAAACTGGTTATTGCAAAGTATCCCGACAGCAAAGCGGCAAAAAAAGCCAAGCAACGCCTCGCGGCACTCAAGTAGCAGGTTTCCTCCCTATGTCATCCCCAGCAGCTGGCGCGTCATTGCGCATTAGTGAAATTTTTTATTCATTACAGGGCGAGACCAGCCGCGTCGGCTTGCCTACCGTATTTGTTCGCCTGACCGGATGCCCGCTTCGTTGCAATTACTGCGACAGTGCCTATGCCTTTAGCGGCGGCCAAAGCATGGCGCTGGAAGCGATCGTGGCTGAAGTTCAGCGTAACCCCACGCGCTATGTGACAGTGACCGGCGGTGAGCCCCTGGCGCAGAAGAATTGCCTGACCCTGTTGCGTACCTTGTGCGATCTGGGTTATCAGGTATCGCTGGAAACCAGTGGCGCGCTGGATGTAAGCGCGGTGGACAAGCGCGTGATGAAAATTTTGGACATCAAAACCCCTGCCTCGGGCGAGATGGAAAAAAATCTGTGGGCTAATCTGAATCTGCTGAACCCGAACGACGAAATCAAGTTTGTGCTGTGCGATGAGGCCGATTACATTTGGGGTAAACAGCTGTTAGTGGAGCAAAATCTGGCTGCCAAATGCGAAGTGCTGTTTTCGCCCGCCCAAGGCCAGTTATCACCAACCGATCTGGCGGACTGGATTTTGCGTGACCAGCTGCCGGTGCGGATGCAATTGCAGTTGCATAAAATTCTGTGGGGCAATGTGGCGGGGCGCTAAGCGATTGCCCTTTTACTCTATAGCGAGCCTTTTATGATGAAGAATGCTGTTGTCTTGTTATCAGGCGGACTGGATTCCGCAACGGTATTGGCGCTGGCGCGACAGCAAAATTTTCGCTGCTATGCGCTGAGCGTCGATTATGGCCAGCGCCATCATGCCGAACTGGCTGCTGCCAAGCGCGTTGCGGATGCGCTGGGGGCAGCTGAGCATCGTGTCATCAATATCGATTTGACGGCCTTTGGAGGCTCGGCCTTGACCGACAGCCGCATTGCCGTCCCTGAGCATGCAACCACCGGTATCCCGTTGACCTACGTGCCTGCACGTAACACCATCATGCTGTCGCTCGCGCTGGCCTGGGCCGAGGTTTTGCAGGCGCAGGATATATTCTTTGGCGTCAATGCCGTGGATTATTCCGGCTATCCGGATTGCCGCCCCGAATATGTGGAGGCCTTCGAACGCATGGCAAACCTTGCGACCAAGGCGGCCGTCGAAGGCAAGCCGCTGAAGTTGCATGCCCCGCTGTTGCACTTGAGCAAGGCCGAAATTATCCAGCAAGGCACCCGGCTTGGCGTTGATTTCAGTCTGACGGTATCCTGCTACCAGGCTGATGAAGACGGGCGTGCATGCGGGCTGTGCGACTCATGTAGGCTGCGCCAAGCGGGCTTTGAACAGGCTGTAATTTCAGATCCTACGCGTTACGCCAGCCAGGATAAGCGCAATATAAATGCGAGTTCGCGTTGACAGAATCGCTCCAGTCCGTATAATGCGCGCTTCCTTTTGGAATGTGGGTCGTTAGCTCAGCCGGTAGAGCAGCGGACTTTTAATCCGTTGGTCGCCAGTTCGAATCTGGCACGACCCACCACAGTTTTAGCGTGATGTTCCAGTGATTCAAAACCACTAAACAGTACGTATTGTTTTGCCGCCGCTTTAGCTCAGTTGGTAGAGCAACCGCCTTGTAAGCGGTAGGTCGTCAGTTCGAATCCGACAAGCGGCACCAAGAATGCAAAGGCTTACAGCGATGTAAGCCTTTTTCATTTTTGACTTTGATAATCTGTAGGCGGCAGCTCGTCAGTTCTACTCCGGCAAGCGGCACCATCTCGCTTCGCGTCTTTCCCAATCATTGTTATGCGGATAGTCATGGCGCAAATTGCGCGCGCATCAGCACGTCTGCGTGTTTGATAACCAGTCAGCCTCCAAACCGCGCGTGCGCGGTAATTCTTGCCGTACAATTCTCCGCGCCAGTTTAAAATATTGGGTAATATGCTGGGTGAATATATTGCGGTTCAAGCGCCAACTGGCAAGGGTGGAAAATGAAAATTCACGAATATCAGGCAAAAGAAGTGTTGCGTCAATTTGCAGTGCCGACCCCGCGAGGGAGTGTGTGTTTTTCTGTGGATGAGGCAGAGGCTGCGGCGCGCAAGCTTGGCGGTGCAGCGTGGGTGGTTAAAGCGCAAATCCATGCGGGCGGGCGCGGCAAGGGAGGCGGTGTGAAAGTGGCGCGCTCTTTGCCAGAGGTGCGCGAATACGCGGAAAAAATACTGGGTATGCAGCTGGTTACCCACCAGACCGGCCCTGAGGGACAAACCGTCAGGCGCTTGCTGATTGAGGAGGGCGCGCAGATTGCAAAAGAGTATTACGTAGGCATGGTCATCGATCGCGGCAGGCAGCGCGTTGCGCTGATGGCGAGCAGCGAAGGGGGCATGGATATCGAGGAGGTTGCCGCGCACTCGCCGGAAAAAATTCACAAGGTGTGGATAGATCCAGTGGCGGGTTTGACCGATGCGGAAGCCGAGGCCATCGCCAAAAAAATCGGCATTCCCGATGCCGCATTCGCACAGGCGCGTGTCTGTTTGCAGGGGCTGTACCGCGCCTTTGTGGAAAAGGACGCGATGCTGGCCGAGATTAACCCGCTGGTGCTGACCGCGGATCAGCGCGTGATTGCGCTGGATGCAAAAATGAATTTCGATAGCAATGCCCTGTATCGCCATCCGGAAATCGTGGCGTTTCGCGATCTGGATGAGGAAGACCCGGCTGAGGTGGAAGCGTCAAAATTTGACCTCAGCTATATCTCGCTCGACGGCAACATCGGCTGTCTGGTCAACGGTGCCGGCCTGGCAATGGCGACGATGGATATCATCAAGCTGTACGGCGGCTCTCCCGCCAACTTCCTCGATGTGGGCGGCGGCGCGACCAAGGAGAAGGTCACCGAAGCCTTCAAGCTGATGCTTAAAAATCCCAAACTGAACGCGATCCTGGTGAATATCTTTGGCGGCATCATGAAATGCGACGTGATCGCCGACGGGGTGGTTGCCGCTGCACGCGAGGTGCATCTCAAAGTGCCGTTGATTGTGCGCCTTGAGGGAACCAACGTCGATCTGGGCAAAAAAATACTGGCGCAATCCGGACTGGCGATTATTGCGGCAAGCGATATGGCTGACGCCGCGCAAAAAGTGGTTGCCGCAGCGAAGGGAGAAAACTAATGTCCATCCTGATCAACAAAAATACCAGAGTAATGACGCAGGGCATGACCGGCAAGGTCGGGCAGTTTCATACCCTGCACAGTAAAAATTATGCCAATGGCGCGAATTGCTTCGTTGCAGGCGTCACGCCTGGCAAGGCTGGCCAAAGCTACGAAGGCATTCCGGTTTACAACAGCGTGGCCGAGGCCAAGGCGCAAACCGGCGCTACGGTATCGGTGATCTATGTGCCGCCACCCTATGCTGCCGCCGCGATCGACGAGGCAGTCGAGGCAGGGCTGGAACTGGTGATCTGCATCACCGAAGGCATACCCGTGCACGACATGATACGCACGCGCTACAAGATGCAGGGCAAGTCAACCATACTGGTCGGGCCAAACTGTCCGGGTTTGATTACGCCGGATGAAATCAAGATCGGCATCATGCCCGGACACATCCACCGCAAGGGGCGCATCGGCGTGGTGTCGCGTTCGGGAACGCTGACCTATGAGGCCGTGTGGCAGTTGTCCGAATTGGGCATGGGGCAATCCTCCTGTGTCGGCATCGGCGGCGACCCCATCAATGGCTTGAAGCATCTGGATGTGATGAAACTGTTCAATGACGATCCCGACACCGATGCGGTGATCATGGTCGGCGAAATCGGCGGCAACGACGAGGAGGAGTGCGCGCGCTGGATCAGGCAAAACATGCAGAAGCCGGTAGTCGGCTTTATCGCCGGCATCACCGCGCCCCCCGGCAAGCGCATGGGGCATGCCGGGGCGATCATTTCCGGCGGCCAGGGCGGGGCAGAGGACAAGCTCGCAGTGATGGAGGAATGCGGCATCCATATCACGCGCAATCCGGCTGAAATGGGCAAAGTCATGAAAAGCATTTTCAAAAAATAAGGTAACTAAACTATGCGGCACTTTAAATTTTCATTTTTAATTACTTTAATCGGACTGGTATTCGCTGCGTGGTGGGGATATACCCGGGGTGGAACCACAGGTGCGCTTCAGGCTGTGGGAATTGCTGCCATTCTCTGCATCATGGAGATATCGCTGTCTTTCGATAATGCGATAGTCAATGCTTCAATACTAAAAAACTGGAATAAATTCTGGCAGGATATATTTCTGACTTTGGGTATGGTGATCGCTGTGTTTGGTATGCGCTTGCTATTCCCTTTGTTGATTGTCGCTTTTGCCGCAGATATCGGTTTGGCTGAAGTATGGACCATGGGTTTGGAAAATCCGGAGGAATATGCGCGTCATTTAACCGATCACCACGCCGAAGTCGCGGCTTTTGGCGGGATGTTCCTGTTGCTGGTGTTCCTCAACTTTTTGCTGGACGAAGAAAAAGAGCTGCATTGGCTGGGACATGTAGAAGAAAAAATTGCTTCATTCGGCAAGGTTGCATCCATTGCCGTGATGATTGCAATAGGCACATTGCTGGCCAGCCTCTCCATGGTTGAAGTAGGCCAGCAGCTCGCTGTGCTGATCGCGGGACTCTGGGGCATACTGACCTACGTTTTCGTCGATGTGGTCAGCAGCATTCTGGAAATGGAAGAAGAAGATCCGAAAGTCGGCGACATGATCAAGCGCGGTGGGGTGGGCGGGTTTCTCTACCTTGAAGTGCTGGATGCGTCGTTTTCATTCGACGGCGTAATTGGAGCGCTGGCAATCACCAAAGACATTGTTATCATCATGATAGGCCTTGCGATAGGCGCAATGTTTGTGCGCTCGATGACGGTATATCTGGTGCGCCAGGGTACGCTGGATAAGTTTGTGTTCCTTGAGCATGGTGCGCATTATGCAATCGGGATTCTGGCGTTTATCATGCTTGCCAGCATGAAATTTCATATTCCCGAGATTTTTACGGGCCTAATCGGCGTGGCTTTCATCCTGGCCGCCCTATGGTCTTCCATTATTTACAAACGTAAACACACACTTTAATAGGTTTTTTGGTGAAAAAAGTCGGCTTTCTGCTCGTTTTGAGCGCTGGCGACAAAGCACGCACTGTTGTGGGTTATTCTCAAGAAATCAAGTAGCTTATGGCTTGTAGTTGAAAAATGTTTTAGTATTCGACCATAACCCTGAAAATAAAAGAAGATCCAATACGTGGTGAATATCAAAAAATTATCGATTTGGAAGGCAGACTGGTTTATAGGTCTGCTGATAGTATTATTTTTCTGGTTCAGCGCAAACAGCGATTTAATGCAGAGCCTGGAGCGCAAGGCTTACGATTTGGGCATGCTGGCTACTTCGCGCACCCCCAGCGACAAGGTGGCGGTGATTGCGATTGATGACCGGAGTATTGCTAACCTCGGGCGCTGGCCTTGGCCGCGTGCAACACAAGCCGATATGCTGGATTTGCTGGCGGCGAGCCAGGCAAAAGTGATCGGGAATGCGGTGCTGTTTTTCGAGCCGCAAGTGGATGCAGGCATGGAGTACATAAGTCAAATCAGCGCCCTGCTTGACTCTCCCACCCTCCATGGCGGTTCAGCTGCGCAACAGGCTGAATTGGCGGAGTTGCGTGCGCTGTCTTCACAGGCAGTGAATCATCTGGATAACGACAAAAAACTCAGCATAAGCATATTGAATGCAAACAATGTGATGCTGCCCATGTATTTCGATTTGGGCGAACCACTGGGCAAGGAGGACACGCCTCTGTCAGATTATGTGCTGAAGAATAATCTGACCAGCGTGACCGATTCAAATGGACCGACGCGCATGATGCCCGTTCCCGCGGTGGACGTGCAAGTTCCAATTCCGGTGCTGGGCAGGGGGGCTGTTGGAATCGGTCATGTAAACACCTTGATCGATGTGGATGGAGGTGTGCGTACTGAGCCCTTGGTGGTCAGTTATTACGACCAGCTCTATCCCTCGCTGCCCCTTTTGCTGGCCGCCAGGAGCCTGAACCTCGATATCAAGGATATCAGCGTTAAGCTTGGCAGGGGGGTGAGGCTGGGTAATTTGAATATCGTTACCGATGACGCGTTGCGCATGCACACCTTCTTTTATAAAGACCGCGATGGCATTCCGGCGTTTCAGGTTGATTCCTTTTACGATGTATTGAGCGGAAAAATCCCCGCGGAAAAATATCGCGACAAAATCGTATTGATCGGTGCAACGGCTGCAGGCGTGGGGACATCGCTGGTGACGCCGGTGTCGGCCAATATGCCGTCAGTGCTGCTGTTGGCACATTCCGTTTCCAGCATACTCAAACAGGATTTCTTTACCGAACCGGCATGGAGCAGCAAGGCCCAGACAGGTGTCTTCGTTGCGATTGCGTTGTATTTGATCGTGTTGTTACCGCGCATGAAGGCGGGACTTGGGGCAGTTGTAACCGGAATATTGTTTATCTCACTGCTGTCGACCCATTTTGTTCTGATGATCTCCCATGCACTGTGGCTGCCCCTGATGCTGTCGGCCAGCATGTTGCTGATTGGCTATCTGTTATTGACCAGCAAACACTTTTTCCGCGCAGAAGAAGGCAAGCTCAAGGCGGATGCTGAATCGGCAGAAAGCAACAGAATGTTGGGTTTGGCATTCCAGGGGCAAGGGCAGCTGGATATCGCCTTTGACAAATTCCGCAAGGTGGAAATCGACGACAGTCTGATGGAAGTACTTTATAACCTTGGGCTGGATTTTGAGCGCAAGCGCCAGTTCAACAAGGCTGAGTCGGTCTTCAGATACATGGCCGAATACAACCCCAAGTTCCGCGATCTGGATGCGCGCATGGCCCAGTCCAAGGCGATGTCGGAGACCATGATACTGGGTGGCAATTCCGGCAAGAGCAATGCGAGCACGATGGTGCTGGACAAGACGAGCGTCTCCAAACCCATGCTCGGGCGCTATGAAATCGAGAGCGAGCTGGGCAAAGGGGCGATGGGAGTCGTTTACCTGGGCAAAGACCCCAAAATTGGCCGCGTGGTGGCGATCAAAACCATGGCATTGACGCAGGAGTTTGAGGCTGACGAGCTGAAAGAAGTCATGGAGCGCTTCTTCCGCGAGGCTGAAACCGCAGGCCGCTTAAACCACCCGAATATAGTAACCATGTATGACGCAGGCGAGGAGCATGACCTCGCCTACATCGCGATGGAATTCCTGAAGGGAAAGGATCTGGCCATCCATACCAAGCTGGATAACTTGTTGCCTATCCCCAAGGTGCTGAGCATAGTGAGCAGAGTGGCCGATGCCCTGGCGTACGCGCATACACTGAATGTTGTGCATCGCGACATCAAGCCCGCCAATATCATGTATGACGCGGCGAGCGATGCCGTGAAGGTAACGGACTTTGGTATTGCGCGCATTACCGATTCTTCCAAGACAAAAACGGGCATGGTATTGGGTTCGCCATCGTATATGTCACCTGAACAATTGGCGGGCACCAAGATTGAGGGAGCATCCGACCTGTTCTCTCTGGGTGTGAGTATGTACCAACTGCTCTGTGGTAAGCTTCCATTCTATGGGGATTCGATGGCACAACTGATGTTCCGTATTTCCAGTGAACCACATATTGATATTATGACTGTCAGGCCGGAATTGCCTTCCTGTGTGGCCTATATCATCAATAGGGCATTGGCCAAAAATGTGACAGAACGCTACCGGAGCGGCGCAGAAATGGCCGACGCAATCCGCAAGTGTGCGGCAAGTTTGCAGGGATAGTTATGGATATTAAAGATGCGCTGGAAATGGTTAGCTTGACCCACCCGGGTATGGTGCGTGCACATAATGAAGACAGTGTAGCCTGCGAGGCGTCCTGCGGGCTCGTGGTTCTGGCAGACGGCATGGGCGGCTATAATGCCGGTGAAGTGGCCAGTGGTATTGCAGTTTCTGTTGTTGCCTCCGAAATTAAACATTATCTGGAAGATGTCCGTCCCGAGGCTCAAGATGCAACGAGTGGCGAGGATGTGGCGGTGATGCTGCTGAGTGACAATGTGCAAAAAGCCAACTCATCCATCTTTCACGCTGCACAAAGCCAGCCGCAATATGCGGGTATGGGAACGACAATAGTATCCGGATTGTTCTACGACAACCGGGTGGCAGTCGCCCATATAGGCGATTCGCGAATGTACCGATTACGCGGAGAGGTTTTTGAAAGTATTACCCGCGATCACTCCTTGCTGCAAGAGCAAATTGATAGTGGCATGATAAGCAAAGCGGACGCACGGGTATCCCAGAATAAAAATCTGGTTACGCGCGCGGTAGGTATAGATGCAGTTGTAAAAGCAGAGGTGCATGTTCACGAGGTGAAGCGCGGTGACATTTATCTGCTTTGCTCCGATGGTTTGAACGACATGGTTGAAGACGAGGATATCGCAGACACCGTGAAGACACTGAAGTCAAATTTGCCTCTTCTGGCCAGCCAGTTAATCCAGGCCGCGAATGACAATGGCGGGCGCGATAACGTGTCTGTTATTTTGATAAAAGTAAAAAGCGACTATGCTGCTCCACGTGGCCTGTATGCAAAAATTTTATCTTGGTTTAAGAATTAATTACGAGGAATAATGATATGGCAGCAAAAATAATACTCAGCATGGATGGCGTGGTGCTGCAGGAATATGCGCTGAGCAAGGAGCGTATGACCGTAGGGCGCAAGCCACACAACGATATCGTGATTGATAATCTTGCGGTGAGCGGCGAGCACGCGGCGATCGTGACTATTCAGAACGATTCATTCCTGGAAGATCTGGATAGTACAAACGGGGTGATGGTTAATGGCGTCACAATCAAGAAGCATTTTCTGCAAAACAACGATGTGATCGAGATTGGAAAATACAAGATTAAGTATTTGAATGACCAGCCTACACAAACTACAGCGGCAGACTTCGAAAGAACCATGGTGCTGCGCGCGCCGGTTAAACCTGTGGCAAACAAGCCTACACTGGCAACAACACAAGCCATTCCTACCGTGGTTACCTCTGAAGATGCGCTTGATGCAACGGGTAAATTCAATGCGACGGGACCACTGTCCGGATCATTAGGCAGGGCAGGCGCTCAGTCTGCTGCGGCAGCGGGAGCGTCATCCGAGGGAGCCGCCTCTGCGCAAGCACCTGCCGTAGTGCAGATTCTGACAGGGCCTAACGCTGGCAAAGAACTTGAGCTAATCAAAAATCTCACAACACTGGGCAAGCCCGGTGTGCAGGTTGCCGTATTGGCACGCCGCCCCCATGGCTATTTCCTTACCCATGTTGAGGGCGCGACCTTTCCTGTGGTCAATGGCGAATCTCTGGGCGAGCATCTCAGACAATTGAATGATCACGACATCATCGAATTGGCAGGTGTAAAAATGGAGTTTTACTTCAAAACCTAAGCGCTGAAACTGCATCCGGAAAATTTCGCATTTATGCCGGCTAGCACTGCTTGCAAGCGTGAACGGCCATTGAGCATATACGCGACAGAGGAGAGGCTGGAAAATTTCAAACAGCACAACTTCAACTGGAAATTATGGCCGGATTTCAGCCAGATCCCGAATTCACAACAGCCCGCTATCAAGCCATCGCATTGGGGGAAGGTTATTTTAGCGCGCGATCACTGCGTTACCTGCCAACCATGCAGGCCAAGAATTTATATTTCCTACCTGAAACCGGGAGAGAGCGAGTTAACGATGCAGGAAATTAATGAATGCGTGCAGGGCTTTGCCCCAAGGTGCTGAAGAATGGTCAAGTGTTTGAGTTTTAGTATGCCATTTTCAAAAGGGGCATGCCAGGGACTCGGTCCAATGTTTAAGGAGTAGCGGATGAGCAACACAATAAATGCTCCGGCGGAACGCCGAAGTAACCCGAATGAGATGGCGGCCAAATTAGAGCTCACCAGAAATCTTAATCACGTTACCAACAAGATACACGCAACCAGCAATATCGACGAGATTATGCTGGATGTCAGCAAAGACATTTGCACTCTGTTCAACGCTGACCGTTTGACCATCTACATGGTTGGCGATGACAAGTCATCCCTGGTGTCCAAGGTCAAGACAGGATTGAACTCATTCAAAGATCTGAAATTACCCATTGCAGAGCAAAGTATTGCAGGCTACGTCGCGTTCAATAAAAAACTGCTGAATATTAAGGACGTTTATGATGAAAGCGAGCTGGCCAGGCATGGTGCCCAGCTGAGATTTTTGCAGGATGTGGATAAGCGCACAGGCTACCGTACCAAGCAAATGCTGGTTGCGCCCATCATAGAGGCAGATAACGGCGAGCTAATCGGTGTTATTCAGGTAATCAACAACAAGAGCGGAACACCTTTCCCGTCGATGGTGGAAGAGGGCGTGGTGGAGCTGGCGCAAACCCTTTCTGTGGCACTGCGCCAGCGCCAGCAGCAGGTCAGCAGCGTCAAAACAAAATATGACAGCCTGGTATCGGACGCCAAGTTATCCGCTGCCGAGTTTGAGCTGGCTACCCGCACCGCCCGACGCAAGGGCGTCGATATCGAGGACGTGCTGGTTGATGAGTTTCAGGTGAAAACGGCTGATCTCGGACAATCCCTTTCCAGCTTCTTCGGCGTGCCCTACGAACCGTACAAGGCAGACCGCATCAAGCCCGCGGAGCTGCTGAAGAATTTGCGCCGGGAGTATGTGGAAAGCAGCCACTGGGTACC
The DNA here is from genome assembly GCA_035531075.1 of Gallionellaceae bacterium. Taxonomy (GTDB): domain Bacteria; phylum Pseudomonadota; class Gammaproteobacteria; order Burkholderiales; family Gallionellaceae; genus 39-52-133. Next base: position 32,296 of record DATKTO010000032.1, read on the forward strand.
GGTCGACGATACTCCGGAAGGCTTGATTATTCTCACTACAGATCCTGAGCGTATCCGCGCCTCGCGTGTCGTCAACAACATCTTCCCGAAGCACCGCCTTATTTACAAGGTTTGCCCGCTGCGCGAATTCAAGGCGACGCTGGACATGTTCTATGGCGGCGGTGGCGTGGGCGACTTGACCGGTGGCTTTGAAACCGACACCGGCACGATGGACGATCTGCTCAGCTCCATGGGCGAAGACGAGGAAGCTGGCAGTGAAGTCAACCAGGATGATGTCAACGCGGCGGCGGACAACGAACTCGTCAAGCTGGTGAACAAGATCATTGTGGATGCCTACAAGATGGGGGCTTCCGATATCCATGTGGAACCCGCGCCCGGCAAGGGCAAGGTACTCATACGCTTGCGCAAGGACGGTTCGCTGCTGAAATATATCGAGATTCCGTCAACCTATCGCAATGCGCTGGTAACCCGCCTCAAGATCATGTGCGATCTCGATATTTCGGAAAAGCGCAAACCGCAGGACGGAAAAATAAAATTCAAAAAGTACGGCCCGCTGGACATCGAATTGCGTGTCGCCACCATCCCGTCGCAGGGCGGCGTGGAAGACGTGGTGATGCGTATCTTGGCCGCTGGCGAACCTATCAAGCTCGACGAGCTGGGATTGTCGGTACACAATCTGGCCACTCTCAAGTCGATCATATCCAAACCCTACGGCCTGTTTTTTGTATGCGGCCCGACCGGCTCCGGCAAGACCACCACACTGCACTCGGTTCTGGGTTATATCAACAAACCGGAAACCAAAATATGGACTGCTGAAGATCCGGTGGAAATTACGCAAAAGGGATTGCGCCAGGTACAGATCAACAAAAAAGCCGGGATGGATTTTGCCACCATCATGAAAGCCTTCCTGCGTTGCGATCCGGATGTGATCATGGTGGGTGAGATGCGCGACAAGGAAACGGTCTCCATCGGTATCGAAGCTTCGCTCACGGGTCACCTGGTGTTTGCCACGCTGCACACCAACAGCGCACCGGAATCCATTACGCGTCTGCTGGATATGGGGATGGATCCATTCAACTTTGCCGATGCAATATTGGGTATTCTTGCGCAGCGCCTGACCAAACGCCTGTGCAAGAAATGTAAAGTCCCTCATATCGCGACACAGGAAGAAATCAAGTCATTGCTGACCGAATACGCGCAGGAGCTGAACAATACCCCAAAATGGAAACGCGATCCGAATGCGGCCTTCAAGGAGTTGTACGCAGAGTGGGTAAAACTGTTTGCCGACGACAAAGGGCAGTTCACCCTGTATGAAAAAGTGGGCTGTCCAGACTGCTCGGATACAGGCTACCGCGGTCGCGTGGGTCTGCATGAGTTGCTGGTGGGAACCGATCCCTTGAAAAAGCAAATTCAGGAACATGCGCGCGTTGCAGAGCTATTCGCTACAGCGCTGGAAGAAGGCATGCGTACGCTTAAGCAGGATGGTATCGAAAAAGTCTTGTCAGGCGTAACCGACATGCATCAGGTACGCGCTGTCTGCATTAAATAGACCGGCATAGCTACAATCTACCCCTCAGGCCCATGCTGCAGAAAAACATAGGGAAGAAGATGAGTCACGCAGAGTCTGCCATGCCGCTACAAAATCCACTGTTAAGCCGGCTGGAAGAGCTGAATGCCATCGGTATTGCGCTCTCCAGCGAGCGGGATATCAACCGCCTGCTTGAAACCATACTGCTTGCCGCCATGCGCATCACCCATGCCGATGCAGGAACACTGTATCTGCTTGAGCCAGACAAGCAGGAGCTGACTTTCGAAATCATGCGCACCAACTCCCTCGGCAAGGCGCTCGGCGGCACCACGGGCAAGCCCATTCCGGCATCGGTGTTTCCGATCCAGCTATACAAGGAAGGCGAGGCCAACCACAGCATGGTGGTGGCTCACGCCGCATTGAGCGGCGCTTCAGTCAATATCCCCGATGCCTACAAGGCGGACGGCTTCGATTTTTCAGGCACCAAGGGTTTTGACAAAAAGAGCGGCTATCGTTCGACATCATTTCTCGCGGTTCCCATGCGCAACCATGAGAATGAAATCATCGGCGTGCTGCAACTGATCAACGCGCTGGATCGCAATACGGGTGAAATCGTGGCCTTTTCCCGGCAGGAGCAAAGCCTGCTGGAATCGCTCGCCTCGCAGGCGGCCATCGCGCTGAGCAACCGCCGCCTGATCCAGCAAATGGAAGACCTGTTTGAGTCCTTTATCAGCCTGATCAATACCGCGATAGACGACAAATCCCCCTACACGGGCGGACACTGCGAACGCGTGCCCGCGCTCACCATGATGCTGGCCGATGCGGTCAACCGCACCTCGCAGGGGCCGTTGAAAGATTTTGTGATGACGGAGAAAGACCGCTACGAACTGAAAATTGCCGGACTGTTGCATGACTGCGGCAAGATCACCACGCCGGTGCATGTGGTGGATAAATCCACCAAGCTGGAAACCATTTTTGACCGCATTCATCTGATCGATACCCGTTTTGAAGTGCTCAAGCGAGATGCCGAAATCAGCATGCTGCGGGGTTTGCAGAATGAGGGGGGGAACCCTGAGGCAGCTCAAAGCCTGGGTGCGGCGTTCGAGGCGCACATACGCCAGCTGGATGAGGATCGCGATTTTCTACGCCTGTGCAATATTGGCTCGGAGAGGATGGATGCCTCTCACCAGCAGCGCGTGCAGCGCATAGGCAGCTATCGCTGGCACAATGAGGCCGGCGAGCAGGTTGGTTTTCTCAGCGCGGAAGAGATGGAAAATTTGAATATTAGCGCCGGCACGCTGACGGCGGCCGAGCGGCAGATCATCAACCGTCATATTGATGTCACCATCAAAATGCTGGAATCCCTGCCATGGCCCAGGCATCTCAGAAAAGTGCCTGAATACGCCGGCGGCCACCACGAACGCATGGACGGCAGCGGCTACCCCAAAGGGCTTAAGCGCGAGCAAATGTCATTGCAGGCACGGGTGATGGGTATAGCCGACATCTTCGAAGCGCTTACCGCCAAGGATCGCCCCTACAAGCGCGGCAAGACCTTGAACGAATCACTGGCGATTCTCGGCAAGTTCAAGGAGAGCGGTCACATCGACCCCGACCTGTTCGATGTGTTTGTTCGAGAAAAGGTTTATCTGCAATACGCACAGCAGTTCCTTGATCAGGAGCAGATAGACGACGTGGAGGAGAGCAGGATTCCGGGATTTGCAAAATGAGCGGGCAATATCCGATGAAAGTGACGAAAATTGTCAGTCAGAGTGACGCGAAATGCACCCAGTGAGTATCTGGGTCCGCGTTGACCAGGGTCAAAAATCGCCCACAACCCTGTTAGATGGGCGAAAATGGGAAATTCCGGCATTACTGGCACGCATCCTGCTTATAGTTAATCACACACACCTAGTGTGTTTCATTCAAACAACGGAGGAGAAATAATATGAAGAACATTCAAAAAGGTTTTACCCTGATCGAATTGATGATCGTGGTCGCGATTATCGGTATTCTGGCTGCGGTAGCGATTCCAGCTTATTCCGACTACATTCTCAAGGCAAAATTATCCAAGGTGGCGGGTGCTGCTGAACCGGTGAAACTGAAGATTGCCGAGTTGGCCGATGCCAGCGGCGGTGCTTGGCCTGCAAGTTTCACTGCGAATAACTGGGATTCGTTGCTGATTGTAGCCCCAACTGGTGCTCCTGTCGGCCCTACCGTAACACCGGAAGTGACCAAATATGATGTGGACGCAAACGGCAAGCTGACAATTACCCTGGGTAATATCAATGCTACCTCTGTTGACGGTAAGACTATATCTTATACGCCGACCTTCGGCACCACACAGACACTCTGGGCGCTCGACCTGTCAGCCATCACAGAGAAAAAATTTAAGTTGCTGATGGAAAGTGTTCTGAACAAATAATCTTAAATGCATGCGTAGTGAAATACCCCTCTCCGGAGGGGTTTTTTATTGGGAGAATCTTAATGATGAATTTCCGTGACATGGCAAAGGGATATTTTTCCCGGCATGATCGCAGCTGGATACTCTCTCTGGTTGCCGCGGTGTGTCTGGTTTACCTGCCTTTTCTCGGCAACCCGTTTATTTTCGATGATGTGCGTTTTTTTCAGAGTGGATCCGTCAATAATTTTGCATCGGGCGAGTTTCACTATGGCTTGCGCTGGTTGCCCTATGCCACCCTGGGCTGGACTTATGCGCTATTCAGCGATGTGCTGCCGCACTTTTACCATTTCGGCAATTTGCTGGTGCACGCGGCTTCAGTCATCGCGCTGTTCTATTTATTGCGGCAGCTGGTCACTGCCGTCATCCCCGATAGTACAAGCGCACCCTCGGTGATATGGGGCGCATGGTTCGGCGCGCTGCTATTTGCAGTGCATCCGGTGGCAGTGTATGGCGTCGGCTACCTCATCCAGCGCAGCATATTGATGGCTACGCTGTTTGTGCTGCTGATGCAGCTGGCCTACCTGCGTGGCCTGTTGAGCGGGCGCTGGGGTTGGCTGGCGCTGGCTGTGGCGGCTTACTTTCTGGCGGGCTTCTCCAAAGAGCACAGCGTGTTGGCGCCTGCGCTGCTTGGCGCAGAAACGCTTTTGCTGCGCGCTCAAATTCGGGCAAGCGCACGGGCATTGTGGCTTACCTGGGGGGCGCTCGCGCTGGTGGGTATGCAGATTGTGCTGCTTGCCAAAGGGGTAATCGGCACGCCTTATGAGGGGATTGCTGAAGCTTTATTTGAGCAACAAGATCTGATAGTCAGCACCCCGGTATTGCATGTGCTGAGCGTATTGACGCAGGCCGGCCTGTTTTTCAAGTATCTCCTGCTGATGCTGGTGCCCAATCCGGCGTGGATGTCGGTGGATATGCGCGAGCCCTTTGTATCGTCATTGGCAGCATGGCAGGGCTGGCTGGGTGCGACAGGCTTCATTCTGTATGGTGTGCTGGGTCTGTGGCTGCTGTTGCGCCCGCGTTGGGCAGGGCTGGCCGGTTTGGCCTTGCTTTACCCGTGGCTGCTGTTTGCGCTGGAGTTTTCCAGTATCCGCGTACAAGAGATATTTGTGCTCTACCGCAGTTACCTATGGCTGCCGGGCATCATGCTTTTTATTCCCATGCTGCTGGCAAAATGGCCGGGCAAAAAAATGTCGTTAACGCTGGCTATGGCGGCATTGCTGTTGTTACCGCTGGCCTGGAACCGACTGTGGGTATTTGGCGACAACTACAGGCTGTGGAATGATGCCGCAAAACTTTTGCAGAGTGGCAAGGAGCCTATGGCTTCAAGGATTTATTACAACCGCGCAAATGCACAAGCGGGACTCGGAAAGTGGGAAGAGGCTGCGACGGACTATGAACGTGCTGTGGCAGGAATGCAAAGGGAATATACCGCCTTGTATCATGCCTTGGGTGTGGCCTATTTAAATACCAGGCGTTATCAGGAAGCGCTTGCACAATTTGACAAGGTGATTGCACTTGATCCTGATTTTGCAACGGCGTACTACAACAAGGGCGTCACGTTGAAACGATTGCAGCAACACGATTTGGCAATGCAAAATATTGCAAAAAGCTGCGAATTGAAATATTCGATAGCCTGCCTTATTTTAAACATGAATCTGTTGAAAAAATAAGCGCTCAGCGATTCTTTTCCTGCGCCGCCGCAATCTCGCGGAAATGCCGTAGCTCGGTTTCGATCGTCGACAACTCCTGGAAATTGTTCCCTGCCTGTTTGGCCAGCTCCAGCTGTTCAATCGAGCTGCGCAGGTTGCCGTGCAGTATGTAGAAATAAGCCAGTGCATGGTGTTCTTCCTGGTTTCTCCCCAGCGCGGCATAGGTGCGCGCCTGCAGCTCGTATAAATGCGGGTCGTTGGGGTGGGCGTTGACTTGCTGGTTGAGCAGGCTGACAGCGTCGTTATAGCGTTTCTCCTGCAGCAGCACTTCACTAAAGTCATACACGAGCGCGCGGTGCTGCGGGAAGTTCTGCGTGGCGGTGCGATAAAATCCGCTCAAGTCCTTGTCATTGATCGCCCCCGCACGGCGCAGCTGGCCGGCCAGCGTGCCGATCATGGCGTTTGTCTGCACATGTTTGCGCAGCGGGGCAAATTCCTGGGCGGCACGCGCGAGCTGCCGGCTTTGCAACAGCGCTCGAACCAGGCCGTAGCGTTGTGCGACAGGGTTGCCAAATTTCTGTGCTCCCAGCGCGCCGTTAAAGTAGGCGATGGACGCCTGCGGGGTTTTTTGCATGGTTTGCAGTTTGGCACGCACCAGATGAAAATCGAGGCTGCTGGCGACAGGGCGGTTGGGTAATTGCTGAACACGGTTGGCGATATCGGCCACGCGCTCGTTGGTGACGGGGTGGGTGCGCAGATAGGTGGGGGTGTTGCCTTCCAGCAGACGGCTGGCTTTCTGCAGGCGCTCAAAGAAAGCGGGCATGGCGCGGCTGTCGAAACCGGATTTTTGCAGGATGGCAAGACCAATGCGGTCAGCCTCCTGTTCATGCACGCGGGTGAAATTGATTTGCCGCTGGATACCGCCCGCCTGCACGCCGACGATTGCGGCCATTGCGGCATCGGGATTGCTGCGCGCGGATAAGATGGCGGCGGCGATCAGTGCCATGGAGGCGAGCGAGTCAAATTTTTGCCCGGAGATCATGCGCGCAATATGATGCTGGGTGACGTGCGAAATTTCGTGGCTGAGCACCGAAGCCAGCTCGGATTCGCTTTCTGCGGTGAGCATCAGGCCGGTGTTGACACCGATAAAGCCGCCGGGCATGGCAAACGCATTGATCGCATTATCGTTGATGGCGAAAAATTCAAAGGCCTGCCCCGGCTCGCTGCTGTTAACGACCAGCGAGCCGCCCAGTGCATTGAGGTAATCCGCAATTTCTGCATCATCCAGATAGCTCTTGTCGGCGCGTATCTGGAACATGCTTTGCTCGCCGATCTGGCGCTCTTGTTGCGGCGAAATTACCTCCTGTGAAATGTCGCCGAGGTCGGGCAGACCTTCAGCATGGCTGAAGAGTGAGGTGGTGCACAGTGCGGCCAGCAGTAATTTTTTCATAAACAATATGATAACCGCTTTATGTATTAGTTCCCAGTTTGCGCCGGCAGGCGCGAGCAGAGGAAATGGCGACCGCTTACGTGGTAATATTAATCAATCATGATCCTGCAAGCAGTGATCGCAGTTACAGATGGATAATTTCATGGACAATATCGGAAAGTACAATATCATCAGGGAATTGGGCCACGGTGCCACCAGCACGGTGTATCTGGCGCAAGCCCCCACTACCCGGCAGCAAGTCGCAATCAAGCTGTTCAACCTCAATGTTCTGCTCGACAACAATCGCGCCAAGGCCTTCCGCAAGCTGCTGCTGAGTGAAGCATCTTTGGCGGGCAAACTGTCCCATCCGCATATCGTGAAAATCTACGATGCGGTGATGGATGATGGTGAACTGAATTACATCGTCATGGAATACGTTGAGGGAGAAAGCCTGGAGAAGCTGGCCGAAGTCGACCATCTGCTGCCGCTGAGCAATATTTCTGAAATTATTTACAAGTGCTGCAAGGCGCTGGAATATGCGCAATATCAGGGTGTGATCCACAGGGATATCAAGCCTGCCAACATCATGATATGCGGTGACCATGACATCAAGATTTCCGATTTTGGTTCGGCGCTCATCGAAAGCCAGCAGACGACCCAGGTCAGCGGTGTGGGCTCGCCGGCCTATATGTCGCCGGAACAAATCCGCGAGCAGATTCTCACGCACCAGACCGATATCTACTCCCTCGCGGTCACCATGTACAAGCTGTTGACCGGGAAATTGCCGTTTGATGCGCGCAATAATTACAGCATGATTTACCAGATCATGAATATTGAGCCGCCACCGCCCAGCACCTTCCGCCCGGAAATTCCGCATGCGCTGGATAAGATCGTGATGCGCGCGATGCACAAGGATGTCGCGCAGCGCTACCAGACCTGGGATGAGTTTGCGCGTGACCTGGTGGGCTTTTTCAGCAATAAGCGCGTGCCGCAGGAAGAAAAAATTGATACGGAAAAATTTGACACCCTGCGCTCGCTCACCTTTTTTAAAGGCTTTAGCGATGTCGAGCTGTGGGAGGTGCTGCGCATCAGCGAATGGCGCAACATCAACAAGGACGAGACGGTCTTCAGCGATGGTGAAGAGGGGCACTCCTTATTTGTGATTGCGCATGGCACCGTCAAGGTGTTCAAACAGGGACGTTTATTGAACCTGTTGCATCAGGGCGACTGCTTCGGCGAGATGGCAAAGTTTGCGGAACGCAAATCTTTGCGCACCACCGACGTGGTGGGCAAGACCAACGCGACCCTGATTGAAATAAAATTAAAAGTGCTGGAAAAAACCTCGGCAGAATGCCGCTATCAGTTCAGTGACGCCTTCCTGCATATCCTGGTGAAGCGACTGACGATAGCGAATACGCGCATCAGCCATCTGCTGGCTGAGAATGGCTCGCATCCTGAAGAATGAATTTGAATTAACGTAGGGTGCGTCACACGCACCATGGTGCGCAAGGCGCACCCTACAAAAAGGTCAGCTCAGCTTTGCGCGTTGCGTCTGCAGATGCTCCAAGGTTGCATTGAAGTCCTGCAAGCGCTTTTTCTCCTGTTCCACCACGGCTGCCGGGGCGCGTTCAATAAACGTAGGCGTGGAAAGCTTGCCCTGCGCCTTGGCGATTTCTGCACTGAGTCTGGCAATTTCCTTGTCCAGACGTTCGCGTTCGGCAGCAACATCGATCTCCACTTTCAGCATCAGCTGGCACTCGCCCACGATGGCAACCGGCGCATCGGCATCGGGCAATGTCTTGAGTATGCTGACGTCGCTCAGTTTCGCCAGCGCCTGCAGATAAGGCGCTGCAACCTTCAGCGTGCTGGCGTTGCCTGCCGCGAGCAGCGGCACGCGCAGGGCGGGGGACAGGTTCATCTCGCTGCGCAGGCTGCGTGCGGCATTGACCATTTCCTGCAGCAGTGCAATCTGCGCTTCCTCCTCCTTGAACATCAGCGACGGCTCCGCATGCGGATAGGCCTGCAGCATGATGCTGTCGCCCTGTACCGCAGCGAGCGGTGCGACCTTCTGCCACAGCTCTTCGGTGATGAACGGAATGATGGGATGGGCCAGGCGCAGCATGGTCTCCAGCACGCGCACCAAGGTGAGGCGGGTGGCGCGCTGCACGGCGGGCGAGCCGCTGGCGATCTGCACCTTGGCCAGTTCCACATACCAGTCGCAATAGGTATCCCACACCAGTTCATAAATGGTGCGCGCGGCAAAGTCGAAACGGTAATGGTCAAAGTGATTGGCCATGTCGGCGGATGCGTGCTGCAGGCGGCTGATCATCCACTTGTCGGCAGCGGAGTATTGCAGCGGCAGCGATTCATCCAGCCCCACATCCTGGCCTTCGCAGTTCATCAGCACGAAGCGCGTGGCATTCCACAGCTTGTTGCAGAAGTTGCGGTAGCCTTCGCAGCGTTGCATGTCGAACTTGATGTCGCGGCCGGGCGAGGCGAGCGAGGCGAAAGTAAAGCGCAGGGCGTCGGTGCCGAAGGCGGCAATTCCCTCGGGGAATTCGCGGCGGGTTTTCTTGGCGATGCTTTCCGCCTGTTTCGGATTCATCAGTCCGGTGGTGCGTTTCTTCACCAGATCATCCAGCGAGATGCCATCGATCAGATCAATCGGGTCCAGCACATTGCCCTTGGATTTTGACATCTTCTGGCCTTCCGCGTCGCGGATCAGGCCGTGCACATACACATCCCTGAACGGAATTTTGCCGGTGATGTGTTTGGTCAGCATCACCATGCGCGCCACCCAGAAGAAGATGATGTCGAAGCCGGTGACCAGTACCGAAGACGGCAGGTACTTGTCGATATAAGTATTTGATTTTATTGGATATTCTGGCGACCAGTCGAGCGTGGAAAACGGCCACAGCGCGGACGAAAACCAGGTGTCGAGCACGTCGTTGTCGCGGTCGAGCTGGCCGGCATAGCCCGCCTTGTCGGCGAGGTGGCGCGCTTCGGCGGCGTCGTGCGCGACGAATACTTCGCCGTTCACGCCATACCATGCGGGAATCTGGTGTCCCCACCACAGCTGGCGCGAGATGCACCAGTCCTGGATATTGTTCAGCCACTGGTTATAGGTGTTCACCCAGTTCTCCGGCACGAACTTGATCTCGCCGCTGGACACGCATTCCAGTGCCTGCGCGGTGATGCTTTTACCTTCAGCTCCGTCTTTTCTTTGGCTGGGTTTGCTCATCGCGACGAACCACTGGTCGGTGAGCATCGGTTCGATCACTACGCCGGTGCGGTCGCCGCGCGGCACCTTGAGTTTGTGCTTCTCGGCCTTGTCAAACACGCCGGCCGTTTCGAGGTCGGCCACAATTTGCTTGCGCGCCTCGAAACGGTCCATGCCCTGATATTGTTTGGGCGCATGCTCGTTGATCTTCGCATCCAGCGTCAGGATGCAGATCGGTTCCAGCTTGTGGCGCTGACCCACCGCATAGTCGTTGAAGTCATGCGCGGGGGTGACCTTCACCACGCCGGTGCCGAATTCCTTGTCGACATAGTCGTCGGCGATGATGGGGATGTTGCGCTCGCACAGCGGCAGTTTGACTTGCTTGCCGATGAGGTGTTGGTAGCGTTCGTCTTCCGGATGCACCATCACCGCCACGTCGCCCAGCATGGTCTCGGGGCGGGTGGTGGCCACGGTGAGGTGGGTCAGCCCCTTGATGCTATCCTTTTCAACAAGCGGATAGCGGATATGCCACATGAAACCGTCCTCTTCCTCCTGCACCACTTCGAGGTCGGACACGGCGGTGTGCAGCTTGGGGTCCCAGTTCACCAGGCGCTTGCCGCGGTAGATCAGGCCCTCGTTAAACAGGCGCACGAAAGTTTCGGTGACGGTTTTGTTTAATGCGGGGTCCATGGTGAAGCGCTCGCGCGACCAGTCGGGCGAGGTGCCGAGGCGGCGCATCTGCCGGGTGATGGTGTTGCCGGAATATTCCTTCCACTCCCACACCTTCTCGATAAATTTTTCGCGCCCGAGGTCGTGGCGCGAGATGCCCTGCGCATCGAGCTGGCGCTCCACCACGATCTGCGTGGCGATGCCGGCGTGGTCGGTGCCCGGCTGCCATAAAGTATTGTCGCCGCGCATGCGATGGTAGCGGGTGAGCGCATCCATGATGGTCTGGTTGAAGCCATGCCCCATGTGCAGCGTGCCGGTGACATTGGGCGGCGGCAGCAGGATGCAGAAATTGTCCTTTTTCTCGTTATCCGTGCCGGCCTTGAAGTAGCCGCTGTTTTCCCACACCGGATACCAGCGTGATTCAATCGCCTTGGGTTCGAAACTTTTTGCCAGCTCAGTTAACCTGGTTTCGCTGCTGTTTGCGGTGGGATTGCCTGTAGTCGGTGTCATAATAAGTATTTGATTATATTAAATATTTTGCATTAAACCAGCGTTGCGGGCTCAGCGTTTGCTGAGGTCGAAGTGGCGCATTTCATAGCCGCGCTCGCGGTAAAAGCCATAGCGCTCGCGGCCCAGCCTGGCGTCTTCCGCCTCCCGGCTGACAATTTCTATCACCCGTTCGAAGCGGCTGAAAAACGGCAGGCTCACGCTGTGCAGGCTGATCAGCAACTCGCTGTGCGGGAAGGGTTCGGGCAGGTGGCCGATGATGACCGGCAACTCCGCCGCCGCCTCGTCGCCGCACAGGCAGTGCGGAATAAAGGCGGCGGCAGGATGTTGCCACAACAGCTTGTCCAGCTTGTCGGCGGTCGCTGCGTCCGGCGTGTGCAGCAGTACGCGCAGGCCGTTTTGCATCGCCTTGTGGCTGAGCAGGCACGCGGTGTGCAGCTTGTTATCTACTCCGGTATAGAAATCAACTTTGGTCATGCGACAGACTTTACTGCTTGCTGCCGGCGGCGCGGTTGATCAGATACTGCGCCAGCAGCGGCACCGGACGGCCGGTCGCACCCTTGTCCTTGCCGGATTTCCATGCCGTGCCGGCGATGTCCAGATGCGCCCAGCGATACTCCTTGGTGAAGCGCGACAGGAAGCAGGCGGCGGTAATGCTGCCACCTGCGCGTCCGCCGATGTTTTGCATGTCGGCAAAATTGCTGTCGAGTAGCGGCTGGTATTCTTCCCACAGCGGCATGTGCCAGGCTCTGTCCTGTGTCTGCTCGCCGGCGGCCAGCAGCTCGTGCGCAAGCTTGTCCTGGTTGCTGAACAGGCCGCTGGCGACATGGCCCAGCGCAATCACGCAGGCACCGGTGAGGGTGGCGATGTCGATCACGGTGTCGGGTTCAAATCTGGCCGCGTAGGTCAGCGCGTCGCACAGAATGAGGCGGCCTTCGGCATCGGTATTGAGAATCTCGATGGTCTGCCCGGACATGCTGGTGACGATGTCGCCGGGCTTGGTTGCAGTACTGCTGGGCAGGTTTTCGGTGCTTGGAATTATGCCGACCACATTCAGCTTGAGCCCCATTGCGGCGATGGCCTGCATGGTGCCGAGCACGCTGGCTGCGCCGCACATGTCGTATTTCATCTCGTCCATCTCGGCGCCGGGCTTGAGCGAAATGCCGCCGGAATCAAAGGTCACGCCCTTGCCGACCAGTACAATCGGCTTCTGCTTCTTGTCGGCGCCGTGATATTCCATGGTGATCAGCTTGGCCGGCTCGGCACTGCCACGGCTCACCGACAGCAGGGAACCCATGCCGAGTTTTTGCATGTCCTTTTCGTCGAGGACGATGGTCTTGATGGCTTTGTGCGTCTTGGCCAGGGCGACTGCCTGCTGTGCCAGATAAGTCGGGGTGCAGACATTGCCGGGGAGGTTGCCGAGATCTTTTGCCAGCACCATGCCTTGCGCGATCGCACTGGCCTGAGTGAGGGTCGTATCCAGCGCGGCATTGGGCTTTGCGGTGAGCAGGCCAAACTGGATTCTGCGCAGTGCCTTTTTATCCTTTTCGGCCTTGCTCTTTAGGCGGTCAAAGCGGTAAGCAGTTTCATAGGCGGCGAGCACTGCCTGGCTGACACACCATGCGCTGTCACGTCCCTTGACGGGCAGCTCGGCCAGATAGAGCAGCGCATCCTTGGTACTGGTGGCCTGCAGTGCGCGCATGGCGGCACGCACACAGTCACGGTATTGGCGGGCGTCCAGTTCGGCAGCTTTGCCCAGGCCGAGCAGCAGCACGCGCTCGCTCGCAACATTGGGTACGTTGTGCAGCAGCAGGGTGGAGGCGGCTTTGCCTGTCATATCACCACGCGCAATAATGTCACTGATATAATGTTGCGCGGATTTGTCCAGAACCTGTGCTGCGTCGGTTAATTTGCCGCCATCAAATACGCAGACCATGACACAGCCGCTGCGCAGTTTTGCCGTGCCAACATGTTTCTCTGGGCTACCCTGTTTTATGCTAAATTCCACTTGCTTCTCCCGATAGGTAACGTAGTACACCCAAATGTTGAATTATCCGCAATCTCACCAGCAAAAGTCAAAAACTCTGCCCGCAAAGCCTTTGCGTCCGGGTGTTTTTGATCATGCGTTGGTACGTGAGTTTGCAGCCACAGGTTTTTTTGTGTTCGCCATTCTGCTGGCTATTATAGTCCTTACTCAGTTGATACGCCTGCTGGGTGAGTCGGTCGGCGGCACCTTGCCGGTGGAAGCGGTGCTGGTATTGCTGGGATTTAGCGCATTGAATTATCTGCCGATACTGCTATCCATCAGCCTGTTTCTGTCAGTGTTGCTAACCCTGACGCGCAGTTACAGCGACAGCGAGATGGTGGTGTGGTTTAGCTCGGGCATGAGTTTGACGCGCTGGATACGCCCGGTCATTCTGTTTGCGCTTCCGGTGGTGAGCCTGATCGCATTATTGAGTCTGTTGCTGGCGCCATGGGCGATGTCCAAGGTGGATGAGATCAGGTTAAAACTGGAAAGCAGAGATGATGTTGCGGTGGCAGCGCCCGGTACATTTCGTGAATCCAAGCAGGCAGACCGGGTTTTCTTTCTTGAAAATGTCACGCCGGGCAGTAACCAGGTCGGCAATATTTTTGTGCAATCCGTGCAGCAGGGTAAAGTCGGCACGATGGTCGCCAGGCAGGGACTGCAGGAAGTTGCCCCCAACGGCGATAAATTTATTGTGTTGCTGAATGGCACGCGCCACGAGGGGATCCCCGGCCAGCTGGACTATAAAATAGTCGAGTTCGAGCGTTATGCGATGCGCATTGAAACAGTGGAGAGCAAGAAAAAAGCGCCCAATCCCAAAGCGTTCTCGACCCTGTATTTATTGGAAAATCGCACCAGCTGGAACTTGTCCGAGCTGAACTGGAGAATCGGTTTGCCCGTTAGCGCGCTAATATTGGCATTGCTGGCGATCCCCTTCAGTTTTGTCAATCCGCGTGCCGGCCGCTCGCTCAACATGATAGGCGCACTGGTGCTTTACATGCTTTATAACAACCTGATCAGCGTCATCAATACCTGGGTTGGCCAGGAGAAGGTTGCCGCGAGCGCCGGGCTGTTGGGCATTCATGGCATCATGTTTGTGCTGATGCTGGCGCTATTTTATTACCGGCTATCGGTATTCACATTCAGGCGGCTGTTACGATGAAACTGCTCACGCGCTATTTGTCACGCGAAATTTACGGGAGCCTGGCGCTGGTGTTCGTCTCGCTGATAATGCTGTTTGCGTTTTTCGATCTGCTGGGCGAGCTGAGCGACATGGGCCGGGGGCATTACAATCTGGCTTATGTGTTGCTGTATGTATTGCTTACCGTACCCACACGCATCTATGAACTCTTTCCGGTGGCGGTGCTGATAGGCACTATTTTTGCGCTGGTGCAGATGGCGGCCAATTCCGAGCTGACGATTTATCGCAGTTCCGGCGCTTCCCTGAAACAAATGATCCGCGCCCTGTTAAAGATTGGGCTGCCCTTAATGGTGCTGAGCCTTGTGGTTGGTGAATTTATTGCGCCTTCCAGCATGAAGCTGGCTCAGGAGTTGCGGCTCAGGGCGCTCGACGCACAGGTATCCTTCAGGGAATTTCGTTCCGGCGTGTGGGTGAAAGACGAGCGCAGTTTTGTCAATGTAAAAACTGTGTTGCCGGATTCTACCTTGCAGAATGTCAGTATTTACGAATTTGACGAGAACTTCCTCTTTCTCGGCATCACATCGGCAAAGCGAGCCCTCTATATCAAAGAGGGAAGCTGGCAGTTGGAAGGCGTGATGCAGACGCGCTTTGACAAGCTGGGCGCCCAAGTGAGCTACCAGGCGCAGAAGGAATGGCCCTCGGCCATCACACCGGATATTTTAAGGGTGCTGATGGTGGTGCCCGAGCAGATGTCAGCCTGGAATTTGTATCTCTACACCCAGCATCTCAAGGAAAACAAGCAGGAATCAACACGTTATGAAATTGAGATGTGGAACAAGGTTGTGTATCCCTTCGGTGTGATGGTGATGATGTTGCTGGCCTTGCCTTTTGCTTCCCATCAGAAGCGATCGGGCGGCATCAGCGGGAAAATCTTTACGGGAATTGTGCTGGGACTGTCCTACTATTTTATTGGCAGACTGTTTGCGCATCTGGGTTCGTTGAACAACTGGCAACCGATGCTGAGCGCTTCCGCCATGACGGTGATATTCCTGTTTTTGGCCCTGGGTATGCTGTGGTGGACAGAAAGACGCTAGCCTGAATAGATTGCCTATTCTTCGGTTGTCGCTGTATCACTTTCCGCGGCTGCGGCAGACGCTTTTTCTTCTTCGCGCTGACGCACCAATTTTTTCACCTCTTCGCGTTTCTCTTTTGGCAGCTTTCTGAATGCTTTATATTTTTCACGTGCCCGGTCACGTTGTTCCGGGGTGAGCTTGCTCCACTCGGTCAATCTGGCCAGAAAAAGTTGTTTTTGCTCAGGCGATAACTTGGGGTAGCGTTTAGTCGTGGCCAGCAGTCGCTTTTGCTGCTTGTCTGGTAATGAATCCCATTGTTGGGCAATCGGGGCTAATGCTTTTTGCTGCATGGGTGTGAGCGTTGACCAGGGTTTTGTTGCAGCATGTGCGGGCAAGCAAAGCAGCACGCCAACAACTGCAATCATTATCCGGCTGGGGAATACACGAAGCACAATATTAATCCAGGTAAACGTGAATAGGCAGGTCGTCAGTCAAGATGGCGATATCCACCTCGTTTATTTCATGTTCTGTGGTGTAGTTATGCCAGTAAGACACGCCACTTACCAGGCAAGCCGCAAACAGTGCAGCAACAGCCCAGTTGATCGACTTCGCCATGTTCGATGCATCATGCCGGCCACCGTGATGTCCCAGCCAGGCTAAAACCGGCACGCTACTTTGCGTGCGTTGGCGTTCAACTGCGCGCGAACGTGCGCTACGCAATTTTTCAAGCGTTGCAGGTGCCAGTTGGGCGGTCGATGAGTTTAGTAACTCTTTGATTAAATGTATATTATTGTCATGTCTCATAATTTTTCACTCCATGGGCTCTTAATGCGGCGGCGAGTGTGTGGGTTGCACGGGAGCAGTGGGTCTTAACGCTTCCTTCAGAACAACCCATGGCTGCTGCGGTTTCCGCAGTGTCCAAGTCCTCCCAATAACGCAGCAGGAATGCTTCTCGTTGACGTGCAGGAAGTTTGGCCAGCTCAGTTTCGATGATTGCCAGCAGTTGCGACTGCTCCAGCGAGGCATCCGGCCGCAGAGACTGGCTCTTGTTGTCATCGTCCTGGAGGCTGTCCAGCGGATCGTAATCGCTGTCGTCATGCTGCGGTATCAGCGAGGACATCAGTGTCGTCCACAGGGATCGAACTTTCTGTCTGCGGTAAAAGTCGCGAATCGTATTTTGCAGAATGCGCTGAAACAACATGGGCAGTTCGCTTAAGGGCTTGTCCCCGTACTTTTCGGCAAGCTTGAGCATGGCATCCTGTACGATATCGAGTGCGAGATGCTCATCGCGCACTGCAAAAAGCGCCTGTTTGTAGGCGCGACGCTCGACTGCAGCGAGAAACTCGGAAAGTTCATTGCGGCTTGCCAGTTTAACTACTCCTGAATGCACGAAAGCTTGAATGTTAACAAAATGTGCTTTTGAATGGTGGAATAAGGCCATAAATATTAACAGGCTAAGCATTCAGGGGTTGACCAAAAAGCTTCCAGGCCTTATCTTGCGCGGTTCTACAATTATTGCTTGCTAAGGTTTTGACATGGAACTCACGGGCGCAGAAATAGCGATACGCTGTTTGCAGGAGGAAGGAGTTGAGTATGTATTCGGCTACCCTGGCGGGGCAGTGCTGTTTATATACGACGCACTCTTCAATCAGGAGAAGGTCAAGCACATTCTGGTGCGGCACGAGCAAGCCGCGGTACACGCGGCTGACGGCTATGCACGCTCCACCGACAAGGTGGGGGTAGCGCTGGTGACCTCCGGGCCGGGCGTGACCAATGCGGTTACCGGCATCGCCACGGCATACATGGACTCTATCCCCATGGTGGTGATCAGCGGCCAGGTTCCTACCAGCTATATCGGCGAAGATGCATTCCAGGAAGTGGATACGGTCGGCATCACCCGACCCTGCGTAAAGCACAACTTCCTGGTGAAGGACGTGAATGATATCGCCATCACCATCAAGAAAGCGTTCTATCTGGCCAAGAGTGGTCGTCCCGGACCGGTGCTGGTCGATATTCCCAAGGATATTTCTCTCGCCAAGGCCAGGTTTGAGTACCCCCAGTCTGTTGCCATCCGCTCCTACAACCCGGTGCTGAAGGCCGAAGCAGGCGCGCTCAAGCAGGCGGTACATCTGTTGCTGGAAGCCAAGCGCCCGATGATATATACCGGTGGCGGCGTGATTCTGTCGGAAGCCGCCAAGCCGCTGGCCGAGTTGGTGCGCCTGCTGGGCTTCCCCTGCACCAGTACGCTGATGGGACTGGGCGGCTATCCCGAGACCGACAAGCAATTCCTCGGCATGCTCGGCATGCATGGCACACTGGAAGCCAATATGGCGATGCAGGATTGCGACGTGCTGCTGGCGGTGGGCGCGCGCTTCGATGATCGCGTGATCGGCAATGTCAAACACTTCGGCTCCGTGCCGCGCAAGATCATCCATATCGATATCGACCCGGCCTCGATTTCCAAGCGCGTACAGGTGGACGTGCCGCTGGTGGGCGATGTGGCGCATGTGTTGCAGGACATGCTGGCGGTGTTGAAGGCGAGTAAACACAAGCCGGACACTGCAGCCCTTGCACCGTGGTGGAAGCAGATCGAGGAGTGGCGCAGCCGCAACTCCCTGAGTTTCAAAAATTCGCTGGAAGTTATCAAGCCGCAGTATGTGGTGCAGAAGCTTTACGAAATCACCCACGGCGAAGCCTTTGTCACCTCGGACGTGGGCCAGCACCAGATGTGGGCGGCACAGCATTACAAGTTTGACCAGCCACGCCGCTGGATCAACTCCGGCGGACTGGGCACCATGGGCTTCGGTCTGCCCGCAGCGATGGGCGTGCAACTGGCGCATCCGGGTGCGACTGTGGCCTGTGTGACCGGCGAGGGCAGTATCCAGATGAATATCCAGGAGCTCTCCACCTGCAAGCAGTTCCGCCTGCCAATCAAGATCATTGCGCTGAACAACCGCTATCTGGGCATGGTGCGGCAGTGGCAGGAATTCTTCCACGGCAACCGCTATGCCGAATCCTATATGGACGCGCTACCGGATTTTGTGAAGCTGGCTGAAGCTTACGGGCATGTGGGCATCCGCGTGGACAAGCCGTCGGATGTTGAGGGGGCGCTGAAAGAAGCGTTTGCACGCAAGGACGATCTGGTATTCCTTGATTTCCGTACCGACCCGACCGAGAACGTATTCCCGATGGTGCCAGGCGGAAAAGGCCTGTCGGACGTGCTGATGGCGGAGGATATCTAATGCGCCACATTATTTCTATACTGATGGAAAACGAGGCGGGAGCCTTGTCGCGCGTCGCCGGTCTGTTCTCTGCACGCGGTTACAACATCGAGTCGCTGACCGTGGCGCCGACCGAGGATGAAACCCTGTCGCGCATGACCATCGTGACCCGTGGTTCCGACGAAATCATCGAGCAGATCAACAAGCAGCTCAACAAGCTGATTGAAGTCGTGGCGGTGATGGACCTGAGTGAGGGTGAACATCTGGAGCGTGAACTGATGTTGGTCAAGGTGCGTGCCGAAGGTGCTGCGCGCGAAGAAATCAAGCGCATGGCGGATATTTTCCGTGGCCGCATCATCGATGTCTCCAACCACACCTACACCATCGAGCTGACCGGCAGTGGCACCAAGCTGGACAGTTTCCTGCAGGCGATAGACCGCAGCCTGATACTGGAAACGGTGCGCACGGGCGCCTCGGGCATTGGCCGCGGCGACCGTATTTTGAAATTGTAAGACCGAAGCCATTAAATATTGGCATTCGCAAGCCAAATGATGAATTGAAAATAACGAAAAGGAAACACCATGAAAGTTTATTACGACAAAGACGCTGACCTCTCCCTGATCAAGGGCAAACAAGTAACCATCGTGGGCTACGGCTCACAGGGTCATGCCCACGCGCAAAACCTGCGCGATTCAGGCGTGAACGTTACCGTGGCCCTGCGCAAAACTGGCGCATCATGGAAAAAAGCCGAAGCTGCCGGCCTCAAGGTGATGGAAGTGGCCGCCGCGGTTAAAGCTGCGGATGTCGTGATGATCCTGTTGCCCGATGAAAATATTCCACAGGTCTACAATGACGACGTCGCGCCAAACATGAAGAAGGGTGCCGCACTGGCATTTGCGCACGGCTTCAACGTGCATTACAACCAGGTAGTACCGCGTGCCGATATCGACGTGATCATGATTGCACCCAAAGGCCCCGGCCACACCGTGCGTTCCGAATACCTCAAGGGCGGCGGCGTACCTTCCCTGATCGCAATCTATCAGGACATCTCCGGCAAGGCCAAAGACATCGCACTGTCCTATGCGGCAGCAAACGGCGGCACCAAGGGTGGCGTGATTGAAACCAATTTCCGCGAAGAAACAGAAACCGACCTGTTCGGCGAACAGGCCGTATTGTGCGGTGGCGCGGTTGAGCTGGTGAAGATGGGTTTTGAAACCCTGACCGAAGCGGGCTATGCACCGGAAATGGCCTACTTCGAATGCCTGCACGAACTGAAGCTGATCGTGGATCTGATGTATGAGGGCGGCATCGCCAACATGAATTACTCGATATCCAACAACGCTGAATACGGCGAATATGTAACCGGACAGCGCGTGATTGGCGAAGAGTCTCGCACCGCGATGCGCGAATGCCTGAAGAACATCCAGAACGGTGACTACGCCAAGCGCTTTATCCTGGAAGGCCGTACCAATTACCCGGAAATGACTGCGCGCCGCCGCCTGAATGCCGAGCATCCGATTGAAAAAGTGGGTGCACAGTTGCGCGGCATGATGCCATGGATCAGCAAAAACAAGCTGGTTGATCAGTCCAAAAACTAACAGGGCATGCGCTGAATGAAGGCAGGTGACTGGTGATGGCGGCAAATGCCGGCTGTCACCGGTCATTTTTTTATTCAACGTCTGCCGCAGACGCCTACCGTTTCATCAGCTATTGGTGATAAAGTATCCGCTATGACAATTTTGCTTTATTCTCCAACCCATTAAAAATTATGAACGATTTGAATTCACGCAAACCGATAAGTATCCGCCGCCGCGGCATTTATTTATTGCCTAATCTGTTTACCACGGCGGCCTTGTTTTCCGGTTTTTATGCCATCGTGCAGGGCATGAACAACAAGTTTGAATATGCCGCTGTCGCAATATTTATTGCGATGGTACTGGATGGCCTGGATGGGCGCGTGGCCCGCATGACGCATACCCAGAGCGCGTTCGGCGCGGAATATGACAGCCTGTCCGACATGGTGTCCTTCGGTGTCGCCCCGTCTTTGCTGATGTACGAATGGGCATTCAGGGATCTGGGCAAGTGGGGCTGGTTTGCCGCGTTTATCTATTGCGTCTGTGCGGCATTGCGCCTCGCGCGCTTTAACACCAATATCGAGGTCGTGGACAAACGCTTTTTCCAGGGCTTGCCCAGCCCCGCTGCAGCAGCGCTGGTCGCCGGTTTTGTGTGGCTGTTGCAGGACAATGGCTATGCAGGAAACGAGCTGCGCTGGTACGCGGCAGCCTTGACCGTCTTTGCCGGCTTGAGCATGGTCAGCAACCTGCGCTTTTACAGCTTCAAGGATTTTAATCTGCGCAAGAGCGTGCCATTTATCATGGTCTTCCTGCTGGCGATGTTCTTCGTGGTGATTTCAAGTTACCCCGCCGGCGTATTGTTTATGTTGTTTCTGGGCTATTCGCTGTCGGGTTACGTGTTATGGCTGTTCGATCTGCGCAAGTCCAGGCAAAAATCTCGCCCCCCTGCTTAAAGTCAGGCGCTGGTAGTGCCTGAATCTGCATGCCTGATTGACAGCCGTCCGAGTTTAAGAGGTTCACGATGCGATTTACCACTGTGGTTGCCACCGAGCAACTGGCGCAACATCTCGATGATCCTGAGTGGATTGTGTTTGATTGCCGTTTTACCCTGACCAATACCGAAGCGGGAGGTCTGGCCTACCAGCAGGGTCATATTCCGGGTGCGCGTTATGTGCATCTGGATAATGATATGTCCTCGCCGGTGACAGCCACCAGCGGGCGTCATCCTCTGCCGGATGTGAAAGTATTCAGCGAAAAACTCTCCGGCTGGGGCGTGGATAACAGCAAACAGATCGTGGTATATGACGACAGTTTCGGCTCGATGGCGGTGAAAATGTGGTGGCTGCTGCGTTGGCTGGGTCATGACAATGTGGCCTTGCTGGACGGCGGATTGCCTAAATGGATGAAGCAAAAGCTGCCTATCAGCAGCGAACTGCCCAAGATTATCCCCGCAGAATTTGTACCGCATGTGCGTAGTGAAATGGTGGCGATTGCCGCTGAAGTTGAGCAGGCAAGGCAGGAGCGTTGCCGCCTGGTGATTGATGCGCGCCCGGAACAG
Organism: Gallionellaceae bacterium; assembly: GCA_035531075.1. Lineage (GTDB taxonomy): Bacteria > Pseudomonadota > Gammaproteobacteria > Burkholderiales > Gallionellaceae > 39-52-133. Next base: position 54,352 of record DATKTO010000032.1, read on the forward strand.
CGCTTTGCGGGTGAACGCGAGCCTTTGGACAAGGTGGCAGGCCATATCCCCGGTGCGATCAACTGGGTGTTTGAAGAGAACCTGGATTTCGACGGCACCTATCTGCCGGCTGCTGAGCTGCGCGAGTCGTATTTAAAACTGCTGCATGGTGTTAAGCCGGAGCAGGTAATTCATACCTGCGGTTCTGGCGTCACTGCCTGCCACAATATGCTGGCGATGGAGATTGCCGGCTTGCCCAGCGGCAAGCTTTATGCGGGCTCCTGGAGCGAGTGGATTACCGATCCGTCGCGGCCGGTCGCGACGGGTGAGGGTCAGGAGCATCGTGCACATTTGACCAGCGAATCCCTTAGCTGCGGCTGATTAATGCCGTGCAGCGTTGGCTGACCATCACTTTTCAATATCAGTGTCATTCAACAGAACATCACTGTTCATGCAATTGCTGACGCGCGAGCTTTGGCATCTGCACACCAGGCTTGCGCCCAGACTTTTGCTCTCGTCCGTTCTGCAGCGTCCAGCTTTGCTGCGGCAATTTGTGCAACCTGCCAGAAACCATTGCGTGAAAGATCATCGTGAATTTGTGTGACTGCATCGCAGTCCTGTGCGCGCATGGCATCGCTCAGGGTATGTGCATGCTCTGTTAGCAATTGTTCGCGTAAGATTGCCGCCTAGCCTGCGATGATCTCTCTGATCGCACGGTGAGCAGGCGAATCGCGGTCTGCGGGTTGTGCGGTGGCGTTGACAAAAGTTTGCAGTGCGATCAGGGAGGCCAGTGCATGGCTGGTATTGCGCGCCTGCTGGATGGCGAACAGGCATTGTTCAAGTATTGTCTCTGGAGACAGTCGCAGCGATATGGTATTTGTCGGATTAGTCATAAACTAATTATTGGACGCCGATCTTTGCCACAGGGTCTCGGCCTGACCCGCGCTGCGATTCAGCACGCGGCTCAGCACGAACAGCAAATCAGACAGGCGGTTCAGGTAGGGCAGGCCGTGAGGCGGTGCCTCCTCGCTCTGCGCAAGGGCGACCAGTTCGCGTTCGGCACGGCGTGCAATGGTGCGTGCGATATGACACAGGCAGGCCACACGTGTTCCTCCCGGCAGGATGAATTCCTTGAGCGGCGGCAAGTCGGCGTTGTAATGCGCGATGGCAATATCCAGCCTGGCGAGCTTGTCTTCAGTGAATGGCGACACCGGATAGGCGAGCGAGCCACCCAGATCAAACAGGTCGTTCTGCACCTGCAACAACAGGCCGCGTATGTCCAGCGGCAAGGTTTCGCATAACAGCAAGCCAATCTGGCTGTTGAGTTCGTCGACGGCACCGAGGCAATGTATGCGCATACTATCTTTGCTGACGCGCGTACCATCGGCCAGTCCGGTTGTACCCTTGTCGCCGGTGCGGGTCACTATTTTGCTGAGACGATTTGCCATTTTACCTCCGGGTTAAATTTACATGCGCGCGAGGCAGGACAAATAGATCGCTGCATCGGGCGGGGTGCCAGTCCGCTGTGCCTGCCACAGCATTTCACCGAGGCACTCCATCATTTTGTGCTGCGCATCATGTTCTGACTGGTGATGCTCGGTGAGTCGCTGGAAGTGTGCACGTATCCCCCGTGGCTGGTCGATGGAAATCTGCTCCTCGATGGTGAGATGCATCATCAGGTGCAAAAAAGGATTGATCTCCCCGCTTTGTGGCGAATAGTCCTTGTTCTGGTAGCGCTGCGGATTTTCAAGCAGCTCATGATATTCAGGGTGCTTTGCAATCAGTTGGGTCACCAGATTTTCGAGTGGGGTTAGCAGCGTTCCCTCGCGCCGCTTGCGCCAGCTGTCGAACAGAAAATTGCGGGCATCATCCCGGCTGGGGTTAAACATCAGAATTCCTTCTTTTTATACTCGCACAAATTTTCGATCAGGCACTGGCCGCATTTGGGCTTGCGTGCCTGGCAGATATAGCGCCCGTGCAATATCAGCCAGTGGTGCGCGTCGTGCTTGAATTCGTCGGGAATAAACTTGAGCAGTTTCTTCTCAACTTCAAGCACGTCTTTTCCGGGTGCAATGCCGGTGCGGTTGGCGACGCGGAAGATATGTGTGTCCACCGCGATGGTGGGCTGGCCAAAGGCGGTGTTCAACACCACATTGGCAGTCTTGCGGCCCACGCCGGGTAGCGCTTCCAGCGCTTCGCGCGTGGGCGGCACCTCGCCGCCGTGCTTTTCCAGCAGGATGTTGCAGGTCTGTATGATGTGTTTGGCCTTGGTCTTGTACAGGCCTATGCGCTGCACATATTCACGCAGTTTTTCTTCGCCCAGATCCAGCATTGCCTGCGGCGTATTGGCGACCGGATACAGCTTGCGGGTGGCGGCATTCACGCTGATATCGGTGGCCTGCGCAGAAAGCAGCACGGCGATCAGCAGCTCAAACGGTGAATGAAACTCGAGTTCGGTGGTGGGGTGCGGGTTCTGCTGCTGCAGGCGCAAGAATATTTCCCGGCGCTTGGCTGCGTTCATGGTTTTAGGCGGTAACCGTGTTTGCTGCAGGTGCTTTGAGCGCCTTGGCTTTTTTCTCGGCACGCAGGGTCAGGTAGTTCTTGCCTGCAATTAACAGCCCCAGGCCGATGAATGCGCCCGGCGGCAGGACGGCGAATAGAAAGCCGTGATAGTCCGGCACCACCGTTATTACCCAGCCCTTGGCCATGTCGCCCAGCGCCAGATCGAAGCCGGAAAATAAAGTGCCATGGCCGAATATTTCGCGCATGCCGCCGAGTATGGCAAGCACGGCAGTGAGCCCCATGCCCATGGCAAAACCGTCCACGGCTGCGGGCAGCACGGGATTCTTGCCGGCGAAGGCTTCGATACGCGCCAGCACGATACAGTTGGTCACGATCAGCGGTATGAATATGCCGAGCACAATGTAGAGGCTGTACATATAGGCGTTCAGCAGATACTGCACGACTGTGACCAGCATCGCGATGATCAGGATATACACGGGTATGCGGATTTCATTCGGTACGAAATTGCGTATCGGTGAGATGGCGGCGCCGCTCAGCGTCATCACCAGGGTCGTGGCGAGGCCGAGGCTGACGGCATTCACCACGGAATTGCTCACTGCCAGCAACGGGCACAGGCCGAGCAGCTGCACGACGCCGGTGTTCTGCTTCCACAGGCCGTTGTGCAGAATATCTTTTACTTCCTGAAGCTTCATTTTGTCCCCGCTTCCTGTTTTGAGGCACCTTTGGTATCGATTTCATTCTCTGCGAACAAGCTGGCGCGGTTCTCTTCAGCATAGTGCAGCGCATTGTGCACCGCCTTAGCTACGGCGCGCGGAGTGATGGTCGCACCTGCCATGTAGTCGATCTGGCCGCCGTCCTTTTTCACTTTCCACTCGTCTTCGCCGTAGCGCTGGTGTGAGGTGCCTGCAAACAGGTTGATCCATTGATTCCTGGCAATGTCGATATAGTCGCCCAGTCCGGGCGTTTCCTTATGCGTGACAACACGAACACCGGTGATATTTCCAGCGTAGCTGATGGCCACGATCATTGCTATTTTACCGCTGTAACCATCGGGTGCAATGGCTTCAAGCACGATGAGGGATGGCTGGCCTTTCAGGCGGCCGCGGTAGGCCACGGTGTCCTGCTCGGTGCCCAGCTGTGCGCTGGCCGGCACGGTGATGCTGTCCTTGATCAGCTCATTGTCATACAGTGACTGCGGCGCCACCTGGTTGATCAGTTGCAGTTTGGCTTTTTCTTCGCTTTGTGCAATCAGCTCATAGGTGAGGTTGAAAGTGAAGGCCAGAATGGCGGTGCCGATGACGCTAAAAAACAGCAGGTTGAGCGCCGTTCTGAGCGTGGCTTTGGTCAGGCGCTTCATTTGTTGCCTTTCTTGCCGAACACCTTGGGCTGGGTGTAGGCATCGATCAGCGGCACACTGATATTCATCAGCAGGGTGGCGAAAGCCACGCCATCGGGGAAACCGCCAAACACGCGAATGATGTAGGTGAGGAAGCCTGCGCCGGCAGCAAAAATCAGCTTGCCGCGAAGGGTTGTTGGGCTGGTAACGGGATCGGTGAGGATGAAAAAGGCAGCCAGCATCGCCGCGCCGGAAAACCAGTGGAACAGCGGTGGAGCATAGTGGGAGGCGTCGTACAGATGAAATGCGCCTGCAGTGGCAAACAGGGCGGCCAGAAACGCGACAGGCAGGTGCCAGCTGATGATGCGGTTAGCCAGCAGATATGCTCCGCCAAACACAAAACCCAGCGCGACCATCTCGCTGCCATGCCCGCCAAGGTAGCCGTAGATCGGCATCTGCAGGACATCCGCTGCTACGTGGCCGGAATGCAATTGCGTCTTCAGGGTATCCAGCGGTGTGGCCATGCTCACCGCGTCCAGCGTTACGCCCGACGGAAACTGGCCGCCGAAGATAAATTGCATTTGTTCCACAAAAGAAAGCTCAAGCTGCCCCATGCCCTGCGGCGAAATCCAGTGCGTCATGTAGACCGGGAAAGAAATGATCAGCACGGCGTAGCCTATCATCGCCGGATTGAACGGATTGTTTCCCAGTCCGCCATAAAGATGTTTGGAGATGCTGATGGCGAACATGGTGCCTACCACCACCAGCCACCAGGGTGCGAGCGGCGGAATGGAAAGCGCCAGCAGCCACGCGGTAAGCAGGGCGCTGTTGTCTTTAAGGAAGGGCAGGATAGGGCGGCGGCGCAGCTTCAGCATGGCTGCTTCGGTAGCCAGTGCCGTCACGCTGGCCAGGGTGATGGACACCAGAATCGCGGGGCCGAAATACCATACATACAAGGCAATGCCGGGCAGCAGGGCGAGCAAAACCTTGAACATGATTTCACGGACGCTGCTGGCATGGGTAATGAAAGGTGAGAACATGTTATTCCTTATTCAGTCCTGCATCGGGGTGAGCAATCTCGCGGACCTGGGCGCGTAATGTGTCGATAGCGGCAGCATCGGTGCCGGGTTGGGCTGCCGCCGCAGCTTTGGCCGCAAGCGCCGCCTTTTCCTTTTGTGCCAGCTTTTCGGCCTTGTCCTGCTTGTCGCGCTCGATGCGCATCAAATGAAATTCGTGGCGTTCGCGCGCGAGATTGGCAGCTTCCTTTTCGCGCTCGTTGGCCCATATTTCGCTCTTGGCAAAACGGTAATACTGCACCAGCGGAATACTGCTGGGGCACACATAGCTGCATGAGCCGCATTCGATACAGTCAAACAGGCTGAACTCCTGCGCCTTGCCGAAATTTTTGGACTTGGCAAACCAGTACAGGTCTTGCGGCTGCAAATCAGCCGGGCACACCTCAACGCAGCGCGTGCAGCGTATGCACGGCATTTCCGGGAGGGGCGGCGGAAACAGCGCAGGTGAAGACTCGATGATGCAGTTGGTGGCCTTGGTCACCGTCACATGATCCGATGGCAGTGGCACGCCCATCATCGGCCCGCCCATGATGTGGCCATTGGTGTCGGGTTTTGCGCCCGCCAGCGCGACCAGTTCATTTACCGGCGTGCCGATCAGCACTTCAAAATTCTGCGCATGCTGCACATTGCCGGTCACCGTGACGATGCGCGAAATCAGCGGTTCGCCGTGCTCGATGGCGCGATGCGCGCTGTAGGCGGTGGCAACATTGAAGCATTGCACGCCCAGATCGGTGGAGCGCACACCCGCTGCAACCTCGATGCCGGTCAGTACGCGTATCAGTTGCTTGGCGCCGCCGCCGGGATAAATGGTGGGCACAGTGACCACTTCCATTCTGCTGAAATTATTTTCGCTCACCGCTTTCTGCATCGCGGCAATCGCTTCGGATTTGTTGTCTTCTATGCCGATCAATACCTCGTCCGCATCCAGCATGTAACGCATCATCTCCGCGCCGCGCACGATCTCGCCGGCGCGTTCGCGCATCAGCATGTCGTCGCAGGTGATGTAAGGCTCGCACTCTGCACCATTCACTACCAGCGTGGTGACCTTGTGTTTGCCGGGGCGCAGCTTGAGGTCGCTGGGAAACACCGCGCCGCCCAGACCGACTACACCGGACAGGCGCAGCAGCAGGCGCAGTTCCTCGGGCGGAGTGGAAAGGTAATTGGTGCTGACGCGGGGTGCCCATTCATCGCGGCCATCGGGAAGCAGGGTGACGCACAAATCGGCCAGGCCGGAAGAATGCGCGACCACCTGCATGTCGATGGCTGTCACCGTGCCCGAGGTCGGCGCATGCACTGCGCTGGAAACACTGCCTTGTGGCATCCCAAACAGTTGCCCCTTCAGCACGCGGTCGCCCACTTGTACCGTGGGTTTGGCGGTGCTGCCCGCATGCTGGTGCAATGGCACGACCAGGCGGGATGGCAGACCTGCCTGGGCAATCGGCGTCTGCGTGGACTCTGTCTTGTGCGTGGGCGGGTGCACGCCGCCATTGAAGTGGTAGAGCTTTCTCATCAGATTTGCGAACTTTTTATATTCATTTTGTTGGCTGTAGCAACTGCAGCAGCCGGATACTGGAATTTCCAGGTGCTGATGTTTTCGCGGATCACGACCATGCTGATGCAATCCACCGGGCAGGGCGCCACGCACAATTCGCAACCGGTGCATTCGGATTCGATGATGGTGTGCATCTGCTTTGCAGCACCGGCAATCGCATCAACCGGGCAGGCCTGGATGCACAGGGTGCAGCCGATGCAGATGTTTTCATCAATAAAGGCGACGGACTTTGGTTTGGGTGCGGCGGTATCTTCGCCGAAGGGGATGAAATCCCTGCCCAGCAGCTCTGCCAGTTTGCGGATGCCTTCCTCGCCGCCCGGCGGGCAGCGGTTGATGTCCGCTTCACCTGCGGCAATCGCGGTGGCATAGGGTTTGCAGCCGGGATAGCTGCATTGCCCGCATTGTGTTTGCGGCAGTATGGCGTCGATCTTGTCGACCAGCGGATTGCCTTCCACCTTGAATTTGATCGCGGAAAATCCCAGCACCGCCCCCAGCAGCAGCGCGAGGGCAGACATGACTAGCAGAGCGGTCAGCATGCCGTTCCCGATCTGTACGTGGTTAATGCGATAGCCATTACTTAACCAGCCCGGAGAACCCCATGAATGACAGGCTCATCAAACCTGCGGTAATCATCGCGATGGCCGAGCCTTTGAAGATGCCCGGAATATCTGCTCCATCCAGACGTTCACGGATACCGGCGAACAATACCAGCACCAGCGAGAAGCCAATGGCGCCGCCCATGCCGAAAAATAGCGATTCGATAAAATTGTGCTTTTCCTGCACATTCAGCAGCGGAATGCCCAGTACCGCGCAATTGGTCGTGATCAGCGGCAAATAGATTCCCAGCACCTGATGCAACAGCGGGCTGGTTTTCTGCACCACCATTTCGGTAAATTGCACGATGCCGGCAATCACCACGATAAAGGATAAGGTGCGCAGATACTCCAGGTGGAAGGGGGTGAGCAGGAAATGATCGATCAGATAACTGCTGCCACTGGCCAGCGTGAGCACAAAGGTAGTGGCTGCGCCCATGCTGATCGCAGCTTCCAGTTTTTTGGATACCCCCATGAAAGGGCACAGGCCAAGAATTTTAACCATCACGATGTTGTTTACAAACACGGTGCTGATCAGTATGAGCAGGTAACTAGTCATCTTTAAGTGTTATGCCGAGAAGACAATGATTATCCCTTGTTTTCAATACAGCTTCAACCACATTGGACTAAATGAATAGGCCGGAGTTCAAAGCTAAATATCGGTTAGAGTAAGCATTTGAAATCAACTCGGCAAATTGAGATGAAAAAATACTTTGATGGATTGGCCGTGTTGATCGCGACTGCCTGGGTAGGCGGGATGTGGATGGCAGGATATATCGCGGCGCCCGTGTTATTCCAAGCTTTGCCGGACAAGGGCGTGGCAGGTCTGCTGGCGGGCAAGCTGTTCGCCGTGACGGCCTATATGGGTATGCTGTGCGCCGTTTATTTGCTGGTTTACCACTGGGCGATCCATGGCAGGCAGGTTTTACGCCAGCGCGCGTTCCGGTTGACGATGTTTATGCTGCTGCTGTTACTGCTCGGGCAGTTTGGCATACAGCCGTTGCTGGCTGAACTCAAGGCGCAAGCCTTGCCGCTGTATGTGATGGAAAGCTCTGTTGCCGGGCGTTTCAGCTTTTGGCACGGTGCAGCGAGCATTCTCTACCTGCTGCAAAGTTTGTCCGGTGCCGCTTTGCTGTTAAAGATGTATGGCGGCAGGGAGTAGGCCGTTGGTCATATTGCGCTCTTGGTTGGGGTGGGTTACTCTGCCAAAAATTGCCTCAATATCGATTGGAGAAGGTTATGAAGTTTCGCACTCTATTTGCAGCGGCCGGGATCGCCACTTTGCTGTCGGCATGTGCACCCAGCATCCGCGGCACCATTCAACTGGTTGACGCGAATAACAAGCCCATCCCCGCTGCAATTGCATCGCCTGAAGGGGCGGTGGTTAACATGATCAACACTTCAGCAGCCGTTGAGCAGGCATCCTATTCTGTGACGACCGCGGCTGATGGTAAGTTCGAATCGGCCAAGGATGTGATCAAGCAGGGGAAATATCAGGTGGAGATCACCCACATCGGTTTTCAGACCGAAACCAGAACGGTGGATGTCGGTTCGTTTTCCAGCCCGACAGTGGATGTCAGCCTGCGCAAAATTCCGGAAGGTCGGCGTAAATCGATCAGGGGTTCGCGTTCAGACGAAGATAAAATCGTCAATCCCGGTGAAGTCAATATACAGCCACCCAGCATGTAGTCGTATTTGCAGAGACTTGCATGTGGCTATGTCTTATTAGCAGGTCTCGCTTGAAACTTGTCGTTGCATTTTAAATTTTTTACGAATTGTCGAGGGTATTTATGCGGACAACTGCAATCCGGACTGTAGTCACTTTGTTTTTATCGCTTACTCTGTTTGCCTGCGGGGATAAAGCTCCGCGCATGGATCTGGAGGTTAATGTCACCATGGACGGCAAGTTTGTCCCTCATGCAAAGATTATGATGGATGGCAAGCTGCTGGGTGAGACAGGCGAGGATGGTCAGTTCAATGCCTCCATGAATCAACAGCCCGGAAAGCAGGTAAAGATTGAAGCTGCAGCGGACAGGGCGGGCTTTGAGGTTCAGCCGTGGAACAGTGAATTTACGGTGAAGCTGCCGAATGAAGGCGAGATCCTGAAATACGTATTCGATGTTGAGCTTAAGGCATTGCCTTTTGTGGCGTTGACGGTGCAGGAAAAAGGCGTACCCATCGCCGGTGCAACGGTAAAGCTAAATAATCAGGAAGTAGGCAAGACCGATGAGAGCGGTGGTTTCGTTTATAAATATCAACCCCAAAACAAGAACGCTGCCATTTTTGAGGTAAGCAAAAACGGCTATTCCACCTGGAAGAAACCCGCCAAATTAGAGCCGGGCAATAAGTTGCTGGTAGACATATACAGGCAGGTCGCGGTTACTTTTGAGGCTCTGAAGGACGAATACGGGCGCGGCGTGGGTATTGCAGGGGTAGATATTTTAATAGATGGTAAAAAAATCGGTAAAACCAACGACATGGGGGTGCTTGTACATAATTATGACAATGCGCAAGGGAAGCCTGCCAAGGTAACTTATTCCGCGCCGGGTTATTTGCCTTCCCAATGGACAAGCAGTATGGCTATCGAAGTGGGAACAACTGTCCGGCACTATTTCTATCCGCTAAGCCCCAAACCTATCAAGGTCGGCATTTTTCATTTCGGCGGAAATACGCCGGGCGTTGACTTGAAGGATGTGGCTGCGCAGACCCAGACGGCAATTCGAACCCAGCTTTTCAAGCACGGCGTGTTCAGTGAGGTGGCAGGAGGGACGCTGGACAAGGAAATCAAGAGCGCCAACTTGAACATCGCAAAACTGACCAGCAAGGGATGGCAGCAAACCAGGCTGCAGGGATTGCTCGATATGGTTGTAGTGGGCAGTGTGGCCAAGGATGACAAGGGTTACCTCATTGAAGCAAAGTTTCACTCCTCGGGTGGAAAACTGATTTACAGCCAGATGATACGGGCAGACGATCGCAGTGACATCAACAGTGCAGCCAAAGATATTGCATCCAATGTGATGGAACGCTTTCCGTTTGAGGGCACTGTGGTTGCATTGAAAGATGATCGATACGAAATCAATTTGGGCAAACCCTACGCAATATCCAGGGGAACAGAATTTGCAGTTATGCCATCAGCCAATGCCAAATCCTCACCCTCTAACGCAATGCTCACGGTTAAGAAGGTGGGCGATGGCAGTTCTTATGCCGCGCTTGAAGATGGTCAGGCGGGTGTCAAAATCGAAGTGGGTGCACGGGTCGTTCGTCTCGCACAGCGAGATGGTGAATCCGCGGGCGGCAGTGGTGGTCGTGAATCAGTTGTGCTTTCGGTGAAGGGTGGTGCAGGCAAAGATGCATCTGCGCTGGCGGGTGTGAACATCTATTTGAATAACGATTGGGTCGGCGCAACAGGCAGTGATGGTCGCGTTAAAGTGACCATACGCACCGGTAAAAATTATAATTTGATGCTTTACCGTCACGGCTACCAGCAAGTGATTGAGAAATTGAAAGTCGAGAAAAGCGGCGACAGTAAAAATTTTGTAATGGCTGCAAATTATGCTGTGTTCAAGGTGGATTCAACACCGTCTCCCGCCACGGTATATGCCGATGGAGAGTTGCTGGGTAAAACGCCGATGTTGGATGGCAGGCAGCTGGCGCTCGGCTTCCACACGGTTCGCGTGACTGCAGGAGACAGTTATCGCGATTGGGAAGAGGTGGTTGAGTTTGACAAGAAGATAGAAGATCGCACGGGCGCAAAAAAGATCGTCCTGTACAAGGATTACATGAAACTTGGAGAGGCAGCAGAAGAAAAGGGAAATGTCGACGCTGCCATAGCGGCTTATGCTGCAACCGTGAAGGGGCATCCCGATTACTCAGATGCGCATCACCGCTTGGCGCAACTCTATCTTGATGAGAAGGACGATTATAACGGCGCGATCAGGGAGTTTGAAAATGTACTGTCGCTACCCGAAAACGAGCAGCTCATCTTCAAGCAATACGCGGTTGCCTATACCAATCTGGGTCATGCTTACTATGAAAAAGGTAATCATAAAATGATGGAAAATCGCAACGAGGCTGCACAGTACTATGCCAAGGCATTGCAGAATCTCAAGATGTCCAAACAAAACACACGCTTCTTCCCTGCTGCGGAATATGACCAGGCTGTGCACGATACCTATTTCTACCTGGCGTTGTCTTACCAGAAGCTATTCATGATTACGAATCGATCAAACATGTTGAGTGATGCCAATCTGGCCTGGCGCGACTATTTCGACTTTTTCCCGAAGAAGCTGGAAGGTGATCCGGTATTCGCAGAGCATCGTGAAACTGCAAAGAAGTTTTGGAACCAGATTAAAGACAAGTGATGTATTTAAAGGTGCTCTGCTTTGAGTAAATGCCATCGCCTTGCCTGGTTAGCAGGATTTGCATTGTTCTCCACCAATCTCCCTCTCCGTGCTGCGGAAATGGAGGCCGGCGTAACACTGCTATTGCCTGATGCTGCGACAGTCTCGGGCGGGATCGCTTCCTCACCGGGCAGTCAAACTGAACAGGGCAAAAAAGTGGAACATGGCGGGCAATCCAGACTCATTGAGCCGGAATTTTTGCATGCCCTGACCTCTTTCGAGCCGGGGCGCAATGACTCAACTCCGGTATGGGCTCCCAGCGGCCAACTGCTTGCATTTGAACGCAGCCGCGGAGATAAGCGGGAAATTGTGATTTCGCATCCGGACGGCAAACTGCTGCAAACAATTTACTTTCAATTGTCGGGCTCCGAGCAGGATAACAAAGCGATGCAATTTTTCCTGCCTGGCATTGCCGAAGACCCAAGCTACAACAGCGGTGTCAGCTGGGCGCGTGATTCAAAGCGTCTGGCCTTCATGAGCAACGGGGGGGAGGGCAATTATGATATCTACAGCCAGGTATTGGGCGGAGCGGTTCAGCGCCTGACGGAGCATAAGGAAAAAGACGGTCTTGCCGATTGGTCTCCAACTTCGAATCAGGTGGTTTTTGTTTCAGGGCGCAGCGGCAAAGGGGATATTTATGTGCTGGATCCTGAAACCCGCGCAGAATCCCGGCTTACCTGGGGTGACAAGCCTTATCTTTATCCGCGCTGGTCGCCGGATGGCAAGAAAATTGCGATGATTTTCGGCAGCACTGAGAATCATGACATCTATGTGATGGACGACCCGAAAAACCCTGTTGAAAGCATGCGTCCATTAACCAGCTGGCAGTTTGATGATCTGCGCCCTACCTGGTCGCCCGATGGCAAAATGATCGCGTTCTACACCAACCACAATGCGGCTGGCGAACAAAAAAAATGGTCTCTGGCGGTAGTTGCGGCTGATGGCAGCGATGGCACGCAGGGCGAGAGCCTGGAAAGCAGGATCGTCGCAAATGATGTGATGCCCGATATCGAGGAGGGGCCTGCATGGCTTGCCGATGGCAGTGGTCTGGTTTACGTCAAGGATGATGAGCGTGCATATAATCCGATCTATATCGTGAACCTGGCGAGCCGAAAGAGCCAGCAACTGAAGACTGATACAAAAATGAATCATGATATCGCCTGTGGCCCGGACGGCCTGATCGCCTTTCGTGCGCAGCATGAGCAATGGGACCAGATTTTTATCGCAAAATTGAAAAAATAAATGACTATTTTTATAAGGCGACTGCTGCTCTGTGAATTATTGCTACTGCTGATGGCAGCACCCGCCATTGCGGCGGATGATGCCACTGCACGCGCCTTGAGACTTTATGAGAAGCATCGTTACGAGGAAGCTGCGCGTGTGCTGCGCCCAGAACTGGCAAGTATGGACAGCAGTCATCAGGCAGCAGCAAGCCTTGCTCTGGGAATGATCTATCTGAACAGCGCGGCGCTGTATCGTGATTTACACCAGACAGCCCTGCTTGTCGAACTTGATTACCTGGGCAAACTGAGCAAGCAAATGACAGGTGCTGCCAGCCGCTTTGTGGATTTCTATTTGGGTGAAGCGCTACTTGAAGCCGGGAAAACTGCCGAAGCCGGAATCTATCTGCGCCGCTTCGCTGAGCAAATGGGCGCGAAATCGCCAGTCAGATCCTTTGCTGATATTGAGCTGGGCATCGTCTACAGCCGGCAAAAGCAGGTGCAGAAAGCTGCACAGGCATGGTCAAAGGTCAATTTATACAAGCCGGAGTTTAAGGCCGCGCTGGCGGGTGCTTATGCTGTGACCAGCGCGCAAGAGAAAAAGCCCGTGCTCATGGCAGATGCGGCGTTGAACGACGCAAAGTTGCAGCGTTATACCCTGAATTCACGCATGACCCGGAACCTGTTGCGCGCCTATATTCATGGAGGTGCGCCCGAGAAGGCGCTGGATCTGCTCAATGCAAACGAGCTCAGGGAGCCATCTTATGTAGAAGACATTGGCGCATCCAAGTCGATCAGCTTCTATGATTTAAGCTTATTGAACGACATCGCAAAGACTCATCTGCGCGCAGCGGTATCGTATCTGGAACGTGCAAGTCGTGATGCAAAACTCGGCTCCACCGCCGGCTTTTATTTGGCAGACGCGTATCTGCAGCAGGGGAATGCTGAATTATCCTTGCGTTCTGCGGCCAGTTTTCTGTCGCAGCCCATGATACCGCCGCAATACAAGGGGCTCGCAATGGTAAACCAGGCCAGCGCACAGCATATGGCAGGCCGTCATGCAGAAGCGAATGCTGCATGGCAGTCGCTGGCTGAAAAATCTGCGGCAGATCCTGCCTTGCTTGCGGCTGTCATTCAGGCTTGTGCGCAAGCCGGGGGGGATTGTGCAAAGCTGGAAAAGCCGGCCCTGGCCGCCATCGAGAAGGGAGAGGGAAGGAAATATTTCTCCTTGAATGCCGCCTTGGGTAAATATTACTTGCTGCAAAAAGACTACGCCAAGGCGGTGTTGTACATGGAAGCCGGGCGTGACAAGGCAAACAAAAACAAGATTGAAGCGAATGATCCGTTATTGCTGGTAGGGCTTGCTGAAGCTTATTACCGCAACAAGAAATTCTCTGAAAATCTGGAAATATATTTTGAGATTGGAAAGCAATATCCGGCAGTGCGCCAAATCCAGGAGGCGATGCAGGGGATTTATTCCATGGAGCAGCAGAGTGCCGGAGATGTAAAGATTTTTTAGCTGAAGCAGTGCGCAAATGACGCTAAAACAAAAGAACAAATAAAAAAGGTGTAGTTTTCAGGTGTGGTAGGCGTAGCACGCTTAGAATCAATCGGGAGAAATGTATGAAACAAATATCGGTCATATTGGTGTTAGCTTTGAGTCTGCTGGGTGCTTCGTTTGGCGCGTCCCAGGCCGCTGAATCCCGCAATGCTGCAAGGCCCACCGGGGGGACGTTAAATTACGGCGAATACGGCAGGCCCGCCACGCTGGATCCCATCACGAGCAATGAAATGATTTCGATGCGCATCAGCGAATTGCTCTTTAATGGACTGGTGGGCATCAACGAACGTCAGGATGTTGTGCCGGAACTGGCGCAGAGCTGGGATGCGTCAAAGGACGGCAGGGTCTATACCTTCTATTTGCGCAAGGATGTCACCTGGCATGCCAGAGAAGGAGAAGCTGCCGTACCGTTCACCGCAAACGATGTGGTGTTCACCTATAACATCATGATGCACCCGAAGACCATTACTCCTCTCAAAGTGCGTTTTGAGTTCATAGAGAAAGCGGAGAAGGTCGATGACTACACCGTTCGCTTCACGCTGAAGCGTCCGGTGCTGAATGCGCTGGCAAAATTCAGCTTCAAGATCATTCCCAGGCATGGGCCGAAGAATCCTTTGTATCTCACTCGTGACGATCCATTTGTACAGCAGCCTATCGGTACCGGCCCGTATATGCTGAAAAATATCACTGCCGATCGCGAGATCGTGATGGTGGCCAATGAAAAGTATTTCAAGGGCAGACCGAGCATTGACCAGTTTGTAACCAAACCTTTTGCCGACCAGAACATTCTGACCCAGGCGTTGACCTTCAATGCCATCGACATGATCGTGCTGGTGAATCCGCGCAGCATCGCCGAGATTCAGGGTGACAAGCGCTTCATCCTGCAACCCTACAACGCCTTGTCGTATTCTTTCTTCGGCTATAACCTGCGCAATCCCCTGCTGGAAGACAAGCGGGTGCGCCAGGCATTCGGTTATGCGATAAATCGCCAGGAAATGCTGGGATCCTTCTTTAACGGCCAGGGCACAATTATTTCAGGTCCTTTTGCACCGGGAAGCTGGGCCTACAATCTGGACGTGCAGCCCCTGTCGTATGATCCGAAAAAGGCCATCGCCCTGTTGAACGAGGCCGGCTTCAAGCAGGGCACAGACGGCATCATGCAGAAAGGCGGCAAAAAACTCGAACTGACCCTGATGGTGCCGATAGAAAAGGAAAGCGAGGCGGTCAAGCGCGTGGTGCTCGCCTTTCAGAATTACCTGAAGAATGTGGGCGTGGCGGTGAAAGTGGAGTTCAAGGAGTGGCAATCATGGAAGGAAGACGTGTTTGCGGAACATCGCTTCGATATCGTTTTTGCCTCTTGGGTATTCGATGATTCAGCGGACATTTCCTCGCTATTCCACTCAGCCGAGATCGGTCCCTGGAAAAACAATTTTGGCGCCTATTCCAACCCCGAGGTTGATTCCCTGATCGTGCAAAGCAAGCTGACGCTGGATCACGAGAAGCGCCGCACCATCAATCGCAAGCTGCATGCATTGCTCGCCAGCGAAGCGCCTTATACCTTCCTGTGGACGCTGACCAACTACAGCGCATATCACAAGAAAGTGCAGCATGTGGCCATCCATCCGTACAAGTTTTTCTCCTATGCCGACGAATGGTATATCCCTGTGACTGCACAAAAGAAATAATTTTCCGGGAGGAGAAGTTGGACTGATGCCAGCCTGAACTCCTCCGCTAAAAATTTTTTTCTTACCCCATGCTCATGCCGCCAAAAGAAATTATATTGAATATAATCAAAGAGTTGTTTATCGTGATGCTGCTCCTGCTCGGGGTCAGTTTTGTGGTGTTCGGCATACTCTATGCGGCTCCTGGAGATCAATTCAGCGTGTTGCTGGAGGGCCAGTTACCCACTGCACAGGCACGGCAAGAAATACGCGAAGCGATGGGGGGGGCGCAAGGCTGGTACGGCCAGTATTTCTCCTGGTTGCTCAACGTACTGAGCGGAAATTTTGGCACCTCCGTGCGTACCGGCTTGCCAGTTGCGGGGGAACTGCTCACTGTCAGTCTCAATACCCTTTACTTGACGCTGGGATCGATGCTGGTAACCCTGCTCGTTGCCGTTCCCATCGCCTTGTATTCGTCAGTGCGCGGCCACTCGGTTGCGATCAGCTGGCCGCTGACGATGCTGGGCTATGTGATCTCTGCGCTGCCGGTATTCTGGCTGGGCTACATCGCCATCTACATCTCGATACATGGTTTTGATTTTTTCCCTTTGGCCTCAATGAGCCGCACACCGGGCGAGAATGACTGGCTCTATACCCTGGTGCCGGTATTGGTGCTGGGCTTGGGCAGCGGCACCATCAGCGAGGTGATCCGCAATCTACGCGAGGAAATGAGCCGCGTGATGGCGGAGGATTATGTCCGCACTGCGCGTGCAAAAGGCGCCTCGGTGTGGCGGCACGCGTTCAAGGAAGGGCTGCTGTTGCCGGTTACGCAAATCATCGCGGCAAAAATTCCGTTTATTCTCGGCGGCGCAGTGATCGTCGAGCAGGTTTTCAACTGGCCGGGAATGGGGCGCATGGCATGGCAAGCGGCACAGGATCGCGATTTCCCTGTCATCATGGGAATTGTCCTGGTTGCAGCGGCATTCGTGCGCCTGGGCAGCCTGATACAGCACATCGTCTGCACTGCAGTGAACCCACAGGGAGCCCGCGACTAAGCGGCGGACTGCATCGTGAAAAAATATTCTCAGACCAGTTCAGTCATTGAAGATTTTTCCAAGCTGCCCTTCTGGCAAAAGTATGCCGTGGTGGACCTGATTTATGTTGGTTATGGCCTGCTGATTGTTGCGCTGGTGCTGTTGTCTTATATTTTGGGCATGTTCAATTGGCTGCCGCATGATCCGCAGCAGATCAACATGGACATGCTGATGGCGCCGCCGGCGACGGCAGATTACCTGCTGGGCACCGATTTTATGGGGCGCGATATTCTGTCGCGCCTGATTATGGGCATCCAGGCCTATTTTCTGCCGGGCTTATTGGCAATATCCATCTCTCTGTCGGGCGGAATTTTGCTGGGTGTAGTGGCCGGCTATCGCGGTGGCACGATCGAGACCATCATTACCTACTTTACCAACCTGGTGGATTCGTTTCCCCGTCTGGTGCTGATATTGCTGGTGATCGCCGCATTCAAACCGGACATCTACTACATCATGGTGGTGATGGGCATCACCGGCGTGCCTGCAGTGGCCACGGCGATCGCCAACAAGATAAGATTCCTTGCGCAGAAAAATTTTATTGAAGCAGCCATCGCGCTGGGTCTGCGTACCCGGGTGATTATTGTCAAGCATATCCTGTGGTACAACTGCCGCGCGCTGTTGATCATTCAGGCAACCCTGGGCATGGGCGAGGCCATCCTGCTGGAAACCAGCCTGAGTTACTTGGGTTTTGGCGTGCAGGAACCCGAGCCATCGTGGGGTAACATGGTTCAGTCGGGTGCAAATTATTTCCTGCAGGGAAATTTCTGGCCCTCCACCGCGCCTGCGCTGGCTATCCTGTTCACCATACTGGGCTTCAATCTGCTGGGTGACGGCCTCAACAATATTCTGGAAGACAAGCGGGACAAATGATGAGTGCGCCCATGAATCAACCCCTGTTGAAGATAGAAAACCTGCGCACCTATTTCTATTCCCGCAGCAAGCACTCCTTTGTGCGCGCGGTGGATGGCGTGTCGCTGGAAGTGGGACAGCGCGAAACGGTGGGCGTGGTGGGCGAGTCAGGCAGCGGCAAAAGCATCACCGCAATGTCGGTGATGGGCCTGATCAGCACTGGGCCTGGCGTGATCGGCGGCAGCATCCATTTCGCCAGTGCCAGGGTGCAGAAAAACCTGCTCGAAGGCCTGCATAAATGCGTTAAAGTTGAAGAGCAGGACGGCCGCGTGATGGCGGTGAGCAAGGATGAGCGCGGCTGGCAAAAAACTGCCGAGCGCCTGATGCGAGACCTGCGCGGCAAAGAAATTGCGATGATCTTCCAGAACCCGCGCGCCTCGCTCAATCCCTATATCACCGTGGGCGAGCAGATCACCGAAGCGGTGCGTCTGCATACCGCAAACAAATCAGTCAGGGAAGCACGCGAGCGGGCAGTGTACTGGCTCGAACGGGTCAAGATAGATTCGCCGCGCCTGCGCTTCAACAGCTACCCGTCCGCGCTGTCGGGCGGCATGTGCCAGCGTGCGATGATCGCCATGGCACTTTCCTCCGAACCCTCGCTGCTGATTGCCGACGAGCCCACCACCGGGCTGGATGCCACCATCCAGTCGAAGATCGTCGATTTGATGGAAGAACTGAAAAGCGAGACCGGCATTTCCACCCTGCTGATCAGCCACGACATCAGCGTGATCTCGCGCCTGTCAGACCGCGTGGCGGTGATGTATGGCGGCGCGGTGGTGGAATACGGCCCGGCGCAAAGGGTGCTGGACATGGGGGCTGCGACCAAACATCCCTATACCGCGGCGCTGCTGGCCTCGGTGCCCAGCGCGCAGCAAATCCGCGACAAAGCCAATCTGCAGGCGATTGAAGGCGACGTGCTGGACACCATCAACGTGCCGCCGGGCTGCCGCTTCTATGCGCGCTGCAACCAGGTCACGCCGGCAGTCAGGGAAAAATGCGCCACCCATCAACCCGAATTGCAAGAGGTGGCCCCCGGCCATCAAATGCGCTGCTGGCGCTACGCCGTTCCAGCCTAAAGGCCGCCCATGTCCAGAACCATTCTTGAAGTCAAACAAATGAGCAAACATTATCGCCGGCATCACGGCGTGTTTTCAACGTTTAACCGGCGCGCCGACAGCATCGCGGCGGTGGACAATGTGAGCTTCTATCTGCGCGAGAACGAGACCATGGGTCTGGTCGGCGAATCAGGCTGCGGCAAAACCACGGTGGGGCGCACCATCCTGCGCCTGACCAAGCCGACCTCGGGCAATGTCATCTTCGATGGCCGCGACATCACGCATTTGTCCGACAGCGAGTTGCGCCCCTTGCGCAAGGACATGCAGCTCATCTTTCAGGATCTGGATGCAGGCCTGAACCCCAAGATGCGCGTGGAAGATATTCTGAGCGAAGCAATCTCGGTGCATGAGCGCGTGAGTGACGCCGAGGTGAAGGTGAAATCGCACATGCTGCTGGACCAGGTCAACCTGAAATACAGCAAGCTCACCAGCTATCCCGCCGAACTGTCGGGCGGCGAAAAACGCCGTGTGGGCATCGCCAGGGTACTGGCGGTCGGCGCAAAACTGATCGTGGCGGACGAGCCCACCAGCGCGCTCGATGTCTCCATTCAGGCACAGGTCGTCAACCTGCTGCGCGACCTGCAAAAGCAACTGGGCCTGTCCTACCTGTTTATTTCCCACGACCTGCAGGTCGTGGAGCTGATGAGCGACAAGGTTGCCGTGATGTATCTCGGCCGTATCGTGGAAATGGGACTGACCGCGCGCATTGCCGATGCAGCACGCCATCCCTACACCTATATCCTGTGGTCATCGCTGGTGGAAAAGCACAACCGTGAAGCGGCACCCACCGGCAAAATTGACAGACGTGCCGCCTGGGGCGTCTTCGACTTTGAGCGCCCCGCAAGCGGCTGCCGTTTCGCGCCGCGCTGCCCGGTGTACGAGCAGCGCGGTCGTCCCGCAGCATGCACCGACCCGGAAAACGAACCGCAACTGCGCGATGTGGGTGAAGGCCATCAAGTCGCCTGCCATTTTCCGCTGTAACAGGAAGGTGTTGCTCAACCCTTTGATTATATTAAATAATATTAAATACAATCAAAGGTTTGTAATACTTATTCCATTTTAACTTCGCCAGGCAAACCCCGATGCATACAGAGCACTTGCAGCTATTGCTGACCCGGGAAATGCCCTACGGCAAATACAAAGGCCGCGTGATAGCCGATTTGCCCGGAGATTATTTGAACTGGTTTGCGCGCAAGGGCTTCCCGCCCGGAGAAATCGGCAAGCTGCTGGCGCTGATGCAGGAGCTGGATCACAACGGCCTTTCGTCGCTGCTTGATCCGTTGCGCAAGCGCTGATTCTGATGCCTACAAAGCGTTAGCGTGCTTTCCGAAAAAGGGTACAATATTTAACATGAATACTATTTCTATTGCCGACATTCTTGAGCTTCCGGTACAGGAACGTATCCGTCTCGTTGAGCTTATCTGGGACAGCGTTGCAGCCGTTCCTGAAGCCGTGGAAATTTCGCCTTCGCTGAAGGCCGAGCTTGAAGCTCGCTTTGAGGAGTTCGAGGCAAACCCGGAAGCTGGCTATTCCTGGGATCAGGTGAAGTCACGTCTCAAAGATGGTTCATGGCGTTCCGCCTGAGATTTTCAGCGCGAGCTTTGCGTGAAATTGGCGAAGCTCAAGAGTGGTACGAATTGCAGAGTCTCGGCCTCGGTGAAGAATTCATCGCCGCACTGGAGTTGCAGCTGAAACGGCTAGAGCAAGCGCCTTTGCTTTATGCCGAAGCAATTCCCAATGTTCGCCGGGCTCTCCTTCCACGGTTCCCTTACGGTTTGTTTTATGTTGCGCGGGGTGATCTCGTACATATTTTGGCTGTGCTACATGATGCCCGCAATCCGAGCCATTGGCCAAAAAAACCGCTAACCCGGCCATAATGACTGCTGCAAAAGCACGCAGCCAAGTAGCTTATGCACGCAATGAAATTTGTATGTGAGAAAACAGGCTAAATATAAAGGGCAGCGTCCCCTTTGTTCTCCCGTGTTTCAAATAAATAAAATGGTTAACAAAAATATGCACGCTTCATTATTTCTAATAATACGGGCCGGTGGGTCCGTCTAATTACTGTTAGCCAATTTATGCAAAGTCACGTAATTATTAAACGATTCGTGCTCGTTGGTAGTGGTGCCATGGTAGCAGCAATATTGCTTCTCTTGGTCAGTGGAAATCGTATTCTCGTTTCAGAAAAACGAGTTGTGCCGGGAGAAACCTACGTGGTTCCCGAGTGGGGAGACCTCGGTAGGGCATCGCAAGCACAATTGGTCTGCCGTTACTTTACAGGTCGCAATATCACCACGAATGTTCTTTGGTACTCACCCAACAACATTATGGGGCGCGATCAATGTCCTTTCTTAGTAAGCGAATGAACAGGGCTAACAAATTATTTCAGCGGACCGTCAAAAAGCGTAGCTTTTTGACGGTCCGCTGAATTCGCACGTTAGAGCCATATGAAACGTTGATCTTCTGTTGCATTCGAGAGGGACGCGCTAAAGCGCACTCTTTATTTTATGTTAGAGGTCACAATTACCTATCTTCGTCCGTAAGCACATACTAAGAATACGGAAATCACCAGGCGAATACAATTATGCGGAGTAACAAAATGGACATATTGCTTTTCTGGCTGCCACTTGTTGCCTCTATCTTGCTCGGCGGCTTTGCTGCATCCGCTTGGTATGGCGGGGACAAAATCCTTGGTCTTTGGTCGGTCTTTGCCGGAGTTGTATTCTTGCTGATCACCGGAACCATTCAAATACACCAAAACATTCTGGGGGCTGAAAGCGCAAAAGTGACAGAAGCTGTTCCCGACAAGGCAACCGTTCTTGCTCAGCGAGCATATGTAACCGTCAGTGATGCCGAAGTCTCTGATCTCACTAATCCAACCGCTCCAACTGTCGCTGTGATTATAAAAAATACTGGTGCTACTCCGGCATATGATTTGACATGGCGGGCTATCTTTGCAGCCAGAGAATTCCCGGCAACCGACGATATCGTTCTTGATAGAACAAAAGAAGCTCCGAAGATCGTATTGGCTCCCGGAAATGTTCTTTCGTATAAATGGACTTTTGACCACTGGGAGAAGGGATGGAATAGCAAGATTACTAAAGGCAACTCCGCCATTTTTGCTGTTGGTGAAATTTCCTACAAGGATGCTTTCGGTAATATCCGTTCCACCAAATATCGGCTTATACATGGTGGAGACTCCATGGTGAGCAAAGGAAAATTCGGCCCAGACAAGAAGGGGAATGAAGCAGATTGAACTGATACCGGAAGTTGCAATGATCCCTAACACGACAATAAGGACTTCCCAGAAGCGGGCGAGCCCCTCAATTTTACATTGAACTTCCGCTTTTCAAAATGATGTCTGTCTCCTTTGGGCCTTGGATTCAACCGGTGGATGCAACAGATTGAGCAAATCGCTCTGCCGGTGTTTCGTAGTTTAGTGTTTTTCTTGGGCGTTCATTCAATTTCCTCGCCACTGCATTTAGTTGGGCTTGCGAGTAATTGGCCAAATTCATCCCTTTGGGGAAATACTGCCTCAATAGCCCATTCGTATTTTCATTAGAACCGCGCTGCCAGGGATGTTGAGGGTCACAGAAGTAGACCTGGATGTCGGTCGCCAAGGTAAAGCGCTTGTGATCCGCCAGTTCTTTTCCTCGATCCCAGGTCAATGATTGATAGAGTTCCTGTGGTAATTTACGAGCGTGCTTGATGAGCGCATTGACCACCGTCTCAGTATCTTTTCGCTCGACCTTTACCAGCATCAAGTATCGCGTTTGACGCTCAACCAGGGTTGCGATCTGGCTATTAATATCTCCAAATAGCAGGTCTCCTTCCCAATGACCAGGAACTGCTCGATCCTCTACCTCAGCTGGCCGCTCTCTGATTGATACCGCGTCCGTGATCCTGCCGTGATTCTCGCTTTTCTGGGTGTGATGACGTGAACGACGCATGATTCGCGTACGCCGCAAATGTTGCGTTAGCTCTTTCTTCAAAGCTCCACGCGCTTGAATAAAGAGGCTGCGATAAATAGTCTCGTGTGACACCTGATAGTTCTCGTCGCCGAAGTAAGTCTGTTTTAGCCAGCCTGCAATCTGTTGTGGTGCCCACTGTAACTGAAGTTTATTGGCCACAATGTGCATCAACTTCTTGTTCTTTACCAGCTTACAAACTTTGGGGCGGTTAACTCGATCCCAAGCGGCTTGGTCAGCCTGAGTTGACCGGTAGTTTTCCCTCCCGCCATTGCGGTCAATCTCGCGGCTAATGGTGGAAGGTGCTCGCCCGAGAAGCCTGGCTATAGAACGAATTGACTGATCTGTCGCCAACGCACGTGAGATCTCTTCGCGCTCAGCCAACGTCAGCGCCAATGTCGATCGACATCGTGGTGCTGGTCTTATTCCGCCAGTCTCCGCCAGAATGCGCTGTACCGATGAGTGGTTTCGATCAAATAATTGTGCAATCTGTTGGAGAGAATCGCCTTTTTGCCAGCGATCCCACATCAGGGCTTTCTGGGTAGCGGTGTAATAGATTCGTGGTCTTTGTTTCATTTGCAACACTCCTTCTGCTTACGCAGTTTCTAGTGTGTTGCATCCACCCGTTGAATCCAAGGCACTGAGCTGCCACGTAGAAGTTATCGCGAACAACATTGATACTCCAAGATCCGATGCAATTTATATTGGAGATTGGCTATCTGTAAGAGCGTGCGGATTCATTGTTTGTCTTTAATCGCTTTGGCACACTCCGCCACCAAGTCCGTACCGCGATAAATCAGCCCGCTGTAAACCTGCACCAGTGAAGCGCCCGCCTGCATTTTTTCCAGCGCATCCGCGCCGCTGAGTATGCCGCCCACGCCGATAATCGGCAGCGCGCCCTGCAGTGCTGCGGCGAGCTGGCGGATGACGGCTGTGGATTTGTCGCGCACCGGCGCGCCGGAGAGGCCGCCTGCTTCGGCATGCAGGGGCAGGTGTTGCACGCTTTCGCGCGACAGGGTGGTGTTGGTGGCGATGACGCCGTCGATGCGGTGGCGTATCAGCAGGGTGGCGATTTGCTGGATCTGCTCGCTGTCCAGGTCGGGTGCGATCTTGAGCGCGAGCGGCACGTATTTGCCGTGCTGTTGTGCGAGTTTTTCCTGCTCGGCCTTTAGCTGCGACAGCAGCGCATCCAGCTCGTCGCCGCCCTGCAGCTGGCGCAGGTTTTTGGTGTTGGGCGAAGAGATGTTGATGGCGACATAGCTGGCGTGTTTGTAGACCTTGCGCAGGCCGATCAGATAGTCGTCGGCGGCACGCTCGATCGGCGTGTCGAAGTTCTTGCCGATGTTGATGCCCAGAATGCCCCGGTAGCGGCTGCGCTGAACATTTTGCAGCAGCGCGTCCACGCCATGGTTGTTGAAGCCCATGCGGTTGATGATGGCCTGCGCCTCGGGCAGGCGAAACAGGCGCGGCTTGGGGTTGCCGGGTTGCGGGCGCGGCGTGACGGTGCCGATCTCGACAAAGCCGAAACCCAGCGCGCCCAGCGCGTCGATGTATTCGCCGTTTTTGTCGAGGCCTGCTGCAAGGCCGACGGGATTGGGGAAGGTAAGCCCCATCACGCTGCGGGGATCGGCTTCCGGCTGTCTACGGATAACAGCGAGCAGACCCAGGCGGTAGGCGGTTTGCAGTGCGTCCAGCGTGACGTGGTGGACCGTTTCCGGATCAAGTTTGAACAGCAGCGGGCGTAGCAGTGAATACATGCGGGATCTTTCTTAATAATAATTCTAAAAGGGTGCCGGGTGAATGCGGCTTGCAGCGGAATATTGCTATGCTGTATTTTGGGCGGCAAGTATTTGCCATTCCCCTTGTCGCAGCCCTTGCAGCGGCTGGAAGTTGGCTTTATACGCCATCTTCCGGCTTTCCCTGATCAAGTAGCCGAGATACAGATAGGGCAGTTGCAGCTGGCGGCATAAGTCAATCTGCCACAACACATTGTAGGTGCCGAAGCTGGCCTGCTTGATGTCCGGATTAAAGAAGGTGTACACCGAGGACAGGCCGTCATCCAGAGC
Source organism: Gallionellaceae bacterium (assembly GCA_035531075.1). Taxonomy (GTDB): domain Bacteria; phylum Pseudomonadota; class Gammaproteobacteria; order Burkholderiales; family Gallionellaceae; genus 39-52-133. Next base: position 79,405 of record DATKTO010000032.1, read on the forward strand.
GTCGATGATGCTCACCATGCGCAGCACGCCGGCCTCGCGAAATTCCACCAGCATCGAATCCACATGGCTCTGCAGCAGAAATTTCTGGTACTGGTCGTGGTTGTCGTCGCTCATGCCGCCATCAAGGTGGCGTGCGTTCTGGTAGCGCTGGTAGAGTTCGTAATACTCGGGCTTGTCTTCCAGCGGATGCAAGGAAACATCCAGATGATTGTGATACTTTTTCCACACGCGGCGCTGCGTGCGGTTGCCGGCAAAGTCGTTGACCTGGACGCGCACCGGCACGCAGGCAAGGCAGCTGTCGCAGCGCGGCCGGTAGGTAAAGGTGCCGCTGCGGCGAAAGCCCTGGCGCAACAATTCTGAATAGATTGATGCCGAGATTAAAAAACTCGGCGTGGCTACTTGCGAACGCGCCTCACGCTCGGCCAGATAGCTGCACTGGTACGGTGCTGTTAAATAAAACTGCAGGGCCGATAATGGAATGTCACGCAATAAGGTCATGATCAAAACGCCAGGTTGATGCTGTATTCGGATAGTGTATCAATTCTTGCAGCCGGGCGAGAAATTCTCTGCGCGGAATTTCGCGTGCGCCCAGGGTGGCCAGGTGCGGTGTGTTCATCTGGCAGTCTATCATGCCAAATTTCCAGCGTTTGAGCTGGGCGGCGAGGTGGGCGAGAGCGATCTTGGACGCATCCGTTTTGCGGCTGAACATCGATTCGCCGTAGAACATGCGCCCTAGGCCGACGCCGTAGAGCCCGCCAACCAGCTCATTGTCCAGCCAGGTTTCCACTGAGTGAGCCAGGCCCATGTTGTGCAGGCGCACATAGGCCTCAACGATCTCCTCCTGTATCCAGGTGCCGTCCTGCCCGTCGCGCGGCTGGGCGCAGGCACGCATCACCTGTTCAAAGGCGCTGTCGGTGCGAACCTCGTGTTTGCCGCGGCGCAACGTCTTGTGCAGCGAATGCGAGACGATAAATTCATCCGGAAACAGCACCATGCGCGGATCGGGGCTCCACCACAGGATGGGGTCGCCGGCGTTAAACCACGGAAAGATGCCGTGGCGGTATGCATCCAGCAGGCGCTCGGGCAGCAGGTCACCGCCTGCGGCAAGCAGGCCGTTGGGGCTGCGCAGCGCCTGCTCGACAGGCGGAAACGGCGTGTCATGTTGCAATAGTTTAATCATTCAGCATCTTATGTTCGCATGGCGATGCGGTATTAGGCCTTTCGGCATATGGTCAATTTGGTAAAACTATGTTTACATCGTGGTCATATTAACTGGCATCAAGTGCGCGGGGGCGTTATGTTGAGTCTGTTCGGCAATAAATCGGATCATCCGTTGGCTAAATTGAAATCCGCGCAGCAGTTGCTGGATGATCTGCCAAAAACGGATTCAGTGAAAGTATTGCAGGAAATTGGCCACTGGATCGAAGCGCTGTTTGATCCCGCCAACGAATTCCGCCTGGATCACCAGTTTGCCTTATTGCGCTTGCTCGACGATGCGGCACATCCCCATCTGCGCAAAATCATCCACAGCTATTTCGCCGCAGTGCCGCCCAATGAGTTTCAGGAAAAGCGTCTGTGGGGCGCAATGAATGCGTATTTTGCCTGCACTGAGCTGGGCTATCTGGATTTGATCATAGGCCTGCAAAGGGGGGAAAAGGGGAGTGCGCTGATCAAGGCTGGCGTCGCGCTGATCAGTGCGCGCGGTTTGTACGCATCGTACGGCAGAATGGAATGCGCGGCAGTGCAATATGCGCAGGTCGAGCCCCTGTTATGGAGGCGGATGGCTGATTTTTATGCCTATGCCGAAGCAGAGCAGTGTCTGGATGAGCAGATTTCGATTTATGCCGGACTGGGGGAAAATACTTCGGTGAGATGCCTGTTTGCGGGCGCGCTGATGTGGCACTCCGCCGTTGCGGGCGCGTACAGGCCGCTTGATCTGCATATTGCAAAGCGCTTGATTGCCAATATGGACAAGTCCTTTGCGGTCGGTACGCAGCGGCAGGCAGACAGCCTGCTTGTTTTTGATCTGTCTGCTCCTGAAGCCCCTGCGAGGCTGGCCGATGAGGGGGGCATATATCCGCCCGCCATGCGTTTTGTGAGCATCGGAACGTCTTCCGCATTTCTCGATAACCTGCTAAAAACACTGGATAAAAATCTGGTTCCGGCAGAACTGAATATGGGTGTTGCCTATGGCGCCGAGGTGGTGGCCAATGTGGCGCAACGTTTGGCCGCATATTGCCAGGCGCGCCTGCCTGTGCGTCGTCCGCCGCGCCGCAAGATCAAAATAAAAATAAGCGTGCTGAATGGATTTTTCAAAGTGGTTGAGGAAACCCATGTGGATCTGAATTTAAATGATCCTGTCAGTGAAAACTGGGAAGTGGAAGATATCAGCGCGAACGGAATTCGTTGCGTGTTTCCGGAAGGTCGCGGCAGAAGTGTGAAGATAGGCACACTGCTTGGGTTTCAGCCGCATAAGTCCTTGCATTGGGGCGTGGGTATTGTGCGCCGCTTGCGACGCGATGCGAAAAATAATCTGCACGTGGGCGTGAGAATTCTGGCCAACAAGGTATCCAGCGTCGCGCTGCAAGGGCAAGATGGCCTCGATGCTGATGCGGAACATTCTGCATTGCTGCTGGACAGGTTTGATCAGCAGGCCAGCGAGAGTGTGATGCTGATGAAGCAGGATATTTTCTCTGTCAATCGCAGCCCAACCATGAAGCTGGACGATCAAAGTTTTTTGCTGTTGCCATTGGCGCTGGAAGAGAAGGGGCTGGATTTCGATATTGTGCGCTATCGGAAAATGGCACAGGATAACAGCTGTGAAGCAGCGTATTAAACGAGTCGCGTGTTAAACGAGCTGTTGGGCGAGCCAGTGTTCGATGTCGTCAATCTCTGCGGCAGTCACTGAGTGCGGCATCGCGTATTCGTGCCAATCTACCAGGTGGCCATGCTGCTGCAATTTTTCAGCCGATAGCTTCCCTAATGCGTAGGGCACCACCGCGTCGTGGCGTCCGTGGGCGAAGAAAATGGGCGTGTTTTTTGCGCTGAGGCTCACTTCCTGAGACAGGGTGTCGGCCAGCGGCAAATAGGTGGATAGCGCAAGAATACCGCCCAGCCTGGAAGGGTGGCGCAGCCCGGTGTGCAGGGCAACTGCACCGCCCTGCGAAAACCCGGCAAGAAAAATATTCTCCGCAGCAACACCGCGTGCCTTTTCCTGAGTAATCAACTTTTCAATTTCCACCTGCGAGGCGTGTATGCCTGCCGCGTCCTGCTTTGCCCCTATATCAATATCGGCGATGTCGTACCATGAACGCATAATAAAACCGCCGTTAATGGTGACGGGCTGTTTGGGCGCGTGCGGGAAAATATAACGCATGGCGACAGGCAGAGTCATCTGTTCCGCGACAGCCACGAAATCTGAGCCATCGGCACCCAGGCCGTGCAGCCAGATGAGGCTGTGTTTCGGCGCCGGACCGCGGTCGAGAACGATGTGGGGCAGGATGGAGGACATGGCAGTTTAATCGTCAGCGTCGTCGCTGCCGCTGTCCCTGACCCTGGCTGCGGGCTGTGCCAGGGGTTGGGCCAGCGCTTCTTCGGGTATCAGATCGCGCAGTACCTGAAAAATTTCACGGTAGTTTTTCGGCGGCTTGTTCAGTTCTTTTTCCTTGATCGCATTGCGTATCAGCGCGCGCAAATGCTGCACATCGGCACCGGGGTGGGCGGCAAGCAGCTCGGTCAGGGCATCCGGTTCTGCCAGCAAACGGTCGCGCCAGCGCTCTACCTGATGCAGCCAGGCAATGTGCTGGCGCGAAGTGCCGTTCCATTCGGCCAGTTTGGCCTGTATCGGTGCCGGGTCAACATCGCGCATCAGCTTGCCGATATATTGCATTTGCCGCTTGATCGCGCCAAAACTCTTGATTTTTTTCACTTCGCGCACTGCCAGGCGTAAATTGTCCGGGATATCAATCTCGGCCAGATGCTCCTTGCTGAGCTCAGTCAGCTGTTCGCCGAGATCCTGCAGGTCGTGCATCTGCTTCTTGACCTTGGTTTTGCTGGGTGGGAGATTGAGTTCTTCACTGTCGTCGTATTGCTGTTGTTTCATGGCGTGTCGGTATTAATTGTTATATGTTGATATGATAACGCCTTACGACCTTGCGTTTTACTGAATTTATATACATGAGCACAATTTTAACCACAGATACCCGCTTCTCCCAGTCGCCCGAGACGCTGCGCCAGATTGCGCAGGACCTGATTCAATATGCCCGCCAGCAGGGTGCCACGGCCTGTTCGGCAGAAGTGTCGGACGGCTTCGGCCAGGCCGTAACGGTGCGGCAGGGCGAAGTGGAGACGATAGAATATAACCGCGACAAGGGCCTGGGCATCAGCGTCTATATCGGGCAGCAGCGCGGAAGTGCAAGCACCTCGGACTTTTCGCCGCAGGCTGTGCGCGACACCGTGGATGCCGCGCTGAACATCGCGCGCTTCACCGCCGTGGATGAGTGCGCCGGGCTGCCCGAGCCTGACATGCTGGCTACCGAGTTCCCCGATTTGGACCTGTATCACCCCTGGCTGCTGGATGTGGAGGGCGCCATCGAGCTGGCCAACCGCTGCGAGCAGGCGGCATTTGCTGCCGACAAACGCATCAAAAATTCCGAAGGGGCCAGCGTCAACGTGCATGAGTCGCAATTTGTGTATGCCAACAGTCTGGGCTTCATCGGCGGGTATCCAACCTCCCGGCACAGCATCAGCTGCTCGGTGATCGCCGGCAAGAATGCCGCGATGCAGCGCGACTACTGGTATAGCGAGGCGCGCGACCCGGCAGACCTGCTGGATGCGGAAAAGATCGGGCGCATCACCGCCGAGCGCACGGTGCGCCGCCTGAACGCGCGCAAAATATCCACCATGCAGGTGCCGGTGCTGTTTGAAGCGCCGATTGCTGCCAGCCTGCTCGGGCACTTTGTCGGCGCGGTGAGCGGCAGCAGCCTCTACCGGAAATCTTCCTTCCTGCTCGACCAGTTAGGCCAGCCGGTGTTCTCATCCAATATCCGCATCGATGACGTGCCCGATATCCGCAAGGGACTGGCCAGCGGCACATTCGACGGCGAGGGTGTCAAGACCCAGCGCCGCACCATCGTCGACAATGGCGTGCTGCAGGGCTATTTTCTCGGTTCCTACTCGGCGCGCAAGCTGGGTATGCGTACCACCGGCAATGCCGGCGGCACGCACAACCTGATCATCAAGCCAGGCGAACTGGATCTGCAGGGACTGCTAAAAAAAATGGACAGAGGCCTGCTGCTCACCGAGCTGCTCGGCTCCGGCGTGAATGCGGTGACCGGCGATTATTCACGCGGCGCGGCGGGCTTCTGGGTCGAGCATGGCGAGATTCAATACCCGGTGGAAGAATTCACCATCGCGGGCAATCTCAAGGAGATGTACAAGCACATAGTCGCTGTCGGCAACGATGTGCTGGTGCAGGGCTCGCGCCAGTGCGGATCTATTTTGATTGAAAACATGATGGTTGCAGGGCAATAGCATGAGTGAAACGACGAGCGAGATTAAAGACGGCCTGAGCGACAGCGAGCGGGTTGAGCTAAGCAAACATCTGGGCGAGAAATTGCAGGAATTAAAGAACCTGCAAAACACCACCCCCCTGGCACGTGCGCGCATGCAGCTGGATGTGGCGGAGATACTGGTGGCGCTGGAGCGCAAGCCCGAGGCGTGGACACTGGCGCGCGAGTCATTCAATGTCGCGCTGCAATACGATGCCTGGCAGGACGCCGTGGAGGCATGCAATGTGCTGTATCAGTGCGAACAAACGGACTCAATCGCAGCGCTGGGGATGGGGGTGTGGCTGGCGGTCAGCTTTCCGGTTGACCCAGAGTTGACCCTGGCGATGCTGCTGCACATCGTCGATGAAACGCCGAACAATTCAGATGGCGCGGCGCTTGCGGCGGTGGCGGCACGCTATGTGATTGACCTGCGCGCCGATGATGAGCAGCATGCCAGCCAGGCTTTTCTGGCGGACAACCTGATCGCCCGCGTCGCCGAGCGCCACAGCAATGTGCGCGACCAGGCAGCCCTGAATAAATGGATGGACAGGCTCGAACTGCGCGATCCGCAGGTGTTTTTGCCGCGTCTGGGGCAGGTGGTCGATGTCATTGTCGGCGAATCGTGGTGGTTTGACCGGGATGAGCTGCGCAATAAATTTGAATAAAGGAAGCTTCTGCTGCTCCGCGCGTATTGACAATGTTGTCAGTCAGTGGAGAATCAGCAGAATATTTGGGTTGTGTTCATTGCTTGCTGTTTGATTCTACAAGGGGATAAAACATGAAATCTTTTTTGCAGGGTATGGCGTCACTGACTGTCGTTCTGTTTTCGTCCTCGCTGATGGCAGCGCCGGGCGAATGGTGGGAAATCGCGGCGAAGATGGAAATGGAGGGCATGCCGTTTGCGATGCCTGCACAGAGCTCAAAAGTGTGCATGCCCAAAGGCGGGGAAAGCGATCCTCGCTATACGCAGGGAAAAGACAGCAACTGCAAGATGACGGATGTGAAGCATTCGGGCAATACGGTCAAGTATAAGGGTACCTGTGTCACCCAGGGAGAGACCATGAACATGGTCGGTGAAACAACCCACGATGGCAAGAGCTTCAAGAGCAATATGAAGATGAGCGGCAAGTCGGGAGGCGAGTCCGTGAACATGACTATGGTGAGCAGCGGCAAGCGCATCGGCGGGGCGTGCGATACCGAGGAACTGGGCAGGAAGGCCAAGGCCCAGGTAGATGCAGGCATGGCCGCAGCGTGCGATACCTCCAAATACAACACGATTAACTGGATGTCTTCATCCACCATGTTTATCGGCGCCAAGCCCAGCTGCCCCGGCAAGCAAGACGCGCTGTGCAAGGTGCTGCGCAAGGAAGTGCCGCGCGATGTGCAGGCATTCCAGATGCTGGAGCAGCAGGAGCAGAGTAAAGACCTGCCTTCAGTCGCCAAAGCCTGCAACCTGAATATGGTCAGCATCAAAAATTCGCTGTGCAAGGCGAAAGCCAGGAGCGGCCCGTTGCATTTCCTGGAGGCAAGTTGCCCTGCTGAAGCCAAGGCCTATCGCGAATTGCAGCGCAAGCGGGAGGAATGTGAGGGACGCGGTTTCACCTCAGGCGCCAAGATGAAGAAATGCATGGGCGGTGAAATGCTGGAAGACGACGCTGCTGAGGCGCGCCCGGCAAAATCCGGCAAATCCTCAGCGGATGATGCGGCTGCGGGTGGCGTGAATTCTGACACCGTGCTTGAGGGAGCGAAAAAGCTGAAGGGCTTGTTCGGCTTCTGAGTTGCCCGGCATGCGTTACCTTCTAATCGGGCTGTTGCTGGTGTGCCATGTGGCACTGGCGCAGCCCGATCCTTTTCCCAACGTTGCCACCTCCTATCTGGTGCAGGTGAATGCTTCGCTGCTGTGGGAGAAGCAGGCAAACCGTCGCCTGCCTCCGGCCAGTCTGACCAAGCTGATGACCGTGCTGCTGGTGCTGGATGACTACAAACCGAAGGCGGTTGCAGAGATCAGCCAGCGTGCCGCGCAGGAAACCGGCATGCGGCTGGGAGCGAAACGCGGCGAACGATTTTATGTCGAGGACTTGCTGAGTTCCGCGCTGATTAATTCCGACAACGATGCCTGCCACGCGTTGGCGGAATTTATCGGCGGAAATCATCAGCAATTCGTGCAGATGATGAATCGCAGGGCGCAGCAGCTGGGCTTGCGCAATACGCATTTTAGCAATGCCTGCGGGCACGATGCGGCGGATCATTATTCAACCGCGCATGATCTGGCCGTGCTGGCGAACGAAGTGCTGAAGCATCACCTGGTCACCGAACTGGTGGTGAAGGAATCGGCGCAGATTTTCGCCATTGGCGGAAAGACCGGTTACCAGCTGCAAAATAAAAATGCGCTGATAGGCCGCTATCAGGGCGCGCTGGGCCTGAAGACCGGCTACACGCCCAAGGCGGGAAAATGCCTGATTGCCTATGCCGAAAGGGACGGTGCACGGGTGCTGCTGGTGATGCTGAATGCGCCCAACCGCTGGTGGGATGCAGTCGATTTGCTGGACCTGGCTTTTGCGCAGGCGCGTCATGCGTCGTGAGCAAAATTTTTCCGCGGTCATCACCTTCCATCGCACCAAGCTGTTCTCTGCCACGCTGCTGTTATGCGCAGTGTGTATTACCTACGCCAATTCTTTTTGGGGCGCTTTCCAGTTTGACGATTTCAACGTCATCGTCAATAACCCGCGCATACACTCATGGTCTGCGTGGTGGCAGGACCTTCAGCATGGCATCCGCCCCCTGCTTAAATTCACATACACTGCCGACTGGGCTATAGGGCTGGGTGTCGCCGGGTTTCATCTCACCAATGTGTTGATACACCTTGGTAACACCTGGCTGGTGTGGCTGCTGGCGCGTCGCTTTGTTGCAAATCACCCCGCATTAAATGCGCAGTCTGTCTTGCCGCTATCAGTACCGTTTTTGGCAGCCCTGCTGTTTGCCGTTCATCCCGCGCATAGCGAAGCCGTCACCTATATCTGCGGGCGCTCTAGCGCGCTGATGACGCTGTTTTATCTGGCGGGCATGCTGCTCTATGTTGAGGGAAAGGCGCAGGGCAACAAGATTTATCTGCACCTGCTCACACCGTTATGCATGTTGCTGGCGCTGGGCGTAAAGGAAACCGCGGTGACCTATCCTTTTGCGCTGTTGCTGTGGGAGCTGCACAGCGGCGGCAGCCTCAAATCGGCATGGCGAAAGCAGTGGTCTAGCTGGCTGCTGCTTGCGGCGGGTGCGCTATTCTTTCTGCTGCACGATGGCTACCTGGCGCAAATGGAAACCAGCGCCGCCCTCAACAGCCTGCAAGGAAATTTGGCGACGCAGACCATGGCCTTCGCCTGGCTGCTGCGGCAATGGCTGTTTCCGCTGTGGCTGAATATCGATTCCGACCTGCCAGTGCTGCATGATTTTGCCGGCCTGTTGCCGCATTTTGCCGTGCTGGCAATTTTTATATTATTGATTATATTAAGTTTTATGAAGAGGCCGTGGCTCAGCTTCGCGCTGGCCTGGGCGCTGCTGCAGCTGTTTCCGCTGTATCTGTTCCTGCCGCGTATCGATGTGGCGAACGAGCGTCAGCTGTATCTGGTCAGCTGGCCGCTGGCGTTGGCGCTAGCAGCGGAACTATCGCTTTTGCTAACCCCAAAAATCTTCAGGTTGAGCATTGCGCTGTTGCTGGTTGCGCTGGCGAGCCTGACTGTGTTGCGCAACCAGGACTATCGCAGCGAAATTTCACTATGGGAGGCAACCGTGCAGCGCTCTCCCGACAAGGCCAGGGTGCAGAATAACCTCGGCTATGCCTACATGCATGCTGGCAGAGCAGAAGAGGCGCAAACAGCGTTTACAATCGCGCTGCAGCTTGACCCGAACTACTATCAGGCGCGCTACAACCTGCTTCGCCTCCGGCAGGAAACAGTCGATCACAAGATTTAGTCGGCATACCCCCCCCCGCTACCATAGAACACGCTAGTGCCGCAACCCAACGTTGCAATAATGTCACTTTGCTAATTCTTGGATATCTATCTGGCATTGATACGGCTATATTCTAACGTTCAAAAATGAAATAAGCATAAATGCCCATCGGTACAGAATGATGCACAGTGCAACTTCAAGCAAACAAAATTTTATTAAATATGCACGTGCCTTTATTCTGGCTTGGATTCTTTGCACCGGATACAGCCATGCAGCGCTTGAAACATCGGAAAGTGAAGAGTTGCGTAATCGCGCGAAACAGGAAGCACTAGAGCGTGAGCGCCAGCTGAAGCTGCCCAGCGTCAAACTGCAAGGTGTGATTGAGCGGCCGGAAACGCTGCGTTTACCTCCTTTCGAGACACCGTGCTTCAAAATTCAGAATTTTGTTCTGGAAGTGCCGAGCCAGGTTTCTCCCGAGGCGCAACGTTACGGCGCCAGCACTTTGCCGCTGGACCGGTTTCGTTTTGCGCAGGATTTTCTGGAGCAGTATGCAGGGCAATGCATAGGGCGAGAAGGCATCAATATCATCGTCAAAGGGTTGACAGCAATAATTCTGGAACAGGGTTATTCCACCACTCGTCTTGGCATCCTTGAGCAAGATTTGTCGGGTGGCACACTCAAATTAACGCTAATTCCAGGGCTCATACACGAGCTCCGGTTTGAGGACAAAGCGACTACCGGGACATGGAAAAATGCCTTCCCTACCTCGGCCGGTAAGCTGCTTAATTTACGCGACATCGAGCAAGGCCTGGAGCAGATGAAGCGCATACCCAGTCAAGAGGTGGATATGCAAATTGTTCCGGCCGATAAGCTGGGGGAGAGTGATATTGTCATTAACGTCAAGCGCAGCAAACCCTGGAAAGTGACAGCTACCCTGGATGATGCGGGTGCAAAGGGCACTGGCAAGCTGCAAGCCGGGCTTAATCTGGCTATCGACAATCTGTTCAATATAAATGACTTGTTCAATATCGGGGTAAGCAGTGACGGCGACAACAAATATGACCAACGCGGAACACAGGGCAATAATATTTATTACTCCATACCCTATGGAAACTGGACGCATAGTCTTTCCGCAAACGAATCCCAATACCATCAGCGCGTAGTCGGCACTTTTCAAACATTTCTCTCCAGCGGTAAATCCAGCGGTATTGAATTCAAGACTGCCTATATGTTTCACCGCGACCAGAGTGGCAAGAGCAGTGTGCAGTTTCGCACCGGCAGACGCTGGGGGCAAAGCTTTATCGATGATACGGAAATTCTGGTGCAGCGGCGCGAAACCAGCTTTGCCGAAATAGCGTTGCAACATAAACGCAACATTGCGCAGGCACAATTGGATGTGACCATTGCAGAACGTCAGGGCATGCCCTGGTTTGGCGCGCAAAAAGATTTAAGCGACAAACCTGCTGGCTCACCCACCTTTTTGTATAGCCTGGAAATTCTGGATGCCACATTGAGCATACCATTTGAGTTGGGGAAGCAACCGATAAAATATACCGCCACTTTTCATGGGCAAAACTCCGATTCAGCCCTGTATGGCTCCGAATGGATTGCCATCGGCAACAGATGGACGGTACGTGGATTCGATGGCGAATACAGCCTGGCTGCAGAAAATGGATGGTATTTTCGCAATGAATTTGAGACCTTTTTACCCGGCACCAGCCACGCCGCTTATATCGCGCTTGATGCTGGCAGAGTATTCGGCGCTAACGAACCAAATCTGATTGGCAACGATCTTTCAGGAACTGCAATCGGCATGCGTGGCTATATGTTTAAAGGCTTCTACTATGATGCGTTTGTGAGCTGGCCGCTCAATAAACCGCAAGGATTTAATACCAGCGAACCTGCTACTGGTTTTAGTTTGAATTACCAGCTTTAAAATTTTGTGTGTATTTTTGAAAGAGACTTCATTATTCAGTAAAACTTTAGCAGTATTCATAAGGGGTAATCCGTAATGAACAAGAACCGCTACCGCATTGTCTTCAATAAAGCCCGCAACCTGATGATGGCCGTTGCAGAAAATACCACCAGCCAGGGTAAAGGCAAGCAAAGCGGTACGGAGCACCCCGGTGTTTTTGAGAAACAGAGCAGCACAAAAGTGATCGAGCTTTTTCGCTTGCGACCGGTCGTCTTTGCCGCACTTTGCATGTTCGGACTGAAACCTGTGCAGCTACATGCTGCCGTCACTGCCGACAGTAACGCAGCCGCAATTAACAGACCCGTCATCGACAACACTGCCAATGGTTTGCCATTGGTTCAAATCACCACCCCAAGCGCAGCTGGTGTTTCGCGCAACCAGTACAGCCAATTCAACGTTGATACCAACGGCCTCATTCTCAATAACAGCCAGAGTAATGTACTGACCCAGCAGGGCGGCTATGTGGGCGGCAACCCTAACCTTGCCAATGGCACTGCGCGCATCATCCTGAACGAAGTTACCGGCACAGGGGCCAGTTCTTTACGCGGCTATACAGAAGTCGCCGGGCAACGCGCCGAAGTAGTCATCGCCAATCCAAACGGCATTGTGTGTGATGGCTGTGGCTTCATCAACACCAGCCGCGGCATTTTGACTACCGGCGTTCCGATGATGGGAAGCGGCGGCAGCCTGGATAGTTTCCGCGTCACCGGCGGGCAAATCCAGATCGGCGCAGGCGGACTCAACGCCAGCAATGTAGACCAGCTTGACCTCATTACCCGCAGCCTGCAAGTGAACGGCCAGCTATGGGCAAATAACCTTAATGCAATCGTCGGCACCAATCAGGTCGACTACGCCACGCTTGATGTCCAGGTCATTCAGGGCGATGCAAATAAACCTACCGTTGGTATAGATGTTGCGCTGCTGGGCGGCATGTATGCCAACAAAATCCGCCTCGTTGGAACAGAGGCTGGCGTAGGCGTGAACAGCCTCGGCAATATGGCGGCACAAGCGGGCGATTTCACGCTGAATAGCCAGGGCAATATCACCTTAAATGGGCATACCGGCTCCTCGGGCAATATTGCTATCATTAGCAATGGTGATATCGCCAACGGCGGCACACTCGAAGGCGTAACTGTTACTACCTCAAGTAATGCATTCACCAACAGCGGCGCGGTGTTGGCAGATGCAATTGCACTCAACGCAAGCAGCCTGAACAACCAAGGTGCGCAAGCCAAAATAGCAGCCAACACTTCGGCCAACCTGACCGTTAGCGGTGATATTAGCAATGCAGGCACAATCACTGGCAGCACTGTCACCACAACCGGCCACGCATTCACAAACACAGGTGCCGTATTGGCTGACCTGCTCAAGATCGACGCCACCAGCCTGAGCAACCAGGGTGCAGATTCCAGGATTGCTGGCAACACTTCTGTTGATTTGCTGATTAGTGGCAATATTAATAATGCAGGCACAGTCACAGGCAGCACCATCACCACGCACAGCAATGCATTTATCAACACGGGAACGGTGCTGGCTAATACGCTCACGCTTGACGCAACCGCTCTGAGTAATCAGGGTGCGCAATCCAGAATTGCTGCCAATATATCGGCTAATTTGACCGTCAGTGGCAATATTGAAAATGCCGGAACACTCGAAGGCAATGCAATCACAGCTCACAGCAACGCGTTTAACAACAGCGGCGCCGTGTTGGCGGATGTGCTCACGCTGGACGCGCTCAGCCTGAATAATCAGGGTGCTCAAGCTATTATGGCCGGTAACACTTCGCTTAATTTGATGGTGGGAGGCGATATTATCAATGCAGGCACACTCACAGGTAGCGCCGTCATCACGCACAGCAAAGCATTCAATAACAGCGGCGCAGTATTGGCAAACGCGCTCATCCTCAATACAGTCAGCCTGAGCAATCAGGGAGCAAACGCCAGGATTTCTGGTAACACTTCGGTTGACATTTTGGCCAGTGGCGACATTAATAATGGCGGCAAAGTTACAGGCGGTAGCGTCACGACAAACGGCAATGCATTCACGAACACAGGTTCCGTATTGGCAAACGTGCTTAGTCTCAACGCAAACAGCCTGAGCAATCAAGGTGCAGATGCAATGATTGCCGGCAACTCATCGGCCAATTTGAAAGTTAGCGGCAATATTAATAATGCCGGAACAGTCACTGGCGGCACCGTCACGACAACCGGCAATGCATTCTCAAACACAGGTTCCGTATTGGCGAACGCGCTCACTCTCAACGCAAGCAGTTTGAATAATCAGGGTGCTCAGGCAACGATTGCCGGAAACACTTCAGCTAATTTAATGGTCAGCGGCGATATCAACAATTCAGGCACTGTCACAGGCGGGAATGTCAGCACTCACAGCAATGCATTCACCAATAGCGGCGAAGTATTGACGGATGTGCTTACTCTAAACGCAAGCAGCCTGAATAACCAAGGTGCTCAGGCCATTATTGCGGGCAACACGTCGGCCAATCTGATGATCAGTGGTGATATTAACAATTCCGGCACCCTCACAGGCTCTACCGTTACCACGCACAGCAATGCATTCAATAATACAGGTGCGGTATTGGGCGACATGCTCGCGCTCAACGCTGACAACCTGAATAACACGGGTGCGCCAGCCATTATTGCAGCCACCACTTCGATTGATTTGTTGGTCAGCAACTCGGCCAACAACCTGGATGGTGCCACCATTTATAGCATGGGCAGTTTGAATGCAGGCGCAGGCAGCGCAGTGGATGCCAATGGCAACCTGTCACAAAATATGGGCAACTTTACTAACTCATCCGCCACTGTGCAGGCGGATGGTGATCTGCGCATCAGTGCAAATACGATCACCAATATACGCACCGTATTCGGGGTGGCATGGGGCCCAGATGTAACAGGATCTGCGGTAGATGATGGTGTTCTGCATTACACGCCCACTTTCAGAACGGAATATGTCTCTGTCTCAACGCCTGCAGCCAGACTGTTGTCAGGAGGCAACATGTGGCTCAAAGGTGGAATCAATAACGAATACAGCACAATCGCAGCGGGTGGAAACATTGCGTTTAACGCAACTACGTTTACACAAAAATCGCGCGATTTGATGAAAGAAGAAACTCGGGTAGGGACGAACGACAATCCGCAGTGGGAGGTGGTGGATCAGCTCTGCGTACAGGGCTGGATGTCTTGGAATTGCCAGGATGTATACGGTTGGGTAAACCATCCAATCGATTACAATGAACTCATTTCGACAGTAGATAATTCGGTGAACGCCAGTTTTAGCAGCAATCAGAGCATAGCGGGTACAGCCTTGATGCTGAATAATCTCACAATCGGCGCGAATAACACTGCGGTCACACTGGGTGCGGTGAAAATCGGCACCACACTGGGCACAGAGCAAACCAACAATACGCAAGCTGCCAATACAGCCACACCCCCCCTCAACATCACGCTGCCTGCAAATGGCCTATATACCTACAAAACCGCACCCGAGCAACCCTACCTGATCGAGACCAATTCGCGTTTTACCAGCTACCGCAACTTCCTTTCCAGCGACTACATGCTGAGCCGCTTGGTACTCGATCCTCAACAAATCCAGAAGCGCCTGGGCGACGGTTTTTATGAACAGAAGCTCGTCAGCGACCAGGTCACCGATCTTACCGGCCGCCGTTTCCTGCCCGGTTACACCAGCGCAGAAGCAGAATTCAAGGCGCTGATGGAGCAGGGCATCGCCGAAGCGCACACACAGAACCTCGTGCCCGGTGTTGCCCTGACCAATGCCCAGGTCGCAGCCCTCACCCATGACATCGTGTGGATGGTCGCGCAGGAAATCAGCCTGGCAGATGGCACAAAGGAGCAACTCCTCGTGCCCCAGGTATTCCTCACACGCCTGCACGAAAACGACCTGCGCCCCAACGGCGCCCTCATCGCCGCAGAAAGCATCGACATCAAAACCAGCGGCACCCTGCTGAACAGCGGCACCATCCTGGGCAGCAAAACCAACGCCCTGACAGCCACCGACATCGTCAATCAGGGCGGTACACTCGGCGGCAACGGTAACACCGTCCTCGTCGCCAGCAACGACATTAAAAACCTCTCCGGCACCATCAATGGCGTTCGCGTGGCGATTCTTGCAGGACATGACGTGGTGAACGAAACCGAAATGGAAGCCCTGCAACTGGGCAATGTCTTCACCACCCGCATCCATGGTACGGCCAGCATTAGCGCATCAGATACGCTTGATATCCGCGCCGGGCATGACCTCACCATCGCCGGCGCCAATGTGACAGCTGGCGGCAACGCCAGCCTCACTGCCGGCAACAACTTCACCGTCAGCGTCAAGGAAGCGAAGGAAACAGCCAGCCTGGCCGGCAACCCAGCCGCCACCAACCTCGACGGCTCGCCCAGCCTGCACCATGCCCTGTCCGAATTCACCCGGGGCGAACCCGGCCCAAGCGGCGGCACAAGTACCACGGTTAACCTCACTAGCCAGATACAAACCGGTGGAAACTTGACCCTGACAGCGAATAACGACCTCAGCCTGACTGCGGCGCAAATCTATGCGGTGAAAGACCTGACGGTTGCAGCGCGCAATATCACCCTCAATGCGGCCAAGGATGTAACGCAATCCAGCTATGACGACCATAGTGGCAATAGCAACCGCCGCACTGACGAGAAAGTTGTCGGTACGGTACTGCAGGCCGGCAACAATGTGCAGTTGACTGCAAGCGGTAAAAAACCAGAGCAAGGAAATATCACGATCTCTGGTAGCCAGGTCAGTTCTCAAAGTGGCAAGGTTGCTCTCGCCGCTGACAACAACGTCACCATCAATGCGGTGGACGAGCGCCACGACTTCTTCGAGCAGCGCACCTCATCAAGCAGTGGTTTCCTCTCCAGCAAGAGCACGACAGAAATCAAAACAAGCAGTGAAAAAATTGCCCGTGGCAGCAGCATCGATGGCGCCAGCGTTGCAATTAAATCCGGCCATGATCTCAATGTGGTCGGCAGCGACATCGTCGCGACCAATGACCTGAGCCTTGAAGCCAAAAACAACATCGCCCTCCTCGCCAGCGAAAACACCTACAGCTCCGGCTACTTCAAGGAAGAACAAAAATCCGGCCTCATGTCAGGAAGTGGTCTCTCCATCAGCTACGGCGAGCAGAAGCAGAAAAATCTCCAGACCAGCACCGACACCAGCCACACCGCCAGCAACGTGGGTAGCTTAAGCGGCAATGTCAACATCAAGGCAGGCAATGACTACACGCAAACCGGCAGCAACATCAGCACCCCCGCAGGCGACATCAACATTGCCGCGCAAGAGGTGGTAATTCAGGAAGTGCAAAACACCGGCATCAGCCACAGCGAGACCAAGTTCGAACAGAGCGGCTTAACCCTGGCCCTCTCCAACCCCGTACTCGACGCCGCCAACAACGCCGCCAACACCGTCGACCAACAACAAAAAGCCAGCAGTAAAACGTCCTCCGGCCGCATGAAAGCCCTGGCGGTTGCCAACGCCCTCATGTCCACCAGCAACGCCATTGATGCCCTCAGCAACGGCGCTACCGGCGACCTGGCAGACAAGGTAGGCAGCGTCAGCCTCAACGTCAGCGTCGGCGGCAGCACCAGCGAAAGCAGCTCCACCCAGACATACAGCCGTGCACAAGGCAGCAATGTCAAGGCAGGCGGCAACATCAACATCACCTCTACCAGCGCAGATCAAAGCAAAGGCAACATCACCATCCAGGGCAGCGACATCAAAGCCAGTAAAGACACCACCCTCGAAGCCGACCGCGACATCAACCTCCTTGCCGCCAAGAGCACCGCTGAGCAACACTCCACCAACAGCTCATCCAGCGGTTCAATCGGTGTCGGCATTAGTGTGTCAGCCAAAGGCGGCGGGTTAGCTGGCACAGCCAGCGCCAGTGTGGGTCGCGGCAACGCCGATGGCAGCGATGTTACCTGGACCAACGCCCATGTAGATGCAGGCAACACCCTCACAATCAAATCAGGCCGCGACACCAATATGAAAGGTGCAGTCGCCTCAGGCAAACAAGTCGTAGCCGACATCGGCGGCAACCTCAATGTAGAAAGCCTGCAAGACACCAGCACCTACGGCAGCCAGCAAACCAGCCGTGGCGGCTCTCTTAGCGTTGCTATCATCGGCACTGGCAGCGGCGGCAGCGCCAACGCAGCCGATACCAACATCAACAGCAACTACGCCAGCGTGATGGAGCAAAGCGGCATTAAGGCGGGTGATGGTGGCT
>DATKTO010000033.1:0-35278 GCA_035531075.1 Gallionellaceae bacterium
TCAGTAAAAAATGGACGATGCCGATAAGGGACTGGAAAGCGGCACTGAATCGTTTTACTATCCAGTTCGAGGAACGGATGCCGCAGCATTAATGAATTCCGTTTACACAAAATTCAGGACACCCCCTGGTGCGCCAGCGAAGAAATAGCGCATTAAAAGCAAAAAGCCGCTCACGCGGCTTTTTGTTTTTACTATATTTTTGAATCAAGAAAATGGTATCGCTAAGTGAACCATCGCCTTCCTTTTCCCCCCAACCGTTTCTCTTGCTGAGTTTCTATCTTCTGGAAGATGAGAAAATATCTGGCGCATGCGCTCCCAAAACTTAGGGCTACCAACCACCTTTGAACCGCTTTCACCGCACCAAAATTTATATCTAGAGTAAACATCTGCCCTAGTGTTTTTAACCTCATCATCAAACAAAATCCCATCGTCTTCAACCCATTCAGCCACACTGTTGCTTTGCCGCTTGCCATCAGCAGCGGCTTCACGCATGGCCTCGGGCAATGCAGGGAAAGCTTCGCGAGCCAACAAACGCTGTAAGCCTAAAAGCGCCCAATTCAACACCCCGCTCAATTCCCTTTGAATTATGGTTTCAGCAAGCAAAGGAGTTTTTACTTTGGGTTTAATGTTGAATGGAAAAACAAACCACCGCCTCCAAAATCCATCCGATTGGTCAGAGATTGAGGGGAGTGCGTTCCCGCAAATAATCCATTTTGCTGTCGGGCGAATAGTTATTGCATCCCTATACTTTCTGTCGATTTGAACCGCATCACCTGAGACAAGTGTTTTGAGCCTCTCCTCATCGATCCTGGATGGCGTTTCATCAACACAAACCAAGCTTGCAGACTGCAAACCTGTAAGCTTGAATCCATCCAATGAATTGATAGATAAAGCAACAGTCTGCCTATGAAGAGCAGACATAATGTGGACAAAAGTCCCTTTGCCAGTTCCCCCATTGCCAATCAACCAAGCAGCAAGCTGGTGGCGCGCATCACCCAATAAGGTGTAACCAGCATATTCTTGGATAAAGTCACGGACAGATTGATTTGGCAAAGCTTCAGCAAGGAAGTTTTTGAAAATAGGACAATCAGCAAGTGGATCATAAGCACACTCCAATACATAGGTAATGCCATGACCCTTGTTTGCAGGAGTGTGCTTAACCAAATCACCGTCAACTTGAATGTACCCATTCAATGTGGGGATGAATGTGTGGTCAGGCACCCCCAGCTTCTCACCAAACAAAATTGCAGTTTTTGCAGAGGAAGCAGCAGTCCTTTCATTTGCCTTCGCTGGTTCCTTCTTGGCTATGAAGAAAAGAGCTTCCCTCTCCAATTCAAGAAGCTGCACTTCTTGCCAATGTGTCCCAGCCCAACGAAAAGGAATATTATTTTTCACCGCAAAGTCCTCAGATTTTTTCATCATTGCAAAAGCGAGCTCTGGACTGATTTTTTCTCTTTCATTCATGCTGGCACCCCCCCAAAACATATCGTCCTGATTGCCCAGCTCACCATTTTCTTTCTCTGACAAATTTCTTTGTTCAGCTTCTGCTGAGCCCTCCTTTTACCAACTGAAATCAGTGCGATCACCTCTTGTTCAGCCGCCGACTGCAACTTTTTGTTCCATTTTGCTTGAATATCAACTGCCAGATGGGCTGGCAGATTTTTAAGGTGATGAGGTTTGATTAGCATGCTGCACCCACTTTCTGGGCGCGCAATTCAGGGACTGTGATGCCACGTTTCCTGGCCTCAATCGTCTCTTCCTTGCCTGGTTTTCCACGCTTCAAGCCGCTATTTCTTTTTAGTGGCTTGGCTGTTGGATGCACAACTGGCTGGCCCGAAAAAAAATTTAAAACTTCAGCCGGGTTGTAAAAAACCCCACCACCGATGTTTCTGAATGGGATGCCCAGAGGATTTTTATTTTTTTCAGACCTGTCTTTCCTAATCAAGGAAAGAGATACAGGGATTGGGTTGCCAATGGATTGGCAATATTGCAGCAACGCGGAGTCGCGCAGCAATAATATTTGGTTTTGCATTTTGACCTCACTTGAAGCGGGTGAGAGTGCTTTTTAGGCTGTGAGCTGCAGCAGGCACGCCTCACCAGAGAGCCCATTTTCAGGGCGAATTAGCTCTTGGTGAGGATTTGGCGTGGAGGAATGAAGGGTGAAGCGGGAGGGATGAAAGTAAGTTTTGAAGAAAACGATGGTATGCTGAAACCGATAAAATTTATCGTTGAAAACGCATTTATGAATTTAACAGCACCAAGTGTTTTGGCGACAAATTCAAGCACTTTTTCATTTGACCAAGTGCTCACAACTGCAACAAGAGACAAAAGTGAAACAACAAAGACCAACTTTGAATCAAAAACCATTTGTGAGAGAAAAGCAGTTGCAACAAAAAACAAAGAAATTAAAAAAATATTTCGTTTACTTAAACCCAAACCAAAAACTCGCACCTGCAACAGCAGGATAGCAGCCACAAAAAGGACTGAGCAAGGAAGCGATTTTGAGGGAGCACGGAACATAAAAACATTCTAACCCATCCAAAATCAAAATTCAGCAATTTATGCAAATATTTTTTAAAAAAATACCAGATATTACCGTTAGTGTCTTTTAAAGAAATTCAGCATCAAAATTTATTTTTTTGATTTTGATGTTTCTGCATATTGACTAAGCCAGCATGCAATTCCTCGTCGCTGGCGTGGTAATAGCGCGCTGCCATGGCGGGCGTTTTCCAACCAAATATTTTCATGAGAATTAACAAAGGATAGTGAGGTGCCATCCTGCTTGCCGCCTCGTGGCGGGTTGAATGAAATACAGCGCCTTCTAATCCAATTGTTTTGCAGGCGGCCGTGAAAGCGCGCGAAAGACCGTCAGCTGAAGCACCTGCCCCCATCTTTAAAATTGGCGATTCCAAGTCTTCACCAAGCCAGCCAGGAAGCTTTTTTAGTAACTCAAAAGCACGAGCGGACAAAGGAACAGTGCGTTTTTTTCTTTTACCAGTGGCAGAAGTATCTTTGCCGTCAACAATCACATTCTTTCTCGTTCCTACCAAATCAAAATCACCCCAACACATCCTAAAAAGTTCATCTTGCCTCATGCCGGTTTCCAGAGCGAGTTCAGATATCACTACATAAAGTGGATTTCTACATTTATTTAATTCAATTTCAAGTCTTTTCCAATCCGCCTCAACAATTCTCAAGTCTCGCGTCTTTGAGCCGGCTGGCTTGCTTATTTTTTTGATGGGGTTTTCAATCTCATAACCCCAATCTTTCCTGGCTACTTCAAAAACATTGCTGATTGCAATGATATCCAGCTTAATCGTTTGTTCTGCAATCTTGCCCCCTCTTATACTCTGTGTTTTTCTCCTAGCAAAGATATAGTCTGCAAAGTGCTTTGGAGTTGCCCTGGACAACGTTAATTCAGAAATTGGATGTTTCAACCACGTTTTAAGCCTAACAATTTCCCTTTTTCCCCCAAGCTTTGCGGGTGAAACAACCTCAATATATTTCTGAATAAGTTCACTGAGTTGGGTTTTATCAATCAATCGGGTATCAATATGAATAGCCCGCCTAAGATCCGCTTCAAGTGATTCAGCCCATTCCTTTGCTTCTCTCTCCGACTCAAACGTCTCAGATTGAGTATGTACAAGGCCAGTTGCCCTATTTTTTTTACGAACAATAGCCTGCCATTGGTGGCTGGCTGCAGTTCCATCTTTGTTTTTTCTTAATCGAATGGTTGCCATATTTTGTGCGCCTTCTTTAGTCAATTGTGACAAAATCGTGACAAATAATAGCAGAATATTAATAACACATTGGGAAATAAAGAGTTTTTCCACAAGCTTTACGGACTTAAAATCCCTCGGGGAGAAATCTCTGTACCGGTTCGATTCCGGTCCCAGGCACCAAACAATTCAATAAAAGCCCAACAAAGTACTGCCTAACAGGTCCGTAAAATCATTTGAAAATGGGTATTCCTGCTGTCTGGCTATGACATGATTTATGGCGCAAAGCATTGCCAGAACTGGCAAGCTGTCCCTGATATGTTATGCGTTTAGCATATTCAAACTGAGTTAGGGCGCCTCTAAAAATCGCAAACTCTGCAATTTTTAGAGGCGCCCTTTAGCATATACCCAAGGCTGGGAAGCTAATTAATGCCCGAGCGGCTTGCTCTCGTGCACTCCTGAGGCAGGCAATGAAGCATTTTCCCCTACAACTTGAAAGAATACCTCCCCCGGCTTAATCATGCCCAAATCATTACGGGCACGTTCTTCTATGGCCTCGGTGCCTTGTTTGAGATCGCGCACTTCAGCATCCAGCGCCGCATTGCGCGACTTGGTTTGCTGGTTAGCTTTCTTCTGTGCTTCAACCTGGCGGCTAAGCTCCCACACCTTGATCCAGCTACCTTTACCCAGCCATAGCGGGTACTGCCACAACAGGATGAGGGCGAGAAGTATCAGTGTGATCCAGCGCATCTATTTGCAGTATCCCTGTTAGCCCGAACTAAATTAACACAGAACTCTATTCGTTTAACCGAATTAAGCTAACTGGTAATAAGCAGCGCGGCCCGGATAAGATGCGCTATCGCCCAAGTCTTCTTCTATGCGCAGCAGCTGGTTGTACTTGGCCATGCGATCAGAACGTGACAAAGAGCCAGTCTTGATTTGCAGTGCATTGGTTGCCACAGCAAGGTCTGCGATCGTCGTATCTTCGGTCTCGCCTGAACGATGCGAAATCACAGCCGTGTAACCTGCACGCTTGGCCATTTCAATTGCGGCGAAAGTTTCGGTCAAGGTGCCGATCTGATTGATCTTGATCAGGATGGAGTTGGCGATGCCCTGCTTGATACCTTCGCTCAGAATCTTGGTGTTGGTGACGAACACGTCATCGCCCACCAGCTGTGTGGATTTACCCAAACGCTCTGTCAGCATCTTCCAGCCAGCCCAGTCGTGCTCGCTCATGCCGTCTTCAATGCTAATGATAGGGTATTTGTCCACCCAGGTTGCGTACATATCGACAATCTGTGCGGAAGTCAGGGTCAGTCCATCGGCTTTCAGATGATATTTACCATCTTTGTAAAACTCGGAGGCAGCCGGATCCATTGCAATGGCGACATCCGCGCCCGGCACATAGCCAGCTGCTTCGATCGCTTCCACAATTACTTTCAAGGCTGCTTCATTTGAACCCAGAGAAGGTGCAAAACCGCCCTCATCACCTACTGTTGTGCTCAATCCGCGATGATGCAAAATGTCTTTCAGGTGATGGAAGATTTCCGCGCCGCAACGCAGCGCTTCGCGGAAACTCTGGCTGCCTACCGGCACGATCATGAACTCCTGAATGTCAGCGCCACCGGTAGCATGCGCGCCACCGTTGATGATGTTCATCATCGGTACCGGCATTTCCATGCGCGAGGCACCGCCGAGATAGCGATACAAAGGCAGACCTGATTCTTCAGCGGCAGCCTTGGCTACGGCCATGGATACGGCCAGAATGGCGTTTGCACCCAGGCGTGATTTGTTTTCCGTGCCGTCCAGCTCGATCATGGTCTGGTCGATAAAAGCCTGTTCCATTGCATCGAGGCCGATGATGGCTTCGGCGATTTCCGTGTTCACAAACTCAACCGCCTTTAACACGCCCTTGCCCAGGTAACGGCCCTTATCGCCATCGCGCAGCTCAACGGCTTCCTTGGTACCGGTCGATGCGCCGGACGGTACTGCAGCTCGTCCCATCACGCCTGATTCCAACAACACATCCGCCTCAACCGTAGGATTCCCACGGGAGTCCAAAATTTCACGCGCTATCACATCTACTATTGCACTCATCTCTATATGCTCTTTTCTATTTTCTATTTTTTAAACGTTACGCAAATCAATTTTTTCTTCGATCAAACCTTGTTTCTTCACTGCGGCATCCAGCACCATCAGTGTCTGCAACAATTCTTTCAGATGTCCCAGCGGAAATGCATTGGGGCCATCCGACAACGCCTGCGACGGATTGGGGTGGGTTTCCATAAACACGCCCGATATGCCGGCTGCCACTGCCGCGCGTGCCAGCACCGGCACAAACTCGCGCTGCCCGCCGCTGACCGTGCCCTGCCCGCCCGGCAACTGTACCGAGTGCGTAGCGTCGAAAACGACTGGGCACTTGGTGTTGCGCATCACAGCCAGCGAGCGCATGTCCGACACCAGATTGTTATAGCCGAACGAGGCACCGCGTTCGCACACCATGATGTTGTCCTGGCCGCTGACATCGCGCGCCTTTTCCACCACGTTCTGCATATCCCACGGTGACAGAAACTGACCCTTCTTGATATTCACCGGCTTGCCGCAGGTCGCTACCGCGTGGATAAAATCGGTCTGGCGGCACAGGAAAGCCGGCGTCTGCAGCACATCCACCACGGCGGCGACGGCGGCAATATCTTCAATATTATGCACATCGGTCAGCACCGGCACGCCGATCTGGCTTTTTACTTTTTCCAGAATCTTCAGGCCAGCTTCCAGGCCAAAGCCGCGGAAGGATTTGCCGGAGCTGCGGTTCGCCTTGTCATAGGAAGACTTATAGATAAACGGCAGGCCGATCTGCTGGCAGATCTCTTTCAACTGCCCGGCAGTGTCCAGCGCCATTTGTTCGGATTCGATCACGCACGGGCCGGCGATCAGGAATAAAGGCTGATCCAGACCTACATTAAAATTACAGAGCTTCATACAATTCCTTTGTGCGCCAACGCCGCTTTGACGTAGGCAGTAAATAACGGGTGTCCATCGCGTGGCGTGGAGGTAAATTCAGGGTGGAACTGCACGCCAACAAACCATGGGTGCATGGATGCTGGCAGCTCCATCATCTCCGGCAATGCTTCGCTCGGCGTGCGTGCGGAAATAATCATCCCCGCCTTTTCCAGCACAGGCACGTAATGGTTATTGACCTCATAGCGATGACGATGGCGCTCATTCACTTCCTTGCCGTAAATACTGGCCGCCAGCGTGCCATTCTTGATCGGGCAACGCTGCGAACCCAGACGCATGGAGCCGCCCAGGTCAGAGTCCGCACTGCGGGTTGCTACGCGCCCGTCACGATCCAGCCATTCCGTGATCAGCGCCACCACGGGGTGTTCAGTCGCCAGATTAAACTCGGTGCTGTTCGCATCGGCCATGCCCGCAACATGGCGCGCATATTCGATCACCGCCAGCTGCATGCCGAGACAGATGCCCAGATAAGGAATCTTGTTTTCTCGCGCATAGCGTATCGCCGCGATCTTGCCTTCGGTGCCGCGCACGCCAAATCCGCCCGGCACCAGTATGGCATCGAAACGTTTCAATTCATCCGCACCAGATATTTCCAGCGCTTCGGAATCGATGTATTCAATATTCACGCGAGTAGCTGTATGGATGCCCGCATGACGCAGCGCTTCGATCAGCGACTTGTATGACTCTGTCAGGTCAACATACTTGCCGACCATGCAAATGGTGACTTCGTGCTTGGGATGCTCCAGCGAATCCACCAGTTTGTTCCACACCGACAAATCGGCCGCGGGAGGATTAATATCCAGCTCTTCGCAGATAATGCGATCCAGCCCCTGATCATTCAGAATCTTGGGGATCTTGTAGATGCTGTCCACATCCCACACGGAGATGACCGCCTCCTCGCGCACATTGGAGAAGAGCGAAATCTTCGAGCGCTCATCGTCGGGAATCGGGCGGTCAGCACGACACAGCAATGCGGTCGGGAAAATACCGATCTCGCGCAATTTCTGCACGCTGTGCTGGGTGGGCTTGGTCTTCAACTCGCCGGCACTGGCGATATACGGGACCAGTGTCAAGTGCACGAAGGCGATGGTATGACGCCCTCTGCGCAATGCCATCTGGCGAGCCGCCTCAAGGAAAGGCAGGGATTCGATGTCACCCACCGTGCCGCCAATCTCGACGATCGCCACATCGGCATGACCATCATAGGAAGCCAGCGCGCCGCGCTCGATGAATGCCTGAATTTCATTGGTGATGTGCGGAATAACCTGCACCGTCTTGCCCAGATACTCGCCACGGCGTTCCTTGCGTATCACGCTGTCGTAAATCTGGCCGGTAGTGAAATTATTCGCCTTGCGCATCTTGGCCGTCACGAAACGCTCGTAATGGCCGAGGTCGAGATCGGTCTCGGCGCCATCTTCAGTCACAAACACTTCACCGTGCTGGAATGGGCTCATGGTGCCGGGATCAACGTTGATATACGGATCCAGCTTGAGCATGGTCACTTTGAGGCCGCGCGATTCAAGGATAGCTGCGAGGGAGGCGGCGGCGATCCCTTTGCCCAGTGAGGACACGACGCCGCCAGTAACAAAAATGTATTTAATCATGGAATAAAATTATACCGTAAAACGGCATTTCCTAATACAGCTTGAGTCGGATATCTATGAAAAACAATCTAAAATGGCATGCAAAATGCTTGAACACTCAGTCCCGCATCTTCGCGACTGCATCTTCCACCCTGTCCACCGCGATGATTTCCATGCCGGCGATGGCCTGCTTCGGCTTGTTAGACTTGGGGATGATGGCGCGGGTAAAACCCAGCTTGGCCGCCTCTTTCAGGCGCTCCTGGCCGCGCTGCACCGGGCGCACCTCACCTGCCAGGCCGATTTCGCCAAATACCACCATTTTTTCCGGCAAGGGCTTGTTGCGCAAAGAGGAAACGATCGCCAGCAACACCGCCAGGTCTGCGCCCGGCTCGGTGATTTTCACCCCGCCCACCGCGTTGATAAACACATCCTGGTCAAAACAGGCAATGCCGGCATGGCGGTGCAGCACCGCCAGCAGCATCGCCAGGCGGTTCTGCTCCAGCCCCAGGGCCAGGCGGCGCGGCGTGGGCGAATGGGACTGATCAAGCAGTGCCTGAATCTCCACCAGCAACGGGCGGGTGCCCTCCTGGGTCACCATCACACACGAGCCGGGTACCTGCGCATCGTGCTGCGACAGGAACAGCGCCGAAGGATTGCTCACCTCGCGCAGGCCTTTCTCGGTCATCGCGAACACGCCCAGCTCGTTCACCGCACCGAAGCGGTTCTTGAACGCGCGCACCAGACGAAAGCTGGAGTGGGTATCGCCCTCGAAATACAGCACGGTGTCGACAATATGCTCCAGCACGCGCGGCCCGGCGAGGGTACCGTCCTTGGTGACATGGCCGACCAGTATCATGGTGATCGCCGAGCTTTTCGCCAGTCGCGTGAGCTGTGCCGCGCATTCGCGCACCTGCGCCACCGAGCCGGGGGCTGAAGTCAATAATTCAGAATACACGGTCTGGATGGAGTCGATCACCACCACGTCCGGCTTTTCCTGCGCGACGGCAGACTGGATTTTTTCCAGCTGGATTTCCGCCAGCAGATGCATGCCGCGCGCATCCAGCGACAGGCGCTTGGCGCGCAAGGCAATCTGCTGCGCCGATTCCTCACCGCTGACGTACAGCACTTTTTTGCTGGTCGAAAGATGCGCCAATGCCTGCAACAACAGGGTGGATTTGCCGATGCCGGGATCACCGCCGATCAGCACCACACCGCCACTCACCAGCCCGCCGCCCAGCACGCGGTCAAATTCGTCGATGCCGGTGGGCGTGCGCGGCACCTCCACGGCATCGACCTCGGCCAGGGTCTGCACCAGACTGGTTGCCGCCAGGGCGTTGTAACGATTCTTGCCACTCGGGGCTGACTCCGCGATGCTCTCAACCAGCGTGTTCCACGCCGAGCAGTGCGGGCATTGCCCCTGCCACTTGGGCACCTGGCCACCGCATTCCGTGCAGCTATAAATTATTTTTGCTTTTGCCATGCTTGCCCCGAATGCGGAATGAATCCCAATTTATTAATACCCTGTTGCGGTAAAATAGTCGTTTTCCTGAATAACCAGGCACGCCAGCCGAATATTATATAACAGGGTATACACCAAAGAATTTACTTCATGTTGCGACTCACTGAAATCAAGCTTCCCTTAAACCATCGTGACGATGAGCTGCACGCCGCAATTCTCAAGCGCCTGAATATCAGCGCGGACGATCTGCTCAACTACACCGTCTTCCGCCGCGGTTACGACGCACGCAAACCCTCGGCTATCAGCCTGATTTACACGCTGGATGTGGAAGTCAGGAACGAGGCTGCGCTGCTCAAGCAATTAAAGGACACGACGCATATTGCGCCCAGCCCGGACACCAGCTACCACTTTGTTGCCCATGCCCCCGACAACCTGAAAGAAAGACCCGTGGTGATCGGCACCGGCCCCTGCGGCCTGTTTGCCGGCCTGCTTTTGGCGCAGATGGGCTTCCGTCCGATCATTCTGGAGCGCGGCAAGGCGGTGCGCGAGCGCACCAAGGACACTTTCGGCCTGTGGCGGCAAAGCAAGCTGGATCCCGAGTCCAATGTGCAATTCGGCGAGGGCGGCGCAGGCACCTTTTCCGACGGCAAGCTGCACAGCCAGATCAAGGACCCCAAGCACTACGGGCGCAAAGTGTTGACCGAGTTTGTCAAAGCCGGCGCACCACCCGAAATCATGTATGTGAGCAAGCCGCATATCGGCACCTTCAAGCTGGTCGGCATGGTGGAAGAAATGCGCGCCACGATCGAATCGCTGGGCGGAGAAATTCGCTTCACCAGCCGTGTCGACGACATCCTGATCGACAAGCACCAGGTAAAAGGCGTCAAACTCTCCAGCGGCGAAACAATTGCCGCCAGCCATGTGGTGCTGGCCATCGGCCACAGCGCGCGCGACACCTTTGAAATGCTGCACAAGCGCGGCGTCTATCTGGAAGCCAAACCCTTCTCCATCGGCTTCCGTATCGAGCATCCGCAGTCGCTGATCGACCGCAGCCGCTTTGGCGTCAACGCGGGCAATCCCTTGTTAGGTGCTGCGGATTACAAGCTGGTGCACCACTGCAGCAATGGCCGCTCGGTCTACAGCTTCTGCATGTGCCCAGGCGGCACGGTCGTCGCCGCAACTTCCGAACCGGGCCGCGTGGTGACCAATGGCATGAGCCAGTATTCGCGCAACGAACGCAACGCCAACAGCGGCATAGTGGTAGGCATTACCCCGGCCGACTATCCCGGCGATGCGTTGGCTGGCATTGAATTCCAGCGGCGTTGGGAAAGCCGCGCTTATGAATTGGGCGGCGGCAATTACAGTGCCCCGGCGCAACTGGTGGGCGATTTTCTGGCAGGTCGCCCTTCAACCTCGCTGGGGTCGGTCACTCCCTCCTACACACCCGGCGTCAAACTGACTGACTTGAGTTCCGCGTTGCCGGATTACGTCATCGCTGCCATCAGGGAAGCCCTGCCCGCGTTTGAAAAACAGATCAAGGGTTATGCGATGCATGATGCGGTGCTGACCGGCGTAGAGACCCGTACCTCGACCCCGGTGCGTATCAAGCGCAAAGAGGACTATCAGAGCATGAATACAGTTGGCCTTTACCCTGCAGGAGAGGGGGCAGGTTATGCGGGCGGCATTCTTTCTGCTGCGGTGGATGGCATTGAAGTCGCCGAAGCCGTTGCCTTAAACATAATTAATTCAATATAATCAATTCATTAAATCAGGTTAAAAAATACAAATTTTCGTCCAATGCCAATTTAACGAAAGCCAAAGCCATCGTGAACGATAACAAAGCAGCAGCCCCATCTGTTTCATCCAGCCCCGCATCCACCGGCAAACGCCGTCGCGTGATGCAGATCATTGGCGGCATCTTCCTGGTGCTGGGTACTGCCCTGCTGCTGCGCTGGGTGCTGGTGTCGCGTTACTATGAAGAAACCGATAACGCCTATGTGCAGGGGAATGTGGTGCAGATCACGCCGCAGATTGCCGGCACGGTAGTTGGCATTCATGTCGACGACACCGATCTGGTCAAAGCAGGTCAGCTGCTGGTCAGCCTGGACCCTGCCGACACCCGTGTGGCGGTTGCCCAGGCGGAAGCACAACTGGCGCAGACCGTGCGCGAAGTGCGGACCCTCTACACCTCGCGCCGCCAGTCCGATGCCACGCT
The DNA here is from genome assembly GCA_035531075.1 of Gallionellaceae bacterium. Lineage (GTDB taxonomy): Bacteria > Pseudomonadota > Gammaproteobacteria > Burkholderiales > Gallionellaceae > 39-52-133. The sequence goes on from DATKTO010000033.1 coordinate 11,995, forward strand.
GGCGCAACGCCAGGTAGAGCTGACCCGCGCCGAAGATGATCTGGCGCAGCGCAGGAAGCAGGCAGAAGCCGGCACTATTTCCAAAGAAGAACTGCGCCACGCCGAGGCCACTGCCAAGGCCGCACACGCCGCAGTGGATGCCGCACGCGAGCAGCTCTCTTCCGGCCGCGCCCTCAGCGAAGGCACCAGCGTGCGCGAGCACCCCAACGTCAAGCGTGCCGCAGCCCGTCTGGCCGAGCTGTTGCTGGCCATGCAGCGCACCACCCTGCTTGCGCCGGTAGGCGGGCAGATTGCCAAGCGCAACGTGCAGCTGGGCCAGCGCGTCAATCCCGGCGCACCGCTGATGGCAGTCATCCCTTTGGACCAGTTGTGGGTCGACGCAAATTTCAAGGAGGCGCAGCTGCGCAACATGCGCATCGGCCAGCCTGTCTCACTGGAGTCGGATCTTTACGGCAGCGCGGTGAAATACGATGGCAAGGTGATCGGCATAGGCGCCGGCACCGGCGCGGCTTTTGCGCTGCTGCCGGCACAGAACGCCAGCGGCAACTGGATCAAGGTGGTGCAGCGCATACCAGTGCGCATTGCGCTGGATGCAAAACAGCTGGCTGAACACTCGCTGCGCATTGGCCTTTCGATGCACGCCGAAGTTGACCTGCACGAGCGGCAGGGCAATGCTCTGGGCACGCCTAAAAAAGTAACAGATTACCGTCTGGAAACGCCCGCTGACACCGAGGCACAGGCGCGCATAGATACCATCATCGCTGCAAACCTGAAGTGAACAGTCCCACTGCCCCGGCGTCTGGCAGCCCTGCACCTGCCGCACCCGCCCAGCTGCAGGGCATGGCGCTGCTGCTGCTCACCATCGCAGCCTCGTTCTCCACCTTCATGGAGATACTGGACATCACCATCACCAATGTCTCCATTCCCACCATCGCCGGCTCACTGGGGGTCGCAACCAACCAGGGCACCTGGATCATCAGCGCCTATTCGGTGGCTGCCGCGATCGCCGTGCCGCTCACTGGCTGGCTCTCCAAGCGCATCGGCGAGGCGCGTTTGTTTGTGTTCTCAGTGCTGGCGTTCACCCTGATGTCGACGCTGGCGGCGTTTTCGCAGAACCTCACCATGCTGGTGGTATTCCGCCTGCTGCAGGGTTTCGTTTCCGGCCCCATGGTCCCCCTTTCGCAGACCCTGCTGGTGCGCAGCTACCCGCCCGAGAAGCGCGGCGCCGCAATGGGCATCTGGGCGATGACAGTGATTCTTGCACCCATCTGCGGCCCGTTGCTGGGCGGCTATATCAGCGACAACTTCCACTGGTCGTGGATCTTTCTGATCAACATCCCCATCGGCCTGTTCGGCGCCATCACCATCTGGGCGCTGATGCGCCATCGCGACTCCGCCATCGTGCGCGTCCCGCTGGACAAGATCGGTCTGGCGCTGATGGTCATTGGCATCGGCTGCCTGCAGCTAATGCTGGAGATCGGTCACGATTATGACTGGTTCGCCTCGCCCTACATCACCGCACTGGGACTCACCGCACTGGTATCGCTCACCTTCTTCATCGCCTGGGGTGTCATGAGCGAGCACACCATCATTGACCTGCACCTATTCCGTGACATCAACTTCCGCTATGGCGTGATCCTGATGTCCGTCGGCTTCATGACCTACTTCGGTACTGTCGTGATATTTCCACTGTGGCTGCAGCTGGTGATGGGTTACACCGCCGCACAGGCCGGCATGGCAACAGCGCCTTTGGGTATCTTCACCCTGCTGCTTTCGCCCATCATCGGGCGCAACATCGCCAAATTAAATTTGCGCGTGCTCGCCACTTTTGCTTTCGCCATAATGGGGGCCGTAGCGGTGTGGAACAGCATGATGTCGCTGGAAGTGGGATTCTGGGATGTGGTCTCGCCACGCGTGGTGCAGGGCATAGGCATGGCCTGCTTCTTCCTGCCGGTACAGGCATTGATGCTGTCCAACATTACGCCAGACCACATGGCCGCCGCTTCGGGCCTGTCGAATTTCCTGCGCACCCTGGGTGCGGCTGTAGGCACAGCCATCAGCGTCACCACCTGGGAACACCTCGCCCTGATGAGCCGTGCCCAGCTGTCTGAAAACATCAATATCTATAACCCGGCTTCAACCCTGTACGTCGAGCGCCTGCAAGCCAGCGGACTGAGCCAGGATCAGGCGTACGCGGTGCTGGATCGCACGCTGTTCGCACAAAGCTATATGGTCGCAACCAATGAGTTCTTCCTGTATAGCTCCGTACTGTTTTTCCTGCTCATGGGTGTAGTCTGGCTGACACAGCCGCACAAGGCGGGCGCTGCACCAGGCCACTAGCTTTCTTCGGGCGGCTTGAGGTTGCGGAATGCGTAATACAGCAGAATGTCGTAGCTGATTTTCATCCCAGCGCCGATGAGCAGAGGCGTACCCAATGACAGATACTGCATCAGGAAACCGGCAAAGGATGGCGCCACTGCCCAACCCCCGAGCCTGACCAGATGAGTTACCCCAGAGGCAAAGGTACGCTCCTCCGGTCGCACCACGGCCATGACATAAGACTGGCGCGTCGGCACATCCATCTCCACCAAGCCCTCGCGCAGCAAAAACAGCACGGCAGCCACCCAGAAGCTGGGGGCGAAGGCGACGGTCACCAGCAGCAGGCTGGATGGGATGTGTGTAAACACCATGGTATTTACGAGGCCGATGCGTCTGGACAGCCAGGCAGCGCCTAGATGGGACAGCGCATTCATGCCGCGCGCGCACAGAAACAGCACGGCAATCACGGCTTCGGAGACTTCAAAGCGCTGGTAAAAGAAATAGGACAGCAGCGCCGTGCCGACAAAACCGCCTGCGATGCTGTCGATCGCAAACAGTGCAGAGATGCGCCACAGCACCTTGCGGCTTTGTGGTGACAATACCAACTGCGGCAGTTTCACCGCGGCTTCTGCTCTGGGCGACAGGCGCAGATACAGTACGGCAGTAACAAACAAGAGCAGGGAATAAACCATGATTGCCGACTGAAATGAAGCCAGTTCACCCACACCGCCGAATTGTCGCAACAGCGAAGGAATAACCGCGAGTAGCCCGCCCAGCGCATGGCCGACATCCTGCAGCACGTTGTACCAGGCAAAAGTGCGGGTGCGCTGGTCATCGCTTACGGTAGCCGGAATAATCGCCTGTTCCAGCACCAGCGAAGCACCTCTATCACGTCCCATGCCGTTCAGCATGCCGATAAAAGCTGCGATGCCAACGGCGATCGGGCTTGAGTAGAATGCTGCGGCGGCTCCGCCGAGCGCGCTCAGCAAAGCCAGCCAGAACAACAGGCGGCGTCTGCCCAGACGGTCACCGGCAAGAGTCACCAGCAGGGCAGCAAGCGTTGCGCCAGCCAGCCCGGAGGTTATCACCAGGCCTATCTGCGCCGATGTAAAACTCATGCGTGCCAGGTAAATACCGAGCAGTACACCCATCATCCCTGTAGCCAATGCCCGTAAAAATGCGGTGGCATAGAGTATGCGGCGATCACTGATCATTTCTTTCCCTGCTCAATATTTTTCATAATTGTGCTCAAACAATACAGACCCAAGTCAGTTAAAAATGGTCAGCGGAAAGTTTCGCGCAAGCTTTGGCACAATATCACGGCTTCACGCGTGGGTATCTCACTCGACAACTCGCTTTAATGTATTTTTAGTTATAGACTACAAAAATCGGTTGCGGGGACATTTTCCCGGACTGAGTCCAGTCTACTATTCAATGAATGTTTTTATCGGAGGATCATTATGAAAAAGACCTTAATCACGGCCTTATTGCTGGCCATGTTCGCAGCCCCAGCTTTCGCTGCGGACTCAATCAAGATCGCAATTACTGGCCCCTTTAGTGGAGGCTCTGCCCCCATGGGGACTTCCATGAGAGATGGCGCCAAGCTCGCCATTTCTGAAATCAATGCGGCCGGCGGAATTAATGTCTCCGGCAAAAAGATGAAAATCGAAGTGATAGAACGCGATGATGAAGGCAAGAATGAGCGCGGCGCGCTGATTGCCCAGGAACTGGCTTCGATGGATGACTTGTCCGGCGTGATCGGCACAGTCAATACCGGTATCGCATTGTCGGGTGACAAACATTTGCAGGAAAAAGGCATTACCAAAATCATTACCCCTGCAGCAGGCTCGGCTTCGATGACGCAATGGAGCAAGGCTGGCGCGAAAGATCTGTCGATGTTCCGCTTTGCCGCGCATGATGGCATCCAGGCCGCGATGGTGGTGGAAGAAGCGATCAAGCAGAAATTCACCAAGGTGGCGATCGTGCATGACGCAACCAACTATGGTGTGTCCGGCCGCGACGACCTGCTGGATCAAATCAAGAAACAGGGCAATAAACTGCAAGTGGTCGCCACCGAAAAATTCAACATCGGCGACAAGGATATGACAGCCCAGTTGTTGAGCGCCAAGGCAGCCGGCGCGCAGGCGATCCTGATCTGGGGTATCGGTCCTGAACTGGCTGCCGTGTCAAACGGTATGGCAAAACTGGACATGAAAGCACCGCTCATCGGCGGCTGGACTCTTTCCATGTCCAACTATATCGATAACGCAGGCAAAAATAGCAATGGCACCCTGATGCCGCAGACCTTTATTGAAGATCCGATCACACCCAAGGTTAAGGCTTTTATTGATGGGTATCACAAGACCTATAATGTGAGCCGCATCCCTTCACCCGTTTCTGCTGCGCAGGGCTATGACGCGGTGCTGATCTTTGCCGCCGCAGTCAAGCAGGCGCAAAGCGCCGATACGCACAAAATCAAGGGGGCACTGGAGGATTTGAAGGAACCAGTCAAAGGCGTAATCAGCACATGGAAGCATCCGTTCAGCAAATGGGATCCTGCCAACTTTGAAACGCATGAAGCTTTCCGCCGTGCCGACACCGTGATGGGTATGGTGAAAGACGGCCAGGTAGTCTTCGCTGACCCGGCCGATCGCAAGCGCATGATCCAGAAAACATCGAAATAATAGTTATCCCAATGCTATTTATGTAAAAAAATTTCCGTTCGCCCTGAGCTTGTCGAAGGGCTTCAGCTTGTTTTCTGGCGGTTCGACAAGCTCACCACGAACGGTCAAGTTGGCTCAAAACACACATTATGAATTCAACAATTATCGCGCAGATGGTCGTAAGCGGTGCCCTGATGGGTCTGGTTTACGCACTGATTGCTTACGGATTTCAGCTCACCTTCGCCACCAGCAAGAGTATCAATTTCGGCCAGGGCGAATTGGTGATGCTGTCCGCTTTTTTCAGCCTCAGTTTATTGAACTGGGGCGTGCCTTACTGGTTGATGATACCGGGGGGGTTGCTGTTTGGTGTAGTGCTGGGTCTGGTGGTTGAGCGCGCCTGTGTGCGGCTGACGCTGGAGCAGAAAAGTGAAGGCTGGATTTTGCTCACCATCATATTCGGCCTGCTCGGATTTTCTGCCGCAGAAAATATCTGGGGCCGCGATGACCGCCCCTTCCCCACCCCCATCCCTACCGAAGCGATGCAATTTTTCGGCGTCAGCATTACCCCGCTGGAAATTTCGGTTGCGCTTGGCGTGTTGCTGGTGATGGGCGTGATCGAGCTGTTCAAGCGCAAGACCCTGCTGGGCAAGGCGTTTGAGGCAGTCTCGGCAGACCGCGATGCGGCCGAGCTGATGGGCATCTCAGCCCGCCACACCATCATGCTGTCCTATGGTTTATCCGGCCTGGTGGCGGCCATGGCCGGCATCCTCATCTCGCCCATCACCACCGTCGGCCCCACCATGGCATCGGCGCTGATCCTGAAAGCCTTTTCGGTAGCCGTGGTGGCAGGTCTTGATTCCGGCTTTGGCGTGGTGCTGGTCGGCATTTTTCTCGGCGCACTGGAAAGCCTCACCAGCTTCTATCTGGGCAGCGGCTGGCGCGAAGCACCGGGGCTGATACTGCTGATTATGGCGCTGGCGGTGCGCCCCAACGGCGTGTTTGGCAAGGCCAGCATACGCAAAGTCTAAAAACATAAGCACTTGATTATATTCAATATTTTAATATGCACATTACTGCCAATTTAACGGACCGACTATGTTGAAACGCCTGTTGTTCATCCGCGGCGCCGAGCTGATTGCGCTGGCAATCCTCGCCACCATCCCGCTCACGGTCAGCAATACCTACGTGCTGGGCTTGCTCACCCTGCTCGCGATCTACGGCATCCTGCTGATCGGTCTCGATGTCACCGTGGGTTACCTCGGCCAGGTCAACCTGGCGCATGCCGCCTTCCTCGGGCTAGGTGCCTACGCAGCTGGCCTGAGTGTTTCGCTGCTCGGCTTCGGCATGTTGGGTGCCTTGGCGGTTAGCATGGCCATCGGTTTGATACTGGGCGGCCTGCTCGCCTTCCCCGCCTTGCGTCTGGAAGGCCCGCAGTTTGCTTTGGCCACGCTGAGCTTTTCCGCCTTGAGCACCACCGTGCTCAACGAATGGGAAGGTTTGACCAGTGGCGCGCAGGGGCTCTCAATCACCCGTCCCGAGCTATTCGGTTTTCCCCTCAAGGCGCAGGGCTTTTACTGGCTGTGCCTGATCATGCTGGTGCTGGTGTGGCTGGCGATGCGCAACCTGCTGTCATCGCAATGGGGACGCGCGTTTGAAGCGCTGCGCGACAGCCCGATTGCGACCGACGCGATGGGTGTGGGCACCTATCGCCACAAGGTGGCCGGCTTTGCCTTCGGCTCCTCGCTCGGCGGCCTTGCAGGCGGGCTGTATGCTTTCAATTTCCAGTATCTGCAACCGCAAAGCTTCACCTATGACCTGATGGTGATTTTATTGCTGGGCGTGGTGCTGGGCGGACGCAAAAGTCTGTGGGGTGCATTCTTTGGTGCGACGCTGATCGTGTTATTGCCCAACCTCTTGTCCAACCGCCTGCTGTTTGAAATCATTTCCGCGCTGGGTCTGCTGCTGGCGATATTTGCAGGCGCACAAGGACTCAAAAACAAAACCACCCAACCCTTCCAGGCCATTGCCCCCGTCATCGCGATGGGCATGCTGGTGGTGGGCGGCTATATGGTGGAAAACACCGAGAACTGGCGCAAGGCCATTTTTGCGCTGATGCTGTTTTCGGTGGTGGTGGGCTTGCCCGATGGCGTGATGGGTTTTACGGCGCGCTACCTCACCCGCTTGTTCCGCATCGCCCCGCCTGACCTGCCCCCGGCCTCTGCGCTGGATGAGGTGTTACCAGCACAGCAGGCCGACAGCAAACCCATGCTCGAGTTAAAAGACCTGAAGCGCTATTTCGGCGGCGTGAAAGCGGTCGACGGCATCAGCATGACGGTGCGCACCGGCCAGATCCACGGCCTCATCGGCCCCAACGGCTCAGGCAAGAGCACGGCGGTGAATGTCATCTCCGGTTTATATGCGCCGACTTCCGGCGACATATTATTGCAGGGCAAGTCCCTGCCCAAGGGCAGCCTGTTCAAAGTGGCGCGCACCGGCGTGTCGCGCACCTTCCAGAATCTGCAGCTGTTCGGCGAACTGTCAGCGCTGGATAACGTGATGCTGGCGTTAAAAGGCGTGTACCGCAGCTCCCTGCCGCTGGTGCTGCTGGGCTTTGCCCGGGCCGAGGAAAAGCGCGCGCAGGCCGATGCGCTGGCCCTGCTGGAGCTGGTCGGCCTGCAACACATGGCCCGCGTCCACGCCAGGGATTTAACCTACGGCTCGCAGCGCTTTCTTGAAATCGCCCGTGCGCTGGCCTGCAAACCCAAACTGCTGATCCTCGATGAACCCGCCGCCGGCCTCGCCCATCCCGACGTGAATGTGCTGGTGGAAATCATCAAGCGCATACACCAACGCGGCGTGACGATTATTCTGATCGAGCATCACATGGACGTGGTCAGCACCCTGTGCGACGTGGTGACCGTGCTGGATGGCGGACTGGTGATCGCCGAAGGCACCACGGAAGAAGTCAAACGCAATCCGCTGGTGATCAAGGCTTACCTGGGCATAGCCGACGACACAGAAGTGCCGGATGTGATTCCCGCAGTGATTTGAGCTAAGGACTTAAAACAAATGCTAATCGTAGACAATATCCACGCAGGCTATGGCACCAGTGAAGTGCTGCAAGGCGCATCGCTGCAAGTGCAGGCTGGCAAGGTCGTGGCGCTGATAGGCGCAAACGGCGCGGGCAAAACCACGACCATGCGCGCCATCTCCGGCATGATCAAGCCCGCCAAAGGCCGCGTGCTGCTCAATGGCAAACCGGTGCAGGGCTATGGTGCATCGCGCATCGCCAAACTCGGCCTCGCCCACGCGCCGGAAGGGCGCAAGGTGTTCGGCCCCTTGTCGGTTGAAGACAACCTGCTGCTCGGCGCCTACAACCATCTGCCGTTGTTTTTCGGCTTCCGCAGCAAGGCCGCGCACGACCTGGAAAAAATCTACGATATTTTCCCGCGCCTGCGCGAGCGCCGCCAGCAGTCTGCCGGCACCCTCTCCGGTGGCGAACAGCAGATGCTGGCCATCGGCCGCGCACTGATGGCCAACCCCAAAGTCATCCTGCTCGACGAACCCTCCATGGGCCTCGCCCCCGTCATCGTGCAGGAAGTGTTCAACATCATCCGCCGCCTCAAAGAGGCCGGCACCACCCTGCTGCTGGTCGAACAGTTTGCCAAAAGCGCACTGGAAGTCGCCGACTATGCCTATGTGATGGAACACGGCCGCATCGCTATCGAAGGGACCCCTGCCGAATTACACAAGGATGAACGCATGCTGGCGGCGTATCTGGGGTAAGGGTAATAGTCGGTTGTTCAACATCCTTACACTCTCATCAACGCTTGATTGCGGGCAGTTGTTGCAAGGTTATATATCTGATTATATTCAATATATTTGAATTGCGGACTGAAAGTCCGGATACGCGCCGACTGAACTACGCGTCTCATGTAGGTTGGGTTAGCGGCCTTATCGCGTAACCCAACAAACCTAAACTTCAAAACCTGTTCTTGTTGTTCAGGTTTGTTGGGTTTCGGCGCATAAACCGCGCCTAACCCAACCTACATGGGACTCCATGGCGAATTTCCACTCCTACCTGAATTGTTACAAAGCATCAATTCAACTAAAGCGGTTGGTTTAACCTTGTGATCGACAATAAACAAGCTTGCTCAAACGTACCATTATTGATACACTTCAAGCATGAACAAACCCACTCTTGACGTCAGATTCTTCAAGACCGATGGCGGAACAGAGCCTGTGCGCGAATGGCTGCGCGAACTGTCGGCTCTGGACAGAAAGACAATAGGTGAAGACGTTAAAACCGTGCAGTTTGGCTGGCCCCTTGGCATGCCACTGGTGCGCAAATTGGATAAAGACCTGTGGGAAGTGCGCATCCATCTGGAGAGCCGTATAGCACGCGTATTATTTACAGTATCTGCGGGCAAGATTGTTTTGCTGCACGGTTTTATCAAAAAATCTCAAGCAACACCCAAGGCCGATCTTGATTTGGCAAAAGACAGAATGAGGAGCAAATGATGAAAGCAAAAAATATAGGCAGCAGCTTCGATGACTTTCTGAAGGAAGAAGCGCTTCTGGATGAAGCCACAGCGGTGGCAGTGAAGCGTGTGATCGCCTGGCAAATAGACAAGGAAATGAAATCACAAAACCTGACAAAATCCGCCATGGCAAAAAAAATGCACACCAGCCGCGCAGCCCTCAACCGCCTGCTGGATGCCACCGACACCAGCCTGACACTCACCACCCTATCCAGCGCAGCATCGGTGCTAGGCAAGAAATTGCGGATTGAGCTTGAGACTGCCTGAACCAGTTAATGAAATGTTGGAATGTTAGAACTGACCCCGCGTTTTTTTGGTCTGCTGGCACCCTCTCCGGTGGCGAGCAGGAAATGCTGGCCATCGGCCGCGCCTTGATGGCCAATCCCAAAGTCATCCTGCTCGACGAACCCTCAATGGGCCTCGCCCCCGTCATCGTGCAGGAAGTTTTCAACATCATCCGCCGCTTGAAAGAAGCCGGCACCACCCTGCTACTGGTCGAACAGTTTGCCAAAAGCGCGCTGGAAGTGGCCGACTATGCCTATGTGATGGAGCACGGCCGCATCGCTATCGAAGGAACCCCTGCCGAATTGCACAAGAACAAACGCATGCTGGCGGGCGTATCTGGGGTAAGAGCAATAATCGCTTTGTTTTAACATCCTCTCTTTTTGTTGGAATGTGAGAACTGAGGTAACCCGACCTTTTCCTTCGTGGTTGGCAACTCGTTCCAGAGTAAAGAAGCTAACGAGTATTAAAGGTGGGCAATATGGATGAAGATGTAATTGATAGCGTTGATCAACTGAAATCTTACTTCAATAAATATGGAGCTGGATTCCTGTTTAGGGGGCAAACTAGTCATTACCAAAACTCCAGAAACGAGCCGAATATACCTACGTCATTTAGCCGACATGGCTGCATTCCCCCCCTTATGTTTAAGTGGACACATTATTCAAAAGCACTTATCAGAGCATTTGGTGGAGGCAATTACCACGACTTAGATATAGGTTTGTCACAGGCCATATTGCAGCACTATGGATGGAGGTCTTTCTTTGTTGATCTCACTAAAACACCGCAAATAGCCTGTTGGTTTGCTGCAAATCAATATAGTGAAAATAAAACAATAAATATGTGCGAGGATTTTGAAGAAAATCCTGTCTGGCTAATTAACAAGCAAGCAATTTATACTGAATCCGAAGAACGGGGGCACGTATATATCATCGACCCAAGATATCTCATAAATCAAAATTTAAAAATTCATGATTTAACAGAAATTGCCGTTGATGAAGGCGTAACACGCTTCCATTCCCAATCTGCTTGTCTAGCAGAAGGGAGAGATGGATTACTGCCGTATAAATCCATCGTTGCTCATTTACAAGTTAACCACAGAGTTTTAGTGGATTACTACAAAGAAGCAGGAATCAAATCTACCCTTGATGTATTTCCAAATAGAGAAAACGATTTTATATTACGGTGCTTATTAAATATACCGTGGTATAAAATACAATCAGCTGAAAAATTCGCAATTCCCGCATATCGTCGAAGTTTGGAAATACCCGAGTATGATTCAACGTATGTAAAACATCTTTCTCCTAGCGTAACTCTGTTTAATGAGTTCTGGATATCGACCGATCGGTATAAAGAAGGTTCACCCTTTGCAACAATTCCATTCTACAAGTTACCAGAACATGCATATTTTTCTAATACGAACGATCAATTTGATTTATCAAAAATAAACAAACTAATTGACGAACATACAGGGTTTGTTATTGAACTAGACGGACTAATTAAGATCCCTGAGTTAGATGCTAGCTATGAGTATGAAAAAGGAATTGTAGTTCAAAAGGTAGAGAATAATATCATCTCAGTATCTGGACTTATTATAGAGCACCCCGGACACAAGGTTGCAAGCTTTGGTGCCAATAAAGGTTGGCTCTACAAAATAGAAGAAGGATTATGGAAAAAGATTGACCATAGCGAACAGTGCCCCTGTAATAACAACCTACGACATGAGTTGCAGTTTTCACTACTTAGAGTGCTGAACGAATCATTGAAAAATAATGATATTATTTGTGAAGATCCTCTCAACTATTACCACAAGGAGTTAAAAAACTCTGTCGCTAAAAGGTGAGGATCACATTATATTTTCGTATTTCTATGCTTACGAACGTCTCGCGAAGGTCTCGGTGTCAGGTCATGCCTTTTGTCTCAGGACTTAATCAAATAATATTTGCAATACATTTATTATATTCAATAAATAAACAAACATAGCCAATTTAAGAGCTAACTGGATCAGCTTCGCAATATGTTTTCTATCCCCCTATTCAAACCAAATGCTTACGAGCCAAAGCTGGCCGGTTTGAATGACGGGAGGCCTTGGGATAAACAGGTATGACCAGGGCTTTGGATATTAGCCAGCTTCCAGTTTAAAAAATCTCCCACGGATAGCCGATGAAAATTTCTGTTGCCATGCCATCCTGCCCATTCGCGATGTCCGCGCGAAACACAACCCCGGACGCGGTGATCATTCTTAACCCGACACCGTAAGAGTCCCGCCAGGTCTTGCCCACCTCCTGCTGCAAATCGGCAGTGCTGCCGAGTTCGTAGAAGACAGCCACCTGCAACGAGGTGCGGATGTCCTTCATCACGAAAATATCGAAGGGGGTGGCTTCGTCGGTGAGATTCCAGCGGAACTCGGTGCCGTAAAACTGAGTGTGCGCGCCGCTGAACCTGCTCTGTGAGTAGGAGCGCAGGCGGCTCAGGCCGCCCAGTGAGGTGGCCGTGCCATAGGTATTGTTGGCGACGATGTTGTTCACCACCCCAAGACAATATTGCTGTTGCTGCGGTGTCAGCGCGGGGTTGGCGCAGTTGATGCCCTGCTGTTGCTGGATAGTTGCGGAATCGGTCACGCCTTGCCGGCTGACCAGCGCATCGGAACGCAGATGGTTGAAGACCCAGGTGTTGCGGCTACCGATGGGCAGATAGCCCGTGAGGTTATAGTCCATGACGGCGAAGTCCGGCCCGGAATCGGCGGGCGGGTTCGCATAGCGGCTGATATCGAGACGCACGCCCCGCCTGGGGTCGCTATAGTCGTCGGTCAGATCAAAACGGGTACCCATAAAAGTGGAGATTCGGCGCACGCGGGCAGCATCCTGCGCCTGTACTATGATATTGCCATCTTTGTCGCGAATGCTGCGCAGCTTCGATGCGCTTTCGTACCAGCCGCCATAGAACTCAATGTGACGATCGAGGAAGGTGGCAGTCAATCTGCCGCCGTAATTTTCAGAATTGCCGATTTCGATGAGCCGGTAATCTTCCTTGTCGGTGTCCATCCCGCGTGCAGCATAGCTCTGGAATGTTGCCTTGCTCACCCTACCGAAACCAAGATCCAGAACTAGTGTTCGCGGTATGAGGTGAATGTCAGCGACACCCGCTGCAACGCCTTCAACATCGCCGCTGAATGCGATGCCGTATACGTCGGTGTATGTATTATTGATATTCATGGCGCCACCGACGAGACCGACACCCCCACCGATGCCGGGAATGTTGTAGGGGTAGGGAAACAGCGCATAGCCGAAGCTGGTCTGAAATTGCTCCTTGCGGCGCTCGGGAAGGGAGGGAAATGCGGACCCTGCAGCACTCGCAGTGCTCACCGTTTCTTCTTCAGCAGCTGCCACTGAAATCAGTGGCAAGCAGCAGATGATGCCCAGAATGAAAAGGATGGGCGTGACGACAGGTTTGAGATTAGCCATAACTATATAAATGCCTTGTCATGTGGTTTCATTTACCCATTCAGCATTCTGAATATTACTGCCAATTTCTGCGCAATGGGATGTGGTAAATCAGGTGTGACAAGGCTATCCACGCAAGAATTTAAACAATATCAGATTAAATTTAATACGCATACCAATATCCGGATTAATGCTAAAGCTTAAATCCCAATAAAAATATAAGGGAATTTCTTGTTTTAAAATAAAAAAACAATTAGGGATATGCTGATTAACGTCATCCCCGCGAAGGCGGGGATCCAGCTCTTTGATTTGACTGGGTTCCCGCCTTCGCGGGAACGACAAAATGGACTTATTCAGTGTTTCCTTAGTGATAGACCACGATTTCATCGTGTTTCTGCTCTACATAACACGGGGGCAGTTTCAGGTAAGCCGCATTCCACGGATAGTTCTGAACTAATGGTGGCAGCTTTAAATTACCATTTGCAAATATACTCTTGCGTTAAAAATTAATTGTGATGCTGACCATTTTATTTTCAAATATGTCCGTAAAAGTCGGGTTACCTCAAACTGACCCCGATATTTTTTGTATTCTTCGCATTATAAAAAAAGCCCCGTGCTGAATTTCAGCACGGGGCTTTTTTATGTTGCAATGTTACAAATAGTTTACTCGATAATCGAACGCGCATTCACCGACTGAACCGGGCGGTTATTTGCATGGTGCATCGTGTGTTCAAATGCATGCAATTGCTCTTTTGAAGCGGTAAGCGGCTTCTTCATCACCATCCAGCGCACACCTTCACTGCAAGGTGGTGTCGTCAGCGAACCATTAAAGCGGAAATACGCCTGCTGTTGCGGCAGCAGTTTCAGTGCGTTCACTTGCGCAGCCAGCGCATTTTTTTCGCCACCTTTTTCAGGCATTTGCTTCCATAAACCGGCTAGCGCAGGATTGGCAGCGCCCTCTTCAAACATTACGCCAACTACCGCCAGATTGCCGTCCTTATCCGCATGCACCAGATGCATTTCCATCGGATAGGATTTGCCATTGATCAAATTTTCGCTGGGCGCATGAAAATGGATCTGCTTCAGTTCAAACTGCACGCCATCCAGCGTAATCGTGCTTCCTGGCAGGTAATTGGCCTGGATGGTATGTCCATTATTGACGATTTCAACCGCATTGGTTTTGTAGTCAAACTTGATCGGTGCAAGCTGCCCCTTGATTGCGCCTTTCAGATCGACTGGCGACTGATTTTTCCCATTGGCACAGGCCGCAAATTCGGGCGCCAGCTTGCCCCAGCTATCCGGACCCTCAGTGCCTGAATATTCCCAGTGTGCACCGGCATAAGCGAAAGAGCTTGTCAGCATCGCCGCGAAAAGAAACGAAATATTTTTTTTCATGATATTTTTCCTTGATTGGTGAGAAACAGGATTTCTCCAGCATGTTTGTGTCTACTGGATATGACGCTGCCGCAGATAACTTCGCTTGCATTACCGCTACGATAATGAATTCATATAAACGCAATTCACTGCCTGTGGTTGACAGGATCAATCCGTTTAATGATTCACGCTGGCCACTGTAATCAATGCTTGCCCCAACCAAAAATATCCTCGCGCGCTGTCTTGCTGATCGCCACAATCGCGGGATGTGTAATGCGGCGCTCGGTGGTGATTGCGTACAGTTGCTCGACGACTGAGTCGATGCGGCCGACTTCCGTGACTTTGTATTGCTCGCAGACATGCTCAACGATTGCAGTCGGTGCGACGAAGAGGCCGGCGCCGGCCTGGCCGAAGGCTTTCATCAGGGCGCTGTCGTCAAACTCGCCAACGATGCGGGGGCGCAGGCCGTTGACTTCCAGCCATTGGACAAGCCTGGTGCGGGTGGCTGCGTCTTCGCCCGGCAGCAGGAACGGGGCATTATCGAGCACGGCGGGAAAACTTCCGCTCAGGGTCTTCAGCAAACGGCGGGTGCCGAATACCGACAGCCCGCTTTCGCCGAGCAGGTGGTTGTAGCCGCGCACATTCAGTTGCGCGGGCATGGGCCGGTCGGCAATGATCATGTCGAGCCGATGTATGGCCAGCTCTGCCAACAGCGGCGCCAGACGCCCTTCGCGGCAAATCAGCCGCACCGGCTCCTCCAGCTTGAGCGCCGGCTCCACCAGCCGGTAGGCGACGGCCTTCGACACCGAATCGGCGATCCCCACGCGCAACGGCAAGGATTTTTTTGCCTTCTGCTCGCGCAAGACGTCGAGCAGTTCGTCACCGATATTGAAGATATCTTCCGCGTAGCTGAGAATGCGCCGCCCGGCATCCGTCAGCTCAAGGTTGCGCCCGGCGCGGCGAAAAAGGTCAACACCCAGCGTTGTTTCGAATTCCTTCAGTTGCCCGCTGATGGAATGCGGCGCGAGGTGCAGCTGTTCGGCGGCCCGTGCAATGCTGCCGGTTTTGGCTACGGTCCAGAAGTAGCGCAAATGCTTGAAGTTGAGTGTCGCCATGGTGCCTTTTCAATTTATCCTAAGACCGGACAAGCCGTAACCAAAAAACATGCGTAGGGTGGGCAAAGGCCGAAGGCTGTGCCCACCAATCCGCGTGGGCAGATGAAGCTTGCCCACCCTACGCCTGCGAACCTCACCTTGTTTCCGCCGAACAATACATCGTATTTTTCGATGTATTTTATCAGAATATTCGAATTGTCAGATACTTCCCTACGCACTAGCATTCAATCCGTGTTCAACCCGACAGGAGAATGAATCATGCGTATCGAGATACAGGCAAGTGGCTTCAAATTAACCGACAGTCTGCGCGAGCACACGGAACGGCGTTTGCGCTTTGCGCTGAGCTGGGCCGTGCATGACGTGCGCAAAGTAATCGTGCGCCTCTCGGACATCAACGGGCCGCGCGGTGGCAACGATAAACGCTGTTATATACAGGTGCCGCTGCCGCACAAGCCGGATATCGTGATCGAGGATACCGAGCCCGACCTCTATGTCGCGATTGACCGCGCGGTTGATCGCGCCGAGCGTGCGGTGGCGCGCCGGCTTGAACGGCTGCGTGAACACCCGCACATTAGCCTCAAGACCGCAGCGGCTCACGCTGCCGGCAGTGCAACCACTATTTCAGACAGACAAGGAGAACCTGCACTATGAAACGCGTTTTACTCTTCCTCGGCACCAACCTCGCCATCGTGCTGGTGCTGTCGCTCACCATGCGCGTGCTGGGTGTGGAACCCTATCTCAGCGCCAACGGCCTCAACCTCACCTCGCTGCTGATTTTTGCGGCGGTAATGGGCTTTGGCGGCTCATTCATCTCGCTCGCCATTTCCAAGTGGATGGCGAAAAAATCGATGGGGGTGCGGGTGATCGATGCACCATCGAGTTCATCCGAATTCTGGCTGCTGGAAACCGTGCGCAAATATTCGGAGACAGCGTGTATCAAAATGCCCGAAGTCGGTATTTTCGATTCGCCCGAGGTCAACGCCTTTGCCACCGGCATGAGCAAGAACAGCTCGCTGGTTGCGGTTTCCAGCGGCCTGCTGCAACAGATGACACGCGAGGAAGCCGAGGCGGTGCTGGGACATGAAATCGCGCACATCGCCAATGGCGACATGGTGACACTGGCGCTGATCCAGGGTGTGGTGAACACCTTTGTGATGTTCCTGTCGCGCGTCATCGGTTACCTGGTGGACAAGGTGGTGTTCAAGACCGAGCGCGGCACCGGCCCGGCCTATTTCGTCACTATGATCATCGCCGAAATGGTGCTGGGCATCCTCGCTTCGACCATCGTCATGTGGTTCTCGCGCCAGCGCGAATTTCGCGCCGACCGCGGCGGTGCCAGCCTGGCCGGGCTGCAAAACATGATCGGCGCGCTGCAACGCTTGAACAGCCTGCATACCGCACCGCTGCCGGAAAAAATGGCGGCCTTCGGTATCTCCGGTGGCAAGGCGTCCGGGCTCAAGAAACTGTTCATGACCCATCCGCCGCTGGCAGAGCGCATCGCTGCGCTGCAGGCTGCGCAGTGATTTAATGCGGGGCAAGGCGCAATGCAGGGTGCGTCATACGCACCATTTACTGTATTGGATTGGTGCGTGGGACGCACCCTACATTCTTTATACAAATACATGATTACATTAAATAAATGTATAGATAATGCCGACATTTTTTTGAGTGCAAGGAGTAGTACATGAATTCCGCTATATCAATCGGCGAACCTTGGATGTGGGCTGCTTTCATTGGCTTCGTGCTGGTCATGCTGGTGCTGGATCTGTTTGTGTTTGGCGGCAACAAGACGCACAAGGTCAGCGTCAGGGAAGCGGCCAGCTGGACGCTGGTATGGGTGAGCATGGCGCTGCTGTTCAACGCCGGTCTGTGGTGGTATTTGAGCGGCACCGTCGGGCAGGAAGTCGCCGAGCGCAAGGCGCTGGAATTTCTCACCGGCTATCTGATCGAGAAGTCGTTGTCGGTGGACAATGTATTCATCTTCCTGCTGATTTTCTCGTCCTTCCACGTCGCCGCCGAATACCAGCGCCGGGTGCTGATCTACGGCGTGCTGGGCGCCATTGTCTTGCGCGCCATCATGATTTTGGCGGGGGCATGGGTGGTGCGCGAGTTTTCGTGGGTGCTGTATATTTTCGGCGCCTTCCTGATTATCACCGGCATGCGCATGCTGGTCATGGCAGAGAAGAAACCGGACCTGGAGAAAAACCCGGTGCTTAAATTTGCGCGGCGCTATCTGCGCATCTCCGAGGGCGATCAAGGCAAAAGATTTACCGTGAAGCAGAATGGCTTGCTCTATTTCACCCCGCTGTTTCTAGTGCTGATTATGATAGAGGTCACCGACCTGATATTTGCGGTGGATTCTATCCCGGCCATCTTCGCCATCACCACCGATCCCTTTATTGTCTTTACCTCGAATATTTTCGCGATCATGGGGCTGCGCGCGCTGTATTTCCTGCTCGCCGACGTGGCCGTGCGCTTCCATCTGCTGAAATACGGCCTGGCCATGGTGCTGACCTTCATCGGCGCCAAGATGCTGATCGCGCCGTGGTATCACGTGCCGGTGGCGGCTTCGCTGGCCATCGTCGCGGTGCTGATCAGCGCCAGCGTGCTCGCCAGCCTGTTCGCCACACGCAAAAGAGCGCACTGATGTTGCGTCTGAACGAACACATGCTTTTTTTATAACGAAGGAAACAGGAGATGAAAATGAAAAACAACACAGCCAAAGCGCTACCCAATCACCTGCTCGGCATCAAGATTGCAGTGGGCTTCTCGGGGCTCGTCCTGATCGCCCTGCTGATCCAGCTGGGGCGCTAGTCGCGACACACCAGGCAGCGGTCATACGCTTGCTTGCTTGACACTCACCGAATTGCCGTCGCGGTCATAGGCGAGGAAGTTGGACACGGCTCCCATCTGCACCGACTTGGCCATCATTTCCAACGTTGCCTGCGCTTCTTCACTGCTGGGCAAGGCGCCGTTTTTCCCGCCCAGTGCGGCGACAAACACTATTTGCCATTGTTGCCCCATTTGCTGCGACTCGGTAACCAGCGCAGAAAAGGTGCTTAGCTCTGGCAGGGTTTTATCCACATACATGATGGGATTTAACGCGCCGCCCTGCCCTGCATGAAAACGCTCGGCTTCGTCTTTGCCGTGGCCTTCGGGCAGCTCAGGCTGCGCGAAGACAAAGAGCAGCCGCTGGGGTTCTTTCTGCTGCGCTGCGGCGCTTAAGAGTTCGTCGTAATTGATGATAGTTCTCCTTTAGTGTGCATTCGTTTATCGCAATGAGCGCATCTGATACTTGCGGATCACTGTCGCCGAACTTGGTGTATTTCAAGTGGCATCCTTTTACGAACCGGCCGGCTCTGCTAGTGGCGCGCCTCACTGGGCGGCAGCACCACAGCATCGACGAATATCACCTCCGCATCGACCTTGTCGAATTCATAGCGCTGGTTGCAGAATTCGCAATGCACTTCAATATTTTCACGTTCAGCCAGAATGCTGTTAACCTCATCGCGCCCCAGCATCTGCAACATCCGCCCCACATTTTCGCGTGAGCACGAGCAATAAAAAGTCACTCTCTGTGCATCGAACAGGCGAATATCCTCCTCGTGGTACAGGCGCTGAATCAGTGTTATTGCAGGCAACAACAGCAGCTCTTCAGTTTTTAATGTATCAGCAAGAATGACCGCACGCGGCCATGCATCTTGATCAACTGGCACTGCCTGGTTTTCAGCATCGGGCATTTTTTGCAGCAGCATGCCGGCGGCTTGCTGGCCATCCGCAGCAAGCCACAGGCGCGTTTCCAGCTGCTCGGAATGGGTCATGTAATTTTGCATTACCTCGGCCACGCTGCTGCCTTCCAGCGCGACGATACCCTGATAGGGCTGGCCGCCGTCTTTGGGGTCTAGCGTGATGACAAACTGCCCGTCGCCGATCAGCTCGGCAAAGCTGCCCTGCGCCAGATCACCGGACCATTTGGCTGTCGCGCGCAGTTTCATGTCGCCGCTGCATTCCACCACCAGCAGCCTGACCGCGCCCTTGCCCATGATTTGCAGCACCAGCGAGCCCTGCAGCTTTAATGTTGCTGCAAGCAACACCGCAGCAGCAGCGAGTTCACCCATGATATTACGCAACACCTCGGGGTAATCATGGCGCTCGATTACGCTGCGCCAGGCCACGTCCAAATGAACCAGCTCGCCGCGAATCGGCGCTTGTTCAAACAAAAATCTTTGCAGGGAATCGGGTTCAGGCGTATTAAGGATGTCGTTCATGGTGCGATGATAGCATGCAAGCCATTTTGGCTGAATATGCGAAATAATCTCTAATAAATTACAGCATCGCTGCCTCTTAATTTTCCACCTGTATCGAGTTTAAGCAGCCTCTCAATCTGCTGCAACAGCAGGGGCAGCGACTCTTCTACCAGATGCATTTTCCCCTGTTTACTGTGCATTTCGACTTGCCTGGCTGCCTGGTGCAGGGCTGGTGTTCCGCAATAACAGGAGGAACCGACCAGTTTGTGCGATATACGGCTTAACTGTTCAATGTCAGTGGAGACCTGCGAAAGTTTGTGTGCATACTCCCCCAAATCATCCAGCAACATTGCCAATACGATATGCCAGGTTTCCTGATCGCCAAAACTCAGTTCTATGCCCTGCTTTGGATCAAGCACGGGTATTGCCAATTCCGTTGGGTGTCCAGCGGGAGGTTTGCGCTGCCCACTCTTTACAGCAGCTGCATTATTTAACTGTGCTGGAACCTCTTGCCCCAGCAGTTTATTGAGCATGTTATGCAATGCTTTTTCATTGATAGGTTTGCTCAGGTAATCATCCATACCATGGGCAATAAATTTCTCTTTATCACCGGGCAAAGCATTTGCTGTCAGTGCAATAATCGGTGTTTTGCGCGAACTCGATTCCAAAGTGCGGATTCTGCTTGTCGCCTCAAGCCCGTCCATCACCGGCATATTTACATCCATCAGAATCACGTCATATTCCCTGCGTGAACAAGCATCAACTGCCTGGACTCCATTTTCCGCCAAATCAAATTCACCGCCTAATTCTGCCACCAATAACTGCATTAATTTACGGTTGATATTGTTGTCGTCAACAACAAGTACGCGCTTCCCCCTTAGCGGAGTCAATCCGCGATCCTCTGCGGCTCCTACCAATCTGGAACTGAGCGACATATTGTCTTCCTGCGAGTTTCCATCCAGCCCACAAACAAACAACTTGGCCAGCTCGTGATAGAGTTCAGCGCTTTTCACTGGTTTACTGATGCAACAACTGAAACCCTTATTTTTGACTCTTGTTGTCTGGTGGCAAAAGGAGATGTTGGCAAGAAGCAGCATTTTCACATCACTCAGGCCGACATCAGCCTTCATTAATTCAGCGAATTCCCTCGGCAGCATATCCTTCAGCGCGTAATCAAAAATTACTGCATCAAAGGCATTCTTCTCTCTGCTGGCGTCTTGCATCAACGCCAGCGCAGCAAGCCCGCCATCAATCGTCTGTGTAGTCATGCCTAAAATGGCGACACTTTCCGCGATACTCAGTGCCACATTTGGGTTGGGGGTGACAGTGAGTATCTTGCGCTGAGACAAAGCCTCAGCCAGCGGCAAGCCCTCGATGGCATATTCCTGCTTTGGAAAGCCAAGGTGAATGGTGAAACGCGTACCATGCCAAACTTTACTTTCAACCTCTATACTTCCACCCATCATATCGACAAGTCGCCTGGCGATGATAAGGCCGAGACCTGTACCGCCATGTTTACGAGTGGTCGATGCATCGGCCTGGACAAAGGGCTGAAACAGGCGATCCAGCGATTGCTGAGAGATGCCAATCCCTGTGTCCGATACACATATATCCAGCATTACACTGGTATCGGTTTCTTCAAGCAGACGCACCTCTAACAGCACTTCACCTTGCTCGGTAAACTTGATCGCATTACTGAGCAAGTTTGACAACACCTGTGTTAATCGCAAGGGATCACCCATTAGCAGCGTTGGCACTTCCTTGTCGATCACACAGACCAGATCCAATCCCTTTTCTTCCGCACTAACCGCAAACATTGATATCGTCTCATCAAGGAAATCACGCAGATAAATATCAACACTTTCAATGGACAACTTCCCTGCTTCAATCTTTGAGAAATCCAGAATATCGTTGATCACACCCAGCAGCATACGGGCAGACAAATCAACCGTGTGCAGGTAGTCTTTTTGCCGTTCATCCAGCCTGGTCTTGCCTAGCTGATTCAAAAAGCCGATTACTCCATTCAAGGGTGTCCTTAATTCGTGCGACATCGTAGCGAGGAACTGTCCCTTTGCCCTGCTCGCTTCCTCCAGCTCAATATTTTTGTTGGCCAGTTCCTGTGTGCGTGTTAAAGCTTTCGCGTTATAGCGGTCATTGCACATCAATATAAAACTAAATGGGCTCAACACGGCTGCAACGAAAAATGTGAGGAATGCAATATCTTGCACAATGTTCTGCTCAAATGCAGACTGATCTGGTGCGGTATGCCAAACCAGATAATACACAGCGCGAACCACCAGCACAGCGCTGCAGACTGCAAATAATACCCCAGTCATGCTATGGCTGACCGGAAGCGTATTTAATCGTCCGGTCAGCAAAAGTTTGGCACTCGCAAACATCAACAGCGCTGCAGTCGCAGATGCGACCACAATGCGCGCAGCCATATCAGGGATAATCAGCAGGAAAAAGTAAATCGCAAGTAAATTTACCCCAACTACAATGTAAATCCATGAATTCCGCCTGGGCAATTCCTTGAACTCGGTCAGAGCATGAAAATAGAGGGCCATGGCCAGCATAATGAGTGGTGAGCCAAGCTCCGAAATAAAGGATGGGACAACATCTATTAACGCCAACAATATCCAGCCTACAGATTGCAGCAGCGTGCCGAAAGCCCAACGTGTAATGCCCCGCATCTCGGCCAGATAGCCGCGAGCGACAGCAAACAAGCTGATACTCATTAACAAGGTGCTAAGTACAGTGAGAATGACAACGGTGCGTGGATCAAGATTCATGGAATACATTTTCCTGAACTAAAATAAGTAAACCAACAAGAACGTGACTTGAGAGAAATGGCCCTCTTTTGAACCTGCTGCGACGAATTTATATTACTTAATCTATTGAATATTTTGTAGTGTTTTTGTATATTTTCAGAGTATATTAGGTTCCATAATACAGTTCTACGAAAATTTCATAGAAAGTCATATATGCGCACGGTATTGGTGGTGGATGACAGCCAGATTGAACTAACGATGGGCAAAATTCTGCTCTCCAAGCTTGGATACTCTGTGATGACCGCCTCCAATGGGCAAGAGGCACTGCGCATAATTCTCGAAGATTCTCCCGATGTTGTTATAAGTGATGTTGACATGCCCGGCATGAGCGAGGGTGTAAAAATTTTTGTGTAAACGGTCATTTGGCAGGAAACTGCCTAACTTCAAAAAGGAGTGACCATGACCGCAACAAAGAAAGCACCATCGCCGGATTTAATCGACCAACTGCTGGCTGGCTACCAGAAACCCG
>DATKTO010000034.1:0-25744 GCA_035531075.1 Gallionellaceae bacterium
ATCAATACAGCCTAAGCTTATTGATTAAATTCCTCAGCCCACATACCCACACTAATCGGTTGTTTTATTTGAATTTTAAAGAGCTTTTCCGCTTTCGCGGTTGCTGCCGTAGCAGCGAAGAGGTGCGCATTATACAGATCGATTTTACTTCGTCAATCTATTTTTGAAATCTTTTTTCGTTGGGTTGCGGGGGCAGGATTTGAACCTACGACCTTCGGGTTATGAGCCCGACGAGCTGCCAGACTGCTCCACCCCGCGTCAGCGAAGAACGAACTATAGCAAAGCAAATCCTGTTCGTCAAACACTATTCAGCATACGATAATATATCCCGCGGCTGGATCACAGAATATTTGCGCGCTCTGCCAAACTATTCTCCATTTATACAATCTCATTTAACTACCGGGTCAGAGTGCGCCACATAATTTCGAAGCACTTGTCCGCACATAATTCAAGATAGAATCACTACCAGCATCAATCATAAACCAACGCAAACTCCCGCTTATGAATACCATTGACTGGATGGGCAGCATCGCAGCCACCCTCACCACCACTTCATTTATCCCCCAGGTATGGCGCGTGTGTCGAACACGCCATACGAAAGACATCTCACTTGTTATGTATGCGATATTCACAGGCGGGGTTGCTATGTGGCTGGCTTATGGCATCCTTCTCAACTCATGGCCGATCATAATTGCAAACAGCATCACTTTTGGTTTGGCAGGTGCTGTATTGTTAATGAAGCTGCGTTTCGGCTAATTCATCGTTGAAATATCCCACACCATTATTAATTTCGTATTAAATTATGCTTCGAAATTTACTATTTTCCATTCGATCCTTGTTTAAAGCGAATCACACAGCAGTTAAGAAAATCAGCTGCTATCATTGCGGCGATAAATCAAGTCCCAGTCGAACCATCTATGTGCATTTCGACGGTGGCATGCGTGCAGTTTGCTGCAACGGCTGCGCCGCCATTTTGAAAACGGTCGAAGAGCTTGGGATGCGTGACGAGTATCTCGCACATAAAATTCAAATTCCATATACACATGAATAATCCAGGTAATACCGATACAGAAGTTCAAGCATTGCCTGGCTCTGAATCAGTAAAGGCTTTACTTCACAGCAAGCTTTCAATTAGCGGGATGCACTGCGCTGCATGCAATCAGATAATTGAATTTCGCCTGAAGAAATTATCTGGCGTACGGAAATGCACTATCAATGTAACCACCCATACTGCCGATATTAGCTGGACTCCCAAAGAGATCTCCCTGCCTGAAATTATCGAATCGATATCGTCATTAGGCTATGGCGCCCTTCCGCTCGGCTCCGCAGGAGAGTTAATCAATCGCGAACACAAAATGAGCGTCTGGCGCCTGTTTGTTGCGGGCTTCGCAATGATGCAAGTAATGATGTATGCCTTGCCCGCCTATCTTGAGCCGATACCCCAGATTGACGGAGATCTAACGCCCGATATCGACCGTTTACTAAAAATAGCAAGCTTGGCAATCACCCTGCCTGTCGTTATTTTTTCTTCCTGGCCATTTTTTCAGGCCGCTATCCGCGACATACGCAATCGCAATGTTGGCATGGACATCCCTGTCTCTGTGGGCATTATCGTCACATTCATTGCGAGTGTTTGGGCGACCTTTGCCGGAGGAGCAGTCTATTACGACTCACTCATCATGTTTGTGTTTTTGCTGCTGGCAGCCAGACTGATTCAGTCCAGGGTGCACAATAAAAGCACATCTGCCCTGCGCGTGCTGACACAACTGCTCCCGTTGCAGGCAGAAAGGTTGCCCGACTATCCTGCCAATATGCGAGCAGAACAGATAAACGCCTCCCAGTTGCTGGTTGGTGATACGGTATTCGTACAGCCCGGCAGTCAAATCCCTGTTGACGGCATCGTGATATCGGGGACGAGCGAATGCGATGAATCATTGATGACAGGGGAGTCGCGAGCAGTCTCAAAGTCAGCCGGCGCTTCTCTGATTGGTGGCTCCCAAAATTTAAACAGGCCTTTGATTATGCGAGCTGTGCGTGTAGGGGATGACACACAGCTATCTTCCCTGGTGCGCATGATGGAGTCCGCTGCCAGCGAGAAGCCCCCCCTGGTACAACTGGCTGATCGTTATGCCAGCCTTTTTTTAACAGTCATTCTTCTTCTCGCTATCGCATCGGGCATTGTTTGGTGGCAAATCGATGCTGCGCGTGCAGTCTGGATTGCGGTTACCGTTATGGTCATCACCTGTCCATGTGCCTTGTCTCTAGCCACACCTGGCGTAATGTCGGCCGCAATAGGGCAAATGGCCAAGCAAGGTGTCCTGATCGCTCGTGGCAGAGCCATCGAAACACTGGCACGAGCGACTCATTTTGTATTTGATAAAACCGGCACCCTAACTCAGGGCCGCCTGAAACTGGTTCAGATGCTTGTTATCCGGAATGACACATTGTTTAACGTGCAATCTGTCCGCGCCCTCGCTGCAGACATTACAGCCGGCTCCAACCACCCTGTCGCGCGAGCGCTGTTTACTGCATTTTCAGCACAGTCGCTTTCGATTGGCCAAATTATCACGCACTATGATGATGTCAATGAAATTCCGGGGCTAGGCATAGAAGTTCGCCATCAAGGCTTGCATTACCGCTTGGGCAGCATTGCTTTTGTACGGGAATTACATGGTGCAGATTTTGAAATTCCTGTCCATCTTGCGGGGAAAACCCTTTCCGTTCTTGGAGACAAGCACGGGTATATTGCACTTTTTGCCCTGGAAGACACCTTGCGCAATGATGCAAAATATTTGATTGATTTCCTGCAGCAACAGGGTAAAACGGTGCTGTTATTATCAGGGGATCGCAGTGATGTGGTCAGCAAAGCTGCCGCTGAATTAGGTATCAGCACGGCACTGGGCAATCTCAGTCCCGAGGCAAAACATGACACAGTCAAGCACTTGCAGCAGCAAGGTGCAATAGTGGCCATGGTGGGGGACGGCATGAATGACGGCCCTGTACTCTCGCTGGCCGATGTATCGATAGCCATGGGGCAAGGTGCTCCCATTTCTCAGGCCAGGAGCGACATGGTTCTAATTTCAAATGATTTGAGAGACCTGGTTTATGCAGTACAAACCACTTCCAAATCGCTCTCGCTGATCAGACAGAATCTTGCCTGGGCCCTACTTTATAATGTGATCGCAATTCCCGCTGCCATGGCGGGAATTTTGGCGCCATGGCATGCTGCAATTGGTATGTCCCTAAGCTCCATCATTGTTGTAGTCAATTCACTACGCATATATTCCATACGCAATGAAACGAAGCCGGGCGAGAGTATTACTCGGGACGAAGAACACAACAAGTTGATTATAATCAATCAACCTTCATGATCGAAACATCCACTAATCGCGAGCCCCTATGAATATTCTTTATTTACTGATTCCAATAAGTGTTTTGCTGGTCTTCGTTATCGGACTGCTCTTCTGGTGGGCGCTGAACAACCGCCAATTTGAAGCGCTTGATGACGCAGCCGTGAGAATTCTGCACGACACAGATACGACTGCAGATCAGCCAGTTAACGAACTGGCTGATCATGCAAAATAAACAGCAAACCGCCGCAGTTGCGCCCAATGCGGCTGCGCCATTAAAAGAAGGATTGCACGAACGAAATAGACATAGAGGGCGCTACGATTTTAAACAGCTCACTCTGGCATGTCCAGACCTTGCCCAATTCGTATCAGTCAACAAATACCGGGATGAATCGATAGATTTTTCAAATCCTGCGGCAGTAAGGTCACTCAACAGAGCCATTTTAAGAAGCGACTACC
This sequence comes from Gallionellaceae bacterium, assembly GCA_035531075.1. Taxonomy (GTDB): domain Bacteria; phylum Pseudomonadota; class Gammaproteobacteria; order Burkholderiales; family Gallionellaceae; genus 39-52-133. The sequence continues at coordinate 3,810 of DATKTO010000034.1, forward strand.
ATATTTCGGGCTGGAATATTCCGGAAAACTATCTCTGTCCGCCTATACCGGGCAGAGCAGATTACATCCACCATATCGCCGACCTGCTCGGAACATGCAATAACGGCGCAATTCCGCGAGGAAAATCGGTTCGCGTTCTGGATATCGGTGTCGGAGCCAACTGTGTCTATCCCATCATCGGCCACAGCGAGTATGGGTGGAGTTTCCTCGGCGTTGACATTGACCCAATCGCTCTGGCCTCAGCAGGCAAAATCGTTCAGGCAAACAAACAACTGGCTGATGCCGTAATACTGCGCCAGCAAATTACGCCCGCCAATATTTTCAGAGGCCTCGTGAAAGCCGAAGACAGATTCGACATTTCAATCTGCAATCCGCCTTTTCATGCATCACTGGCTGAGGCACAGACTGGAACGCAGCGAAAATGGAAGAATCTTGGAAAAGTATCAAACTCAAAACTCTCCACCAAATTACCTGTTTTGAACTTTGGAGGGCAAGGCGGCGAACTGTGGTGCGACGGCGGCGAAGCCGCCTTCATTGGACGAATGATAGAAGAAAGCACACAGTTTCCTCATCATTGCAGATGGTTCTCTACACTTGTCTCAAGAGAAATCAATCTTCCCGGAATTTATCGCGCATTAAAAAGTGCACGGGTTATAAGCAGTAGAACCATTGATATGGCTCAAGGACAGAAGAAGAGCCGCATCGTAGCATGGACATTTCTCAGCGTAAGTGAGCAAAACAACTGGAAGAAACAAGTGATTTAATCTGCGTTAATGATCTCGGCTTCCAGCGCGCCGGAGTCAACTTGATAAAAACGCCCACCGGCATCCAGTGATGCAATCTTTCCTTCACGCTGAAAGGCATTGATAGTTCGGCTCGCTGTCTCCATCGTCATGCAAAGCATTGAGCCAATATCATCGCGTGAAAAGAGGGTGGACAATTCAGGCTGGGAAGGATTACGCATTTTTAACAATAACTTGGCCATGCGCGCACGTGCCGAGCCGGATGTAAGTTCAGCCATCCACTCGTCAGCTTCCACCAGGGTTTGATGCCATCTTTCAAGTAATTTCTTGTGCAGATGCGGGGATTCGCAATCCATTCGCTTCATGATTTCGGCCGAAATACGGCATACCATCACACCATCAATAGCGATCGCGTCATACTCATAATGATTAGCCACAATCGCTTCAAGACCCGCAACATCGCCTGGGCGCAAAATGCGCATAATGCGATGGTCGCCGTTTTGTCTGAGACGGTTAAGCTTAACCATGCCTTGGCGGATACTGTATATATAGCGCCCATCGTTTCCTTGACGGAATAGCGATGTTCCGGCCGGAAAATTTATTTCTTCAATCGATAAATTAATATTGCTGAACTCTTCATCTGTCATGCCGGAGCATAACGAACTTTCACGCACATCGCAGCTATGACAACGCGAAAGATCGAGCAAATTTGACCTTATATCACCGATTTTCATTCAATAATTACTTTTTGGATTTTAAACATCTATAAAATAGAACAATTAGTCATTGCCGACTAACCATGCATGCCATTTCAATAAAATTGATATAGGCCTCATTTAAACTATAGGCAAAATATGAACATAGATCAAATTTAAAATTGATTTATATCAATTGAAAATTAGTTCAATGCGAATATAATGAAATTATCACATTTTTAATAACCGGGCTAACTTATGAATGAGGCTATAGCAAACACTTATAATTATCGTGTAGTTCGTCAATTTTCAATTATGGCGGTGGTATGGGGCGTCATTGGTATGCTTGTTGGCGTACTTATTGCCGCACAACTCATATGGCCCGAGTTAGACTTGGGAATGCAATGGCTTAGCTATGGCCGATTGCGCCCGCTGCATACGAATGCGGTCATTTTTGCATTTGGCGGGAGCGCGTTATTTGCCACCTCTTATTTTGTTGTTCAGCGCACGTCGAATGTGCGGTTGTTTTCTGACAAGCTTGCAGCTTTCACCTTCTGGGGTTATCAGGCAGTGATTGTGCTGGCTGTTATTACCCTGCCGTTGGGTATCACCCGCGGCAAGGAGTATGCAGAACTCGAATGGCCGATCGCACTCTTGCTTACAGTCGTCTGGGTCGCCTATGCGATTGTATTTTTTGGCACGCTTGCCAAACGCAAGATACAGCACATTTATGTAGCCAACTGGTTTTTCGGCGCATTCATTCTGGCCGTTGCACTGTTACATGTAGTCAACGCAGCGGTATTGCCGGTATCCTTAACAAAATCCTACTCAGCGTACGCTGGCGTACAGGATGCCATGGTGCAATGGTGGTATGGGCATAACGCCGTCGGATTTTTTCTGACCACCGGTTTCCTCGGGATGATGTATTACTTCATCCCTAAGCAGATTAATCGCCCGGTTTACTCTTACCGCCTTTCAATTGTCCACTTCTGGGCGATCGTATTTACTTACATGTGGGCCGGTCCGCATCACCTGCTTTACACAAGCCTTCCTGATTGGGCGCAATCTGTAGGTATGGTATTTTCACTGATCCTGCTGGCACCATCATGGGGCGGAATGATCAACGGCATGATGACGATGTCCGGCGCATGGAGCACACTGCGCTCCGATCCTATCCTGCGCTTCCTGATCGTTTCCCTGTCTTTCTACGGTATGTCGACCTTTGAAGGCCCGATGATGTCGATCAAGACAGTCAACGCGCTGTCACACTACACAGACTGGAATATCGCACACGTCCACTCCGGCGCACTGGGTTGGGTAGGCTTTATTACCATAGGCAGCTTGTACTATCTGTTACCACGCCTGTTTGGCCGTACCGAGATGTATAGCAAGAAACTGATTGAAGTGCACTTCTGGGTGGCAACCATAGGAGTGGTGCTGTACATCTCCTCAATGTGGATCGCCGGTGTCATGCAGGGTTTGATGTGGCGCGCTGTCAACGTGGATGGAACGCTTACCTACACCTTCATTGAATCGGTAAAAGCAACCTTCCCATACTATGTGATTCGTCTCGTAGGAGGCACACTCTACTTAAGTGGAATGGTGGTAATGGCTTATAACGTGGCTAAAACAATCGCTGCTGGAAAAGTGGAAGTGGCAAAGATTCCAGCTCTTTCCCCAGCGAGCGGTCACGCAGCAGCCCACGCTTAAACCAATAAATGCTACCAGGAGAAGATTAATGAGCAAATTTAGCCATGAGCTGATAGAAAAAAACGTTGGAGTACTACTGATATTGACCATATTGGTTGCGAGCGTCGGCGGAATTGTAGAAATTATTCCGCTGTTCTTCCAAAAATCGACAACACAACCCGTTGCCGGACTAAAACCTTACACACCATTACAACTGGCCGGACGTGACATCTACATTCGCGAAGGCTGTTACGGTTGCCATTCACAGATGATTCGCCCATTCCGTGCTGAAACTGAACGATATGGCCATTACTCGGTGGCGGGCGAAGCTGTCTACGACAGGCCGTTCCAGTTCGGCAGCAAGCGCACGGGTCCGGATTTGGCGCGTGTAGGCGGCCGGTACAGTGACGAATGGCATCGCGCACATTTGGAAAATCCTCGCGATCTTGTGCCTGAGTCCAATATGCCAGCATACCCCTGGCTATCTCGTACCATGTTGAATCCAAAAGATATCGAACCCAAGATGCGTGTTTTGCGCACATTGGGTGCTCCATACTCTGATGAAGAAATCGCTGGCGCGCAAAACGAAGTTACAGACAAGACCGAACAGGATGCAATGATTGCGTACCTGCAGGTGCTTGGCACTGCAATCAAGAGCAAGAACTAAAAGCGGAGGCTAAGATGGACTTCACTATGTTGAATAGCATGATCACAGTGATTAGCCTGGTAATTTTTCTGGGGATTATGTATTGGGCTTACTCCAAACAAAACAAAGAAAAATTTGAAGCAATTGGGCAATCGTTACTAGAAATCGATACCGAAACGGCGGAGAAATAATCATGGCAGATTTTATTAATAATTGGTTGGGCACTCTCCTTGCATTTATTGTGGCGATCAGCATTTTGGGCTGCGCTGTTCTATTGTTGTCACAATCAAAAATGAAAATAAAAGTGGGAGCTGATGGCAAGCCCCTGCCAGTTGAAACCACAGGCCACGTATGGGATGGTGATCTGCGTGAAAACAACAACCCCTTGCCAGGCTGGTGGATGAAACTTTTTTATGGAACCATCATTTTTGCCGTGGCCTATTTGTTACTTTACGGCGGTTTCGGTAGCTACAAAGGCTACTTGGGATGGTCGGAAACCGACGAATACGCAGCCGAATTAAAGGCTGGCGAAGCACAATATGGTCCGCTGTTTCAAAAGTACATGGCGATGGATATCCCAACCGTGGCCAAAGACCCGCAGGCTCTTGAAATTGGTGAACGTCTGTTCTTGAATACCTGTGCACAATGTCACGGTTCAGATGCACAAGGTGTCAGGGGTTTCCCTAACCTGACTGACAGTGACTGGCTATACGGTGGCGCCCCAGAAACCATCATGGCCACGCTGCATGATGGCCGCAACGGCTTTATGCCGCCAATGGCAGATGCAGTTGGCAATGCCGACGATGTACTGAATGTAGCCAACTATGTGTTAAGCCTGTCAGGCTCTCCCCACGATGAAGCAAAAGCCCAGTTGGGCAAGGCCAAATTTGCCGTCTGCAGCTCATGCCACGGTGAAGATGGCAAAGGTATCCAGGCCATGGGCGCGCCCAATTTGACTGATAAAACATGGCTTTATGGCGGCACCGTTGCTGCCATAACCGAAGGGATTAATAAAGGACGTAAAAACCAGATGCCGGCGTATAAAGGTGTGATCGACGAAGACAAGCTACACATTCTGGCTGCTTATGTATGGAGTCTCTCTAACACCCCGGCAAAAAATGCGCAGACTTCAAACAAGCTGTAATTAGATGACGAAAGATTCCGAAACATCAGGGGTAATTCAAGAGGTTGAACTTTCACTTTTTGAAACCCAAAAGAAAATATATCCCCGCGCTATCTCTGGTTACTACGCCAATGTGCGCTGGTTTGTAGTGTGGTTTACGCAAGTGCTGTTTTATGGAACCGCCTGGCTGACATGGAATGACCGGCAAGCGGTTCTGTTTGATCTGGCCGCACGCAAATTTTATATTTTCGGTCTTGTCTTCTGGCCGCAGGATTTTATTTATCTTGCGGTACTTCTGATCATTTCTGCACTGCTGTTGTTCCTGGTTACTGCAGTCGCCGGGCGGGTGTTTTGTGGTTATGCCTGCCCACAGTCGGTTTACACCGAAATGTTCATGTGGATAGAGCGCAAAATAGAAGGCGACCGCAATGCGCGCATCAAGCTGGACTCAGTGCCGCTTTCTGTACGCAAAATTTCGCTTAAGACTGCCAAGCATGCTGCCTGGATCGCACTGGCACTGTGGACCGGCTTTACCTTTGTCGGCTACTTCACGCCCATCCATACTTTGACTCTGGAAGTCCTGAACTTCTCCCTTGGCCCATGGCAGTTATTCTGGATTCTCTTTTACGGTCTGGCCACCTATGGCAATGCGGGCTGGATGCGTGAACAGGTATGCAAATACATGTGCCCGTACGCCCGTTTTCAGAGTGCCATGTTCGACAAGGACACCCTGACGGTTACCTATGACACAGAGCGTGGAGAACCGCGTGGATCTCGAAGCAAACAGGCGGATTACAAAGCACTTGGACTCGGTACCTGTATCGATTGCCATTTCTGCGTGCAAGTTTGCCCAACCGGCATAGATATTCGCGAGGGCCTGCAATATGAATGCATCGGTTGCGCACTTTGTGCCGATGCCTGCGACTTGGTGATGGACAAGATGGGATATCCGAGAGGACTGATCCGTTACACGACAGAGCATGCGCTGACGGAAAAACTTGATCGAAGCGGCATTGTGCAGCGCATGTTACGCCCCCGTATACTTATTTATACAGGCATTCTGACGCTTATTGTTGCAGTATTGGTATTGTCTTTGACATTGCGTTCACCGCTTAAAGTCGACGTCATCCGGGACCGTGGCTTGCCTCGCATCACTGAAAATGGCTCAATAGACAACGTGTATCGCCTGCAGATCATGAACACGGAAGAGTTCCCCCACCGCTATTCCATCGAGGTGAGCGGCATTCCGGGCGTTGCTCTCATTTCCGATACCGACTTTGAAATGCCTGCCGCTACGACCAAGGTGATTCCTGCCAGAATCAGGGTGCCGGACGGCGCTGCCAGAAAAGGCTCCAATAAAATCATCTTTGTAGTACGTGATCGCGACAATGCAGCGGTTTCAGTCACTGAAAAAGCAGCTTTTTTAATTCCGCGTTAGGAAAACTATGACTGATTTTTTTGCCCCCAAAAAAACCAAAAACGACCATTGGTATAAAGAACCGTGGATGCTGCTAGTGTTCGGTGGCCCGTTTATCGTGGTGATTGCCGCCAGTTTTACGTTTTATCTTGCCTGGCACGGTTCAGACAAAGTTGTTGCAAAAGATTATTACAAACAAGGCCTGAACATAGACAAGGACATTCACGAGGACAGCAAGGCAAGCGAATACCGGATTCAGGCAATGGTCAGACTCGATCCTGCCACAGGTCAATTGCTGCTGCAACTTGCAGGCAAGACCCAACTCCCTTCCACCGTTTTGTTCAGCTATTCCAGCGCTTCTGATAGCTCCTCAGAGTTTGAGAGAAGCCGGAAAACCACACTGACTCAAGAACAACCCGGCTTGTATAAGGGAGCGCTTACAATTCCGCCCGCCTCAGACACCTCAGGCGGTAAATTATGGCATGTGAAAATCGAAGCAACCGACTGGCGTTTAACCGCCGACTGGCACGATCCATTACATAGCTCGCTACAATTAAAATCACAAAATTAAGAATTCTAAAACCAGGGAGTTAGCAATGAGCAACATCAAGTTGGATGAAACAATTTTTAGCATGCGCAGACTGCTCATGACCATATTATGGCCATCGTTTCTCGTGGCGGGTATCTCGGTCGGCATACTCTTCAGCATGGTTGACCCGCAAACGCTGCTAATGCGTGGCAGCAACGTTGAACTGAATGATGTTGTAGTCTATAGCATAGCTTTCTTTATTTTCTGGTTTCTGAGTGCACTTTCCAGCGGCCTGACAGCCCTGTTGATGTGCAAATCAAGATAGCCTACTGCAACTTACCGAAGTGAACGCTGTCTTATACGGCAGCGTTTATGTCCCAATATCCTTCCATGACAACCACATTACCAGACATAGAAATATCTGAAGAGCTCATACGCCGCTTCGATTCTCTGGGTCCGCGTTACACCTCATACCCTACAGCAGATCGCTTTGACACGACATTTGATGAGCAAAGCTATATCAAACACCTGGAAGGTCACGCCTCTGCGCCCGTTAAAGCGCCATTGTCGCTCTACGTGCACCTGCCATTCTGCGCATCGATTTGTTATTACTGCGGCTGCAACAAAATCATCACCAAAGATCATGGCAGATCAGCCAAATACCTGCGCTATCTGGAAAAGGAAATGGCGCTCGTCGCCTCTCATCTGCACGCTCAAGGAAAGGTTGTACAACTGCATCTGGGGGGTGGCACACCCACATTCTTGAGCGCCGCTGAACTGCATCAACTGATGGACATGCTGCGTCAGCATTTTGATTTCGCCGCAGATGCTGAACTCGCGATAGAAATTGATCCGCGCACAGTCGATGACAACATGATGGCCATGCTGGCCGGCCTCGGCTTTAACCGTACCAGCCTGGGTGTCCAGGACTTTGATCCCGCAGTACAACAAGCGGTCAATCGTATACAGCCGGTAGCGATGGTAGAGCAAGCCACTACTGCCAGCAGGGCCGCCGGTTTTATATCCGTCAATTTTGACCTGATATATGGCCTGCCCAAGCAGAACCTGGCAAGCTTCAGCAATACACTGGATGAAGTGATACGCCTGTCGCCCGACCGTATTGCCTTGTATAACTATGCGCACCTGCCTTCTCGCTTCAAACCTCAGCGCCGCATAGCAGAAAGCGACCTGCCTTCCGCAGAAGAGCGCTTGCAGATCTTTCTGATGTCATTGCGCAGATTGCTGGCTGCAGGTTATGTCTATATCGGGCTGGATCATTTTGCCAAGCCTGATGATGATCTCACCAGGGCGCAGGCAAGTAAAACCCTGCACAGAAACTTTCAGGGTTACACCACGCGGGCCGAGTGTGACCTGATCGGCCTTGGTCTCTCTTCAATAGGCAAAGTAGGGAACTCATATAGCCAGTCTATCAGCACACTCGACGAATACTATGAGCGCCTTGATGCCGGCCAGTTGCCCGTCAAAAGAGGCTTTGAGCTCAGCATGGACGACGTATTGCGCCGCCAGATCATCATGAACTTCATGTGCAGCGAACCGATCAGCTTCAAAGCCATCAATAGCGCTTACGGCATTGACTTTTCCAGCTACTTTGCCAAGGAACTATCCAGGTTGCAGCAGTATAAGGACGCCGGATTCATTACGATTGATACGAACTCCATTACGGTCACCCCCAAGGGTAGAATGTTTGTGCGTGCGGTGGGAATGGTGTTCGACAAGTACCTGCAGCAAGCGACATCCGCACAATACTCCAAGCTGATTTAAGCGTCGCCAACGCCAGCAATGCTTACCGCCCCTCTTGTACTCGCAGCATTATCCGCAGGTTTATTGGGCGGAGCACACTGCATAGGCATGTGCGGTGGCATCGCCAACATGCTCACCTCGGCTGGGAAAAAGGGGCGCAAGAGCATCCCGATTATCCCGTCCCAACCGAGCTCACCGCCCGCCCGCTTCACACCTGAAATATCGCCCTGGCGTACGCCGGTACTGCTGCATGCAGGCAGGATATTCACCTATGCCCTGATGGGTGGCTTTATTGGCGCTATCGGTGGGCTGGGCATGCGCATCCACCCCTTCATGCCTTTACACACGCTGCTGTATGTCATCGGCAACCTGGCGCTTATCTGGCTGGGTTTGCGCCTGTTTGGCTACAGTCCGCATTTTGCGCCGCTGGATCATTTAATTGCACGCATCACCACACACATCCATTTATCGCCGCGCTTTTCACTGATGGCGCAAACCCGGCGCTACCCCTTTCTGGTGGGGATGGCGTGGGGCTGCCTGCCTTGCGGCCTGGTCTATGGCGTATTACCGTTTGCCTTACTCTCAGGCGATGCCCTGTCGGGTGCCGTGTTAATGCTTGTTTTCGGCTTGGGTGCCCTGCCCTACCTGTTATTTGCGCAGGGGCTGGCACAGTGGATGCACCACAGCCGCGTGCCCGCGCTGCTGCGAAACGCCGGCGCATTCTTGCTGACAGGCATAGGCTTGCTGGGCTTGTGGTGGAGTTTCAACATGACTGAAATGCCGTCATTTTTGTGCGTGACACCCACGCATTAGCGTAGCCCTGAACGACCAAGCTCAACGCCAGGATTTTATATAGTTCTAATCGGGGTGCTACCTGAAATGCCCCGAACTACGCTAGAATGCGCGTCCGCCTCGATAGCTCAGTGGATAGAGCGACCCCCTCCTAAGGGGTAGGTCGGACGTTCGATTCGTCTTCGGGGCACCAAATTCAGAACAACTCGATATCGCCGCTGACCGGCTTTTCCTCGATAGTATTGAGGTATCTGGTTTCCAGTTCGACAATCGTATTGTTGTGCAGGGAACGCAGCCGCTTTACCCGCACTTTTCCCGTGGCGGGGAAATACACCACCATCCGCGGGAAAGTATCACCTACATCTTCAGACGTAACCTTCAAGCCTTCAGTTTCGAGATAATCACGTGCGAAGGCGATGTTGCGCTTTCCCACATCCGTCATGTTGGCGATGATGCGCCCGCCGCCAAAAATCTTGGCCTCAAGATTTTGGCGCTTGCCGCCGTTTTTCAGAATATCGTTGATCAAATGCTCCATCGCATAGTTGCCATAGCGTGTGGAGGCGCTGTTGTCCGCAGCCTTCCAGCTGTCGGAGCTTGTCGAGGCTGGCAGCATGAAATGGTTCATGCCGCCGATACCGCTGACACGGTCACGGATACACGCCGAAATACATGAGCCCAAAACGGTATAAATCGCCTCATCGTGCATCGTGACAAAGTATTCGCCGGGCAATAAACGCGAAGCAACCGTCTCATAGGTGGCATGCCAGCCTCTTTTGATGCTTTCAAAGCCGGGCAGCACCAAGGGCAGACGTGAAGGTGGGGTAAGTGCCATAGTCTGAGGTTACCGGGAAAAAGCCTTACCAAAAAACAATATTTCGGCCTCGGCAATTTCTGCCTGTGTTTCGCCCACAATGGCATCAACCACATCCGCTTCTGACAAACCTGTCATTCCCCAGGCAGCCGGATCAATGGGCGCAACATCTGCCAGGTCCAGAGTTTGCACCTCAGCCATCAGCGCAAGAATATTGGCGATATGGACCAGGGCGGTTTCCCGTGGATAGCGCTGCGCCGCGCGGATATCGTGATGATGGGCGATACAGTCCTGCAGCATCGGCGGCAGCTTCCATTGCCGCGCCAATTCGCCCCCCACCTGCGCATGATCGAAACCCATCGTTTGCTGCTCGGCCTGAAACAAGGCCAATTCATCCGCACTGTCCAGCACCAGCAGCACGACCTCTTTTGCCTGTTCCGGCAAACGGTTGAAAATCACCAGCTCGCCGATGTCATGCAACAAACCTGCGGTAAATACCGCTTCGGCATCACACTTGCCCGCCAGTTTGGCCAGCTTGCGCGCAGCCAGTCCGCAGTAGAGACTGTGGCGCCAGAAATTGTCCATCGACACCAGCTTGTTGGATAAACCCGCAAAGCTGCTTGCGACAGCAGTGGACAATGCAAGGTTGCGAATCTGGCCGGTGCCGATGATGGACACCGCCTTGGAAACAGTGTCGATGGTGGAGGAAAAGCCGTAAAAAGAGCTGTTGGCCACGCGCAACAGGCGCACGGTGAAGCCGGGATCCTGGCTCACGGCCTGTGCAATAGCTGCGTTCGAGCTATTCGGGCTTTCGACCAGCTGATTAATGCGAATGAAAACATCCGGCAGGGTGACCAAATCACCCACACCCTGTACCAGCTCACTGATATTTGTTTTCATGGCCACACCTTGACATAGCACGGTGTGTTTAGTCAACTAACGGAATTTTGAAAAATAACAGAACGCAAATCAAAACACTACCGGCACTCGTGCGGTCAGCGCACACAGCAATTCATAGCTGATCGTTCCCGCTGCTTTCGCAACCTCATCCACCGGCATCCCTTCTCCCCACAGGGTGACCCGGCTGCCAATCACGGCATCCGGCAGCGCAGACAAATCCACGCATAGCATATCCATCGAAACGCGCCCCAGGGTGCGCGTGCGCTGCCCGTTCACCAGCACCGGGGTGCCCGTTGGCGCATGGCGCGGATAGCCGTCCGCATAGCCGCAGGCGACCACCCCGATGCGCATGCGCCGCTCAGCACGGAACATTCCGCCGTAGCTCACCTGCTCGCCGGATTGAATTTCGCGCACGGAAATAAGTTCACTGCTCAGCGTCATCACGGGTCGCAAGCCCAACTCCTGGGCGCTGGTTTCGGCAAACGGCGAGGTGCCATAAAGCATGATGCCGGGACGCACCCAGTCGCCGTGGGTGGCAGGGTAACGCAGCAACGCTGCTGAGTTGGCCAGCGAACGCGGCATGTTAAGCGTGGCGGCAAGCGTGTTGAAGCGCTCCAGTTGCACCGCCACGCCTGCGGCTTCGTCGGCATTGGCAAAATGCGTCATCAGGGTGACATCTCGCACCGCAGGGTGCTCCCTGAGTTGCGCCATCACTGCCGGCACATCCTGCGGCAAAAAGCCCAGGCGGTTCATGCCGGTGTTTACTTTGAGCCACAGCGACAGGCTGCCACGGCGCGGATAGGCATCCAGCATGGCAAGCTGGTGCGGGCTATGCAGCACCGCTGCAATATCGTATTCCGCCAGCAACGCCATTTCGTCAGTTGAAAAAACACCTTCCAGCAACAGTATCGTCTGGCGGAATCCCGCCTCGCGCAAGCGCACCGCATCGCCCGCATCCAGCAGCGCAAAGCCATCCGCGCCCGCCAGTGCTTCCGCGCTGCGCAGCAAACCATGGCCATAGGCATTTGCCTTTATCACTGCCATGATGCGGGCGCTGGTCAAACGGCGTGCAGCATGGAGATTGCGCTCCAATGCAGATAGATCGATGCGGGCTAAAATCGGACGTGACATAACTGAGAACTTAAAGAGACATAAGTGAGCGAATGATAGCAGGCGCAACCTTTTCGTGATATAAAACCACATCTGACTTTAAACGCTTCCCGATGAACAGAGGTTTTTACACCATAATGGCTGCGCAATTTTTTTCTGCGCTTGCCGATAATGCCCTGCTTTTTGCTGCCATTGCCCTGCTCAAGGAAGTTCACGCACCAAGCTGGCATACTCCTGTACTGCAGGAATTCTTTGTTTTTTCCTACATTGTGCTCGCCCCTTTCGTCGGCGCCTTCGCCGACTCCCTGCCCAAAGGCCGGGTGATGTTTATCAGCAATACCATCAAATTCAGCGGCTGTCTCGCCATGCTCATCGGCGCCAATCCCTTAGTCGCCTATGGCCTGGTGGGTTTTGGCGCTGCCGCTTACTCACCCGCCAAATACGGCATCCTGACCGAATACCTGCCGCATGAAAAATTGGTCATGGCCAACGGCTGGATTGAAGGGCTTACCGTGGCGGCGATTGTACTGGGCGGTGGCGTCAGCGCAGCGCTGATCAACCCGGGCATTGCCGCCTACCTGCTGCAGCTGTGGGATGTGCCGCTGATCGAGACCGGCATAGACACCGCGCCCGAGATGGCAATAACCGCCATCAGCCTGATCTATCTCGTTGCAGCGGCGTTCAATCTCTACATTCCACGCGTTCCGATCGACCACAAACCCTTTAGCCGCAATCCGGTATTTTTGCTCAAGGACTTTTCGCACTGCTTCTGGCTGCTGTGGAAAGATCCCCTAGGCCAAGTATCGCTAGCCGTCACCACCTTGTTCTGGGGCACAGGTGCCACCCTACGCCTGATCGTGCTCGCCTGGGCCGCAGTTGCGCTCAATTACAGCGCCAGCAAAGCCATTTTGCTTACCGTCTATGTTGCGGTGGGCATTGCCATAGGCGCATTGCTGGCCGCCAAATTTGTCAAAATAAATCAGGCGGTAAAAGTGTTGCCAGTGGGCATTGCGATGGGGCTGGTCGTGCTGGTCATGATCCCGGTTTCCAACCCCGCGCTTGCCATTGCATTGCTTATCTTCATCGGTTTAATGGGCGGCTTCTTCGTCGTGCCCATGAACGCACTGCTGCAACATCGTGGCCACCTGCTGATGGGCGCTGGCAGCTCCATCGCGGTGCAGAACTTCAACGAAAACCTGAGCATCTTCGCCATGCTGGGTTTATACACCCTGCTGGAATGGCAAGGCTTCGGCATCTACACCATCATCACTGTGTTCGGCTTGTTGCTGGCAGGCATCATGAGCATCCTGTTCAAAACCCACGGTCAAGACCAGCATCTCGGGCCCGATCGCCGTGATCATCCTCGAGTTCACGCTGCTGTATCAGCTCCGGAAAAAAACTCATAGCTTATATCAGGCCCATGCATTACATTTACAGTTAACAATTGCCGACTTTCCAGCCTCAACCTGCACGTAAAAGGAATATAAAATGAAGATGCCAAACTATCTGATTATTTTACTGGCAAGCCTGAGCTTACTGGGATGCAGCCCGGACAACAGCTCAAAGACCAAGTTATTTGAGGAGCAGCGCAGCGCGCTGGATAAAGCCAAAGCTGTTGACAGCACCATCCAGCAACAAGCGCAGGACATGCAGAAAAACGTAGAAAAACAAACTGAATAAAAGCCTTCCCCAGGTTTGCCCGACACTTTCCATCTCTGCGCACCCAGTAAAAATTGAAAAATACAGCCGCTTAAGGACAAATGAAGACAAAAAAAAGCTCCCTTCGCATCCCCGTCACGCACGGCCTGAAGGATATCTATGCAATGGACATGCATGCAGCTTACCAGGCGGCATGCCTCGGGAAATTTAACGTGATTGCCTTCAGCCGCCTCGCGGCAGCGATGTCTGTTGTTCTATCTGCGCTGGAACAACACCAAACAAAGATCCAGGATGCCATCTCCACCCTGAATGCAGCCGTCGAGACCTTGCTTGCCGTAAGAGCAAGAGGCGATACAACCGACATCTGGGAAATAACCGAGAGCGAACGCCCCTCGGTACTCAGCGGAATCAACATGGCTGAGCAGTGCATCGGCACACTGGATGTGGCGCTGCTGGAACAAACCGCGGACATGTTGCTGCAGCAGGTTTATGGCGACCAGCCACAGCAAGCATAAATATTAAATATGCCCCAATAGATATCCTGTCACCGCAAAGCAAGAAGGGCTGCCAGTGGCAGCCCTTCTTGCTTTGCGGTGACAGACCTGAATTGGCTCATGTCAGACCGCATCACTTCACCCGTGAGCGTGCCGGGCCCCGAACCGGGGCGTTGATGCAAAAAAAACGCAGGGCTTGCTCCAGGTTTGAACAGAACCCCGCCGTTCAGACCTTGCGGTTGCGCGGCTGAGACGTATGCTCGAAGGTGGCAAGTCCGGTGCGGTCGGCCGTGACGTGGCGCCTGGCCTTTTTGTTGGCCACATCGTAGCCGTTGTGATGATGGAAGGGACGCAGGTTTTCCAGCGTGTCCGGTGCACCGGGCGTAACGTTGACAATCTGCCAGCCAAAGTCGGTATCCGTTCTGCCATAGTCCATACGGCTGATCCAGGCGCCGCACTCGTCCTCGCGCCACACATCGGTATCGATTTCGCCGCTGCCGCGGCCTTTTGCCCATACCTGCTGAATGAGTTCTTCGCTGTATTCCATGTCGTTCTCCTTGTTGGGGGCCACTGCTCCAGGCAATACGCCAATGTTCAACGCGTAAAGCCGCGCCGCTGACGTCTGTTATGGCGAATCAAGTCAAATCAGCCTTGTCCTGCGCGTGCAGCTTCCTCGGCCTAATGCACAGATTCCCTGATGACGGGATTCTTCTGACATGGGTATCAAAAGCGCGAGTTCAAGCCGCCCCCTCACCTGAGCCTCGCTTCTTTCGATTGTGCTCGGGGGATCGTGCTCAGCGATTGCGCTTCGGGTATATTGCTCCCCCACTGCTCCGCTTCGACAAACACAAGGCGCCCTGACTGCGCCTGACACATGACTTGAACACTGCTATGCAACCAACAGCCTCATCGACCCGCGAACTCTTGCACCTGGCCTGGCCGGTTCTGGTCGCGCAGCTTGCGGTGATGGCCAACGCCGTCATCGACACGGCGATGGCCGGCCGGCTTTCTGCCATCGATCTTGCCGCGGTCGGCATTGCCGCTTCGATCATGGGCACCGTGCTGATGTCGCTGATCAGCGTCCTGCTCGCGCTGCCACCCATCATTGCCCACCTCTATGGCGCAGGCCTGCGTGCCGAGATCGGGCGCGAGATCCATCAGAGCGCCTGGATCTCGCTGCTGCTGGCGCTGGCGGCGATCCTGGTGCTGCGCAACCCCGAACCTTTCATTGCCCTCGCGCAACTGCAGCCCGCGGTAGAGACAAAGGTACGCGCCTACCTCGACGCCTCAGCCTGGAGCGTGCCCGGCCTCTTCGCCCTGCGCATCTTCTTTGGACTCTCAACAGGCATAGGCCGCCCGTGGCCGGTGATGTTTTTCAACCTGCTGTCGCTCGCGATCAAGGTTCCCCTCAATGCAGTGTTCATGTACGGCCTGCTAGGGGCGCCCGAGCTGGGCGGGCCGGGCTGCGCGGTCGCAACCGCAGTGGATGCCTGGCTGATGGCAGCGCTCGCCTGGGGCTGGTGTTTGAGAAACCCGAATTACGCGCAATTCGAATTGCGCAAACGTTTTGCCGCACCTGATTTAAAAGCGATTCTGGAATTTCTCAAGCTGGGCGTTCCCATCGGCCTCACCTTCATCGCGGATGTCACCGCCTTCACCTTCATGGCGCTGTTCATCGCGCGCCTCGGCCCTGTCGTTTCCGGCGCCCACCAGATCGCTGCCAACCTCGCCGCCTTCGCCTTCATGATTCCGCTTGCGATTGGCAATGCCACCGCGGTGCTGGCCGGCCAGGCCATCGGTGCCGGCCGGCACGAGCGCGCCCGCCACACCTGCTGGGAAGGCATCCGCCTTGGCATGACGATCGGTGCTGTCATCAGCCTCATCTTCTGGCTGGGCGCGCCGCTGATTGCCTCTCTCTACACCACCGACCTGCAAGTGCAGGCAGCGGCAATCCCGCTGATCTCGCTGGTTGCGCTCTACCATCTGGGCGACGCGCTGCAGGCCGTGGCGGTGAATGCGCTGCGCGGCTACAAAAAATCGGTGGTGCCGATGCTGATCTATGTGGTCTTGCTGTGGGGGGCAGGGCTGGGTGGCGGCTACCTGCTTGGGCTCACCGACACAGTCGGCCCCGCGCGCGGCGCGCCCGGTTTCTGGATCGCCGCGATTGGCAGCCTGTGGCTGGTGGCGGGTTCGGTTGCGCTGTACCTCAATGCAGTCAGCCGCAAAACGTAGCAAGGCCTATTCTCCCCGCAGCGCCACCAGCACACGGCGGCGGCCATTAAATTATACCGAAACTGACCCCTTGCACTGTTTTTGCGATGGCGGTTGCTGTCATGCGGCCCTATGTTTAAAATGTTTTGCGCTTTTAACAATAACTGACGGAGGCTCTATGACCCGTATTATTTTTCTGCTGCTCGCCTCGCTTGCCTGCCTTGCGCTGCAGGCGCAGGCGGCCGAGCTGCTGCCGTTGCGGCGAGTACCGCTTATCGCCGGCGAGATGGGGGTGAACGTGCTGGTCGAAGTCGACGGCATGGTGAAATCGTGGGGCTTTCCGCAAGGGGATGGCACCTATCTCGGTGACGGCACCGACGGCTCGCGCAAGTCTCCCGGACCCCTGCCCGGTGTGCGCGACATTGTCGACGCGGCGGTCGCACCGGGCCACGCCCTGCTCCTCACGCGCGATGGCACCGTCCTCACCTGGGGACGCAACCGGAGCTGCGAGCTCACCGTCACCGACGACAGAAAACGGCTCACGCCTTTTCCCGTGCCGGGCGTGCATGATGCGGTCTACGTGGCGGCAGCTCCCTTGTTCTCGGCGGCCGTGCTGCGTGACGGCTCGGTGATGGTGTGGGGCTCCAATGAAGGCGGTTTTCTCGCGAACGGCAAATCGGGCTGGAAAGAGCCGTGCGCGATCATGCCGGTGAAGGTCGAAGGACTCTCGGGCGCGAAGGAAATTTAAGAGCGCAGCATATTTATGATATGTAAGCATTTAAATTTCCTGGGTAACGCAGTATCGCGACGAGGTTTGGATTTTTAGAGACGCCCTTAGTCCAGCGTACGCCGGAAAGTCTTAAGCCCTACCCCCAGCACCACCACGATAAATAGCAGCAACGGCCAGATATGATGCAGCATCAAATCCAGGCCGTTACCCTTCAGCATAATCCCGCGCACCAGCTGCAAAAAATGCGTTAACGGCAGGCAATCGCCGATCACCTGCGCCCACAGCGGCATGCCGCGAAACGGAAACATAAAGCCGGACAGCAATATGGAAGGCAGAAAGAAAAAGAATGTCATTTGCATCGCCTGCAACTGGTTTTGCGCGATGGAACTGAAGGTGATACCAAGGGTCAGGTTCGCGCAGATAAACAGCAGCACCACCGCATACAACAGCACAAGGCTGCCCAGCATCGGCACATGGAAAATCCAGTGCGCGGCCAGCAATATCACGCTGACCTGAATCAGGCCGATGAGTATGTAGGGCACGATCTTGCCGGTCATCACCTCGAACGGCGTGGCGGGTGTGGCAAGCAGATTTTCGAAGGTACCGCGCTCCCTTTCGCGCGTCATTGCAAGCCCGGTCATCAACACCATGGTCATGGTCAAAATCACCCCGATCAGCCCCGGCACGATATTGTAGGCAGTGATCCCTTCCGGGTTATAGCGTTTTTGCACGCGCAATTCGATCAGATCACCGCTAAGCGGCGGATGAAAGCCGGGCATATCGGCGACGAACACTTCATTGCCGATGTGGTTGAGCACAGACAGCGCACCGGCAGCGGCAACGGGATCCGTTGCATCCGCCTGCACCAGAATGGCAGGCCGCTCGCCCCGTATCAGCGCGCGCTGGAAATTCTGCGGAAAGGTGACCACAAACTGCACATCCCCGCGATCAAGCAAACGCTCAGCCTCGCGTTCGGAATAAACGGTAGCAACCAGATCAAAATAGGCGCTGTTTTTCATGGCCGAGATATAGCTGCGCGTGAAGGCGCTCGACTCGTTCACCAACACCACCGTGGGCAGATGCTTGGGGTCTGAATTGATGGCAAAGCCAAAAATCAGCAACTGGATAATGGGAATGCCGAGAATCATGCCAAAGGTCAGGCGGTCACGCTTGAGCTGGATAAATTCCTTGGTAACGATACCCAGCCAGCGCTGCCACGACATTCTGCGTATTTGCCTGAACATCATTTATCTCCGAACTGATCCTGCGCATTGCGCATCAGATGGATGAAGGTATCTTCCAGCGTGGAAGAGCCGGGCTCGACCAGCAGATCATGGGATTTGCCATAGCCTGAAATAGCCGCCCCCAGCGCACTCGCGTCTTTGCCGCTGACATGCAGCCGGGTGCCAAATGTTGTGACCTGATCCGCGCCGGGAAGAAGGCGCAGAGCGTCGGCATGGTCATGCGCCCCCTTGCCGCTTACCACCCAGGTCGCCAGATTCTGTGATGCGATAATTTCCTGCGAAGTGCCAACAGCAAGCAGATTGCCGTAGGCAATATAAGCCAGACGATGGCAGCGTTCCGCCTCATCCATGTAATGCGTGGAAACAAGAATGGTAATCCCCTCTGCCGAAAGGCGATGGATTTCTTCCCAGAAATCGCGCCGCGCCTTGGGGTCGACACCGGCCGTTGGCTCATCCAGCAACAGCAGTTTGGGACGGTGCAGCAGGCAGGAGGCCAGCGCCAAGCGCTGCTTCCACCCGCCCGACAGCGTGCCGGCCAGCTGGTGCTGACGCCCGCTTAATTCCAGCCCGGCCAGCGCCTGCGCCACCGCCTTCTTGCGCTCCTTCATGCCGAACATGCGTGCCACAAAATCGAGATTTTCGGCGATGGTCAGGTCGTCCCACAGCGAAAACCGCTGCGTCATGTAGCCCACCTGCTTCTTGATCTCCACGCTTTCGTTCAGCACGTCGTAACCCAGACAAGTGCCTGCGCCGCTGTCCGGCGTGAGCAGACCGCAAAGCATGCGGATCGAAGTGGTCTTGCCGCTGCCATTGGGGCCGAGGAAGCCGAATATCTCGCCCTGCTTCACCTGCAGCGCAAGGTCGCGCACCACGTGCTTGTCGCCGAAGTGCTTGTTGATACCGCGCACGTCGATGGCGTAGCTCACTGCAGCCTCACCTCAACCGGCAAACCGGGGCGCAGGCGCAGCGCATCCTGCGGCTCGGGTTGCGCCTCCACGCGAAACACCAGCTTCTCGCGCGAACCCTGGCTGTAAATCACCGGCGGCGTGTACTCGGCCTGCGCCGAGATGAAATTGATCCTGGCGGGAATAGGTGCAGCGCAACCATCGCACTGCGCCTTGATCAACTGCCCCGGGGATAGTTTGGCCAATTGCGTTTCGGCTACAAAAAAGCGGATGCGGCGCTTGTCGTCGGGCAACAGGCTGAGCACCGGCTGCCCGGCCGGAACCCACTCCCCCTGCCGATAATAGATTTCCGTTACCTCACCATTCGCCGGCAGCTGCACACTCTTGTTGGTGAGCTGCTCGCGCAGCACCCGCACCTGTGCGAGTGCCTGTTTCTGTGCAGTAAGCATCTCGTCGATATGCGATGGCGAAACGTAATTCTGTCTGGCCAGCTCCTCCTGCCGCTTCAACTGTGAGGTGGCCAGATTAAGCGCCGACTCGGCGGCATACAGCTGCGCCTCCAGCGCGGCAGTGCGGCTGGAATTTTGCGCGGCACGCTGCTCGCCGGAAAGGGTGAACGCATTGCCCCCCTTGACGGCATGATCGCCTCGCGCCACATTCAAGGTCTCCAGATAGCCACCCTGCGGCGCAGACAGATACAGCCATTCGCCTTCCACATAGCCCTGATAGAAAGTCTCATCAGCTTTATTGCATGCAGAGAGCAATGACAGGGAAAGGGTGAGTAAACAAAAGAATGGGGCGTTCATGAACGTAGCAACTTCTCCAGTTTGGCCGAAAGAACGGCAACAACAGAATAACAGAGGACACGTTATATATTGAGACTATCCCTGTTATTTCTACTCTCCCTGCAGCGTCACCACCACCCGGCGGCTGCCGCCGTGATCGCGGTGCTCGCACAGATATATCCCTTGCCATGTGCCCAGGCGCGGCTGTCCATTCGTAATGGGAATATTCAGACTGCATCCCAGCAAGCTCGTCTTAAGGTGTGCGGGCATATCATCCGGGCCTTCGTCCTGATGCGCAGAGGTTTTAGCAGGCAAGCCGCGTAGCGGATGCTCGCAAAATACGGCGCATTCTCCGGCACAACGCGATTGAAATAGCTTTCAAAATCCTGGCGCACCGTGGGATCTGCGTTTTCGTTGATGGTGAGCGAGGCCGAGGTGTGCAGGATAAACACATTCATCATGCCGACTTTAAAATCGCGCAGCTCCGGCAGCTCGCGCAGCAGTTCCGCGGTGATCAAATGAAACCCGCGCGCCCTGGGTTTCAGGATTATTTCTTTTTGCAGCCACATGGTCTAACCCGCCCCGTTTATTCTGAAAAAACTATGTTGCATATTATCGCCGAATAAAGCATGGTCGCCAGCGAACCATGCAAGCTCTTTACCCACTAAGTAATGCGGTGCGAAAGGATCAATGTGCGGTATATTGCCAAAGAATAAATCTCATCCCAAACAGCTTGATAGCCAATATTAAGCAGACAATACTTTTACAGAACGACATGTCCAAAACCAACGCGATCATCCCTAAAATATTAAATATAATCAATATATTACTATTGTCCGCACCGCTGCTTGCGCATGCCAGCCTGCCGCAGGCTTCCAGTGTGCCCGGCGGCGTGGCGATTGTTGCGCTCGGCAAGGTGCTGCATCAAGCGAACAAGCCGCAAGCATGGCTGGGCGAACAGGCGGTGCTCGTTACCGCCGACAAAAAGAAATGGTATGCCGTGGTCGGTCTGCCGCTGGATATCAAGCCGGGTTCGCATGAGCTGAACATTAAGTTTGGCGACGAAACGAGAGCACAGACCTTCGAGGTCAAGTCCAAGGCCTATCCCGAGCAGCACATCACTCTTCAAGATAAAGGCAAGGTAGAGCTCTCGCCCGAGGATGAAGCACGCGCTGTGCGCGAAATCGCCACCATCAAGGAACTCAAACTCCACTGGCGCAACGAGGAAAAAACCGACCTGGCTTTTATGATTCCCGCCAAAGGCAGGCTGTCCGGCAATTTCGGCCTGCGCCGCTTCTTCAACGGCGAGCCGCGCTCGCCGCATGCAGGGCTGGATGTGGCGGTCGCGCGCGGCACACCGATCAAGGCCAGCGCACAGGGCACCGTGCTGGCGGTGGACGATTATTTCTTCAACGGCAAGACGATTTTTGTCGACCATGGCAACGGCCTCATCACCATGTACTGCCATCTGGACCAGAGCGAAGTCCGAAGCGGTGACTCGGTGAGCAAAGGCCAGCAACTCGGGCTTTCCGGTATGTCCGGCCGCGCCACCGGCCCGCACCTGCACTGGAGTGTGATACTGAACGGTGCGATGGTCGATCCGGCTTTGTTCATTCCGGCCAGGCATCTGCGTTAATGGCCGTGCTGTTTCCGGGTGACCGAAAAAAAGAATTGCAGATGGCATTGCAGAC
>DATKTO010000035.1:0-9701 GCA_035531075.1 Gallionellaceae bacterium
TTAACCATCACGCCGTCGCAGCTGTCTTCCAGCCTATTCCGTCACAATGAGTCCGGTAGTGACCGGCTTGGGAATCACCGGGAAGCGAGCACGCAAACGCGAGAGTTCCTGCTTGACAGACAAAGGTCGCATTCGTGCCAATTGCTGCCCTTCAGCTCGTAATAGTTCCTTTGCAGTGCCTGAAGCGCATCAATAGGTTTGCTTGGCGAATATTGAAAATGGTGATGAAGGGGAACTCCAGAAACAGGCTAGGTGGTTGTGATATTGATGTTCGACGCCTGCCTGCCTGCTTGGGGACTTTGTGTTACTTCAAAACTGATCCTTAGTCCCTTTTTGATGAACTTGAAACCGTTCATATTGATCGGGGAGAAGTGTGCTAACAAATCGTCGCTGCCATCATCTGGGGTGACAAACCCCATACTCGTTGAATCATCGAACCATTTGACTATACCTGTTTGCATATAAATAGCTCCTTACCCAACAACCTTGGCTTTCCTACCTGATGCTGCTGTTGGAATGAACCCGGACACTCGGCATAGTATTCCCTCTATTTTCTTACCCTTCTCAAATCTGATCGAATCACACAACACGACCTCGTGTTTAGAAGCAAGTTCCGCCAAAAAAATACGTGTCTTTGAAAGTGAGAGATGAGCACCCTCAGCAATTTCAGCATCCAGTTTCTCGCCGTGCATCTTTAAGTATTTCAGGATTTTGTTCATTTAAGCTCCTTTGAATTTAAATTCACACTGCATGACGCAAAACTAACTAAGGATCATGGCACGTCAAGATAAGCGTTTAAGTTTGATAAAACCGTTCGCCAGCACACATAGTTATATGAGCAGGCTATTAGGCAGTACGCGTGAATAGCTGACAGTCCTTGATTATGTGTGACAACGCACAGATGGATTCATTGCCAACCCACATCATCCATTTGTGAGCGTTGTGTAACAGCTACGACACTTCTGAAAACAAGTCAGCAATGTCTCTAATCATAGAAAATTTACTAAGGAGCTATTATGAATATCAAATTTGTTGGGGGGTTTCTCTTGGCCACTGCGCTTCTCATGCCAGCATTTTCCTTCGCGGCGGATACGTCCACCGATACTACCGGTCAATATATTGACGATGCGACCATAACCACAAAAGTAAAAGCCAGTTTCGCCAAGGATAAATGGGTCCAGGGGCGGGACATCAGTGTTCGTACCGATCATGGCGTTGTCGATTTAACCGGAACAGTTGGCAGCACGAAGGAATCCGATCGTGCCACGGCACTTGCGACAAAAGTGGAAGCTGTTAAGGCTGTACACAATAATTTGAAGATTAATCCCAATTAAGCTTGAACCTGTCTGTGCAACAGTGCTGTATTGGGAAAGCCTATTAATTTTGATAAAGGAGTCTGATCATGAACAAGAATCAAGTCAAAGGATCATTAAAGGAAGTCGCCGGTAAGGTGCAGGAAAAGGCTGGACAGTTGGTCGGCAGCAAAGAGCAGCAGGTCAAAGGCCTCGGCAAACAAATTTCCGGAAAAGCCGAGAAAACCTACGGTGATGCAAAAGAAGTCATCAAGGATTCAAACAAGCACGTTTGATTCAATTAATGAGGTGGTCTGTTTGTGTTGTCGCACACAGGGCACTTTGCAACCAAACATTTTAAGGAATAAATAATGAAGAAAATTGCGATTGCTGTAATGTTGTGCGTCGTTGCCGTTCCTGCTGTAGCTTCTGATATGTATGTTGGTGTCAGGGTGGGTCAGGCTAACACCAGTCTTGATAACATCACTTTGGACTCTTCCAACCCAACCGGCTGGGGTGCGTTTATCGGCCACGACTTCAATCCTAACTTTGCCGTTGAAGCTGAATATCTCAACCTGGGCGAAATCAAAAGTGGTAGTAATACTGTGAAATCCACTGGCTTCAGTGTGAGTGGTATTGGCTCTATCCCGCTCAATGAACAATTCTCGTTGTTCGGGAAATTGGGTTACGCGGTGATTACCGGCAAACCTGGCGGTACCTTCACCGGCTCTGATGCAAATAATAGAGCTCTCACATATGGCTTCGGTGGTCAATTCAACATCGGCACAGCAGTGGGTATCCGTTTAGGCTGGGATAAATATAAATTTAACGATAATACGAATCCTGGATTTAACGGCTATGGAACGAACGGCAATGCAACCCTGATCTCAATTGGTGGCTTGTTCAAGTTCTAATCCAACTTAACACTCGAAAAGCCGGACATGTTCCGGCTTTTTGCTGTTCGAATATTGAAATATTTTAGTCGTGTAGCCGCATCACCTGTTCGAGATATTGAACACCTCCATCCGGAAAGTAGATGGGTGGCAGCGTGCCGCAATTTGCGATTGGGCGTTTTGGCCTGTGCGCAGTTCGATGGACACTAAGTTAAGCTAACAGGGCCTGCCCCCAGTGAATGTAGATTAGTTGTAAATGAGTTCGATATGAAGCAGATCGCATGAAACCATAAGGGGACTGACTCTGCAGGTCAATGATCTATTTTGGTAAACACCCAAACAATTGCTTGTTTTAAATCGCTGGGGTTGGTTGCCTTGCAGGAATAGTGGCAAAGTAAAAAGGAACCATCCTTCATCAGCAGTTTGATTTCGCCTTGATGTACTTTTCCCTCTCTCAGTTGCATATAAATACTCGCATTAATGCCGTCGGAAAACTGAGGTGAGAGAGACTGCACAGTAAGATTGGCCAAATCGCCAGCGCTGTAGCCCAGTAATTGTTCCAGTTTGGAGTTGTGGCTTGCTATGATTCCATTTTGGATGACAGCTATGCCGTCTTGAGAAAAACTGAATAATATATTGTTTACCACCTGCGCTGTTGTCAACGAAACTACATTATCAAGGTTGCGTTGAAAATCACTGTGCATGGTGATGATGTCACCTTTCCGCGTAAGGTGAATGCTGCCGCGGCTCGATTGATCGCCTGGCAAAAAATAACTACGAAAACCAGTTTTCGATTCTGTAACCTCTCCCTGCTCAATGGCCATGCGTGCCAGGTCAGAGAATCTCTTGCCGATGAGGCTTTCCACCCCCGCAGATTTGCCATGTTTTTAACTATATCTCGAGTTGCACAATACCAAATTGTCATCCATATCAAACAAGGCGAATTCATCCGGGAAGCTCTCGATAGTGTCAGTCAGTCTTTTTTCTGCCTGCATTATTCGCTCACCTAATGCTTTACTCTCAAAATAGCTTATTGCGGTCTGGGTAATACGCACCCGGAAACCATAGGCGATACGAGATTGAACCGCGATGTATATCAGTATCAACAGACCCATCATCGAGTATATTTTTCCTCCGATTGAAAACATCAGGTAAGCAATTCACTCCATCTGTCCACACGGCAATATGCCCGCATTGTGCATGCCTGGGTCAGTGAGATTGGGTTGGATACTGAAAAATACGGTACTCATACCATGCGAAGGACCAAGGCATCCCTGACCTATCGGCGTACCAAGAATCTGCGGGCGGTTCAGTTGTTGCTTGGGCACACCAAGTTGGAGAGTACCGTGCGCTATCTTGGCATAGAGGTAGACGATGCTTTGGAGATGGCAGAACAAACGGAGGTCTGATCCAACAAAAGGATAGCGACAAGATCAACTGTCGTTATCCGACAAGGCTGATGGTGCATTACCCATGAATGCCCTTAATATTAAGTCCGTTATCGAGGGTGAAGCGGACAGTTGTATTAACTAATCTAAACGGGCAATATGCGGTCAATTTCAGTCATTCATAAAATACACAAAATTTCATACACACCCGAAAATGCTTCGGCCAAGGACTAACCATAGTCTCGATGTTGGACAAATGGACTATGCTGAAACGGGTTGCAAAAATATATTACCTGGAAACATTTAACCTTTAGCGCATACTCAATGCTGTTTTGTCATTCCTGAAGTTCCGTCTCTGCTACCCCCGCGCGGGCCAGCGCGTGGGAGGCCAGCGGCAAAGTCATCCAGAGAATCACAACCAATACCGTCAGGCGCCAGGCCCAGGCCGCATCCCAGGCCACGAGCGCCAGGCCGAGTGCGAACAGCGATACGGCGAGCGTCGCCGCCTTGGTGGCGGCATGCTGACGAGCAAGGGCATCGGGCAGGCGGATGATGCCAACTGCGGCAATGAGCAGGATGGTCATCGCCAGAAGGCAGATTGCCCAGCCCAGGAAGGTCATGATGCATCCTCCACGTTTTCTTTTCGATTGGCCCGGATCAGGCGCGGGATAAGGCGCGCCCATGCCAGGGTTGCGACGAAGCCGACCAGCGCCAGACCGATGGCTACGTCGAGGTAGACCGTACGCCTGCTCACCCACGCGGCAATGAGACAGAGAACGACAGCCACCGAGAACAGGATGTCCAGGCCGACAACCCGGTCGGTATTCGAAGGACCCGCGAGCAAACGGTAGACGCCCATCAGCGCGGCGCCCCCCGCTGCCAGCACAAACACCATCGGGAGCGTCATGAAGCACCTCCAAACAGGGTGCGTAAGGGCAACAGAAAATCGTGATTGATCGAGGCAAGCGTCGCCTCGGCGCAGTCACGATCCAGCAGGTGCAGCAGAAACTCCTTGCGTTCCAGATCAATGTCCACGATGGTGGTGCCCGGTGTCAGGGTGATCAGTGCACCCAGCAAGTTGGCTGCGGTGTCGCTCAGGTCACCGTAAGACATGCGCACGAATCCCGGTTGCACGTCTTTGCCGTCGCGCAAGATGATCGCAGCGGTGGTCCATCCAGACACGATCACTTCCTTCAGCAAGTTGAGAAACAGCAGGCCAACCGCCGGCAGTTTGTTCATTGCATGCCTCCCGCTGTCCAGAATGCACCGGTAGCGGTTTCCACATAGTGGACAAACGGCTCCGGAAAAATCCCCATGATCAGAATGAGCAGGCTGACGCCAGTGACAACAGCGTACGCCGCCACCGGCAAAGGCTTAGAAATGGCGACGCTGTTTGGCTCATCCAGCGGATGCGGTTTCCAGAATCCCTCCAGCCAGATCTTGCTCATGGAATAAAGGGTAAAAAATCCTACCACGAGGGCTACGCCTCCCCACACGAAGCGGCCCTGTGCGAAGGCTTCACGCAGCAGCAGAAACTTGCCCCAGAAACCGGATGTGGGCGGTACACCCACCAGGGAAAACGCGTTCACCAGGAACAGCACGGCCAACAAAGGCCGCGCGCGATACAAACCGCCGATGCGGCGCAGGTCGTAATGCCCTGCAGCGGCCCACATCAGTCCGGCGATGAGGAACAAGTTGGCTTTGACCAGCATGTTGTGAAACAGGAAATAGGCCGTTCCTGCCGCACCGGAAGGAGTTGCCAATGCAATCCCCAATAGCAGGTAGCCGATCTGGCTGACGATGTGAAAAGCGAGTATGCGTCGCAGATCCCAATGATAGGCTGCTCCCAGTACACCGGTCACCATGGTGATTACTGCCAGCCAACCGAGAGACTCGATCAGCATGCCCGGCATGGCGACGAACACATCGCCCAGCAGGCGCAGCAGGACGTAGGCCGCGACCTTGGTGAGCAGCCCGCCCACCACTGCCAGCACCGGTGCAGGCAGTGTGTGGTAGCTTGCCGGTAGCCACGCAAACAGCGCGAACGCGCCCGCCTTGAGTAGCAAAGCCAGCAGAATCAAGCCGACATAGATCGGCAGGGTACCCGCCACTTCAGGACGCAGGGCGGCCTCGCGCAGGGCAGCAAAATTCAACTGTCCGGTGGCACCATAGAGCATCCCTGTGGCACCCAACAACAGCAGCGTGCCGAGCATACTGACAGCAAAATATTTGAACGCTGCTTCCATATTGCGCCGTGTCCCGCCCAGAACCAACAGGCCGAGTACACAGATAAGCATCAGCTCGAACCATACGTACAGGTTGAACAGATCCGCTGCCAGGAAAACCGCCCCCGCTGAAGCCAGCAGCGCATGCAGCAGAGGATGAAGTCCGGGTCCGGCCGATGCTGTTTCGTTCCATCGCAGTTCATACAACATTACAGCGGTTCCAATTAGCGCTGTGATCAGTACCAGGGCAGCGCTCAAGCGGTCGGCGGAAAATTCGATGCCGTAGGGCAACGGCCAGTTGCCGAGTGCCACCGACTGGCGACCACCTTGCGTTACTTCCACCAACAGCAGGATGGCACACAGCAGCAGGACGACAGAACCGAGCAAGCTCACGCCCTTACGCCATGTTCCCTGTTTCGACAGCAGAGCGGTCAACAAGGCGGTGAACAGGGGTACGAGGAGCGGGCTGAGTACCAGCATCAATCCTCCAGTACCTGCGGCTTGACCGGGTCGGTGTCAGGTGGCTCGGCCGCCTGCATGCGATCCACATCGTCGTTTCCGCTACTGCGGGCGAGCGACGCGCCGAGCATCAGGGCGAAGCACAGCAGCGCGAAGCCGATCACGATTGCCGTCAATACCAGTGCCTGCGGCAAAGGATTGGCCGCCGCCATTGGCAATTGGTTGGCACCGGCCTCAATCACTGGCGGGATGAGACTGCCGGGGCGCGCGGCCATGAAGACGATCAGGTTTGTCGCGCTGCCCAACACGGCCAATCCCACAATCAAGCGGAACATGTCGCGCGAAAGCACCAACAGCACACCCACCGCTACGACCAGACTGATGGTAATCATGAGGACGAGGCTCATGGCGCTATTTCTCCATCATCGTCGTCCATCAAGGCGTAGATATAGCCGGTCAGAGCCCCCCACACCGCGCAGAAAACACCCAGGTCAAACAGCATCACTGTGGACAGACCGCTGTTCGCCCACCGGTGTGTGAGGAAGGGGAAACCGGCTACTGCTCCGGCCAGGCCGGACAACATGGCCAGCCCGACACCCGCCATGGCCAGTGTCAGCGGTGCCAGAGGCTGCCAACGGCGGGCTGCCTTGGTGCCCAGGACGGTAGCGAGCATGCTGCTGCCCGCTACTGCGACCAGTCCCCCGATGAAACCACCCCCGGGCTCATTGTGACCGCGCAGCAGGATCCACAGTGCAAATGCCAGCATGATCCAGTAGAGCGGGCGGGCGGCATACTCAAGAAGGGTTGACCGTGGGCTCATGGCATTCGCCTTTCTTTAAGGCCAGCAAGCAGGGGCACCGCCGCCAGCAGTGAGAAGGCGACCACCGCGATCTCGCCCAGCGTATCGAGGGCACGGAAATCCACGATGATCACGTTGACCACATTGCGGCCGTGGGCGTCGGCCAGGCTATGCTGGGCGAACCACTCGGCGAGTTCAGGATGCACCGGCAGCGCAGCCAGATTGGCGAGTATGAAGAATGTGCCCACACCGGCGGCACCCGCCAGGGCAAGATTCGAAAGACGCCATGGCTCCTGCTGTTCAGGCGTCGGCCCATAACGCGGCAGCACGCTCGCAGCCACCACAACCAGCACCGTCTCCACAGCAAACTGGGTGAAAGCCAGATCCGGTGCGCCGGCGAAAAGGAACAGCGCGGCAGAGCCGTAACCAATCAACCCGCTGGCCATCAGCAAGGCCAAACGTTCCCTCAGAAACAATGCCGCACCGGCGCCAGTCACCATGAGCACACAAGCTACCGTCCATGCCCAGGCCTGCGGCGGCCATTGCGTGTTTAACGCCATGCGGGTGTTGGTTAGCGCCCAGGTGCCGGCACCCATCACCAGCAATGCCGCCAGCGTCAGACGCAAATAACCGCTGAGCCGACCGTGCTGCAAGCGCCGAGTCTGCCAGGCGGCGACGCGCGACAGGCCGTGCAGCAGATACTCATATAAAGCAGCCGGTCCGTAACGATCAAGCCAGTGTATTCGGTGCAGCGCCTTGTGCAGATGATCCCAGGACAGAAAAAATAACAAACCAATCACTGCCGTAATGCCGGTGGCAGACAGCAGGATGTCGAAATTATAGGAGGCCTCCAGGTCCACTTGTCCCAGTTGTGGCGAGATGCTGCGCGCTGCCTCGATCAGAAGCGGATCGGCAAAGGTCGGAAAAAAGTCGAACTCTACGGCCAGCAGCACGATCACCAAGGGTGGAATAAACATGCGCCAGGATACTTCGCGGACCTGGCCGTGTGTTGGTTCAGGCGGTCCCCAGAATACGCGCACCGCCGCTACACCGGCGACGGCGATGGCGATGGCATTCACCAGCACGGTCGCATAACTCACCAGGGCGATCACTTCTGACTCTGTCTTGGCGATCGAAATCAGGTCCTTGGCCACGAAGCCGAAAGAAAGTGGCAGGCCTGCCATGGACAGCCCTGCCAACACGGCGGCGGCGGCGGTCCAGGGCATGGCGCGGCGCAGGCCCATCAGATGATCGATAATCCGGGTGCCGGTAGCGTGGTCGATGTTGCCGGCCACCATGAACAGGGGCGCTTTGTACAAGGCATGTGCGAACAGGAAGGCCACCACCGCCAGCCCGGCATCCGGACTGGGCAGGCCGATTAGCAGCGTCAAAGTACCCAGAGCAGAAACCGTGCTGTATGCCAGAATACGTTTCAGGTCGCGCTCACGCAGTGCCATTACTGCAGCCCATACCGCAGTGAAGGTGCCGACCCCGATCAGCATCGTTTCCCAGAGCAGCAGATTGTTAAAAGCCGGGTCGAGCCGCGCCATCAGGTAGATGCCGAGCTTCACCATGGTGGCCGAATGCAGGTAGGCGGACACCGGCGTGGGTGCGGACATGGCGTTGGGCAGCCAGAAATGAAAGGGGAATTGTGCTGACTTGGTAAAGGCGCCGAGCAGGACCAGCACCAGGGCCCAGGGCAGGCGCGGATCGGTGACCAGGGATGGTCCCGCGGCGACGACACCGGAGAGAGACCAGGTGCCCGCCATCTGACCGAGCAGCAACATCCCACCCAGCAGGGCCAGTCCTCCACCCATGGTGACCAGCAGTGCCTGGCGAGCCGCCGCGCGGGCATGTGTGTCCCCGTGGTTGAAACCCACCAGCAGGAAGGAGGTGAGGCTGGTGAGTTCCCAGAACAAGAACAGCAGGATCAGGTTGTCGGCGGTGACGGCGCCGATCATCGCCAGCATGAACAGCAGCAGCACGAGAAACAACCGACCCCGGCGCGGTTCGTGCGCGAGATAGCCGCTGGCGTAGACAAATATCCCGGTGCCGATGCCAGTGATCAGGGCCAGCATCTGGGCTGACAGGCCGTCAATACGAAAGGCGAGCGATAGTGCCAGGCTGGGCACCCACTGCGCATCGAAATGCCACGGCAGCGGAAAGCGGGTAAGGCCCCAGGCGAGGGCCAGAAAAAAGCTGAAGGGAATTGCGGCAAGCCACAGATAGGTCGGCCCGCCGTCATGGGTGTTGCTGACGTGACTCATGATGTTCTCTGCCCCTGCACAATCCGCCAATGACGCCAGACCACTCTAGCATAAAAATACGGGGGGCAACTTTGGCCGAAGAGAAGACGGTTGGAAAGTTTTGCCCGCACTCCCGCTTTGTGTCGATTGCCAATAGTTATGAGTGGCTGTTATCGGGCAGCGAATTCACTAGGCTGACTGGCTGAAATTGGTCGCACTCTGCCTGAGTACCTCTGCTTAAGCCAGAGGCTGCTTACCTGCCTATTGTGTTGAAAAACTCGCTTTTGTTTTTGCCTTGCCACCCATCTGAATTTTTATTTTCGTCTGATTTTTAATTTTCAGCAGATTTTCAGATTGAATTTGACGGGTATGCTGCCCCTTTCTGCCTTTATGCAGGTA
>DATKTO010000036.1:0-2377 GCA_035531075.1 Gallionellaceae bacterium
TCCTCGCCGAGCAAAAATCTGCCCGGAATGCCATTGCCTATTTCAGCGCAGCGCTGGGACCGGAAAATTTCGGCAACCCCATTGCGCAACGCTATGGGCTGGTGAGCTCGCTGTTGCGCGACAATCAGGTCGCGAAAGCCAGCCGTGAGATGTCGCTGCTTCTGAAACAGGCCAATTCCAGCCCCTCATCCAGCAACAACG
Source organism: Gallionellaceae bacterium (assembly GCA_035531075.1). Classification (GTDB taxonomy): domain Bacteria; phylum Pseudomonadota; class Gammaproteobacteria; order Burkholderiales; family Gallionellaceae; genus 39-52-133. The sequence goes on from DATKTO010000036.1 coordinate 202, forward strand.
CCATGATCGCAACCCTGCAAGGGGAAGTTTTGCGCGCTGAAAAAAATGACGCCGCGGCACTGGCGTTTTACCGGACTGCTATACTGAATTTTCCCGATCACCGCGCCCTGATATACGACTACACCAACCTGCTGCTGCAAGACAAGCAGCCGGAAATCGCCGTCAATTTGCTCACCAAACAAGTCGCACTGCACCCCAGCGACACCAACCTTTACGACCTGCAGGCCAGAGCCTACGCCATGCAAGGCAAGCCCCTGGAACAGCATCAGGCGCAGGCATACAGCTATGCCTGGCAGGGCAGGCTGAATGCCGCGATTGAACAGTTGCGGATAGCCAAACAAGTGGGTGGAAGCTTTTACCAGCTCTCTTCCATCGAAAGCGATATTAGCGAGTTACGCCAGATGCTGGAACCGGCCAAGAAACACTAGCCGTTGTCAGCGCGTTTCAGCGCGTTTGATGAACCCCGGCATTTCGCAGGACAGGCTTCAGCGAGCCCGCTCCAAGACCAAAAAAAAGCCCCTCTTGCGAGGGGCTGATGCTTGCAACACTACCCTGAGGTAGCTTATGAACCGCAAGATTTAGGCAGCACGTTAGCCGGAATCCCGTCTTTACCTGCCACGGCTTTCACACCAGCTGAAGGCTTTGGGGTAGCTCCGCCAGCAACGGTAGCAATCGTTGTTGTGTCATCATTGCTACCGTCTCCGTTGTTGCAACTCCACGAACCATCGGTCGGATTGTAATACATATGCACGCTGGTGCCGGGAAAACCTGTAGCTGGCATCAACCTGCTGCTTACTTTAGTTGCTTGGTAAACGGCCACAACGTCGAATGATTGAGCTGTTATACCAGAAGGACAAACTCCGGCACTAGTGCCAACAGCAGGCGATTCGCCGGTGCAGATGTGTGCTACATATTTTCCGGAGGTAATCCCGGTAACACCGGAAGCGCCGGTCGAGTCGATGCCAAACTCGCCTGACGCAGTATAGAGTTCGGTCAGTGGCGTCTTCAAGCCGTCCATCAGCGTGAAAGCTTCAGCAGCCTGCGCGCGGGCGGTATAGTCACCGTAGGCCGGGATTGCCACGGCGGCCAGAATACCGATAATCGCAACCACGATCATCAGCTCGATCAGGGTAAAGCCCTTTTGTATATTTTTCATCATGATTAAAGCTCCTTGGTTTTGAATTGAACACATTTGAGTCATGTGTTGCGGTATGACAAAGCAATAGCCATGCCAAAATTGCATCTAATTGTTTTTAATTATTAATTTTAATTTTAAAATTTTCAGGGCTACCGAAAAACAACTCAATTTCGTCACCAACTGACGATTTTTGGCAGTATTCGCAGCTACTGAATCATATTCACACCGGGTATCTTGCTCACATCCACATCGTCGATCTGCTCGGGCGCAAGAAATTTCTTGGCATACTCAAGATAAACTTTTTCCCGCATGAATACATCGAACAAGTCGGGATCGATATGTCCACCCAACTTGAACTTGCCGAGTATGGTCAACGATTCGGTGAGGGTTTTGCCTTTCTTGTAAGGCCTGTCCTTGGCGGTGAGTGCCTCGAAAATATCCGCGATCCCCATGACCCTGGCCTGAACCGACATCTGGTCGCGCGTCAGCCCGCGCGGATAGCCCTTGCCGTCCATGCGCTCGTGATGGCCGCCGGCATATTCCGGAACATTCTTGAGATGTCTCGGCCAGGGCAGTGACTCCAGCATCTTGATGGTCACCACGATATGGTGATTGATGATGGCACGCTCAGCAGCGGTCAGCGTGCCGGCGCGTATGGTGAGATTCTCGACTTCGTCGTCGCTGAGAAAAGTGGCCTGCTTGCCATCGGTATCACACCAATGATAGGCCGCGATCCTGTGCACCCGCTGCTGCGCTTCGACAGACATAGCCTCGCTGCCGACATTGCAGTGGCGCAAAAATTCCCGGTCCTGGTCAAGCTGGATTGTCAGGGCCGCGCAGGCTTGCCGGGCCGCCTCAATCCGTTGCACATCCGCGCCTGCTGCGGCAGCTTCGCGCCACATTGCGATTTCGGCATCGCGCTTGAGCACTTCGAAACGGGTATCCAGCAAATGAATACGGTCGAAAAGAGTATGCAATTTGGTCGCTTTGTCCACCACATGTACCGGCGTGGTGATTTTCCCGCAATCGTGAAGCAGG
>DATKTO010000037.1:0-2943 GCA_035531075.1 Gallionellaceae bacterium
ACAATGTGTATGCCCTGGAGCAATAGTGCCAATAGCACCGCGCCGCTGATCAGTTTCATGCGCTCGCAATGCAGGCTGATCACGACCAGCGGGAATATATAAAGAAATTCCATCTGAATGGTTGAAGGTGTAACGATGTCGACCATGAAAATTGCAACTATCGAAAAAATTGCAAAATAACTGCCATAGGCGACCAGGCTCCGTGAGAACCCCCGCGGGGTGACCACACTCCTCAAGCGCTTGAATCTGGCGTTCGATGTCAAAGGATGATGTGTGGCGGCACTGGTATGCAACAATGCGGAAAGGCATGCGCGCAAATCAATGGCCAGGTCATTGGCGTTTTTGTAGCGGGCATCGGGATCTTTTGCGAGGCACTTGAATATGGCCGCATCCAGCGCTTCCGGAATTCCGGGGTTTATTGAACTGGGCTTTTCCGGGGCAGTTTCAATAATCTGGTTCTTGAGCGAACCGAGGTCTTCCGCGGGAAAGGGCAGCCGGTCGGTCAGCATGTAATACAGGACTACTCCGAGCGAAAAAATGTCCGAGCGGACATCAATGGATTTGCCCTGGATTTGTTCGGGCGACATGAACGGGGGTGTTCCATAAATCCCGTCCTCTTGCTTGCGCTCCCTGGCAGAAGCCATTTTCGCGATACCAAAGTCGGCAATTTTGACAAGATTGTCGCCGAGAACCATGATGTTCGAGGGCTTGATATCGCCATGCACCACCCCGCGCTGGTGTGCATAGGACAATCCTGCCGCGACCTGGATCGCAATGTTCAGTGCATCGGTAACCAGCAGGCGTCCTTTGCCGTAAAGCATTTCCTGCAATTCGCGGCCCTCCATCAACTCCATTGCGATGTAGGCCACGTCGCCGCTTTTCCCCAGGTCGTGAATGGTGACGATGTTGGGATGGCTCAGGTGTCCCGCTGCCTTGGCCTCCTGATAGAACCTCGCTTCGTATTCGGCCCTTTCCGTTTCGGACAGAACCCGGAGATTGATGGTCTTGATTGCGACAAACCGCTCGATTAACGGGTCATAGGCTTTGTAAACAATGCCCATGGCGCCCCGCCCCAGCTCTTCTGTAATTTCATATCGTCCGAGATGGCTGATCATTTTTCGATTCTTGTATATCCTGGAATCGCCGCAAGCGGCCTTCGTTTCTGTACGCAGTCAGGCTGCCGCAAGAAATTCCCAATGCCTAGATCTTGAGGCGCTCAACGATGCGACCGTTCTTCAGGTGCTCTTCGATGATCTCGTCGAGATCACTTTCATCCACGTAGGTATACCAGGTGCCCTCGGGATAAACCACGATCACGGGCCCTTCTTCGCAGCGATCCAGGCATCCGGCCGAATTGATGCGGAGTTTGTTGCCGGGATTGGATATGCCGAGCTCCTTGACCCGTTTCTTCACGTAATCGCGGGCCTTTTGCGCGTCGTGGTCGTTGCAGCAGGCGCTGCCATCTTCGCGCTGGTTGGTGCAGAAAAAAACATGTTTGTCGAAGAAACTCATGGCGGTTACCAGTGAAAATGCAGGAATGCGTAATTATACTTTGCGCAGTTATATTTTTCTGGCACGCCAGAAGTGGTACAGCAGCAGCAACGGGAGTACCAGCGTGATGGTCTGGGCCAGCCCGTTGTAGTTGAGCAAATGCCCGTAGTGCCAGTGAAAGATCGACGTTGAGGCCGCGGGGGAATTGTTGCCGAAGACAAAATTCACCATGACAAAGTCGCATAGCGAAACCGCTGCACCAATACCGATCACGGTACGGCGCGGCAGCCACAGCGCCGCGAACAGCAGCACTATCCCCAGCATCATGCCAAGCACCGCCTCGCTGTTGATCCATAGCAGCAGCGCCCATGATTTCAGCAGCAGCGCGGCGGTGATGAACTTGGCCAGGGCCACCGTGCTTAATATCACCAGTAACGCCATGACGATATGGCGCGGCACGCGCAGCAGGGTCAGCATCAATGTGCCCAGCATCAGCAGATTCAAGGTGACAACACTGCTTTCCAGGCCGTTAAATGGTGATGGCTGCGGCGGCACGAAAGGCTGGCTGGCTGTTCCGCTGATAAATACATTGCCGAGCATCGGCAGGGACGGATTGATCTGCCCGAACATCCACAGTGCAAGCAATGCCAGGCCAAAATCCATCTCTTTGCCATGGCGGAACAATTCGTTGCGCCAGCGCGTTATCCGGGTAAAAAACCAGGTCCAGGAAGTAATGCTGACCGCCAGTATTGCGCCGAGCAGCGCACCGGAGCTGTCGGTCAGTATGTCCATGTTGGAGCTGATGCGCATGGGCAGGTACATTTGCAGATACTCCATGCTCGCAGACAGCAGCATGCCGGCGCATAAACCGGCGATAACGCTGGTCAGCGCGCCGAAATTTGCGCGCACGGTCAAGCCGATCAACAAGCCGAAGGGCAGATAGGACAGCAGGTTGATGACAGAATCGAACGCGGTATAGGTCTGTTTGAATGGTGTGAGCAGAACTTCGGTGAAATCGAGACCCTGATCCTGCCAGCCGGAAAAGGGTGACAGGCTCCCGTAGATGATGAACAGCGTATAGCCCAAAGTGAGCCAGGCTCTCAGCCTGAGGCGGGATTCATTGATATGCGGTTCCATTATGTTTTGTACCGGGCCCCGGCCTGCAACCGGGCGAGTTTAAACCATGCGCAGCAGCCGGGGTCTGCGTATCGTGAATTATTGTATGTGCAATCAATCGGTTTCATCCCGGCTATTCTACCTCCTTGATTGGGGGTGTTGCCGAAATGCAACTTTTACGCGGCAGCAGACCGACCCATGCCGTTCATCCTGCCGGTTTAGCCGGGTATCCGGCCGCTTTTCGGCGGAACAGGGCGCTTCCCTGCGGATAATTTCCGGAGTCCAGTCAGAGGCTGCCGACAGGGTATAATTGCGCCACTATTTTCGCCTCACCCC
>DATKTO010000038.1:0-246332 GCA_035531075.1 Gallionellaceae bacterium
GTAATTTTTTTCTGGTAGGCCGCAGCGGGCTTAAAGAACATATGAGCGAACTTGGAAAAATATACGCCGCCAAAAAGAACTGTGCTCGACAGGACGAACAAGGCAAAGACTACGGTTAATCCACCGCCAGTATATGACCAGATTAATGCGAAAGTCGAGGTGGCCAGAAGCGAGAGAATGAACAAATCCGCACGCTCGAGTCGGAACCATGAAAGGCCTTCCGCAGACACGTCAACGCGGATAGCAAACCAGAACCAATATCCACCAACGGCCAGCATCAACGCACCGATATGCCACAGCTGCGGCACAAGGGCAGGTGTAGGCGTTGCCGGTGTAGGATAGGCAAAAATCATAATTACTGTAGTCACAATAAAAATAATAGTTCCCCACATGGTCAACAGATGGGAAAGCCTGCGTCTCGGATTGTCAAACTCGCCAGAAGTCAACACTTCTTTTACCAGCACTGAAGTAGCAATTGCTACCTTCTCTCCGCCACCCACTGACCGGGTTGCGCTCTTCTTCGCTTTTTTTGCATTTTCAAAAAAATACTTGGCGCTTTTCTTGTGAATCATATCCAGTATTGTTCCTCCTATCACCAGCAAGACCATCAAGATGATGTAGCCCTGCATGATGCTGGGTGAGATTACTGCTGAAAGCTCTGCAAAAGGGTTGGTCAATAACATATAAATTTCCTCAAATTTGTTAGGCTCAAAATTATATTTTAATTAGTTATCCGTCAGGATCTTGTAATGGATCTTGCATCCATCGCATTTATCAGTACGTACAAAAGCTGGCATTGTGTTACCTCCATTAAAATTACGTTAAAAAACTTCACTACCAAATTATTCACCTACGAAAACGGATACCCTGTGGCAGCGTTTGCACGCTGCCACAGGGCAGCTACCCGCGACGGTTATTTACCGTCGATGCTTGAGTAATATTCCTTCAGAATCTTCAGTACCTCAGGACGACTGAACTCGGCTGGCACATCCTCACCCTTGGAAAGGGCATTGCGCAACTGAGTGCCGGAAACCTGCAGGCGATCTGCATCATCATGCGGGCAGGTCTTGGCCGAAGCCATGCCGCCGCACTTGTAGCACCAGAATGAAATATCAATCTTGAGCGCTTCTGTTTCCAGTGCGCCTTTTGGCACATGATCAAAAATGTGATGCGCGTCAAATGGACCGTAGTAGCTGCCCACACCGGCGTGATCGCGACCCACAATCTGGTGCGAGCAGCCGTAATTCTGGCGGAATACCGCATGCAGCAGCGCTTCGCGCGGGCCGGCATAACGCATATCCAATGGATAACCTGCCTGCACCACGGTCTTTTTTACAAAATATTTCTCGGTCAGCACACCGATTGCCTTGGCGCGCACTTCGGCGGGGATGTCGCCAGGCTTGAGGTTACCCAGCAGCGAATGGATCAATACGCCATCGCACACCTCAATGGCAATTTTTGCCAGATACTCGTGGGAGCGGTGCATCGGGTTACGGGTCTGGAAGCAGGCAATTTTGGACCAGCCCATCTTGGTGAAGATTTCACGCGTCTGCTTGGGGGTTTTGAACAACTCGGGATATTTCTCGGGGAAACCGCCCTGCGACAACACCTTGATTGAACCGGCCAGGTTAACGTCACCCTGCTCCATCACCATTTTGACGCCGGGATGCTTGGGATCAGTCGTTTTGAACACCATGGCGCATTCATGCGCCTTATCGATGACGTATTTCTCGCTGACCATCATGGTCGCCAGCACTTCGCCGTTTTCCGCATCAACCAGCGCCACTTCCTGGCCAGTTTTAAGAGAATCAGCGGTAGCCTGAGCAACGGAAAGCGTAATGGGGATAGGCCAAAACAGACCATTTGCGGTTTTCATGCCATCGCAAACACCCGCCCAGTCGGCGTGGGTCATAAAGCCATCCAGCGGTGTAAAACCGCCGATGCCAAACATGATTATGTCGCCTTTTTCGCGCGAGCTAACCTTGATTTGGGTTAATTTTTTAGAACGATCCTGCTCAGCCTTAAGCGCCTGACCTTCAAGCAACAACGGATTGAGACCTGCACCACCATGCGGATTTACCAATGCCATATAATACTCCTCTAATATTAACGCCTTATTATATATAGACTTTTTGCCTGTCTCCCTTACCCAGCAGGATAGTAGTCCAATAACCTTTAAGCTACGATAACCCTTAAGGGTTCATGGCAACTACCCATAAGGGTTATAAGGTATCTATTACTTTTAGCCATTTCCCGTAGTTCTATCAGCCAGCCGGAAATTAATCTCAAAAATTATGTTAATATTTGAGGCTTTTCCAGGCATTCGTTTTGAATCAAAGTCGTAAGGTATTGAATCGAACTTCCCGCCGGTTGAATCAACTAACACTCCAATCAACTACACTTAATCGATAGTCTATGTCATCGACACCATTACACGACCCAATCGGGACCACCCCAGTGGGCGCAAAGCTTGAAATGCGTACCACCACCTGTTACATGTGTGCTTGTCGCTGCGGCATTCGCGTACATTTGCGCGATGGCGAAGTACGCTACATTGACGGCAATCCCAACCACCCGCTTAACAATGGCGTAATTTGCGCCAAGGGCAGCTCCGGCATCATGAAGCAGTATTCGCCCGCCAGGCTGACACAGCCACTGCTGCGCAAAAAGGGCGCCGAACGCGGCGCGGGGGATTTCGAGCCCATCAGCTGGGAACAGACGTTCTCCATCCTGAGCGAACGCCTGCAAAAAATCCGCTCCACCGATCCCAAGAAGTTTGCGTTGTTTACCGGACGCGACCAGATGCAGGCACTCACCGGCCTGTTTGCGCGCCAGTTTGGTACGCCCAACTATGCGGCGCATGGCGGCTTCTGTTCTGTGAACATGGCCGCCGGCATGATCTATACCATCGGCGGCTCGTTCTGGGAGTTTGGCGGGCCTGACCTTGAGCGCGCCAAGTTATTCATCATGATAGGCACGGCGGAGGATCACCATTCCAATCCGATGAAGATCGCCATTTCCAAATTCAAGCGCGACGGCGGCCGCTTCATCTCGATCAACCCGGTGCGTACCGGCTACTCGGCCATTGCCGACGAATGGGTGCCAATCAAGCCCGGCACCGACGGCGCGCTGATGCTGGCGCTGATCCACGAGTTGATCGAAATGGGCCTGTATGACCGCGAATTTTTGGCGAGATACACTAATGCCGGCGAACTGGTAAATCTGGATGCGGAACATGATGAATTCGGCATGTTCGTACGTTCCGAAGTACCCAAGGAAGAAGGCTGCTTCGATCCGCAAAACAAGCTGTGGTGGGACCGTATCAGCGACAAACCGGTGATCACCCATGCCGAAGGTGCCGATCCCTTCCTGTTTGGTGAGTTCAAACTCGCCGACGGCACACCGGTCAAACCGTCATTCCAGTTACTGCAGGAACGTGTGAAAGATTACACCCCCGCATGGGCGGCAAAAATCACCGGCATACCCGCCGAGACCATCCACCGCCTAGCCTACGAAATGGGCATCACCGCGCGCGACCAGAAGGTGATCCTGCCGATCGCGTGGACCGACTCGTGGGGCAAGGAACACGAAACCGTGACCGGCAATCCGGTGGCGTTCCATGCGATGCGCGGCCTGGCTGCGCACTCCAACGGCTTCCACACCATACGCTCGCTCGCCATCCTGATGTCGATGCTGGGCACCATCGACCGCCCGGGTGGTTTCCGTCACAAGGCGCCGTTTCCGCGCCCTATTCCGCCCTGCGCAAAAACCCCGAACAACCATAAGGCCGTACAGCCGGACACGCCTCTGGATGGCATGCCGCTGGGCTGGCCGGCCGATCCTGACGATCTGTTTGTGGATGACGAAGGCAAGCCGGTGCGTATCGACAAGGCGTTCTCCTGGGAACACCCGCTATCGGTGCATGGCCTGATGCACAACGTCATCACCAATGCATGGCGCGGCGATCCCTACAAAATCGACACCCTGCTGATCTTTATGGCCAATATGGGCTGGAACTCCACGATGAACACCGTGGAAGTGCGCAAGATGCTGAATGACAAGGAAGAAAATGGCGAATACAAGATTCCTTTCCTCGTCGTATGCGATGCCTTTGAGTCAGAGATGACTTCGTTTGCCGACCTGATTTTGCCGGATACAACGTACCTGGAACGTCACGACGTAATGTCGATGCTGGACAGACCAATCTCCGAATTTGACGGTCCGGTGGATTCAATCCGCGTGCCGATCTTCCCGCCCAAGGGCGAATGCAAGCCATTCCAGGAGGTGCTGATCGAACTCGGCTCACGCCTCAAGCTGCCGGCATTTGCCAATCAGGACGGCTCGCGCAAATTCCGCGACTACCCCGACTTCATCGTCAACTACGAAACGGCTCCGGGGTCAGGTATTGGCTTCCTCTCCGGCTATCGTGGCAAAGGCGGCGAAAAAGCGATGGTTGGCGAACCCAATCCGCGCCAGCTGGAAATGTACGAGGCGAACAACTGCGTGTATCACCACGAGTTACCACCTTCCTATCAATACATGCGCAACTGGAACAAGGGTTACCTGGAATGGTCGCAGCGCAATCGCATCACGCGCTACTCCGATCCGATTCAGCTGCACATCTACTCCGAAGTGCTGCAAACCTTCCGCCTGGCTGCTCAGGGCAAGGGACTCACACGCAAGCCGCCCAAGCATCTGCGGCAGCGCGTCGAGACCTACTTCGATCCCTTGCCGTTCTACCACGAGCCGCTGGAGACGCAAATCACAGACTTGCAGAAATATCCGCTCGCCGCCATTACACAACGGCCAATGGCTATGTATCACTCATGGGATTCGCAAAACGCCTGGCTGCGTCAGATACACACCCACAATTATCTGATGGTGAACACTGTCACCGCCAAGGAAGCCGGTATTGCCGATGGTGGCTGGATGTGGATAGAGTCGCCGTGGGGCAAAGTGCGTTGCATGTGCCGCCATTCAGAATCGGTGGAGCCCGGCACGGTATGGACATGGAATGCGATCGGCAAATCCGCAGGCGCATGGAATCTGTTGCCCAGCGCCAATGAATCACAGCTTGGCTTCCTGCTCAACCATGTGATCTCAGAAGAACTGCCGGTCAAGACAGGCGGCACCACCTCCAACTCCGACCCTATCACCGGCCAGGCTGCGTGGTTCGATGTGCGCGTGCGCATCTATCCCGCGGAAGCAGGTGAGCCGGAACAGACATCACCGCAATTTGAACCGCTTAAACCTTACCCCGGCACCCAGCCCTACTTTGGAAAATGGCTGGCGTATTTTGCCGGTGGTAAAAAATCAAAAAATGGAAAAACGAAATGACCCAGTTAGCCCTAGTCATCGACCTTAACGTTTGCGTGGGTTGCCACGCCTGCGTCACCAGCTGCAAAGAGTGGAACACTTCCGGCCCCGCCGGCCCGCTGAGCGACAGCGATCCTTACGGCGCCAATCCGTCCGGCACCTTTTTTAACCGCGTGCAGACCTTTGAAGTTGGCACCTTCCCGCAAACCGCGACGGTGCATTTTCCAAAATCATGTCTGCACTGCGAAGAACCGCCCTGCGTGCCGGTGTGCCCAACCGGCGCCTCATACAAGCGCCAGCAGGATGGCATCGTGCTGGTCGATTACGACAAATGCATAGGCTGCGAGTATTGCTCCTGGGCTTGCCCTTACGGCGCGCGCGAGATCGATGCAAAGCAGAAAGTGATGAAGAAATGCACCCTGTGCGTAGACAGGATATATAGCACCACCCTGCCCGAGGCCGACCGCAGGCCTTCCTGCGTGATGGCGTGCCCGACCAGTGCGCGCCTGTTTGGTGACGTGCATGATCCGGAATCGATCGTGTCGCGCGCCATCCGCGAGAACGCCGGTTATGCACTGATGCCGGAATGGGGCACGCAACCGGCAAACCATTATCTGCCGCGTCGCAAAACCACCATGACGATCCACGAAGACGAACTGATGCGCGCCGACAATCCGCTAAAAATCGACGGCAAGCTACCGAAACCGTCTCACCAACAACCGACTCTCGACGACAGCACAAGCTGGTAATAGGACCAAAAGCATGAAACCACCTTTTTCAGTTATTTTTCTCACCACGCTCATCGGTGTCGGCCAGGGTCTGTTTTTGGCCCTCTACACCGGGCAGCTTTATTCCCTCTTTGACCTGTTGCCGGACCAGGACAGCCGCTCGTTTTATGCAACAGGCAGCATTATCTCCCTGATGTTTCTGGGGGCTGGATTAATTGCCTCCGTCTTTCACCTGGGCCACCCGGAGCGCGCCTGGCGCTCCGCTGCCAGGTGGCGCACCTCATGGCTATCACGCGAAGTCATCGTGCTGCCTGCGTTTATGGGAACGGTTTTCCTGTATGGCATGGCGCATTGGTTTCACCTCAACACCCCAGTCATCGAACTCGCCGGCAGCCGAAATGTCGACATCACCCTTATTTTAGGCGCTGTGGGCACCTTGCTGAGCTTTGCACTGTTTGTATGCACCGGCATGATCTATGCGTGCCTGCGCTTTATGCAGGAATGGCACACGCCGCTGACACCGCTTAACTTTATTCTGTTGGGCGGCGCATCCGGCTTTCTGCTGGCAAGCGTCTTCGCGGCAATCGTTGCACCCGAACTCATCGTCTTTTTTGCCGGCTGGGCGATTGTCCTCACCCTGCTTGCCCTGATTGGCCGCAGTGCTACTCTTTGGCGCAACTCGCGGATCAAACCCAAGTCCTCGTTGAGCACAGCCATCGGTATCAAACACCCGCATATCGTGCAAATCTCACAAGGATCGATGGGAGGCTCTTTCAATACGCGCGCATTTTTCCACGGCAAAAGTGCAAACTTTATCCGTGCAATCAAACCGGGCTTCATCATTCTGACTTTCGTGCTGCCCCTGATATTACTGGCTGTCGGCCTGTCAGCACCCAAGCTGCTGATCGTGGCATTCGTCATTCAGTACATAGGTTTGCTGGCTGAGCGCTGGTTTTTCTTTGCCGAAGCAAATCATCCGCAGAATCTGTACTACCAAAAAGTAGCCTGAATACTTGGAGCCTCTATCACCAAAAAAACTGGGCCAGGTTTGACAATTTTTTCTTCTTGTTTCTGTTGCAGAATAACAACAGCTGCGAGTCGTAAATTTACACACCTGAGCCCTTACGGAACCCTGAAATGCTTGCTAGCATTTGATTTGTTTGGTCTAATATCCATATACCCCAAATGGGTTACATGGGTTTACTCGTAATAGTTATAGACGCTAGTTAACCGATTCTTCCTAATAGCAGAATCCACCCAAAACTGGTTAGGACATGCTTTTTTTAACATTAATTTACTGGAGATTTAATAATGAGTTTTGACAAAGAACTTGATACACGTGGTATGAATTGCCCACTTCCTATTCTTAAAACTAAAAAAGCATTAGCTGAAATGACTCCCGGACAAGTGCTCAAAGTGATTTCTACTGACGCTGGCTCCGTTAAAGACATGCAGGCATTTGCCAACCAAACCGGCAATACCCTGGTGTCTTCCGCTGAAGAAAAAGGCGAATACATTTTTATGATGCAGAAGAAGTAATTTTCCCTCTCGACTCATACGCAGCCTCCAACTGATAAGGATATCAACATGAAAAAGATGGGCATTATTGCAACCAAGGGTACTCTGGATATGGCTTATCCGCCGCTTATCCTCGCTTCAACCGCAGCCGCGCTCGGTTGGGATGTACAAGTATTTTGCACCTTCTACGGCCTGGAACTGCTGCGCAAAAACATGGATGGCATCCGTGTTAGCCCGCTGGCTAATCCGGCCATGCCTATGCCTGTGCCTATGCCGGTTTTCGTACAAGCATTGCCAGGCATGGAAGCCATGGCATCCATGATGATGAAGCAAAAAATCAAGAGCAAGGGCGTTGCATCCCTGCAAGAGTTGCGCGACATGTGCATCGAAGCCGATGTTAAATTCGTTGCCTGCCAGATGACCGTTGACCTGTTTGAGTTTGACAAGAAGGACTTCATCGGCGGTGTTGACTATGTAGGTGCGGCGTCCTTCATGGAATTTGCCGGAGAAGCTGACGTTTGCCTGTTCATCTAATCAGTAACGGATGAATCGCTGTCAGCTTGATTGTTGACAGTAGCCAAGAAAAAACCCGCAGCAATGCGGGTTTTTTTCGCCTGCGTTTCTGCATGAGCATCGCGTTCACCGATGCTGTTATAATTCGCAGTTCAATATTTTCAAGGCGTTCATTATGAAGGCACTCATCTGCGGCTCAATGGCTTACGACACCATTATGGTGTTTCACGACCAATTCAAGAAACATATTCTTCCTGAACAGATACATATTTTGAATGTGGCATTTCTGGTACCAGAGATGCGCCGCGAATATGGCGGCTGTGCCGGCAACATCGCTTATAACCTGCAGTTGCTAGGCGGCAACCCGCTGCTGATGGCCACTGTTGGCGATGATTTTGCGCCCTATGCTGCACGCCTTGATAATCTGGGCATCTCGCAGCAGCACCTGCGCCACATTCCTGGAAGTTTCACCGGCCAGGCTTTCATCACGACCGATCTCGACGATAACCAGATCACTGCATTTCACCCCGGTGCGATGGGCATGTCACATCTTAACCATGTGAGTGACGCGAAAGAAGTGAGCATAGGAATCGTTTCACCGGATGGGCGCGATGGCATGATTCAACACGCAGAGGAATTTGTTGCAGCGAAGATCCCTTTTGTATTCGATCCCGGCCAGGGCATGCCGATGTTTAGCGGAGAGGATTTGAAGCGCTTTATCCAGCAGGCTGACTACGTCACCGTAAACGATTACGAAGCGAAGCTGCTGCAGGACAAGACCGGCATGACGCTGGTGCAGATCGCAAAATCCGTGCGTGCCCTGATCGTTACGCTGGGTGGCGATGGCTCGTTAATCTATACGGACGGAAAACAGATTTCGATTCCCACACCGAAGCCTGAAGCGGTGATTGACCCAACCGGCTGCGGCGATGCCTATCGCGCAGGCTTGCTGTACGGTATCCAGCAGGGCTGGGACTGGGAAACGACCGGGCGACTGGCATCGATGATGGGCTCGCTCAAGATCGCCAGCCGTGGCGGCCAGAATCACCAGCCTATGCGCCAGGAGTTGATGGCTTTATATCACCAGCATTTTGGCCAGCGCATTATCTTGTAAAACACCTTCAGTCCCGCGTGTGCTGCCCGCAGACAAACTTCCTGCCTAGAAAAGAATCGGAATCGCAGCTTTTCCTCCGCTGCGCCCCGTGATGGGTATTTGAATATTGTTTTTGGGCAGCGCGCTTCCAGTCGCAGCTTCTTGACCCTCAATGGCACTATCAACCACCACGCCGTCGCGCACCTCCACTTGGCCACCTTGAGCTTGCGCAAGCGGGGATGGCGTTACGGTGAATATATTGAGGTTCATCGGCAGCAGTTGGGGCATTTGATCGGCTGCCCCCGCAAAACCCATCTGGTTTGGCATTACGGGGATCGACCCTATTGCATTGATTATCGCAGTCTCTCCCAGATTAACCTTGTTGTAGGTGCCGGCGGGAGCCACTGCTGCTAACGGGCTGTCCGGCAGAACCACAAAAGTTTCGTGATCAGTGCCCCGTATGGCGATCGTCGAAGTGGTTGTAGCTATCCGATAATTACTCTTGTTCTTTTGCCCGATCAGCCCGGTAATGGCGCGCATGCCGCCTTTTATCAGCGAGAAAAAACTTCTCTCGCTGCCATCCTCCTTACCGTTGAATATAAAGCTATCGAACTTGAGTTGCGAGTCGGGGCGTATCACAATAAACCCGCCGTCCCGCATCCTGATTTGTGCCGAAGCACCTTTTGCAGTTGTTACAGTATCGCTTTCATTAACCGCATCGCCCTTCTGCAGCACCTGTGTCCGCGCCGCAGCGCTGGTTACCTGTACGCTGCCGTTCACAAACTGAACATTGCCTGCAATTCCTGCAAAAGCGGCCTGGTGCCCCACTATCAGGAAGACATATAGAAAAGCTGCAATATATTTTTCGGTACTCACGATTTGCTCCTTTCTCAAGTTGACTCACCGGAAATCACGGCGAACCGTCAATGAAACATCTGTCCTGTCATAGTCATAAATCGCGATATTGGAATCGTTGATTGAGTAGCTCAGCTGTGCGCGCAGCGTCCACAATCTGTCCCAGCGCCAACTTGCCCCGAGCGCCATGTCATAGAGGTGATCATTGCGTTGGCGCAGAAACAGGTGATTGATCTTGTTGTAATCACTATTTTGCCCTCCCGCATTAATGAACAAGGTGGTGTTGTCACTGATTGATGTCTGTCCGCCAATACGCATTCCGTTGAAGCGCCTGGCGCCGTCAATCCGTCCACCTTCGGGAGTGGACGGCGTTACAATCGTCGATATATCCAGCTCACTGCCGTAATACAAGCTTCCGAACAGCGATGATTTTCCACTTGCCAAAACATGTAGCCAGCCTGCACCAGCGGTCTGCTGTATATAATCATTCGGCTGCATGAGCACATCGGCAAAACGATATTCCGCATGCTGAACAAATGCAGTCAACTGATTGGCAGGGCTGAACTTGTGCCGCCACTCCCCTTTCACACCGCGGCTATCGCCATAGTACGCGCCCCCCAGGTTGTATCGACTGCCCAATAAGCCCACCCGCAAATGATCTGCTGCCGTCTTGAACATCAATCCGGTGCGCGCATCAAGACTTTGCGTATCAAAATTTTTCTGCGAAATGTTACTCCGCTGGCGCATATCCGCAGCCACATACAGGCCCCACCTCGCATTCGGGGTGTGAATGACTTCGCCCCCAGCAGCCATCGCATAATAGTTGTCAGCAATTTTTACGCTGCCCGGATCAAGCGTGGCATTAATCCCTGGAACATCAACAAAAATTTGCGACTGACTGGTGGCGTAATTGACGTTGCTGTCGGCGCCTGTCATTCCCTCTATATAGCCTGTGAGATCGTTTTTTTTCCCGGACTCCCGCGCGGCTATCGAATCCAGATATTTTTGAATGACGGTCTTGGCCGCCACAGATGGATTTTGTTTCAATACCGTTTCAAATTCGCCTCTGGCGCGAGGCATATCGCCCAACTGGTAATAGGATCGTGCCATATCGAGGCGTGCAGCTGCCAAGTTCGGATTGACCATCAAAAGTCGTTCGAAGGCGAGTGTCGCTTTGTCTGGCTTGCCGCTGTCCAGTGCGGCGATGCCGATCAAATAATCAAAGCGCTCTTCACCGGAATACTCAAACTCTAATGGCGCCAGCATGCCGTAGGCTTCGGCAGGTTTTCCGCCTTTGATCAACTCTCCTGCCTTCTGTAATAGCTTCTCAAAGGCCAATCTTGTATCCGTTTTCTGTTTTGACATTTCGGCACGCTGACGCATTTTCTGCATTGTTTCTTGCGCATACACACCACCTGATGCCATCAGCAAACCGGACAATATCCAAGGCATCGGCCTGGCTAGATGCGCAAGCATTGTAGCGAGGATTTTCATGGCGCTTACTCTTGGCAAACTTCGTCATCGCCGTCATCATGGGCATGATCGTGAGCACCGTCGTGTGAATGGTCGTGTGCGTGCTGGTGAGGATGTTCTCCCGTGTGGAGTTCATCAAGATCATCGTGGCCCGTGCCGCTATGCGACTCATCATCGTTATCAGTACAGGCCCCGGCATTGATAGTGGATGCAGCGGACAGTTTCGCCGCCACCGGATAAGCATAGGAAACGGCATTCCAGGCAGTGGCGCCATAACCATAGACAAATGCGCTATATGGAACTGTGCCCAGAAGCGTATGCGCTCCGGTTGCCAGCGGAATGGTTGCATGCGAATAAATGCTGGTACCACCTATCGGGGTGAAAAGTGCCGTGTTCACCGCCACATTGTCCAGGGTCAGGCCTGCAAGAGATGCGGTTTCTGTCACGATATTCATATAGCCTCCAACGGTTCCGGCAAGGCCATGCACCCCAAACGTCGCATCGTTCATCCCCATTTCGGCAGGCGTAACCAGAACCATGCTCGGGTCTCCTTTCCATGCGCTGTCATCTGCATAACCGTGCATGAACTGAGCCACGAGCACGGGGTTGCTGGACACGAATTCAGCGGCGCCGGACAGGACTACATCAACGAACTGGCCTGCATTCAAGGTTCCGACCAGTCCTGCCGGCACCGTGGTAAAAGTGGTGTTATCCTGCGCTGCGATAACGCGTACTGTATAGCGCGTGCGGCCGCTGAACGGCGAGGTATGGAAGGTCTTCCCCCACAGTGACACGTCGGGAAGCTGTTCGACCAGATAGTCGCAATACCCCACGTCAGAAGGTATATTTGCGCAGAGATGCCCGCCGAACACGGCTACGGGCTTGTCGGACGTCACCAGCGTAGCCGTCATATCGGCATTTGCCGGATTGGCGAGCTGGTAGGTTTCCCCCGCGTTCAGCATAACCGTAAATGCAACGCCGGCCGGTCTCGTCGCGCCGGCAGCAGTGGGAGTGATACTGACGGTAGTTGCATTCTGAGTGGCAACCACCGCGAATTCCGATCCTGTGTCTCCCGTACTGGCGTACGACATGACGTAATATTTTGTGCCAAGACCGGGCGTCGGCAATGCAAGATAGCCGTCTGCGGAATGTGCATTTTCTGAAACCACATGTACGGAAACGGGCGATAGCGCAGTGACATGGATGCCCTTTGCTTCTACCAGCTCATTTGACGTCAGCACCACGGCGGGGTCGAGCGTAATCACGACCTGGCCGCCAGCCGCGACAAAGAATGGCGTAATCGCACCATTAAATTTCACCTCGCCGGTGGTTGCGGTGAAGGCAGCGATAATCAGCTTGTTAGTAACCGGGTTATAGTCACATTCTTTAGGGTCGCTGACACAAATATGGTCTGGCAGCGTTAAATAGAAATCGGTACCCGTTGATGTCACGACAGGAACGGTTGCAGCCACGATAGGCTCTGAGGAAGTTGGAGAGGTATTCGTGCTGCCGCCGCACGCAGACAATAATATCGACGCAATAAACACCGTACCAATGCAATATTTTTGGTTGTCGAAGCGCATATGGATGCCCCTTTACTTTATTTTAAGACACAGTGGGGAGATGGTAATACGTGCGCAACGGATCATGCACACGGACGAATATCCGTGTCGCAGTCCCGCTACCTTAGCTTCCCTTAGGCCGGTGACTTTGCGTCCTTACCTTTCGATAAGTTTGCCAAGTTCTTATAGATTATGTGAAGCCAAACGTAAGGTCAAAGTGTTACGGTTGCGAGGTTGGCTTTGCAGATGAGCGGTTGTGTTCAAGAATGAACGGTTGTTTTTATCGAGCGAACGGTAATCGACACCATGAAAACTTAGCTATTTTCACAATATCAAATAGATAAAAAAAGCCCCTTCGCATCTGCGAAGGGGCTTTTGGTGCTAACTACCTGGATTTATCGAACCGCTGCCAAATCAACTGAAGTCGAATGAATATCAACATGGTAAGTTTCTTTGATGAAAACCATACCAATCACGAAAGTCATTAAGGCGAAGCAGACCGGGTACCACAGGCCAAAGTAAATATCACCCTTCCATGCCACCAGTGCGAATGCCACCGTAGGCAGGAAGCCTCCAAACCAGCCATTACCAATATGGTAAGGCAGCGACATGGAGGTGTAACGTATGCGTGTCGGGAACATCTCCACCAGCATCGCCGCAATCGGGCCGTATACCATCGTCACGTAAATCACCAGTATCGTCAGCAACAGCAGCACCATAGGATTGTTCACTTGATTAGGATCAGCCTTGGCTGGGTAACCCGCGTCCTTGATGGCAGCGGCCAGAGCATCGTTAAATTCCTTGCTCTTAACCTTGAAAGCATCCTTGTCCAGCACAGTGCCTTCAAAGCTGCTGATCACCTTCTCGCCGATCTTGACAGAAGCAACCGTGCCTGCCGGTGCCGCCTCATTTGCGTAAGCGACACCTGCTCTGGCCAGCGCACCCTTTGCAATATCGCAAGAGTCCAAAAACTTGGCCTTGCCGATAGGGTCAAACTGGAAGGTACACGCAGCAGGATCGGCAACAATGGTAACAGGTGAGGTTTTTTGTGCCGCTTCCAGCGCCGGATTGGCAAAGTGTGTCAGCCCGCTGAAGATCGGGAAGTAAGTCAGCGCGGCAATCAGACAGCCCGCCATGATGATAGGTTTGCGCCCGATTTTATCGGACAGCGAACCGAACACCACGAAGAACGGAGTGGCGATAATCAGCGAGCCAGCGATCAGCAGGTTGGCATTTTGCGCATCCACCTTGAGCATCTGGGTGAGGAAGAACAGCGCGTAAAACTGACCTGTGTACCATACCACTGCCTGGCCAATTACCAAGCCGAACAGGGCCAGCAACACAAAGCGCGCATTTTTCCATTGGCCAAACGACTCTGTCAGAGGTGCCTTAGAGCGAGTACCCTCTTCTTTCATTTTTACGAAGGCAGGGGACTCATTCAGCGACAGACGTATCCACATCGATACACCCAGTAACACGATGGAAACCAGGAACGGGATACGCCAGCCCCAAACATCGAAATCCGGGCCGGTAAAACTGCGTGTCAGCATGATGACGATCAGCGACAGGAACAGACCCAGTGTAGCCGTGGTCTGTATCCATGCGGTGAAAGCACCACGCTTGTTGCGTGGCGCATGCTCCGCCACGTAGGTTGCCGCGCCACCATATTCGCCACCCAGTGCCAAACCTTGCAACATGCGCAAGGCTACCAAGATAATGGGCGCTGCAATGCCGATACTCGCGTAACTCGGCAGCAGGCCCACCACAAAGGTGGACAGACCCATGATCATAATCGTTACCAAAAAGGTGTATTTGCGCCCGACCAGGTCGCCAAGGCGACCGAATACCAACGCGCCAAAGGGGCGTACCGCAAAGCCGGCGGCAAATGCCATCAGAGCGAAAATAAAAGCCGTGGTTTCATTAACTCCCGAGAAGAATTGCTTACCAATAACGGCCGCTAATGAACCGTATAGATAAAAATCGTACCATTCAAAAACCGTCCCCAATGAGGAGGCGAAAATTACCTTCTTTTCCTCCTTCGTCATTACATGCTTTGCAACTGTCATATATCCCCCTGATGTGCATGAGTTTCAAATTACCCAATATTACTTTAACCTACCTCTTGTTACCTGATACAAGGAAATACTCTAACACAGGATTCGGCGACCTGTCTCTGTTGCCAGATGCGTCCGCCACCGCTAAAGCGGGCATTCCATAAAGATTACGCGCAATCATCCCAGCCAGGCGGTCTTTTCAGATCAATCGCACTAGCGCGGCCCACACCAAATGGAGTCCAGTTTGATTATTGCATGCCACGTTTCCCCCGAATCTATCTGGCAGTAATATCAGCTTTCTATAAACTAGATACGGGCATGCACAATCTCGCCCGAATTCATTGCAGATGCGCATCTTTGACTGGCGAATTCCTATCCTGTTACGATTGTGAATAACGATGGTTTTCGCCAACGGCCACATCTGCTCGCAACCTCATAAATTCCTGGCTCGCATGGTGGACTGACATCAATAATTTGGCAACGATGAGCACTGCCCCATTTAAAAATGATTAACTGGAAAAAAATATCTGGCAATATTAGCGACGCCACGGCCTGCTTGTTTACCATTGTTCACGCCTCCCCCATTTCAGGCGGTTATACCAATCAGGCATGGCATCTTGAAGGCAGAACTGAATCCGGCCTTACTGATGGCAAGGTTCACTACTTTGTGAAACTCAATTCCGCTGACAAGACTGCAATGTTCACAGCGGAGCGCGCTGGCCTTGCTGCACTTGCCGCTACGCACACGCTGCGGGTGCCGCGTGTTATCGCCCACGGCGTTGCCAGCCAGCACGCATTTATCGTGCTTGAGCATTTCGATCTTTACCGCAACGGTAATAATGATGTGTTAGGCGCACAGCTTGCCGCGCTGCATCGTGTTCAGGCTGCTCAGTTTGGCTGGGATCGAGATAACACTTTGTCCCTGAACCCGCAGCATAATACCTGGTCTCCCGATTGGTTAAGTTTCTGGCGCGAGCAGAGACTGGGCTTTCAACTCGACCATGCCGCGCACAATGGTTACGGTGGTAAATTGCAGATATTGGGGCACAAAATTATGGATGCGCTTCCCGACCTGTTTGCCGGATATTATCCTGCCCCCTCTTTATTGCATGGCGATTTATGGGGTGGAAACTACGCGTTTCTGTTTGATAGTACGCCACTAGTATTCGACCCCGCACCCTATTTTGGTGACCGCGAGACCGACATCGCAATGACAGAATTATTCGGCGGATTCGACGCTGCGTTTTATCAAGCCTACCATGCCGCCTATCCACTGGATGCGGGTTATACAAAGCGCAAAACTCTGTACAACCTGTATCACATCCTCAATCACTGCAACCTGGTTGGCAGCAGCTATTTAAACCAGGCGGAGGGGATGATGCTGAATTTGCTTGAGGAGGCGCGGTAAGCGAAGAATTTATTGCGCACCAAGAATTCAAAATTCTACGTGCAAGGCGCGAAGGGTGCTCGCAAAGTCTGGGGTTTATTGCCAATCTTTCTTCGTTTTCTGCTTGGAACATTTCACCTGAAACAGCTTGCGGTCTTGCAGCCGTATTGCCGTCAGAACGCCACCCCACAAACAACCCGTATCAAGCGCAATCACGTTTGGCTTGACGATCAACCCTAGCGCTGACCAGTGTCCAAATACCACGGTTGCGTCTGCAGTAGCGCGCTGCGGCATGTCAAACCATGGCAGGAAACCTTCCGGCACATCACCTAGCTCCCCTTTGAACTTGAATTGCATTTCGCCCTGTGCAGAGCAAATCCGCATGCGGCTCAGCGCATTGGTGATCACACGCAAACGGCTGTAGCCGGTGAGTGTATCGTCCCAACCATGAGGCGTGTTGCCGTACATTTTTTCAAGGAAGGTAATGTAATCCGCACCGCGCAGAGCCTGTTCTACTTCATGAGCCAGTTGCTGCGCCTTTGCCATACTCCATCCCGGCAGCAGACCGGCATGCAACAGCACGTAATTATCCTGCACGTGCAGCATGCGCTGCTGCCGCAACCATGTCAGCAGCTCATCGCGGTCAGGCGCTGCAAGAATCTCGTCCAGCGTATCGCTGGGATGCAACTTCGCCACCCCTGCTGCCACTGCGAGCAAGTGCAGGTCATGATTGCCCAGCACGGTAATCGCGGCATCGCCCATGGACTTGATCAGCCTTAGCACTTGCAAAGAACCAGAACCGCGGTTCACCAGATCGCCAACCAGCCACAGTTGGTCCTTGCGCGAGTCGAACTGTATCAGCCTGAGCATTTGCTCTAGCTCTGTGTAGCAGCCCTGAATGTCACCTACCGCGTAAATGCTCATGTTAAATAACTTGCTTAAGGATGCGCTGATGAAGTCGTCATCCCCGCGCAGGCGGGGATCCATCTGATTGATTGTACTGGGTTCCCGCCTTCGCGGGAACGACGAATGTGACTTAATCAGTGTTTCCGTAGTTTTCATCTTTCAACAGCGCTTCAAATTCCCGGCCGATGACTGGCGCGCTAAATCGCTGCTCGACCCATACCCTGCCCTGCCTGGCCATCTGCGAGCGTTTCTCGACATTGCTTGCCAGCTCAATGATCGCATCACGCCACAAGACAATATCGCCGGGAGGCAACAACATTCCCGTCACATCGGGCAGCAAGGTTTCCGGTATGCCGCCGATATCGCTGCATAGCACTGGAACACCGCTTGCTTGCGCCTCGATAGAGACGCGGCCAAAGGTTTCCGACTCGACCGATGGCATCGCCAGCATGTCCATAGCCGCATAAAACGGCCGCACATCCGAGGTCCACTTATGCCGCGCATGACGTGAAGCAAAGCCACCGTCATTTATGATCTTGTCCAGCGCTTCGGCACCATGACCATCACCCAGCCAGAAGGCTTTCAGGTTGGGTATTGCGAACATTGCCTGATTGGCCGCATCAGCCAGCTGCAAAAACCCCTTATCCGGATGCAGCGCACCCAGAAATCCCAACACGATGTCATCATCCGCATAGCCCAGATTTTTGCGCGTCAGCTGGCGCAAATCAGGGTCAGGCTTGAAGTAATCCAGATTCAGCGGATTGTACAACACCCGCATATGCTCAGCCTTCACGCCGCGTGCGATGAATTTTTTCTTCATGAAGTCGGAAATCACAATAAAGCGGTCAGCCATACGCGGAATAAAGTAGTTGGTGGCCGGTCGCATCGGGAAATCCATATGCTTAAACAGTGCCAGTTTCACTCCGAGCAAACGGGCGAGTATGGCCAATGGCCAGTATTCCTTGCTGAAGCTGCCAATGATCCAGTCCGGACGGTACTGACGGGATACCTTCCACACCGTGCGGAATCCACGCGGATCAAATGCGTTGCGAAACACGCCGTCATGTAACACCACGCCGCTATCCAGCAATCCGGTGTGGATGGGCGATCCCGGATAAACGATCGCAGCGACGGAATGGCCCGCTTGCTGCATGGTGCGCGCAAGCGTGATGAAATGGCTCTCCGTTCCGCCGCCGCCGCGATTGCTACCGACAAACAATAGCTTCATCCGCGCTTGTCCTCGTATTTTGTCAGCAGCTTCAGCATAAACAGATACAGCATGTTGCTGCCGCTAATCAGCACACGCCGTAGCAGCATGAGGTCGTCACCGGGGCGTGTGCGCCCCCGATTTACCGTCGTCGCGGCGCTATACCCCGCGCTGCGCGCTGCATTGGCAACACGGTCATCGAAGTCACCATAGGGATAGCAAAACTGGGTGACAGGTGCGCCCGTCAGCGCCTCAAGGTCAGCCTTGCTGCCCGCCAGCTCAGTCTGCAATTCTTCCTCCGTGCATTTTGACAAGCGCGGGTGTGTGCGTGAATGTGCCCCCACCTCCATACCAGCAGCATGCCACGACTTGATTTGATCATCCGTCATCAGCTTTTTCTTAACATTAAGCGTGGCCGCATCCCAGTCATTATACTGGCCGGTACGACTGCTGACGAAATAACAGGTGGCGCGAAAGCCAAAGGTGTTCAGAATGGGCATGGCCTGTTGCAGCGTATCAAGGTATCCATCGTCGAACGTAATCGCGACGACTTTGCCGGTTTTCTCGCCGCGCAAATACGGCATGGCTTCCGACATGGAAAGTCCCTGATAACCCAGCAATTTCAACAGCCACATTTGCCTGCCAAAAGCACCCGTACGCACATAAAGACCGCGCAATCTTGCGCCTTCAGGCGGCTCGCCAATATTGTGGTACATAAGAATCGGGATGTTTTTCATGACGCCGCCTTTAATTTTTCAGAATACTTTAAAATTTTAACAGATTGGATCATAACGAGGGGGGGTAGCCGATATACAACGCTCAGCAACATCCTGCTGAATTTCATAACTAATCAGCTTGGATGACGATTCTTATCATGTGAGAAGGAGGGGTTTTCTGATAAAGTGCGCATCATGAACATTACAAATTCCCAACTCTATCTGCGCCTGTTAAGTTATGTTAAGCCCTATTGGCGCATTTTCCTGCTTTCCATTGTTGCAACGGCGATCACCGCTTCAACAGAACCGCTGCTGCCCGCCCTGTTGAAACCCATGCTGGACGGCACATTCGTGAACAGGGATGAAACGATTATCCGCCTGGTTCCCGTATTTATACTGCTGATCTTTCTGGTCAGAGGCATCGCATCTTTTGTCAGCGCCTATACCATAGGCTGGGTGGGCGACAAGGTGGTGATGGATTTGCGCAATGAGATGTTTCGCAAGCTGATGACATTACATACGCGCTACTATGACGACCATGCAACGGGTCAACTGATCTCCAAATTCACTTTTGATGTGACACGCGTCACAGAAGCCGCCACCAACGTGGTTACAGTTACGATACGCGACAGTATTATCATTGTTGGCCTGATGGGCTGGCTGCTTTACCTTAACTGGAAACTCACCATGATCACGCTGATCATGTTGCCTGTCATTGCGATGGTCATACGCGTGATCAATGTCCGCATGCGCAGTTCCAGCCGTGACTCGCAACGGGCAATGGGCAATGTGACACAGGTAATTGAAGAGAGTATTACCGCACATAAAGTTGTTAAACTATTTGGCGGGCAGCAATATGAAAGCGAACGCTTTAGCGATCGTGCCAACTGGGTGCGCCGCTACTCAATGAAACAAACCGCAGCAAACGCAGCAAACGTACCTATCGTGCAAATGGTCGCGGCGTTTGCACTGGCGTTTCTCTTTTATCTGGCCATAGAACAATCGCGTACCGATGGCAAAACGGTTGGTGAATTTTTGTCCTATATTGTAGCGATGATGATGTTGACTTCGCCACTGAAACGCATAGCCGGTGTGAGCGTCTACCTGCAAAATGGATTGGCCGCTGCAGAAAGCGTATTCGAGCTGCTGGACACGCCTAACGAAAGCGATACGGGCAAGATAGAAATCGAGCGCGCCAAGGGAACAATTGCTTTTGAGCATGTGAACTTCAGTTACCAGCCAGACCACGCGGATGCACGCTTGGCTTTGCGCGATATTTGCCTGGATATTCCCGCAGGGCAGTCCGTTGCACTGGTAGGCGCATCCGGCAGCGGCAAAACAACCATCGCAAATCTGGTGCCACGTTTTTATTCTCCCACCTCTGGGCGCATTACGCTGGATGGACACGATCTTGCCGACCTGACCCTCGCCAGCCTGCGCGCCAATATTGCGCTGGTCAGCCAGGAGGTTGTGCTGTTTAACGACACTGTGGCAGCGAATATCGCCTATGGCCAGATCCGCGAAGTACCGGAAGCTGAAATTATTGCGGCAGCGACTGCTGCACATGCAATGGAATTTATCAAGGAGATGCCACAGGGCTTGAATACGCTGGTGGGGGAAAAGGGTGTACGCCTGTCCGGCGGACAGCGACAGCGCATCGCCATTGCGCGCGCCATACTCAAGAACGCACCCATACTGATACTGGATGAGGCGACCTCTGCACTGGATAGCGAGTCTGAACGTCATGTACAGGCCGCGCTGGAGACATTAATGCGTGGGCGCACAACGCTGGTAATTGCACACCGCTTGTCTACCATCGAAAAAGCCGATCGCATTGTAGTTATGCAAAAAGGCCAGATCGTGGAAATGGGCACGCACCGGGAATTGCTGGACAAGACCGGCGTATATGCGCAGCTGCATCATATCCAGTTTGAACTGAATGAAACTGTCAGTGAAAATTCAACGCCTTCCGATACAGCTTCAATTTAATTATTACTGCACGAGTTAACCGGCCCCGGACCATGAATGTGAATTTGCCCCCCGTCCTCTTAACCTCATGTATCTATATAGCCGACCATGCCGTCAAGTTGACCGATCCAACGGAGCGAATCAACTACACGCTCGAGTCTATTGAGAAATGGCTGAGCATTGCACCCGGCATACGTTTGATTGTATGCGACAGCTCAGGATTTGATTTTGCTCCTGCAGTAAAAGAAAAATTTTCCCAAGCCGATATCGAATGCCTTTTTTTTGTGGCAGATAAAAATCTGGTTCAATATCATGGCAAGGGTTATGGCGAAGGGGAAATCATCAGGTATGCATTGCAAAATTCTAACCATTTAAAGCAGTCCGATTTCTTTGCAAAATGCACTGCGAAATTATGGGTTGAAAATTTCAAGGAATGTCTGGACGAGTGGAATGGAAAATTTTTGTGCAAGGGCACATTTTCAAATGTGTTTTCACTCAAGAAAACCTGTTTTGATCACATTGACACCAGATTTTACCTGGTCAGCAAGGATTTTTATTTTAAATATCTTATAGATGCGCATATAAATCTGGGCGGAACTACGGGCATGAGCATAGAAGACAGTTTTCGCAATGTCATTTTGGAAAATCGTTTGAAGGGTGTGATATTTAATACACCCCCTGTCATAGGCGGTGTAGGCGGTGGAACAGGGAAGTATTACAACATCAAACTCACAAAAAAGATCAAAGAGTCATTAAGATCCAAAATAGCAAAGTTAAATCCATCTTTCAGATATTTATTCAATTGCAGCTGATTTATCCCTGCATACATTACTGATAGACCAGACAAGTTTTGTTATTTAATTACTACCACTTTACTTATCTCTTTCCATTCCTGATTTCCTGAACTATTAGGGGCCGAATGTCTAAAGTTTAGTTAATAGTATTTGCTGGGCATATTTGTATTCAAACTGTAAACTTGATGCCAACTATGCTGTTACATATTACATTTTGCATATGCAATTAAATTCTTATCAAATAGAAGGAATCAAGTGAGTAAACATCTAGATTTGGGTTGTGGTGGGTTTCCGAGAAATCCTTACAATTGCGATGAGTTATTTGGCATCGATCAATCAAGCCAGTTCGTTGACGCTGAGGTAAGGGCTTGTCAGTTAGGGTTGGAGCCATTCCCATATCCAACAGATTATTTTGACTCTGTATCAGCGTATGACTTGTTTGAACATATTCCGCGCCAATCAATTAACTACGCTAACAACAAAATTCATTTTCCATTTATAGAGGTTATGCAAGAGATATGGAGGGTCCTTAAACCCGATGGTAAGTTATTTGCATTAACACCAGCCTACCCGGCAAAACAGGCTTTTCAAGATCCAACTCATGTAAACTTTATAACTGAAGAGACCCATTCATATTTTTGCGGCAACGATCCTCTTGCTGCTCGCTATGGATTTAGTGGGCGCTTTGACACAATTTTAGTTAAGTCTGTTTTACCCGAAGAGATCTATGGTGACAGTTCATTAAAATTTCAATGGCGCCGTTTCAGGTATAAATATTTTAAGGGTGGTCTTAGCCACCTGACTTGGGAGTTGATAGCCAAGAAAAATCAAACATGAACAAATGCCGCCGGATTAAAGTTTAATATGCAGCCTGACAGTCGCGGCAGAATGGTCATGGATACGCATCCAGTACACCGCGACAAAGCCGATAGCTAACGAAATCGCTTTAACTGCCGTCTCAACTTTCGCGCTATTCTCGACAACATGGATTTCTGGTGCGCCCCGTAATCTGACTCATATTCCCAATTTGATTGAAGTACGACCCCTAAATATTGATGACGCAAT
This sequence comes from Gallionellaceae bacterium, assembly GCA_035531075.1. Lineage (GTDB taxonomy): Bacteria > Pseudomonadota > Gammaproteobacteria > Burkholderiales > Gallionellaceae > 39-52-133. The sequence goes on from DATKTO010000038.1 coordinate 23,156, forward strand.
CTTTCGATCGTTTCCCCCTGTTTTTTCAAAGTGAAATATTGCCAGTCATAGTGGTAAAATCGGAACAACGGCTCAATCGGATACAGCGGAATACTTTTAAATTTCAACAATGCCTCGCCATACCAACGAATTTCTGCAGGAAAAGATTCTACGGCGTCCCATAATGTCATCCCTTTGGGAGCCAGATATTTATCAGAAAGATCTTTCCACACTTTAGATGACCAAATCATTGGTGGTGGACCAAAATCATAATTGGGACCAACCCTGGTAAATATTGCTTTTCCCCCTTCGCTTTCCGAAGTATATTCTTCGACAATTTGATGCCTGTTCTTATTTTCAGCCAACTGTAACAACTCTTTACTTTGATGGCACACCGTATATGGCACGCCGTCCTGAGAAATAAAGTCTTTTTCTCCAAACTCTTTAATGAACATAGAGTCTGAATCCAAGCACACATAATTCTCTGCTATTCCCAATCTCCAAAACTCAGACTTTACGACTTGCTGAGAAATCCCCCCTGGAAGTTTGTACATTCTTTCTACATTCGCATGCGGGTTGGCAGACACAATCTCTTCATCTGAGAGCCATTTGCAACGCCCCGAGCCAACACGATTTAGAAATAATTGTCGATCTGCTTCTGGCACCGAGATATAAAATTCCAAACCTTCAATATTAAATTTTTCAATACTATCTACCAGACGCTTCGCCCTCAGCACATCATGATGATATGATTTGCAATATAAAACAATGTCTTTCATAATGTTATTCCATAAATATTGTATAGGTCTTACATGAGGCCGACTTTTCACCCAAATTATAATGTGTAAGCCTTATATTGACCTTATTCTTCTCAGTTACGGCAAGTTTCAGACTACCACACAACCCTGTTTGGACTCTTTGCTCCCGGATATCAAAGATCCTGCTTTTAGACTGACGATTATAGACAACTGTTCGCCTGATGACAGCGCGGAGCAGATTCGCAATTACATAAAAAATCACTCCCAAGTACGTACGTTCTATCTTGAATCCAACACCGGTTTTGCTGGCGGAATGAATTTCGGAGCCAGTCAGGCCACCGCAGAGTGGCTGCTGCTCGTCAACAGCGATACCGTTTTTCTTGCAGGCGCACTTGATGCACTATATAACGCATTAAAATCACAACCTGAAAATGTTGGCATGGTTGGCCCTATCACCAATGCTGCCGGAAATGGTCAAAATTACGATTTTCAGGGTGATAAACCAACTGTGATTGCAGAGGCTATGCAATTACAGAATCTGCCTAGCCATACGCTCATACCTACTTATAGACTTGATTTTTTCTGCGTTGCAATACGCAGATCGTTATGGAATGAACTACAAGGTTTAGACCCTATCTATGGTTTAGGCTATTATGAAGATACTGATTTCAGTATGCGTGCAAAAGCCTTAGGCATCAGCATGATGATATGTGAAGACGCATTTGTATATCACATGGGCAGCTCTAGTTTCTCAACCAATCCCAAAACAAAGGCATTAATTAAACGCAACAAGAAAATTTTTCTGAAACGACATCCCGATGCTGACCTTTACCATCAACGCGAAGGCAATCTGCAAGCTATCGAAGAATATTTGCGACTACGCGAAGGTGGCTGCTGGAACGACGGGTTGGAGCTGAGGCTGAAACATCGGCGTTTGACACTGTTACATAATCAACCACGCAGCCTATTTAAAAGATGGTTATGGCACAGGAAAATTCTCGGGACGTTGGCCAAGCTCGATTCCTGCTCTTCGCAAATCATATAACACTTGGTTCACTGTCCTGGCAACCGTTTACTCTCCCCCTAGACACTTTCATTCACACCACCCTTTAACGATAAGCCAGTAGCTAAAAGCCCTGCAATAATAATAGCGGTGAACGCAATCATCGCTTTATAATTAAAAACTTCATCGCTAAAAGACGCGGTTAATAGACATATCATGTATGAGAATCCCATACATGCGACTTTCAAATAGTCGCTTCCCAATTTTATAAAATTGGCAAACAATCTCATGGGTAACCAAAAAACCCAAAACACTCCTAACAGCCCGAAGATACCAAAATGTACAGACTGCGTGACCCATTCACTGTGAAAAAGTGCGCCGAATGCAAAGTCTCTAGCGTACTGAGTTGAAAAAGTCAGCAGCTCTGCCGCATCCTTTATATCAGCATAACCTCGCTCCCCCCAGCCGAAGAGAGGGCTATGCGAAAAATAGTAATAACCAAGCCGATAAAAAGTAACTCTCAGTCCAACTGAAGTGTCTTGTGCCATCCCTCCAAACCACGGGTATTGCAGCAACTCAAATGCAACCAAATCAACTCTAGCTTTAATGACACTATTGGTTTGATACAGAACAACCATTGCTGCAGATGTAAACAAAAAAAACATCAGGCTCTGCCACAATCTAGGCCTATATAAAATATAAGAAACCAACAAAATAACAATAGGAAAGGCAGCCCACCCAGACCTGCTCCCACTTCTAATGGACAGGTATACGCCTAACACAAATGCTAACAACTTAACCATCGTATTAATCGTATAATTTTTTTTATAAATATCAACCGCAACGGATGCAAAACACATTAATCCAATCGACAAATTCATAAACCCAAATGCGAGAGGATCCATAAACGATACTGTGGCCCTGTCCCCCCAGGCATCGCTAGGATCAAGGTAAACACTACTGACAAAGGCTGCGAAAACACAGATTGGAGCAGCCCAATCGAGAATTTTTGCGAAGTTGATGCGCACGTAATATAAGAAAATAAAAATAGGCAATCCAATTACCCATCTTGCTTGTTCCAGATAGGGTTTATAAGTAAAAGATAACCTTCCCAATTGCGAGATCATGATCGCAGCCGTATAGATTATGAAAACTAAAGCGATAGCCCTGATATATGGGATCTGCATCAACCTCAACTTCGCTCGAACCTGAAATAAGTGATATACAACGACTAGTACTGCCAGCACGGATAAATTTGTAGTCCAGTGCCTCACTCCCAAGTAGAGCGCGGGAGATAAAGCAATCAGAATAATTGCCAACTTCTCAAGCCGAGCCATAGACTTCCATTGCCTGCCCAGAAACAAGTGCTCTGAGGTATCCTCCAATGAGGATCTTTGAAATTTATTTTTAAGCGAAGCAAGAAAATACATAAAAAGGGGGAGTCCTGAATTTTGTTTACATGAATTTGTTAAAGCGGCCTCTAGCCTAACACATTACCCTACCAGCTTCAGAATTGATTGTACTGCTTGTTGTACACCAATGGCAGGCAGTCTGGAAAGAGGAAGATTTTCCTCTTTCCAATCAATGTACGCTTTTGATAGCGCATCAACAATCTGCCCGGGATTATCTCCACTGGCCACGTATCCACCCCGCTCTATCACCAGCTGATCCAATTGCGGGTTTTGATAGGTCAGCGCAATGATAGGGCGGCCAGTCCATAGATATTCATACAACTTGGATGGAATGTATTCGCTGCAATCTGAAATAGTGCCATGCACCAGCAACAAACAGTCAGCCTGAAACATGCGCTCCAGAACCTGCTCCCTGCCGGACATCCCGGTTTTTTCCGACCGTTCAAGCCGTCCGAATGAAATGAAAACATCCTCCAGGCCATATTTTAGAATCTCTGCCTTAGCCGATCTGTCGATTGTGCCGCCATAAATATGCACGCGCAGCTTTGAACGAATTCCGGAATTTCGTTCCAACAAGGTGTGGATAGCCTGAACCACCGGTTTCAGGCTTCGTGTATCGGAAAGAGAACCAAAGTGGCTGATGATCATTTGTTCGCCGCGTTGATACCTCCCAGTGACAGTAGGCTTTGCCACCCCCGGCAATATCACAACGCCCCTGTTTCCTAACTCTGGATGGCGCCGGCTCGCCCCTTGAAGCGCGCCTTCTGTAAACCACCAGGCAAGATCAGCGTATCTGCAAATGCGGCCCTCGATGTACGCATTCAATCTATCGTCACGTGTTTTGGGAATCGTGCCCGGCTTCACCATGGGATCATGCACCTCGACGATCCATTTTATGCCGGTTAAACGCTTTATCCAGTAACCCGCAAGATGCGCAGAATAGGCTCCGCCTGTTGTATATAACACGCTTGGTTTGTATTTATGAATCAGCCATAAACTACGCAATGTAGCCGGCAACGACCATGACCACTGGTTTTGCCAGCCCAATAGCAAACGCTCAACTGCAATGAATGGCGAAAGCAACAAGCCCATCAGCCCAACCAGTAGCTGGTAACGGAAACCTCGACCCAGGTGGCGGGCGATCACATGCCTCATATCAAAGCGAAATCCCGCGGGTCCCCAGGGTATCAATTGATAATGCTTGAAGTTTTTATCATGCTCCCCGCTGACTCCACTCAGGATGACAGGTTCTATGCCAGCTTCCGCCAAAAAGGGCAGCTTGTCTGTGATGGTCAGGCTTGCTGCCCTGCCGTCCATATTGAAACAATGGGAGAGTATTAGCCACTTTTGTTTATGTTTGTCAGCCATGTTTTTGTTGACTATCAAGTGTCAGAGTTGAAAAAAAACCAATGAGGAACAGAAAGGTTTCAAAATAATGATCCCGTGAATTCGGATCAAGCAAGCATCCATCCAGTGATGGACGATTATTCCTATCATCAACGCTGCCGGTTGCCGCATTCCAATAATTGCCTCAACTGCCTGTATCGATCAGCGCCGCTGCATTACTTTATCGCCATGCAGGCCCACAATACACACACTTTATTACACGCTACGATATCTATTCTATGAGTGTCTTATACAGTGCATCCGCACTATTTTCTTGCTGCAAAGTTTGCCCTGCATGATTGGCATTTACGTTATATCGCGCATAATCCGAAATAATTGTCTCCACACTTTTCAGCACAGTTTCAGGCGATGTACTATCCAGAACAATTCCAGCCTCAAACCTCTCAACCATACGCGCAATCCATGTGCCCGAAGTCGAAATCACCGGACAACCGCCGGAGAACGCATCCAGCGTGATGCCGCTTACCCTGTCCGAAAAATCGGTCGTGCTATAGAGCTGGATTGCAACCGCTCCGGAAAACAATTCTTCATACTCTGTCGCGCTTAACACCTCTGTTCGCAGGGTGAGGTAGGGATATGGAATAGCTTTTAATCGCTCGATATCGGCCATCGTCTCAGCATCGCACTTACCGAAATGCTCGGCCGAGGTTTGAATTGTGATGGGTATTTGAGATTTTCGCTCATGCAAATACTTAATTAAATCAACAACATATTTGAAGCCTTTGTCCTGTCTCGCCGCACCGGCATAGAGCAAATATCTGAAGGCATTGAGATTGTTTAAATCATTCGTATTGCGTGGCGTAATCGGGTAGGGCACCACTCTGGCGTCGGCAAATCCGGCGTCCTTGAATACATTGACGACCGATGGCGTAGGCCCGAGTATCACCAAGTTTGGCTGGCGGGCTGCCATTTTTTTCAAACTGCGCAATTTGTTTTTGCCGGGATTGAACCAATGGAAATAGAGATAGACTTTGCCTGGAGGGATAGTGCCGCGCGCAGCCCAGTTCAGCATCAGCAAGTCAGTTCGTCCAGCGGTCGAAACAAATAATTTGTTTTCCGATTTCAACAGTCTGCGGTACAGAAAGTAGCTCTGCAGTCGACGTATTCTGCGGTTGAAATACCTGCGCATTTCGACGTGCCCGGAATCGAAAGTCACCGCCGCCCGGCGATTCACCCACAGACGAAACGCGATATCACCAGTGCTCGCCGCAATGAGCGCTTTAATGAAGCTATGACAGTGCCCAGCATCTGACATCAGCGTCGGCTCTACGATGTTGAGCATGGCAGCATTACCCTGCCGTTGCATCATCAAACGTTTTACATATCTGTAGTATGTCCCCTCAGCCGTAGACACTGCCAGCATAAAACCCTCAGCCCCGTCGAGGAAGCCGGCGCGAATGAAATAAGAACGGATAAACGCCCAGAGACCGTGGAGTATCGCCTGACTTAATGTCGCATCGCGCCCCTTCTTACTTAGCATTTCTGCACCAGCTGTCGAGTAGTGGTTCATTTTGGCGAGCAATTGATCCAGATCGCGGAATGATTCATGAAGCAGGCAGTGTTTCAGACGAGCAACCGCCCCATTAATGACGACGCGCTCATGCACCAGATCATTGGTAAATTGCCCGCTCTGCCGCAGGAACAGTCGTGTTACATAGTCCGGAAACCAACCCGAATGGCGTATATATCGTCCACAAAAGCTCGACAGGCGTGGAATTTCATACCCCTGCGCGGCCCCTTCTCGCATTATGCTTTCGATTTCACTGCGCAATTCGAGCGTTACACGTTCGTCCGCATCCAGCGACAACACCCAGTCTTTTGTCGCATAACCCAAGGCACGGTTTTTCTGGATGCCGAATCCGGGCCAATCCTGGATATATACATGCGGGGTAAATTCGCGGCAAATGGCGACGGTATCGTCCGTGCTACCGGAATCGACCACTATGATTTCATCTGCCCATTTTACGGACTCAAGACACTCGCGAATGTTGCGCGCTTCGTTCTTGGTGATAATGATGATGGACAAACTGGACATCTGATTCCTCTGAATTTGTAGCATAGCTCTATGGAAACACTGAACAAGTCCGTTCGCCCTGAGCTTGTCGAAGGGCTAGCTCAATAACATATTGATTGTTATGCACCCTACGCTCATGGTTCGACAAGCTCATCCCGAACGGAGGATTTGTTCAACGTTTGTCTATCTTTTGCGGTGCTTATTTCCCATTGCTAGTGGGAACATATTCCGGCACTAGTTGTTGCAGACGCTGTTTCACCGCATCATCAGGCCAAATCGCGGTAGTTGAAGCTACCCATACCAGCAGTTCGTTCACCCAAACGGCATCCACGGTGCGTGCCTGGGCAATGCGCAGCTTGGGGTGAGGTGTAACCAATGTATGCTCATTATCGGCGAGCAATTCTTCATACAGCTTTTCACCTGGACGCAGGCCGCTGAATTCTATTTTGATGTCTTCTTCCTTCAAACCGGACAAGCGAATCAGATCTCGCGCCAGATCAACGATCTTCACCGGTTCGCCCATATCCAGCACAAAAATCTTGCCACCCTCGCCCATTAAACCCGCCTGCAATACTAATTGTGCCGCCTCCGGGATGGACATAAAGTAACGGGTGATGTCCGGATGGGTCACCGTAACCGGGCCGCCCTTGGCAATCTGTTCACAGAATTTTGGAATCACGCTGCCGGTACTGCCCAGCACATTGCCGAAGCGCACCATCACGAAGTGGGTGCCGCTCGCCTGCTGCAAACCCTGGCACACCATCTCGGCCAGACGCTTGGTGGTGCCCATTACATTGGTTGGATTCACTGCCTTGTCGGTGGAGATCAACACGAATTTTCCCGCGCCATGGCGCTGTGCTGTGCTCGCCACACACCAAGTGCCAAATACGTTATTGCGCACCGCCTGCCAGGAATTCTGCTGCTCCATCATCGGCACATGCTTATACGCTGCGGCATGAAATACGACTGCCGGTTTAAATTCTGCAAACACCTGCTCAACCCGGCTTTCATCGCGTACATCCCCGGCCAGACAAATAATCGTGAGCTGGGGAAAGGTGCGGGTGAGCTCCTGCTCCATGTTGTATAAAGCAAATTCACTGGCCTCGAACAGCAGCAAGGTCTGCGGAGAAAAACGCGCAATCTGCCGACATAGCTCTGATCCTATTGAGCCGCCTGCGCCTGTGATCAACACAGTTTTGCCGGTCAGCAATTCATGCAATCCGGCATCGTCCAGTTGCACCGGATCGCGTCCAAGCAAATCGTCCAACTCCACCGCGCGCAATTGCGAAATAGCCACCCGGCCACTCAGCAAATCGTCGAACGATGGCACGGTCAGCGCCTTTACGTCACAGCTACTGGCCAGATCAACTATGTGTTTACGCACCTGATGGGAGGCTGATGGCATGGCGATAATAGCCTGAGTAACACCAAACCGTTGCGCCCAGTGCGACAAGCTATCCAGTTTGCCCAGCACCTTGAAGCCGTTGACAATGCAGCCTTGACAATTTGTATCGTCATCCAGGAAGCCGACCTGATGCCAGGCGCTGCTGCGCGAGAGCTCCTTAGACAAGCCTATGCCTGCAGCACCCGCACCGAGCACCAGCACCGGCTCACCCTGCAGATGAAAATCGCCATACAGCAGATTCTCTTTCCACAACCGGTATAGCAGACGGCTGCCGCCCATGACCAACAACAGCAACAGCAGGTCGATGAATAAAACTGACCGCGGAACGATGAATTGCATGCGGAACAGGCCAAGCACAAGAGGAATAAGTGCAGTTGCTGCGATGACGGCAAACAGAATGCGGCGCAGGTCGTCCACGCTGGCATAGCGCCAGATGCCGCGATACAGGCCAAACCCCCAAAAAACGCCCACCTGCAGTGGCACCACCCAAATCAAGGTGCGCCAAATTTCATCCTGAAACTGTACAGGCACATCGAAATTGAAGCGCAGCAGATAAGCGACCCACCACGCGACTGCCGCAGCAATCACATCGTGCAGCATGGCGATGCCGGTGTTTAAACGTGACTTAAGCATTTTTCCCTCGTTTGAAATTTTTCCAGCGCACTTCCAGTAACAGCATAAGGCATGTGTAGACCACGCCCCAAGCAAGAAATAACGACCATGGAAAAGGATAGTTTATCATGCACAGTGCAGAAATCCCGACCGCCAGCATCAACACATATTCGGCCAGCGCAACATTGCGATGCCCCCAGCCCAACAGTATCAGTCTCTGGTAATAATGCTCGCGGTGCGCCTCGGTGACTTTAGCGCCACGCAATGCGCGCTTAACCAGCGTAACGCTCGCATCAACAATAAAGGGGGAGAACACCAGCAACGGGAACCACGCCGCCCAACTGCCTTGCTGCCATCCCCACACACCAATCGCAGCAGCAAGAAAGCCAAGCGGAATGGAACCCGAATCGCCCATGAATATTTTGGCCGGGTGGAAATTGAAATATAAAAAACTCGCCGCTGCCGCAGCGATGCAAAAATTCAGCAAAGCCAGCGGCGTATTGTAGGCGAGCAATGCGGCGATGCCATACATGCCGAAGCCGAACAACGCCATGCCGCCGGCCAGCCCATTGGAGCCATCCATGAAGTTATAAAGATTGGTCATCCATACAGTAGCCAGCAGCACCAATATAGTGATCACCACACCTTGCTGTGCAAATAAACCGGAACCACCCACCATGATCGCAGCAGCAATCAGATGCGCCAGAAAACGCTGCTTCACCGGCAAATTATGCACATCGTCGAGCAATGAAACCACCAACAAACCCAGCAGTGGCAACACCGCCCACCAAGCCAATGAGTTGAACATCAAAGCCCAACCGGACAATACACCCGCCATCAGTGACACACCGCCGATGCGAGGCACAGGTGTGTTGTGCAAAGAGCGCTCATTAGGCACGTCTTGCATCTTGCTTGTTGCCTTGTTATTCAATATGAAATGGGTCAGCAAAAAAGTGACCAGCGACGCAACAAAAGGCAGGACAAGGTTCATGAATTTATTCAGGGAGTGCAGAGGTTCCGTCATTCCCGCGCAGGCGGGAATCCAGATGATTAATTAATTGACCGCGAAGCGGGACAACAACATGGATTCGTCTGGTACGCGGCAAGTCTTCCCTTGCTGGATTTACGCATGCGTGGAACTGATGATCTGGTGAGTTATTAGAATTAATTAAAAACATGACATCCCAAATAGATTAACGACCTGATCAGCCCACTATCGAAGCAAACAAAAAATATGAGCAATTTCGAAATGATGAGCAATCCAGGTTAACCTACATCAATAAACTCAGTTAGGACAATTTGTACCGCTTTTACATCTTTGTGTGACAAATGTCCGATAGTCTTCAAAACCAGGCTTTGATCCAGCGTAAACAATTTCAAACGAAAGTGGCAAGCCACTTTAAGCCCGGCTGCTTGCCAATTCGTTAATGGAACATCACTTGGCCAAACGTTATCAGTGGTCGTGGTGATCATGGCCAACACAAGCTGATGGTGTTGCTGATTAAAACTTTTATTGGAAATCACCAATGCCGGACGGCGCTTTGTAGCATCTCGATCTGTGAAGGGGAAAGGAACGGCAACCACTTCAAATGCTTTAAAGATCACGCCAAGCCTCTTCGTCCTGGGGTGAGTTCCATTCAGATAACGTCTCTTGTAACGCTGATAATTCCAAGTCAACCGACGGATCAATCCGCTTAATAATGATCCGGTTGTTGCTATCCAGATCGAACGCCAACATATCACCTTCCCGAATATGAGCGGCATCCCTGATGCGCTTGGGAATTGTTGCCTGTCCTTTGGCCGTAACGCGCGCTAGCTCCATGATTTCCCCGCTAATTACAATAAGTTGTAATTTACTACTTTTACCACCATAAGGCAAATATTGCACTCGCTTTTTATAAAGCTTACTTTATACCCCTGTCGACCATTGCAATAGAAACGGAATGAGTCATTCCGTAAAGCGCAAAATCAAGGCACTACCGTCAATCGCAAGCCTTCCTGCAAACTAAAAGGCGGCTGCCACCCCAACTCGCGCCGTATCTTGCTGCCATCCACTTGCAGTGAACCCAGCAGCCGATCGATCTGATCTGATTTGCCAAACAGTCGCCCAGCCAGTCTCAGCAAGGCCGGGGGGCAAGGCAACAAACGCGCTGGACATCCCATTGCTGCACCCAACTGGCGCAGCAGATCAGGGGTAGACACATCCTCACCATCGCTCACCAGATAGGTTTGGCCTGAGGCCGCAGGGTGCGTTGCACATGTCAGCAGCGCGTCAACAAAGTTCCCGATAAAAACCAGGCTGCGCAAATTGCATACTGAAGCCAGCGGCAAGGGAATGCCCTTGGCCAGCACCTTGAGCATCTGTGCGAAATTGCCCTTTACGCCCGCGCCATAGATCAGAGGAGGGCGCACGATAACGACTTCCAATCCCGTTTCTGCAGCAACCCGTTGCAACACCTGTTCGGCTTCCCATTTGGAAACGCCATAGGGATCCTGCGGATTGGCCTCGTCCGTATCACTAAACACTGGTTTTAATGTTTCGCACTTTGCAGTAGAAGGGCTAGGGGGGATTTTTTTCAGTGAAGAAGAAACTGGAAAAGTACCCTCCCCATTCACTTTGATCGAGCTGACGAACACCAGACGCTTCACCCCGCTCGCTGCCGCAGAGCGTGCCAAATGCTCGGTTCCGGCAACATTTACCTTACGGAATTCCTCTAAAGGATTTTCTGCATTCTCGCACATGACATGCACTCGGGCAGCGAGATGAATCACTACATCCACATCGCGCAAAGCGCTGGTCCAATCGGTTACGCCACTTATTTCGCCTACCACGACTGGCTCAACACCGTCTGGCAGCTCCCCAGGTTTACGCAGCGCTGCTCGGATGGCCCAACCTTGCCGCTCCGCCTGCGTGCAGACAGCCTGCCCGACAAAACCCGATGCACCGGAAATTAAAATTCGCGACGTCATAAAATGCTCATACCGCCTTGCGCCATCCTTCGCGCCACATTGCATACAGCACGCCCAGCATCAAACCCAAAAAAGCCCCTAACAACAGCACCAATCTCACCTTGCGTGAAACCGGTTTGGACGGTGCATAAATGGGGGCAATCAATTTCGCCGGATGCAGCTGGGACAACATAGCCTCTTCTTGCAGCGCATCTATACGTGTGCGCAACCAGCTTAAACGGTCGAGTTTCGCCAAGTAGGCGAATTTGCCCAGATCGGCGTTTTTAATCTTTTCTAGTTGCTGCTGCTCAAATGCAAAGGCCCGCTGATATTCCGTCAATTGACTATGTCTTCCTGCCAGACGCTCATCGATCAAGTCGCGCTGCTGCGCCGCGATCATTGTTGTTACGGCCTCAGCACATTTTATGGCACGATCTTGGCTGGTGGCACGTACATGTATTTCAACTGCATTGGGTACATTCTTGACTACCTCGATCTTCAGTACGCCATCCAGATAATCGTTGAAATCCCCATCCTCATGTACACCACAGCTTTGCCGCACCTCCACCGGATAAACAGTAGGCGCACGCAAACGCTGAATCAGCGCAGCGGGTTCCTCGCTGTTGCTGTTGCTGTTGCTGTTGCTGTTGCTGTTGCTGTTGCTGTTGCTGTTGCTGTTGCTGTTGCTGTTGCTGTTGCTGTTGCTGTTGCTGTTGCTGTTGCTGTTAACGAATTGGGCCATCCTCAGCATCCCGCCAGCCTCGTAACTCTTCGGTATCAGCGCGATGTAAGACACAGAAATCAGCACCCCAGCCAAACCGCCGAACACAATCTGCTTATGATTGCGCTTGATGAAGTCCGCTATGTCTTTCAGACTGATTTCGGTATTATCCATTCGCGCCTCTTCGTTTTGTACACTGCTATTTGTCGAAACCTTATTTTCCATCTCCGCACTCCATCTTTATGTACACCTTACAAAACCCAGGTTCTATGAATGCAGCTTAACCATGCTCATAATATCGAAAGCCATTTCCTTTGCAATATTTATTCGGGAAAATTTGGCAACGAATTGATCTCGATGCTCATTATGCAACCTAAGCTGATTAAACACTCGCTCTGCCTCTTCCGCATCGCATGGGTGGAAGACCACCGCATTATCCAGCTCGGTGCACACGAACTCTGCCGGATAGCCTGATACCCCGGCCCAGATTGGTTTGCCCATCGCGCCGTACTCGAAGAGTTTTGAGGGCAATACTTTTCTGAATGCATCGTAATCATTCAAGTGTAGGAATAGCACATCTGCCGCTTGATATGCCTCTATCAATTGCTCCCGCTTCATCGGCGGCAACAACTCGACATTGTCCACGCCAGCGCTGACCAATGCGGCGCGCAAAGCCTCTTTTCGTCCTCCGTCGCCGATGACCTTGAACCGAACTCGGTAGTGCATTTTTTTGGCTAGTTTAGGAATGATCGCATGCAATCCTTGCCCTTCACCCAAGTTCCCCGCATAAAGAACCTCCAGCACATTCCCTGTTTTTGCCCCCGATTCAGGCGTAGCCAAGGACAGGAACTCATCGTCGATCCCATTGGTAAAATATGAAAAGCGTTGTTTTGGATATCGCGCTGTGAAATATCCGGCGAAACCGTGCGATACCAGATTAACCTTGCGTGCACTGTTGATCGTCCAACTCTCCAGCAGTGCGAATGCCGGCTTCACCAGTATCGCCATATGCTTGGGCAGCACATCCTTGATCGTATCGACAAAGATGTCGCGTATATCCAAATATAGTGGGATGTTTCTTTTGCGCGCGACCCATGCTCCCAGCGCCGCCGTCATTAAACGCGAGGATGTCGCATAGACAAGGTCGTATTCCTGATCCCTTGTTCGACGTAACACCTCGCGTGCATACGAAATAAACGCCCTGGCTTGATCGAGCATTCCGCTCTGGTGCGGCGGCAATGCAATACGAATGACCGATAATCCGGGCACGCTTTCTTCAGCCTGTGCTTCTACTGAAAAACTGCTGTAGCGATTGGGCAGGGTCGTCAGCACATCTATTACCCCACCGGCGGGCATCTGCTGCTTTAGTGCATCGACCAATGCGGTGGTGCGAAACGACCCCGCGCTCAGGTCAGGCCTGAAGTAAAAGCTCAATATCAAGACCTTCAACTTTTTTCTCCCCATTTAATGACCGTTCTGATCTTGAGTTCCGTCAACACTGCTACTAGACAGGTGTTTGGCGCGGAAACTCCAAAATACGGATGCCATGTGGCCTGCTCAATAAGAAGATTGCCACCCTGAATGACCATATCGACCATATTCCCGTTAGCCATGCGCAATAACACTTTGCTCTCATCCGCTTCCGACACGATGATGTCCGGATGAAGATGAAAATGTATCTCGGCATGATCAAACACACCGGTGACTTCATCTTCGATCACCAGCAATCCATCGCTAAGCAAATAGCTGCGCCGATGCAGGTTGCGACCGGGCAAGCGCCGATAACCATCATGGCTCGCCTCGACGCGTGTGCCATCCGTCGATTCTGCGATATCCAATGTTCGCACGTGCGCTCGCCGCGCCACACGAAACCCTCCCCATACCTCCGACGAATCCTGTCTGTCGACGACCAAAGTGTTGTGTGCAGAGGTTCCGCGCTGGCGCTGGCGTTCCAGCCCGCTGCCATAACAGGATGTGCCTGAGTTCACCATCAACCGGTGTCCATACAGAGAAAGTTCGAACGACAAGGTGTCCGCATGTGCGTGACCGGGAAGATAGCTCGGCCCGATGGGTGCCGCATCTACCAGGAGCACGGCCCGTCCATTTTGGAGTCTGATATAGCCGCTCTCCGCCAAGTACAGCACTCCATCGTATGGCGCTTGCTGAACCGGATACCCCAATCGTTCCGCGTAGCCATCCAAGTCCGCCAAGGCGGGTGCGATACCGAATGCAGCATCATTGAAAAAAGCGATCTCACCATCCGGATGGCACATTGCCGTGAGCCAGCTCCTCATTTTTCCTATCGTTTCTGCCTTGACGATCGCTCCCAATCCATAGGCATTGCCGATGTTCTCGATGTCCAGCAGGTCTTCCAGAATGATGCCGTGATACATCGGGCTGCGCTCGAAATGCCCACCGTCCGCTAGAATTTGTTCTGGCAGTTCACGGCGCAAAATTGCCAAACCCTTAGCCAACCATTCCTCCGCCTCCGCTTGTTCAAAAAATGCACCCGCGAATATCAGCGCCTTGGCATTCGCCAGCAGATGGTTACCCAGCAGATGGAACTCCAGCCGTTCGCATAGAAAACGGATCTGTACTGCAAGACTGGCGACCGCTCGTGGCGAAAGCACTCCTCCGCTCAACTCCCATTTGATCCAGTTGACGATCCTGAGAGAGCTGGGATAAGGCTCCCAGCCATTGCCGTATCCGGGTGGATTTTCCTCTATCCATCGCTCGATCAGGTGTGAATGCCATTCGCGACGATTCGTTGCACCTTTGGCATGCAGATCATCGAAATAATGCAGGTTATATAACCACAATTTTTCTGTGGCTGGATCGTTCCACGCCGCGCTGCTTGTAACCGATCTAGATTCATTCAAGAAGACAAAGGTATCCTCGGCAACCATGCTTTGCTTGCGCTCGCATGGTGATACCCATGCACCCACTAGCGCCCTGCGCGCAGGCGGCGCGGTAAGGTCAGGTCGGGGGCGATGGAATCTAAAGCGAACACGCCCGAAGATTTGGGCGGGGCGCAAATGCCGAATCGTATGAAAGTAGAGCGATGCTTTCACAGTCGTGCTGCATCGGCGATTTCAACTGACCTCTTTGAAATCTCCCAGATTTGTTCCAATGGAATGGGCGCCGCCGTACCTGCACGGATCGCATCCAGAAATGCCTGAACGCAGGCGGCCTGCCCTTTATCCTGCGCCCACAGACTCTTCTTACTAAATCCTGGCCAATCGAACCCGCGCAGGACGCGATAGTTGTCCAATTGCAGAACCGCATCCGCAGCAAAAACCTCCAGCCTCTCCTTGGGGAAACGCTTGCCGCCATTCGCCAGATAATGGATCGTGCCTATCGACCCGTCTTCAAACTGCAGCGAGATGACGGCTTTGTCATCGACGACCGACATCGCCGGATTGCGCCCCATGGTCATGACCTGAAATTTGCTAATCGGGCTGTCTGCCAGATACCGCAACAGATCCACGAAGTGGCAGGCCTCCCCAACCAAGCGGCCTCCTCCGGTCTCGGCATTCTGCGTCCAGTGATCCGCCGGAATCGCGCCTGCATTGCAGGTATAGACAAAGGCCAGGGGTGCTTTCACCGGCT
Source organism: Gallionellaceae bacterium (assembly GCA_035531075.1). Lineage (GTDB taxonomy): Bacteria > Pseudomonadota > Gammaproteobacteria > Burkholderiales > Gallionellaceae > 39-52-133. The sequence continues at coordinate 39,025 of DATKTO010000038.1, forward strand.
TGAGCAGCGCTTTCATCTTGTCGACCAACGGAGAAAAGCGACGGTTGAAACCCACCATCAGCACTGGCGCTGCGCCGCCTTGGCTTACTCTCTGATTCCAGGCAGCCTGGATACGTTCGATCTCATCCATACGCAATGCCAGCGGTTTTTCGACGAACACATGCTTGCCGGCTTCGATCGCCTTGATGACGAAGTTGGCGTGCGAATCGTGCCTGGTTGCGATCACTACGGTATTTATCGCGGGATCTTCAAATATCTGCGCGTCGTCGGTCGAAACAGAAGCAAATCCCATCTTCTTGCCAAAGTGCGCGCCGCTCACCCCGCCGCTGGTCACGATTGCACCCAATCGGGCTCCCGCTTTCTGAAACGTGGGAATCAGTACGCGCGAAGCATAGTTCCCCGCACCCAGCACGCCAAGCACCGGCTCGCCAGCAGCATACGCACGAGGCTCTGCAAGCAAGACTGTTCGTTGGCGCAATTCATCCGAACCAGCGCCATATTTAAGAACAATGCCCAGCGCAGAACGCTCCTGGGTCAGCGCATCGTATGCCTGCAGCGCGTCGTTGAAATCGAAGCGGTGGGATATCAACGACGGAACATCGATCCGCCCCTCCGCCAACATCGCCAGCACCGCCTCAAAGTTCCGCTGCTCCGTCCAGCGCACAAAACCGAACGGATAGTCGATGCCGCCATCCTCATACTGTTTGTCATAGCGACCAGGTCCATAAGAGCAAGAGACCTGGAACGTCAATTCTTTCTCGAAGAATTCAGAACGGTTGAGCTCCAGTCCGGTGACACCGACCAATACGATCCGTCCGCGCTTGCGCGACATTTGTGCCGCATGGCTTACCGGGTCATTGGACTTGGTCGCTGCCGTAATCAATACGGCATCCACCCCGCGATTGGATGAGAACGCCATCCCGGCGGCAACCGGATCTTCGCCGTTCGCCGGATTCACTGTCACCGCCCCGAACTTGCGCGCCAGCGCCAGCTTGTTTTCATCGAAATCGATGCCCATAACCTGGCAACCCTGGGCACGCAACAACTGCACGGTGACCAGCCCGATCAGACCCAGGCCGACCACGACCACATGCTCGCCCAACTCCGGCTTGACCAGGCGAATACCCTGCAGCGCAATCGCGCTCAATACGGTAAATGCCGCCGCCTCGTCCGTGACGCTGTCCGGTATCTTCGCGCACAGATTCTTGGCCACCCTGACCATCTCGGCGTGATTGCCATTCGACGCGACACGGTCACCCACCACAAACTCTGTCACTCCGGCACCCACCGCCACCACCACACCCGCATTGCAATAACCCAATGGCAACGGTTGCCCCAATTTGCTTTGTACTGCGTCGATCGTGGCGAACAAACCATCAGTGATGACCTTGTCCAACACCATCTTCACTTTTTCCGGCTGCTGTCGTGCCTTATCCAGCATCGAAGCCTTCCCGAAGTCGACCAGCATGCGTTCGGTTCCAGCCGAGATCAGGCTGGACCGAGTCTGGATCAACACTTGTCCGCGACCAACGCTTGGGCAGGGAATCTCTGCCAGTTCGGTTTCGCCATTTTTTAAATTTTGCAAAATCTGTTTCATTGCCTGTTCCTGTTGATGATGGCTTTACGCCGGGATAGTCACGCCACAAAAATCTAGCACCTGTTTACCTTGCGTATCCAGCGAGACGAACGGGCGATGCTTGACCAGGAAGACCACGATATCCGAATCCTTCACCCCTGCAGTGACAGATACTAGCTTCAGCTCTTTGTGCGACTCGATGTTCGGCTCGACGGCAACCACATCGAACTGTGCATCCCGCAACGCCTCTGCGACAGCTAGGGCTGGTGATTCCCGCAGGTCATCGATATCCGGTTTGAATGCCAGCCCCATGCAGGCGATGCGCGCAGGTCTGCCGTTATCGAGCTGAAACTTCAACGCCGCATTTTTGATTTTTTCGACCACCCATTTGTTTTTATAGTTGTTGACCTCACGGGCCGTACGAATCAGGTTTGAATTCTTCGGGTCTTTAGCCACGATAAACCAGGGATCGACCGCGATGCAGTGTCCGCCCACACCGCAACCGGGCTGCAAGATGTTCACACGCGGATGCCTGTTTGCAAAACGGATCAGCTCGTTGACGTCGATACCGAGACCATCGCACAGGATCGACAGTTCATTGGCGAATGCGATGCCTACATCCCTTGAGCTGTTCTCCACCAGCTTGCACATTTCTGCCGTTCTGGAATCGGTCTTCAGCACCTCACCTTGTACGAACGTCTTGTAGAACGCCGCCGTCACATCGGTGGCTGCCGCCGTGAGACCACCAACGACGCGATCGTTCTCTATCAGTTCGATCATAATGTGCCCGGGCAAGACGCGCTCCGGGCAGTAGCTGAAATGGATGGAGGAAACGTCCACGCCGGAGTGGCTCAGAGTGTCCCGAACCAGTTCCGTCGTCCCCACCGGAGAGGTGGATTCCAGAATGACGATGTTATTTGGACGCACATACCCAGCGATACCTTTGGCCGCCGCCACCACATAACTCAGGTCAGGCTGCGGGATAGGATTATCATCATGCACAAAGGGCGTGGGTACGCAGATCATGAATATATCCGCCTCCGCAGGCGCAGTAGCGGCACGCAGCCGTCCAGAACCCACTGCCGAGTGCACGAACGTGTCCAGGTCAGGCTCGACGATGTGGATCTTTCCCTGATTGATCACATCCACCGCATGCTGATTGACATCCACACCGTGCACGGCATAACCCGTATTCGCCAATAGTGCTGCGGTCGGCAAGCCGATGTATCCCAACCCAATGACACAGACTTTTTTATTTTGTTGCATGTTTTACCCCAATAAGCCCAATAATAAACTTTCGCCGTGTAGCCGTCATTTTCATTTGGCGGCGCCTTTCAGCACGTCCACGATCTTTTTTGCTGCCTGCCCATCTCCATAAGGATTGTGTGCAAACGCCATGCTCCGATAAGCCGCCGCGTCATCCAGCAACTTGTTCGTTTCCCGGCAGATCGTTTCGGCATCGGTGCCGACCAATTTTACCGTACCTGCTTCAACCGCTTCGGGTCGTTCTGTGGTGTCGCGAATGACCAGGACTGGCTTACCTAGGGAAGGTGCTTCTTCCTGTATCCCGCCGGAATCGGTGATGATCAGATAGGAGCGTTCCATCAGGTAGACGAATGGCAGGTAATCCAGTGGCTCGATCAAGTGAATATTGGACTGAGCTCCGAGCAGGCGCCTAACCGGCTCCTGCACATTGGGATTGAGGTGTACCGGATAAACCAGTTCAACATTTTTTCGCTTCGCCAGTTCGGCCAAGGCTTTGCAAATTTCTTCGAAGCCCTTGCCAAAATTTTCACGCCGATGCCCTGTAATCAGTATGGTGCGCTTATCTGGATTCAGAAAAGCAAACTGCTGTTGCAACCCTGCTTTTAATTCACCATCGCATTCAATTTTTTTGACCACATCGAGCAAGGCATCAATCACGGTATTCCCAGTGACGAATATGCTCCCGGCATCAACTGATTCCCGCAGCAAATTGTCGCGCGAGGTCACTGTCGGCGCGAAGTGGAAGGCCGCAATCGCTCCGGTCAGTTTCCGGTTCATCTCCTCCGGCCAGGGAGAATAGGGATTCCCCGTGCGCAAGCCCGCCTCGACATGCGCAACCGGAATTTTCTTGTAATAGGCTGCCAGACTGGCCGCAAAGGTCGTCGTGGTATCGCCATGCACGAGCACCACATCTGGAGCGTAGTCATCCAAAACACCACGCAATGCCGTCAGCACGTTTGCCGTTAGATCGGTCAGATCTTGCCCCGGCTTCATCAGATTCAAGTCGTATTCCGGCACGATGCCGAACAGATTCAACACCTGATCCAGCATCTGGCGATGCTGCGCCGTGACACATACACGCACCTCGCCGCCGAAATGCTCCCGCATCTGCTTCACAACTGGAGCCATTTTGATCGCCTCCGGGCGGGTTCCAAAAACAACCAGCGCTTTTTTCATCTGACCACGTCCTCATCCAAAAATATCCGGCACCATAGTTCGATGCACATCATCGAGAAGAGCGTGTAAGTCGCATCCACCCGGCCCTTCGCGTCTTGTTCGATCAGCGCTTCCACCGATTTCACATCGAATATTCCCCGCCGCATGATCGCCTCTCTCGACAACACATCCATCATCAGCGGTTTCAATTTGCTTTCGCTGTGCAGCCAAGAACGTAGCGGCGCACCAAACCCGGTTTTGGGTCGATAGATCACCTCATGTGGCAGATATCTTTCCATCGCCTTTTTAAATATCCACTTTCCTTCACGCCCATGCTGTTTGTAACCGACCGGCAAGCGTGCCGCCAATGACACTAGATCAGGATCGAGCAAGGGTACGCGCACCTCGACACCGACAGCCATGCTCATCTTATCCGTGTAGTTGAGATTGTGGTCCGGCAAGAAAAATTTGCTTTCAAGAAACAGCATGCGATCGAGCGGATCGCGCTGCTGCGGCACATTGTGCAACGCCTCTATCAATGGTTCAGAGACGCGCCTGCCATTGATTTCTCGCCGATATGTTTCCGACAGCAATCCTTCGAGACGATCAGGTTGCCCCCAATAAAAATAACTGCACAAACGCTCATCCGCATCGAGATCGGCGTATTCAAACGCTTTGCGCAGCCGGCGCAACGCTGGACGCCCCGTGGGCAACAGGCTCGCGCCACCCGCCAGCAAACGACGCGCCCAAGCCGGACTCCAAGCCCAGTAATGCTCCTGCTGCAACGCATAATGACGCCGATAACCGCTGAAGATATCGTCGCCGCCTGCACCCGACAACAACACCTTGATGCCATGCTCATGCGCCAGTTGCGATATGAACAGGGCGTTAAGCGGCGCCGGATCGGCTAGCGGCTCGTCCAGATGATAGATCATCTTTTCCAACTGATCCGCCATCTCCGCGCCGACGTAGATCGTGTGAAGATCCACGCCAAGATGCTTGGCCACCTTTTGCGCATACGGCAAATCTTCTGCAAAGCCCTCTTCTCCAGCCTCGTTAAAGCCTATCGTGAAACACTGCAATCGCACATCCGGCTGAACTTGCTTGGCGAATGCCACAACCGCACTCGAATCCAGACCGCCGGACAAGAACGCCCCCACCGGCACATCGGCCACCATTTGCCGTTCCACCGCTGTGCGTACACTTTGCTCGACTTGCAGAGCAGCTTCCTCGGCTGTGAGTTCGGCTATCGCTTGGTCGTATGGCAACTCGTAATACTGCCACAACCGCTGAATTTCGCCATCCCGAACCTGCATCGCATGACCCGGCTGGAGCTTCTTTACTCCCTTCAGAATCGTAGAAGGTGCAGGACACCAAAGATAGGTCAAATGCATCATGACCGCATTGGGGTCGATTTCCCGCTTGACCTCCGGATTCACCAGTAACGCTTTCAACTCACTTGCAAACACAACGCCTGTGTCGGTCCTTGCATAATAGAGCGGCTTCACCCCCAGCCCGTCCCGAGCAACAAAGAGCGACCCGGTTCGTCCATCCCATATCGCAAACGCAAAGACCCCGTTCAAGCGCTGTAGCATAGCTTCGCCGCTCAACAGATACAGGTTCAGTAACACCTCGGTGTCGGAATGCCCGCGAAACACACATCCGGCAGCAACGAGTTCAGCTCGTAACGCCCTGAAATTGTATATCTCGCCGTTGAAAACGATGACTACCTGACCGGATGCATCGTGCATCGGCTGACTACCCGCAGGCGACAGATCGATGATGGCAAGCCGCCGGTGGGCGAGTCCGATTCCATATTCTGGTGCATGGAAGACCCCGGAGCTATCCGGCCCCCGATGAGCAATGCGCTCTCCCATTCGCTGCAATGCCTCGGGAGAAAACTTGCCATTAAAACCTGCGATACCGCACATCAGATCACATCCTCATCTGAAATATGAAAGCCATGGTGCCGCAAAGTCTTGATCAAGCCTACACGCAGGCCGGTGGCAGGCACAAAAGACATCGCCGTACGTGCAAGTTCAACATCGAGAATACTGCTCGGAATGTCCATTATTCGTGATTCAGTTGGAACCGTCACAATTTGATGGCCTATTAGCCGTTCCATCAAATTTACGACTTCCTGCAATGAGTAGCCTTTACCTGATGCAATATTGATTACCGATGGCAAACCATCCAGCGAACCACTTAACACCAACGCCTCAGCCACATCATCGATATAAATATAATCGCGAACCGAGCTTCCATTATCGCGCAAGGGCACAGGTGTACCACGCAGTAGATTCCCGATAACGATTGCGATAAAACCCTGGCGGCCTAATAAGTTTTGATCTGGCCCATAAGGATTTGCAATCCGCAAGACTCGAACTTCAATGCCATGTAACCGATGAGCTAACAACAAGTATTTCTCTACCGTAAGCTTGTGAATGCCATGAGCACTAATTGGATTGGTTGGTGCCGACTCATTAATTGGCAAACAATCTTGTATCCCGTACACGGATGCTGAAGAAGCGAACACAATTCGTTTTATACCAGCTGCCACGCAGGCATCAACAAAATGCAATGAACCGACAACATTTTCATTGAGTTCCTTTGCCACATCTACATGCTGATCGCCCGGAACCGTACTAGACACTAAATGATATGCAACTGAAGCGCCCAGAAGTGCCGCTCTCAATGAATGTTGATCATGATAATCAGCCGTGATCCAAGTTACTTTTCCAGCAAATTCATCTGGACAAATGTGGCGATCCAATACGCTAACGTCATTGCCCTTCAAAAGCAGATTACGGATAACGGCCTTACCAATAAAGCCCGCGCCCAATACAGTGCAACGACGCTTAGTAGCTAATATCATTTCAACCCCAGTAAATTCTTGTAGAACTCGATACACGCAGAATGGCTATAGGCAGTTCGCGCACGCATCGCAGCTTGCTTCGATAATATTTCCACAAGACCATGGTCGTCGAGCAGTGTCTTAAGTGCATTGGCCAGCTCAATTGGCGCTTTGGGCGCAACCACAATACCGGCCTTGCCGTGATCCAGGATATCCGGGATGCCCCCAACCGAAGTCCCCACACAAGCAAGGCCCATCGTTATCGCCTCCAGCAATGCGACCGGAAAGCCTTCGAAATGCGAAGGAAAGACAAATATAGATGCGGCATCGAATTCGCGCATCAATCTTTGGCGATCAGAGACAGAGCCAACATATTCAACCTGAGCCGAAACTCCCCTATCACTTGACGCACGCTTCCAATAATCTTCTTTGCCGAACAACGGCCCCACTATACGCAGCCTGGCTTCTGGATGCGTGGCGCGCAGAATAGCCATCGCATCCAATAAGTCGATTATGCCCTTCTCTTCAATGATCCATCCTACATAAACAATTGTTAATTTCCGCAGCGCAGAATTTTCTGCCCGAGTGTGCTCAAAAAACTCCGGTGCCACTGTTGCGCCGACAATTTTAATACCGGCAGAAGGAAAAATTGATCGATAATAGTTTTGCCACCCTTCTGATTGGGCGCCCAACACAAGCTGCGGATTACACAAAATTTGCGCCGACACTTTCTTCAGTATGGGATGGCATTTGTCCCAGAAACTGGGGAAGTTGCCGTCAACCATGACGACAATAGGCTTTCGCCCCATCACTATCACCAGTAGCGCCCATAATATTTTCTCGAAAAATGAATTGCCCGCGCTTGAAAAGAAAAGAATTCTTCCATCTTTTCTAACACGCGCAATGGCAATTGCCAATTTAACAAGGTTCAACAGCGGGCGATATATTTTGGCAAATACCTTCGCGTCCTTTGCCATTGGCGATACAAAAAAAACATCACTCCGCTCCGCCAGATTTTGGTGCAACATAGCGACAATAGAAGCTATGCCACCGACAGGTGGCGGAAGGGAGGCGTAAATTAATGCTACAGATTGCTTCGGCATGGGGACGGGACTGTTGAAACCTTTTAATGTATTGGCTGATTTTTAATCGTGTCTAGCTTACTAGTCTAGACTTGGCACTGCGTTGTAAATATATCTCTCTGGAATATGTCACTAACATATAAACAGCAAGCGGCGAGTGAATAAAATTATTATGTAAAAGAGAAGCCAGTATAAATACTGCGTAAAACCGAGCATGCTTCAACAGCGTCAAGAGGTATGCCACTGCAAGGAAAATCCCACTTTGGGTCGCCAGATTAAATAACCCGATTTCACAAGACCCAATATGATCACCATAGGTCATTCTTATCCCCTCAGGAATACCATTTTCTAATACTGAAGGAAATGGATTGAGGAGAAGTTTGTAGTATGCAGGATCGACAAGCTCTAAGATAATAACAACGGCTGAATTTTGGCTTCCGTCTTCATTGGCAAGTAAAACAAATTCAATCAGCGAGTCTACGTTCTTCACTAATAGATACAAAGATCCTAGCAAAAATACCACGGCCGCCCCAATCAATGCTCGTCGAAATTTAATCAAAAACCTTGCCACTGGCGATGTGGCGAGAAGATTTGCGACATAAGATGCGAATATAAATTTGCTATCAGCAAAATAAACAATCCATACACCAAGGCCATATAGACGTCTCAATTGCCCATAATAGATTAACGCGATAGCCAAGAAAAAAGCGTTGAAATGCGCACTCAGAAATACGCCCCCAAATCGCGATAGATTGAAATCTTCATTATAAGTGAGTGCAATAAATGGGAGCACCATTTCCGGCTCAAACCTATTGATTATCATCAAACATAAGCTAGTGATAAATATTGGATAGATCAGTCTGGATTTGAAAGTAACTTTTGAAAAATACAGGAGACTTAGCACCGCCAGTCCATTTTGTTTTGCATTGACGCCGAAAGTTGCAAAATCCGTAGTTAATAACGAGGCGGTTGTTACAAAAGAGAATATAAAAAGCAACAAGACTTGCCATCGATCAAATTTAATAGTTGTACAAGCGTATAACAATGCGGTTAGCAACATTAGTTCTACGGGAATCTGAAAGACTTTCAACGACGGTATCGTGGAGGCTAAGAACATCTGCAGAGCCGCAAGCGCGACAATACCCTCATTTAGCAGTAGGTTGCTTGTTGAACGAGCAATGTATCCTTCCGTGTTGGCATTCGTCGAAGCCATCATTTTTTGTTGGCCTCGAATTTGCGTACCCCAATCAATACGACGATGAGCATGTAGCAAGCTCTCAATTTAATATTCCATGTTCCATTTAGCATGCAGAATGTTAATGCTCTTTTTACACCTCTATAATCACCCGCAAGAAATAAGGATCTTGCCTTCGCATAACTAATTCTCGATTCGTGCTTGTACGTTTGCCTGTAGTCCAATAGTCTTATAAAGTCTTCAGTTGCGCATCGCATCGGTATTGACATGTCTTTTCTTGAGACTCCATTGCCGTGCAGCAGATAATAACCAAGCGTTTTTGGTATATATAAAAAAGCGTCAGATTTTTGCGCAACACGCAGCCAGAGGTTGTAGTCCTCACACCCTATCATTTGCCTATCTTCATCCAGGCCGCCAATTTGGGTTAATAGATTTTTTCGTACCACCACAGATGAGTTGGCAATGACATTCCCTCCCGCCAAGAGATCAATTAAAACCGGCTTACTTAGCTGCCGACTTTTGACAACACTAGCTTTGAATATCGAAGGTTTTTCTCTGACAATTCTTAGATCATGGTAAAAAAAATCAACCCCGTTATTTTGTTCCTTTAAACATTCAAGAAGCTTGCATGGAACCCACCAGTCATCAGAATCCAAGAACGCTACCCACTCACCTTTAGCGGCAAGAATTCCTCGGTTTCGTGAAGCGGCAATCACACCGTTATTATGAATTTTTAATAGACTTATTCGTGGATCTGCGAATCTTTCTACAACGTCATCGGTGTTATCTTGCGAGTGGTTGTCTATAACGATAGCTTCCCAGTTTGTATAAGTCTGATCCAGCACCGATTGCAGAGCACGGCCTAAAAAGTGTGCGTGGTTATAGGTTGGGATGACCACGGAAACAAGTGCTCTTTTCGTAACATTCATGCTTTTCCACTTCGGGATGGATTGAATGATGCATTACAGAAAGCCAGTAATCTATCAATTTCAATGTTGTTATCATGATCCACGTATAATCCAATCTTCGCCAATCGTTCTGGCCGAAATTCCAGTATCTCGTGTTTCTCGTCGGCTCCCGTCTCTGGGTGCCTTAATTCTGGCTCAAAACCCAAAATAAGTTTGCCCCGCTGCTGAATCAACTGGGCCATTTCAAGTACAGATTGCGATACGCCGGAGCCCACATTGAAAAGGTTCGGCCGTAGCGAATCTGAATCCTGCAAAGACAGTCTTTCAATCACGCGACAAACTTGTTGCATGGAAATAAAATCCCGCTGCTGCAAGCCGCTTGAGCGTAAGACCATTTTGCCTGCTTGCACTGCTTGGCGACAAAGGTCATTCACCAGCAGCATCCAGCAATTCACGCCCTGATGTGCTGGTGCGCCAAAGGCATTGGACAAGCGCAGCACGATGCCTTCGATTCGGCCGCGTTCGCTAGCGCTCAACACAACATTCTCACCAGCTAGGTGCGATGTGGCATAGGGATGCAGGTTGTGCGGGCAGCTCTCTTCAGTAATAGTTCCCAGAAGAGGGTTGGCATACACATGCGCCGTGGATAGGCAGACAAACCTCTTCACGCCCGACCGGCTTGCAGCCTCAAGCAAACGTGCCGTGGCTAACCCGTTAAATTCTAGTGCAGCCACTGGGTCTGTCAAACAGTCCTGCGCGTTCATCCCTGCCGCGTGTATCACCACATCGGCACCGTTACAGGCATGCTCCAAGTCACGGCCATCATGCCATTTTGTCTGCTTCACTTCCGCTTGAGGCAACCAATCAGGTGGACTACTTGCGTTGCGAGACCCAAGAATGATTTCATGCCCAGCTTGATGCAAATGCTGTGCCAGGCGCCCGCCGATAAACCCACCCCCACCGGTAATCAGAATACGCATGAATAATCTAAGCTAACCAAGGAGCACCCTTGGCCCACAGCGACTCCAGCAGTTCATGATCGCGTTTGGTATCCATGCAATGCCAGAAGCCATCGTGCCGATAGGCCATCAACTGGCCTGCTTTGGTTGCCTGCTCCAACGGCTCACGCTCAAGCATCGTGCTATCCCCGGCGATCAAATCAAAGAAAGCAGGCTCAAATACAAAAAAACCGCCATTGATCCAGCCATCATGTAGCTGCGGTTTTTCTTGAAAACTCGCTACACGACCGCCATCCATTTCTAGTTCCCCAAAACGGGCTGCGGGTCGAACGGCTGATACCGTAACCATTTTGCCGTGGCTACGGTGAAAGGCCAACAGCGCGTCCAGGTCGATATTGGCCACACCATCTCCGTAGGTCAACATACAGGTTTCGTTGCCGATGAATGAACGCATACGCTTGACACGACCACCGGTCATTGATGTGTCCCCCGTATTGACCAAGGTCACCTTCCAGTCTACAGGATCGATCTGATGCGGTTTAACATTACCTGAGGCGAGATCCACCGTGAAATCTGCATTAAGTGCCCGATAGTTAAGGAAATACTCCTTTATCACTTCAGCTTTGTATCCCAATGCGACATAAAAATCTTTGTGCCCAAAGTTTGCATAGGTTTGCATGATATGCCAGAGAATCGGCTTGCCACCGACCGGAACCATGGGTTTAGGGATGACATCAGTGTATTCAGAAAGGCGTGTGCCAAAACCGCCTGCCAATAAGATTACCTTCATTGCTCAACTCCATTCATATTTAATTTCTGATAACGCAAGACGCTCAACTTCATTGGGATCATGTGGAATGTTGGCGATGTTCAGTACCAGGCTTTGTGGCGCTGCGAGCCCTTGAAAACCGAACCAGATGCCCGGCGGCACGGTGATGCGCGCATATCGGGCAACACCAATTTCCTCAATCCGCAATTCATCAGTTCCATCCAGACGAAACACAAACCGCACATTCCCCACGGGCACGATAACATTCATCGTCATGCGCGTATGACGCTTCCAGGCCTTGACTGCACCGGCATCCACCCAGGAAAAATATGCCTCACCAAAACCTGCATAACCTGCATCGCTCTGCTTCATTGCATGCAGCACATCTCCGCCTGCTGTCGCGATGCGCGCCAGTGGCGTAACAACCACCTCATTTAGACTCATTTTGCCCACGCCAACCCATGTTGACCGGCTAACGTCGTATATGCCTCAATCTGCGATCGAGTAGTGGCGGCAATTTGTTCTGGGTGTTGGTAGTATGAGCGGTACCATTCTGCAGTCATGCGTACCGTATCTTCAAAACCCATCACCGCATTCCAACGCAAATAATGCAGCGCCTTATCGCAATTGAGCTTTAACAGGCCTGATTCATACGGCCCCGCCGCCGACTGCGAGATATCCTGCCAACGCACCTGATCCCAGTGCAGTGACATTTGCCTCACCAGCTCCAGCACACTGTGATTTTGCTGCGCCTGAGGTCCGAAGTTGAACGGCTCGCCATGCAACTCAGGCCGCTGGTACAGTGCAACGGCAAGGCTCAAATAGCCGCTCAGCGGCTCAAGCACATGCTGCCAGGGCCGTGTTGAGTGCGGATTGCGCAGCTCAACGACCTTGTTATTCGACCACGCCCTCACGCAATCCGGCACGATACGATCAGCAGCCCAATCCCCCCCGCCGATCACATTGCCCGCCCTTGCGGAGGCAATACGTACATTGCTCGTCGCCTTGGGGAAATACGACTTGATATGTGAGCGAATGGCCAGTTCCGCAGCGCCTTTGGAAGCACTGTACGGATCGGGGCCGCCCATGGCATCGGTTTCACGGTAACCCCACACCCACTCTACGTTGTCATAACACTTGTCGCTGGTAATAATCACTGCAGCACAAGGCTTCTCCAATTTGCGCAGAGCTTCAAGCACATGCAGGGTACCGAGCACATTGGTCTGCCAAGTTTCAATAGGGTCATCATAGGATCGCCGTACCAGTGCCTGCGCAGCGAGGTGAAACACAAAATCGGGCTGCGCAGAAATTATTGCATCTGCCAATGCAGCCTTGTCGCGTATGTCAATACGCAGGTCAGTTATACCGTCAGCCAGACGCGCGACAGCAAAATGAGACGGAACGGATGGTGGGTCGAGGGCGATGCCCACCACCTTAGCCCCCAACTGTTTAAGCCAAGCAGTAAGCCATGCTCCTTTAAAACCGGTGTGTCCGGTGACAAGAACTGTGCGCCCGAAAAATTCAGAGCCAACTAACGACGATTTTTGTTTACTCATGTTACGAATTAAAACACCAGATCGCTGCGGTTAAAAAAATATGCGGCAACAACTTAATTCTCAGTGACTAATATATCAGCAAGAATTTAATTGGTCGCCACCTCATTTGATCATATTGACCAACTTATCCATTTAGATGGTGCAAGATTCCACGACAAATATCATACCATCGCCAAAATTTATACGCCTTCGGTAGTAAATATCTTTACCACTTTTGCCGGATTACCCGCCGCTAGGCAATTCGGCGGGATATCCCTATTAACAATGCTGCCCGCGGCAATAACCGAGTTATCCCCAATGGTTACCCCTTTTAAAATGATAACATTAAGTCCAATATAAACATCGTCGCCAATTATGACTGGCGCATCGTATTCATCTCCGGAGTAGGTCCAGCGTGACTCGGGCGGCCATACTGGATGTGCATCTGTATCCATAATCTGGCAATTGCCAGCTATCATCGTCCTGTTTCCAATGCTGATGGTCTTTGAGCGTGCCATAATACAAATCGAATTAAACGCAACATTGTTTCCGATCTTAACTTTAGCGGAGGGGAAAAATGTTCTGATCTTAGACTGTGAGTAAATATTTAGCCCATAAAGATATGGGCTGGAAACAACCTCCAGATTGGAGCCGATACTAATCTCGCTACCCGGGAATCGGTTTAGATAAAACCGCCCACAAACATTGGCACCAGGCTTGAGGCTCACCCCCACCAAGAGGCATTTTAGGCTAAATATTGCAGTTGAAAGCTTGCAATCCAGTTTATACTTAGCTACGAAAGCATAATAAACTAAAATGTCCTTTAATTTGTGGCGCGGACGTTGCCTGAATAATTTCATGTAGTGACCTTGCCTATATATTCGTATATCTTAACGCGCGCTATGCAACATCCTTCATCTGTGCCGCAAACCAGTTTTTCTCGAGCTGCTTCGTACTAGCCACTGCGAATTAGCGGTCACGCACGCCAAAGTAATATCCCAGATTGAAACCTTCAGCTTATTAACAGGTAGAGTAGCAAGGAGTTGAGCATTAATTACGACTTGTCTGATTCTTTATATGATAGTTACTCAATCAATCGCCTATAGTTACGAGCCATCATATCAGCCGTAAATCTTTGTTCAAAAGCTTGGCGTCCTTTCAGCCCCAAGTCCGATGCCAAGGCTGGATCTCCGAGGATAATCTTGATTGCCTCTGCAAATGATTCTGGTACCTCTTTTGAACAAACATAGCCGGCGCCACTATCCGCAAGCACCTCTGGCATACCACCAACATCGGTTGTGACCACGGGAACGCCAAACGCCATCGCCTCAATGATTGTCAGGCCAAATGATTCGTGTGACTGGGACGGTACAACCAGCACACTGGCATTAGCAATCAATGAAGTCGTATTAGCGGTAAAGTCATTTAGAAATACATGGCGTCCAAGCTCTAAACGCTGTACTTCGTCTGCGACTCGTTTTTTTTCATGCGGCTTGCCATATCCATAAATACGAAGTCGAACATCAGGAAAATCCTTAATTACCATTTGAAACGCTTGCAAAAGATAAACATGGCCTTTTCTTGATTCATAGGTCGCAAGCATTAAGCAGTAGCGTTCATTGGCATATTGATTTGTTGAATCATCCTTAAAGCCATTTGAAACCAATTTCGGATCTTCGATGCCATTGTAGATGTAGCACATCTTGGTACAACCCATAAATGCCTTAAGATTTCTTAATGATCCGAGGCAATCTTTGGATACACTAACAAACTGCCTCACAGATCGAATAACGGCCACATCAATAAGATATTCCATCAAACTAAAATACCAAGGGGGGTTGATGGCTGAATTGTGAAAATTAAACGTTGCAAAAGGCTTCTTACCAGAAAGCCGCCAAGCAATGGCCGCACATCTGCCGAGAAGGCTTGCAGGATAACCACCATTGACCACAATTAAACGATCAAAGTCGCTGCGCTTAAAAAACAAAGTTAGCGTAAATAAGTACCAAGGGAAAAGTATCGGATACTGCAACACGCGGTAAGCAAGAACAAAGAATGCACGAACAGGAAAAGATTGACTGAAATATAAGGAACCTCGTCCTTGAGCAATTTTACTAGTGAAGATTCGATCATATTTTATGATCTCTAAAGGATGAACCGTTCTCTCAGCAATGGTCTCAAGACCTGGATGAGAACTATTACATACCAATACCAAATCATCTTGTAAGTCTGTCCAAGCATTAAATAGATTTACTAGAAAAGTGTCCAAGCCTCCTTTGTAATTATTTTCGGTAAAAAAACAAATTTTCATTTTTTATAAATTTTACGAAGATTCGGCAAAACATCTTGAATTTGCTTTCTTGTCCATAAGGAAATGGTCAATGGTGGGTGTGGATGAACAAAATCAGCAATCTCCCATAATGGCTCTTTCGGAAAATTGAACGGTGGCAACATGAGATTCAAGGATCTCCAATCCCCTGTGGCAATATCTTTATTTGTATGAGAATCATCGGTAACACAGTTTGTTGTCAAAATGTATTGAATATTTGATTCGGCAAATTTTTCAAGGGCCAAATAAATATCTTGATTTGAAAAATGAAACAATACATGACGACATAACCATACGTCTGCATCGGGAAAAACGTCCGCAGTAATGTCGAATTGAGCAAATTTCACATTTTGATTAGAAAAAAGCCTTTTATTATTCTCAATAATCCCACCGACAATATCCCCACCTATGTATGTAAATTCTGCACCATCCAACAAATATTGCATCCAGTTCATATCACCACACGGAGCATCAAAAACAGCTTTTATTCCATAGTCACGAAACATCGTGGGAATTTTTTGCCGTAACTCAGCAGTTTGTGCAAGAGTTGACCCCAGTCCAGACACACTCTCTGTATTCCCCCAGTAATTATTGCGCCAAATGCTAGTGAATATTGTTTCTTTGGACGCGGATCGAAATATTATCTTTTCATGAACAAATCTTATCAGTCGAAATTTAATTGTACCGGGCAATCTTAAAATGAATTGAGGGTCAGTTAGTTTATTAAGTACGTTTTTCATTTCAAAATTTCTATTTAAATTAATTATGCCGGCAAATATCTGATTCACCGAACAGACGCGCGACTTCGATGCGAGGCAATCGAATTAATCGATCTTACTATCTCGCACGTTTTTTATGAAACTTTTTTTAGGGTGCTTTTACCATGCTGTCATTTCCGAATAAAAAATATCAGATGAATTTCTCTTTTCAGACTGTTTTGATGTCAAATAAGAATATTTGTAACGATCATATTTTTCTTGATCTACATCACGGATATTTATCTTTTCATTTTGCGTCACGGTGTCAATATTATACAGACTTGAACCGAGGACAGATGAGGCCGCATAAATGCTTAACATGAAATTATCTCGATACAAATGACTCATCTCCTCTGTATAAATCGATACTATAGGTTTATAGTTAAGCACCGCATAACTGATGGAAGTGCTCGCCTCTACAATCACAAATTCCGCATTTTTCACCAATCGTGGAGTCTGACCTGAAAATATTTCCCTTCCTTCGAATGTATCCTTATGGTAGTCCGCCTTAGGGTGGGCGGCTATGACGACTTTTAGATTACACTGTGCTTCAATTATCCGAAAAAAACGGTTAAGTGATGAATAGTACAAGCTCGGGGTAACTGCTTGCATGCCACAAACTTCCAAATCTGACTGAAATGGTAAATAAATATCCAAGTAGACAGCATACGCCCCCTCTACTAGACACCCAATCTTTGCACATTCCTTCATATGATTTTCATAATCACTCGAATTAATCGGAACCTCTTTACGTGCATAGCTATTGCCTATAGATGTTTCGGACGCTAACAGCTCCCCTGACGAGAAATAAATATCATACGGTTTTATGAGTTTTAACTTCCTAAAAACAATACCCTTGATTTTAAAATAAATATCTTCTGCCAACGTTAGAGGCCTGTTCAACCGCAACAGAGATTTTTGAACTATATTTTTTTGAGTGAGAATGGGCATAGTACCCAAATTGATAAACACCATCCGGCAATCATACTTGGTAAACAGTCTGTAAAAGGAAGCTCTTCGACCGTCATAACCAACCAGCATTACAAATAAACTATCGCTGTTTCCCTGAAGCTTTAATTGCTCTTCTACTTCACGATATGTTTGAAAATATTTGGTGTAATCCGTTGAGATGGCACCAATTTGAAGAAGTTCACCTCTCAATAAACGGGTAACATCCCAATATTCGACTGCCCCCCCCTTGGAAATCAAATGATCAATGTGCCAATCATGCAGCACTTTAGCGGTTAATGGTATCCAAGATACATATATAATTTTTCTGGCCATCATAAACATTAAATCATTAAAGTACCGATACAATCGCCTATTCAATCCACTCTAATTTAGAGTTAAATTCTAGTCGGTCTTAGTATTATAAGGTATAAAGTTAAAAAAATTTAGTTGACGGGGAGCGGCATTAAAAATGCCAGCTGTAAATCAACGCTTTCCCGGACACAATGCAATTCAACCACGATACAATCCCCTTTAATCGACCATTCGGCGGCGAAGGGGGATGCATTTAAATATAAGAGATCTAAATTCAACTTTGTCTATGCCTGCTATCTGTGGGTAAAACCACAGAAATACGCCGATGCCAAATAGATATACGGCCCCTGAAAGCAATATCGCAAAAATAAAACTCAATTTCTCCGTCACCAATAATGCCGTCGGAATGAAGTAGCAAATCGCGACTTTAATTATATATCCCAAGGTAAATACCAATGTTATTCCGACCACTTGATATTTCCATTCATATTTCCAACCATTCAAGCGGGCAATCAACCAGGCTTGAATATTTACCAGCAAAATATTCATTCCAACCATTTTAATCGCCAAGCCCAAGGCACCTAGCGCTAAACCCGGTACCAAAATATCTGAACTTGAGGCCAATAGTAGATATGTGATTGGAATGCTGGCTATCTGCCCGATAATGGCGATAACCGTAAAGGTTTTGGTGTGGGCACATGCAAGAAACATAGTTCCATTCACCTGCCCCATGGATTGATGTATCGGGTACATCAACATAATGGCAAATACTGGCCATGATTTTTGGTAGGCGGTACCCAGCAAAAGAATAACAATTTCTTCCGCCCATGGAAACATAAAACAAGACATGACTGCTCCAATCATGAGCAGCCCCCGGTTCACTTTATTGTATAAATATGCGACTCTCTGCTTATCTTGTCTCGCGTTTGCCTCTGATATCTCCTTCCAAAATATATTCAGAATGGACGCTGTGGCCAAGAGACAAACCCCCGCCAACTGCGCTGATATCTGATAAAAGCCTTGTTGAATCGACCCAGCATACCGTTGCAGCATCCAACGATCAACGAATTCATATATAAACGATGCAACGGCCAGCAATATGAGAGGCCGGCAAAATATCCAGTATTCACCGAAGATTTCCTTCATGCTTTGATCAGGGGCTTCTGCCTTATCGTGCGATGTGCTGAAGAGCAGCTTGGTTGAGACCATCGTTGCCAACAAATATTCGCAGGTAATTGCAACAAGCACCGTTGTAATCGAGAGCCAATTTGCGAAGTACAAGGCCACAATCACCACTGAATGAGATGCGATCACCGACAGTCCTAGCAGTTGCACTTTTAACGTTTGCCGCGTTGACTCTCCAAGTTGGGTGACTGTAGCCCAGACTTGTTGCTGCATAAATGCAGCCAGCAAAGCCAATAAAATAAGTTTTCGCGAGTGCCCCAGCCAGATGTGGTCTATCAAGGTCTGCGGCATTAGCACTGAAACCAGCAAAACAGACACCATGAACTGTATTATCAGCCATGTGTAGTACATCAGGTAGAATTTTCGCCCGCGAGCTTGCTGTGAAATAAATGTGTAAAAGGCGTTACTGCTCCCCATATCCATCAGCACTCTAATCGCCAAGAAGCTCCCTAGGAGATACGCCAAATCACCATATCCCGCAGGAGTGAGACCTCGCGCGACCAAAAGTCCGGTCAAGAAGCTTAGTATCGACCTAAGTATATTGGCGCCAATGGAAACCAAGAAGCGTGCCTTGACAGAAGTACGAGTCAACGGTTTGCACTCATGATAAAAACCAGTTCTGCATCAAAGAGAAAAGCCGTCATCAATAATCAGGTTTTGACCTGTTATATATTTGGATGCGTCTGACAGAAGGTACAACAGGCTACCATTTACATCCTGCGGATCAAGCATCCCTTTGCCGTTACAATAGGAGTTATATTTCTGCAAGAAAGCTTCAGGCTGGCGATCAAGAATCCCACCAGGACTTAAACTATTCACTCGAATGCCTTCACCCTTAAAGTACTGCGCAAAATAACGTGTTAGTTGAATCACTGACGATTTGATGGCCGCATACTCTACCGGCATCGTCATCGGTGTGCCCTCATACACTTCAAAACGTGGCGTCATCACCCCATAGATCGAACTCATATTGACGATGTTGCCGCCGCCATGCTCGCGAAAGTGCAGGCCAAATTGTTGAGCAACCAGAAAATATCCCCCGAGATGCAACCCAACGTTTTCGCAGAAATCCTCATAGGTTACATCTTCAAGTTTACGGCCATAGTTGCGGTTGCGCGGGTAGGCATTGTTCACTACAGCGTCAATGTGACCATAGCGTCCTTGAAGCTTAGTGATAAGAGCCTTGACTGAGTCCCGGCTGGTAATATCCAGCAATGCCGCTTCAGCTCGACCCTGATGCTTTGCTGCAATTTCCTTCGCCAAGATCGTGGCAGCATCATTATCAATATCGGCCACCACAGCCGTTCCACCATGCTCAGCTACCGCCGCACAGAATTGACGCCCGATAAAGCCCGCGCCGCCGGTAATTACAATTATCTTATTCGTTAACAAAAATACCTCATTTCAATTTCGCAAGTTCACATGAACATAGAATGCTCAACCCGTACAGGAGTCCCTTTACGATTCATTCTGAGTCGCGTCCAACGTTTTAATTATCCGTCCTGGATTGCCTGCAACGACAACTCTTGGAGGAACTGACTTTGTTACGACAGTCCCCGCACCTATTACTGCATTTCTTCCCACTTCAACACCGGGAAGAATAATCGCACATGCACCTATCCAGCAACCTCGCCTCAAAATAATTGAGTCAGCCTGTTTTGGCTCTGGATAGCCCTGTTCAAATATCGGCTTAGAAGTATCTGAAAATGCATGATTGTTGGTATAGAAATGAACACCAGCGCCTATTAACACTTCATCTTCAATGACGATCCCTCCACCGCCTTCCGTTGGATCGGCGAATAGAAATGTACCAGGACGAATTACCACTTTATTCCCAATTTCAATTTTCGAGCATGCTTCAGCATAAGCGCCCGGTCGAAATTCAGCACCCTCGCCAAATTTTTTAAATTTCTCTGCACACAGCTTTCTCATTGTAGTTTTAAAATATAAACGCCAATGCGTGAGCAAAACATCCGGCCCAATTCGGTCCGCACTCCGCCAAAATCTTATGCGGCTCAATATCTCGGAAATACTTAGCATGGCCTTTCCACTAAGTTTAAAAGACATTCAGCAATCTGAAAATCCAACAGCGTA
This sequence comes from Gallionellaceae bacterium, assembly GCA_035531075.1. Lineage (GTDB taxonomy): Bacteria > Pseudomonadota > Gammaproteobacteria > Burkholderiales > Gallionellaceae > 39-52-133. The sequence goes on from DATKTO010000038.1 coordinate 59,953, forward strand.
TCAATATCAATCGCTCGTTCGGTAGGCACATTCACTGCCCGCACCCGCCCTTCAAAAACGGCGTTGTGCGTTAAGACAAACTCTGGACGGGCGACATAGGCGACAGTCGCCATGTCGTAAACAATCGGCGCGTCCTGGCGCCGCACTATCGCCGACTGGGGTGGGATAACCAATCCGACAGTGCCGTCCACGTTGGTTTTCACCATATTAAAGTATGGGCTGCGGTGCGCGTCTGAAACCGTAATGACCATGTCCACATCACCTTTTTCGTACTCGTCCAGGCAGTTTTCAATATCGAGAGGCAATCTGAGTGGAGCAGTAGCAGGCACCGAAACCATCACTGATGGCAGGGCACCGTCTTTTTCTTGCAGATAATTAAGTGCATGTCGCCAGGCCAGCCACTCCGAGCTATCGTCACGAGCCAGTTCTGCTGGCCGGATGAATGGCACTTCTGCACCATACTCACGTGCAACCGCAGCGATCTCCTCCGAGTCCGTCGAAACGATTACGCGTCCAATGCGCTTCACCGCCAATGCATGCTCGATTGACCACGCGATCAACGGCTTTCCTCCCAGTGGACGAATATTTTTTCCGGGCAAGCCCTTTGAGCCTCCACGAGCAAAAATGAACGCTATTGCTTTCATGCTGTTACCTTCGTGTTTATCTGAGTTTTTGCGACTTGCACCTGATGGCCGGATTCTGATGCTTGACGGGCAGCGTCAATGATCTGCATTGCCTTTAAGCCATCTTCGCCCGTGATCAGCGGTGCTCTCTGCTCTCTTATACAATCTAAAAAATGCCGCCACTCAGCCTGATAACTTTCATCGCGCTGATGTTGATGACGGAAAAGTTCGCGCCATTCCTTTGCTCCTGCCTCAAACTTTTCGACAATTCCAGTTAATCCATTCCAGCGCAAGCTGCCATTTTCGCCGATCGCCGTACACAGACGCGTGGTGTCGTGGCGAACCAAGTCCATATTTAGGCAGCCAATAAGTCGGTAACCATCTTCTTTCGGTGCAAAACCGAGGATCAAATGCGCGGTATCTTCAACATCGATTTCGAGACTACTTTGCCGGCCAATTTTGGCATTTACAGAATCCACCTCGCCGAAAATCCAGCGCAGATAGTCAATTTCATGACTAAGTTCAAGCAGTGCGCCTCCACCGAGCTCATGCCGCGCCGAAACGCCCTGCCGATAATCCGCATCGGGCCGCCAAGAAGGCAGATATTGGCCAATCTCGCAGCGTACAGAAATCACTCTTCCAATCGTATTCGCATCCAACAGCTCGCGGAATCTCTGCAGTGAAGGCAGAAATCGTAAATTATAGCCAGTCTGCAAGACGGTTCCGCGCTCACGGCTTGATTCAAGCAACTGCGCAACTCCATCCGCGGATGCCGCTATAGGTTTCTCTACAAGAAGATGCGTACCCGCGCTTGTCAACAACTGTGCCGCAGCAATGTGAAAAGGTGCAGGACTGGCAATGACAGCAGCCTGTGGTGCAAATTCAATTGCCTGATCCATAGTCGAAAAACAGCCGTTCGCATATTCCGGAATCGAGGCGCATTGCTGATGACGCAAAACCCGGATATCTGCTTCGGGCAATAGCTCTCTGGTTATGCGTAGATGCCGCTTGCCGATACTGTTCCATAAGTTGCCTTGGGGTGCGCGGCAATCACCACCCTTACTTTATATCTTTCTTCCAGGAGCCCGAAAAAACGATTGAGCAATGCGTAATATTCCTGCGGGTCAACAGATGGCATCCCCATTATCGCCAGATCATTCTGGTGTGGCAGATAGATATCCAGAAAAACCGCGAAGGAACCTGTCGCAGGTCGAGTTTTCTCAGAGAGAACCCGCACGTAATGATCGTAATCGACCAGATTAATCGGCACCACTTTATTGGCGTAATGGGTGCTCGCCAGCAGCGCCCGCCCAGCGGCAAAAACCACATCGTAGGGTTTAACCAGCTTCAGCTTTCTATAGGCGATAGCCTTCATCTTGAAATAGAAAGCTTTCGCAAACTTTGCCGGATTGGACACTGCTCTGCGCAACGTACGTTGCCCCCTGCTCTCGTTGCTTTTCGGAAGCGCGCCCCACGCGATAAACCACGTCCGGCAATCATGCTGGCTTAACAATCTGTAAATATCCGCCGTACGCCCTTCATAGGAAATCAACATCATGTAAAGCGCGCCCTTGTTTTCGGGAAGGCGCAACAGTGTCTTAATTTCCTGATAAGTTCGTGGTGTACGCAGAAAGTCAGTTTGTTTTGAAGCGGCCGCATCACCGCCGAACAGCAAGGGAACCAGATCCCAATATTCAACAGTGACACCCTTTGCCATCAGAAAATCGATATACCAATCGCGTGCCACCTTTTCCGACAACCGCATGAATGAAACATAGATTACCTTTCTTGTCATAAAGAAAAGCCATCATCAATTATGATATTTTGCCCATTGATGTACATGGACATATCGCTCAGCAGGAACAAAACCGCCCCCAGCAAATCATTTGCTTCCAGCATGCCCTTCGATGCGCAATGACCGTTGTAAGCCTTGAGGAAATCGGCCGGTTGTCCTGCCAGAATACCGCCAGGGCTCAAACAATTGACGCGAATTCCAGTACCTTTAAAGTACTGGGCAAAGTAGCGAGTGAGCTGGATTATTGCCGATTTGATCGCGGCATATTCGATCGGCATTGTCATTGGTGTTCCGTCATAAACCTCAAAACGGGGCGTCATCGTACCGTAGATGGAAGACATGTTAATGACGTTGCCGCTACCCTGTTCCTTGAATGCCAGGCAAAATTGCTGTGCTACCAGAAAATAGCCCCCAAGGTGCATGTCAACGTTCTCGCAAAAATCTGCGTAAGCGACATCCTCCAGCTTGCGACCATAATTTTTGTTTCGCGGGTAGGCATTGTTGATGACGGCGTCTATACGTCCATGCCGTTGCCTGAGATCAGAGATCAGCGCACCGATCGAATCCTTGCTGGTGATGTCCAGCTTGGCGGCTTCTACTCGTACAGAACAGTCCTGTTCAATCTCCCCTGCTAGGCGTTTTGCCGCTTCAAAGTCAATGTCAGCCATCACGGCAAGGCCACCATTTTCAGCAATTGCTCGCGCGAAACTCTGGCCAATTACTCCGGCTCCTCCGGTAATTACAATCAACTTATCTTTTAATACATTCGATTCCATGTTAATCCTCTTTGATTCGCCGCAGTACCTTGGCAGGGTTGCCAGCAACGATGGTGAAAGCGGGCACATCCCTGGTTACAACCGATCCCGCACCTACAACCGCGTTCCGCCCTATGACAACTCCGGGAAGAATTATTGATCCAGCACCAATCCACGCACCCCGCTCGAGAACAACAGGCTCAGACTGGTAATGTCCCTGATCAATTATCGGCATTGATGGGTCATCAAACTTGTGGTTATGTACATATATATGCACGCCAGAACCAAGCATGACATCATCTTCAATCGTAATTCCTGCCCCCTCAATACGAGGATCGGCAAATAACATACAGCCTGGGCGAATGATTACGCGATCACCCAAGCTTATTTTAGAGCAGCATACTGCATAGGCTCCAGCCCTGAATTCAGCGCCAACACCGAATCTCAGAAACTTTGAAACACATAAGCGACGCATGGCTGATTTAAAATGCAATCGCCAATGTGTCAATGGAATATCGGGACCAATTCGGTCGGCTTCACTCCAGAATTTCAATCGGTTGTAAATGTCAGCAATCAACATTGGTTACAAATTTATCCGCATGATTGATCAGGTAAGTGCAAATGCACACAGTGTTAGGCTGCAGAAATTCATGCAACTTGCGTCCCACTTTCTGTGATTTTGGCTGTTTCAAATTTTCAAATCCGATCACAGCTCTCGCACCTTCAAAAGACACTCAGCCATCTGGAAATCAAGCAAAGTGTCGATGTCTATCGCCCTTTCCGTCGGAACATGCACCGACCTCACCCGCCCCTCAAAAAGAGCGTTATGGGACATGACAAACTCCGGCCTGGCCACATACGCAACGGTAGCCATATCAAAAACTACTGGCGCATCTTGCCGACGCGCAATACTTGACTGGGGCGGTATAACCAGCCCGACGCTACCATCAGCGTTATTTGTCACCATATTGAAGTAAGGGCTGCGATGGGCATCGGTTACAGTGATAACCATGTCTGCATCGCCTTTTTCGTATTGATCCAAACAATTTTCAATATCGACAGGCAGCCTCAAGGGTGCTGTGGTGGGCACAGAAACCATTACATCCGGCAGTGAGCCACGTGTTTCAAGCAGGAAGTTAAGTGCGTGTCTCCATGCCAGCCACTCGGGACTTTTGTCGCCCGCAAGTTCTGCTGGCCGTATAAACGGCACCTCTGCGCCATGCGCGCGAGCAACCTCGGCGATCTCCTCTGAATCCGTTGAAACGATTATTCGCTCAATACGCCTGACCGCCAGCGCATGTTCTATTGACCAGGCGATCAATGGTTTTCCACCCAAAGGTCGAATATTTTTTCCGGGCAATCCCTTTGACCCACCACGGGCGAAAATAAAAGCAACAGCTTTCATGCGCTTACCTTTTATTAATCTGAATATTTGTGATCTGCATCTGATTACCGGCATCAGATTCCTGGCGAGCGGCGTCAATAATCTGCAAAACTTTTAAACCATCTTCGCCGGAAATCAACGGCGCAGCTTTAGCGTTTATGCAATCCAGAAAGTGATGCCACTCAGCCAAATAGCTATCATCGCGTTGATGCTGGTGGCGGAAAAGTTCATACCATTCCTTTGCTCCAGCCTCAAACTGTTCGATCACACCCGTCAATCCATTCCAGCGCAAGCTGCCTTTTGTGCAAATCGCGGTACAAAGTCGCGTGGTGTCATGGCGAATAAAGTCCAGATTCACGCTAGCAATAAGCTGATGATCCTCTTCACCCGAGGCAAAACCCAAGATTAGATGTGCAGTATCTTCAACATTTATTTCCAGGCTGCTCTGTCTACTAAGTGTAGCCTTCACCCACTTGACTTCCCCAAAAATCCAGCGCAGGTAGTCAAGCTCATGACTTAGTTCCAGCAGAGCACCTCCACCGAGTTCACGGCGCGCCGAGACGCCTTGTCGATAATCGGTATCTGGTCGCCAAGAGGGTAAATATTGTCCAATCTCGCAGCGCACCGATAACACTTTACCCAGCACACGTTGGTTTATCATGTCCCGGAATCGCTGTAGCGATGGCAAAAAACGAAGGTTGTAACCCGTCATCAAGACTGTGTTTTGTTTGCCGCATATATCAATTAGTTGCGAAACACCTTCAAGTGAAGCTGACAGCGGCTTCTCGACAAGAAGATGCGCACCAACCCGTGCCAATGACTGCGCTACATCCACATGGAATGAGGCGGGGCTGGCGATGACTGCAAGCTGTGGCGCAAACTCAATCGCTTCTTCAAGCTTCGAAAAGCAACCGTTCGCATGCTCGGGTATCGAATCACACTCTTGGTGGCGCAATACGCGAATATCCGCATTCGGCAGAAGCTCCCTGGCCAAACGCAGATGGCGCTTGCCGATACTGCCGAGGCCGACGATAAGAACACGGTTATTCAGCACAGCACCTTCCATGAAAATTTAATTTCCATTACGCCAGCTCACTTTTTAATTTTCTTGGTTGATTCAGCATTTGCCCGAGTCAAATCATCCGGCCTGCCCACATCCAGCCAGGGCTCATGCATCGGATAGGCCACAGTGCGCTTGGATTTTGCCTGCAGACGCTCAAACAGTGTGGGCATATCACAGCGCTCCTCTGCACATAAAACACTCAGCGCTTCCGGGTCAAGTGCATAGACACCCGCATTAATATGGGTGCGTGCTACGGGTTTTTCCTCAAAGCCGACTATGTCGACACCCTCGGTCTGAACCACGCCAAATGGGTGCTGCCATTCATGCACGCGCACTGCCATGGTGGCCGTGGCGTTATGCCTGACATGGAAATCAAGCAGCTCGCCATAGCGAATATCTGTAATAACATCGCCGTTGGTGACCACAAACGGCGCTTCGGGTCGTGGGTTGAGCAATCCCAGTGCACCGGCGGTACCTAGGGGAGACTGCTCACGCAAGTAATCGATTTTCACACCCAGTCGCTCGCCATTGCCAAAGTGATCCTCAATCATGTGACCCAAATAATGAATGGCCAGCGCAAAGTGGCTGAAGCCTTCCAGCTTGGCACGTTCAATAATATGCTCCAGCATCGGCTTGCCTGCGACAGATAGCAAAGGTTTAGGGCAGTTTTCAGTGTGGGGACGAAGCCGTGTACCCATACCGCCAGCCATGATGACCATCAAATTAGAACGCGATGGCGGCGTAGTAATTTCATCCCAGAGGTGCACACCCACCACATGCCGATGCTCGTTAACAACTGGAATTTGCTGGATTTTATTTGCGACCATGAGCTGCATCACCATCTCGCGACCCATCTCTGGCGGCACCACCAGCGCATTGCGATGAATGACGTTTGTTATTGGACTATTAAGATCCAATCCCTTGAGTAACCCACGCCGTATATCACCGTCAGAAATCGTGCCCTCTAGCTCGCCACTTTCGTTTACTACCAAAACAATCTTGATAGCGACCTGATCAAGGTTGCGTATTGCTTGCTCTATACTGGCATGTACGGGGAGGATGGCGCGACACCAGACTTCTTCAGCGGCACTCACTTATGTCTCTCCATGTTAATAATAGGTAAATCATAAAAAGCCTTCTTGGCTATACCATCTATCGAATAGTGCCTTATTGTTTCTACTATCTTTTCGCTTGCACCGCCCTCACCGTAAGGATTGCGCACTTGGCTCAAACCTGCCTGAAAATCGGCGGAGTAAAGTGTTTCCACTGCGGCTGCAATACTTTTATGCGTCGGTTCACAATTGATCACACTCGCTGCTTGCAAACGACCCCGCTGGCGATCGCCGATGTTGATCGTTCCCTTTCTGAAGCTGGGTGCTTCAAGCAAGCCACTGGAAGAGTTCCCCACCACGCCATCGACATGAGCAATGCACGACAAATAGCGCAATTGACCCAGGGAAATATAAGCGCGAGCATTAGAGTGCTGTGCGACGAATTGCTCCACCATTTTGGTCATGTTACGTCCATCAGTATCCGCGTTAGGCAGGGTAAAGATAAGCTGCGTTTCCTTCAACTCAGCCAAAGCCGCCAACAGTTCTGCCATCTGGTCTGCCGCAGTTGCGGTTTCAAGCGTGACAGGATGAAAGGTAATGAGCTGGTTTTTCTCTCCCAGCTTAAAGCCAAGTGATTCCTCCAATTCTGCACGGCTTAGAAGTTTCAGACGCTTTATATTGTCGATACCCAGCCCACCAACAAGAAACACGCGTTCAGGCTGCTCACCCAACTGGATTACTCGCTGACGATATTCTTCTGCTGCCACAAAATGCAGTTGTGACATTTTGGTAATGGAATGTCGAAGCGCCTCATCAAATGCGCCCTCCGTTGTCTCTCCGCCATGCAAGTGGGCAACTGGTATGCGGGCAACCAAGGCCGCAGCAACCGCTGCAAAAATTTCAAAACGGTCGCCCAGCACGATGATCAGATCCGGCTTCAATTCATTCAACGCATCGGCCATTCCAATCAAACCCAAGCCCATGGATTTGGCAATACCCACTGAAGTATCTGAACTGGTCAGCATTTCGACTTTGCGGTCGATTTGAAATCCATCTTGCTCAATCTCGCGATAGGTGAGACCGAATTCAGGCGACAAGTGCATTCCGGTCGCAATGATCTGAAGCGTCAGCTCATGGTCGTCCTTGATGCCTTGCATGACCCAGCGCAGTAGGCCATATTCGGCACGGGTACCGGTAATAACACAAATCTTACGGTTCATTGTTCGATCAACTCATCTGCCGCAAAATCGCGAAGTGCAGTACGCCCGATGATTTCATCCCAGCGCATTGGTGAGATGCCCGTACCCGGCCGTTTGGTGGTGATGTTCTGCTCACTAAAAACCTCACCCGCTTTTATTGTTTGGCTGGCTACCAATGATTTACGAGCTATCGGTTTGTTCCTGGCTTCACTCGGGGTAAGGCGTTTGATGCCATCGCCCAGCGCAATTTCAATGTTGCGTATAGCAGCAACCATGGCCTTAAGCTCTTGAGGTTCCAGGCTGGCCTTGTGGTCTGGGCCTGGCAAGTTGCGATCAAGCGTAAAGTGCTTCTCGATAACCTTTGCGCCCAAGGCAACCGCAGCAATAGCCACCTCGATGCCGGACGTGTGGTCTGAATAGCCTATCGTCACGCCAAATGCTGCATGAATGCTCTGCATGGCCCGCAGATTCACCTCGGCCATAGGCGTTGGATATTCCGTGGTGCAGTGCAGTACCGTTATGTTTTCACGCAGTGTGCCGACTTGTTCTAGCGCCTCTATCGCAGCCTCGATCTCACCCATCGTTGCCATGCCCGTGGATAGGATGACAGCCTTGCCAAGGCGACCGATATGGCGCAAATATGGAAGGTTAGTGATCTCGCCGGAAGGAATCTTGAAATGATCTTGGCCAAGGCTCACCAGAAGATCAATGCTCTCTACATCAAAACCTGTGGAGAAAAATCCGATGTTGCGTGTTGCACAGTGTTCGATTAATATTTTGTGCATATCCGCAGTCACTTCCAACTTGCGAAGCATTTCGTGTTGTGATTCTTTGCTATCCGTGGACTTGTTTTGGTAGTCGGCCTTTTTAGCGGTGCGCGTGACCAGACGGTTGGCATTGAACGTCTGAAATTTGACGAGGTCAGCACCTGCCTCTACGGCAGCATCGATCAACTGTTTAGCCAACTCGATATCACCGTTATGGTTGACACCCGCTTCGGCAATAATATAAGTTTTAGTCATTCGTATAGCCCATGAATAGTGATCCGGCCTTGATGAAATCATATTCTTTAGTCTCGGCGGTTTCTTTTGTCACTGCATTACTGCCAACAAAAGTCCCTTGCCCGACCTTCGCACCGCCGTTAATGATGGCCCCAGTCGATATATGACAATTATCTCCAACTACGGCATCATGTTCGACAAGGGATTTAGTGTTAATAATACAGTTACGTCCAATGGCGGCACGGGCGTTAACCAATGCATCATGCATAATGATTGTCCCTTCTGCTATCAATGCGTGCTTGGACACATAGGCTCTGGGTGAAATAACCGTAGAAAGAATAAATCCGAGCGACTTGGTGTATGCGAAAAGTCGAACGCGTGTCGACGGACTTTTGATTTGACCAACAGTTACTAGCGCGTAATCGTAGCTTGAGCGAAGTGCATCGAGGTCATCATCGCCTCCAAGAATTGGATAACCAAGCAACATACCACCAATAGTATCCTTGTCCACTATACCGGCAATTTCAAATTTGTTTTCTTGCTCGATTACATCGATGCAAGCTGCACAATGACCACCGCCACCTATGAGTATCAATTTCGGTTTCATTGAAATCTCGCACTACTCGGAATATTGACGGCTCGCTCTTCCAGCCACTTGGCATTGGACAAGTCAGCCGACTGGCAATATTGAAACATCGGCAGCTCGTTCATCAAGCGCCAAACTGGCCGCGACATTACACCTGCGGCATTTAGCTCTTTCAAAAAAAGATCTCGAGCTTGCTTGTCTTTCAGAATAAGAGCATTGAGCCAATAGTTCGAGTTCGCCTGAGTAGGCTCTTCAACGAAAGTGACATTTGAAGCGGAAAAAAACTCTGCATAAGCAGATGCGATTAACCGTTTGCTTTCCAAAAGTTGCGGCAAGCTCTCCATCTGCGCGCAACCCAAGGCAGCGTTGATATTTGGCAAGCGGTAGTTGTAGCCTATCTCGTCGTGAACAAACTCGAAGGGATGAGGTTGCTTTGCGGTTGTGGTGATATGTTTTGCGCGCTTCGCCAAAACCTCATCATCGGTAATAATCATCCCGCCGCCACCAGTGGTGATGGTCTTATTGCCATTGAAGCTGAAAGCGGCGAGCTTGCCAAATGTACCTGTATGCCGACCCTGATAGTAACTACCGAGGCTTTCAGCAGCGTCTTCAATAAGCGGGATGCCAAATTGTTCACATATCTTTGCTATTTCATCAATTCGGCAAGGCAGTCCAAACGTGTGCATGGGCACAACAGCAGAAATTTTTCGCCCGGTTGTATTGTTGATGCAGCCCTCAGCTGTTTGAGTTGTATTGGCAGCAAGAAATGAATGCAGGCTAACCGGACTCATCCCGAGCGTATCACGGTCTACATCGACAAAAATCGGCGTGGCCCCGCAATATGAGATGGCGTTACAGGTGGCAATAAAAGACAATGGTTGCGTGATCACTTCATCACCTTGATTGACTCCAACAAGTTTCAGCGCAATATGCAATGCGGCCGTGCCATTGACGGTGGCAATGGCATATTTCGCGCCTGTATATTCCGCCATCATTTGCTCGAATCGATCAACGTACTTACCTACGCTAGATACAAAAGTTGAATCGATGCAATCGATCACATATGCTTTTTCATTACCAACAAATTTTGGTTCATGCAATGGGATAAATTCAGCCGTCTGATAAAGGCCGCGAATGAAATCAATAATAGCTTGATGCGTCATATCCATCTCTACATTTTTCCATCTAGATATTTGCCGGTTTCTTTGTGCCCAAAATCCGGAATCATCTTGTGAAACAAGGCAACGATTTCCTCTTTAGACCAACTTGCCGATTTCTTTCGTTCATCAATAAACCTAGCAAACTCATCAAGCGCCGCATTATCAAAATCTGGTTCGTTTTTTATCACCCCCAGATTATTAAATCGCACCATATCAAGCGTTTCTTTTGCGGTGTAAAACTCTTCGAAATCTTTTTCCCCAGTTGTGTCACTATCTGTAAACAGACATGGCCACTTTCCTTGCAATGGGAGTGTTTCGGCAAACTTCCTCGCCTCATCCTCTGATGCGCACAAATAAGGTTCATAACCTATTTGTTTAAGATATTTTACAGCGATGTCAGCAAATGAAATCAGGTGCAACGCTTCGCTAAGCTGGGGGAAGAAAATATCCCGGTTTTCTCCAAAAATGCAGGACATAAGACATAACTCGCCCGATTCTTTTGGTGTAACAAAGTAACGCTTGATATCCTGTGGGGCAACGATGGGCTGGCGCTTTTGAATCCGTTGATTAAAGCCGTGCAAAAGTGAGCCATCCGAAAACGCAACATTGGCAAAACGAGCCGTGGAGATATTAATGTCCAGGCTACGCCTCATCAAAAACATTTCCATGATGCGTTTTGATGCCCCCATCATGTTAGCCGGATTAGCCGCTTTATCTGTCGAGACACAAAAATATTTTTTCGATTTATTAGCGATTGACTGAAGAAGTGTCTTTTCAGTATTCAGGATGTTCACATCAATCATCCGCATCAGTGTGAATGGATCTTTCTCACTCCTCACATGCTTCAATGCGGAAAGGTTTAACACATAGTCATATTCACCATCAGCCTTGATAAAAGCATCGTATTCAACTGAACCAATATCGAGCGCAAAGGTTTGAAAATCACCTTCGATGTAGCCATGCGAGCTTCTGATATCCCTCACCAACTCAACCATGTTGTTTTCACTTATATCAACCACATGGAGTTTTCTTGGTTTTCTTTTGAAGATTTCTTTGGTTACCGCTTGACCAATGGAGCCTGCACCACCAATAACAAGGAAGGTTGACGAAGCTACGATTCGCTTAAGTTCACTTTCATGATTGCTCATGTCCTGAACAAATAGCTCTTTTTCTCTGCCGATAAGGGATAAGATCGAATGCATGGTTAAGCGATTAAACCCGCGTTTAATATATCGAGTAATGTAATTTTCATTGTTTTAAAATAGTACTTGTAAAGTCAACATAAGTCGTTGCAATACCATCTGTCATTTTAACTTTAGGCACCCAACCCAATCCTCGAATCCTAGATACATCCATCACCTTGCGCATGGTGCCATCCGGCTTGGAGGTATCTTGCACGAACTTGCCTGCGTAGCCCACGACCTCAGCAACTGTTTCTGCCAGTTTACGAATGGTCAAGTCCTCTCCCGTGCCCACATTGATCAGTGGACAGCGCGATGGCTCTACGAGTGTATTGTAGCGATCGTCATCCAATGTTGCGAGGTATACCAAGGCATTGGCCAGATCGTCCACATACAGAAATTCACGCTTTGGTTTGCCGCTTCCCCACAGCACAACCTCATGCGTACCCGATACTTTTGCCTCATGCATCTTACGGATCAGTGCAGGGAGGACGTGCGAATTATTCAAATCGTAATTATCGCCTGGGCCATACAAATTGGTCGGCATGGCAGCCAACCATTTGGTGCCATATTGGCGGTTGTATGACCAGCACATCTCGATACCCGCAATCTTGGCCAGCGCATAAGGCCGGTTGGTCGCTTCAAGCGGGCCGGTGAGCAGGTATTCTTCTTTGATAGGTTGGGGGCAATCGCGCGGATAGATACATGAGCTTCCGAGGAAAATTAACCTGCTTACATTGGCTGCATGCGCAGCGCGGCAGATATTTGCCTCAATGAGCAAATTGCTCACAAGAAAGTCTACCGGGTAAATGTTGTTAGCATGGATGCCGCCAACTTTAGCAGCAGCCAAAAACACGAGATCGGGCTGCTGTTGCTCAAAAAAATGTTGTGTGGCAGCATAGTCTTCCAAATCCAGCTCGGCATGGGTGCGCGTGAGGATGCTGGTATAGCCTTGCTTCTGCAACTCGCGTACGATCGCACTACCTGCCAAACCGCGATGTCCGGCTACATAAATTTTTACGTTTTTATTCATTAAACTTCTTTTAATCTATTTTGTTATCTAAAAGCTTGTTTTCAGTTCGGCAAGGGTTAGGCCAGAGCGGGGATCATTTAATTATTAAATTTAATCATGATATTACTGAAAACAAGCCGAGCCAGGCTCTCGCTTCGCTCCACCATATAAATTATCAGCATCTTGATAATGGTGCATGTGACGCACCTTACGATATTTTATTTAAACATAAAGTTATTCGTGATTCTTGGACACAACATAGCCGTGCTTCTTCACCAACTCATCACGCTCCGCTCCCTTAAGGTCTTCGCGCACCATTTCTGCCACCAGTTCATCGAAACTGATCTTGGGTGTCCAGCCGAGTTTATTTTTGGCCTTGCTGGCATCGCCCAGCAATGTTTCCACTTCGGTAGGGCGGAAGTAGCGTGGATCTACGGCAACAATCGGTGCCTCTCCTTTGGCTGGATTCCCGCCTTCGCGGGAATGACGGTTGATCAAGTAGCCTTTCTCATCTACGCCTTCACCGCGCCATTCGATGACCATGCCGAGTTCTTTTGCTGCGGCATTGACGAAATCGCGCACGCTGTATTGCACGCCGGTGGCGATGACAAAGTCTTCCGGTTTGTCTTGCTGCAGCATCAGCCATTGCATTTCGACGTAGTCTTTGGCATGCCCCCAGTCGCGCAAAGAATTCATATTACCGAGATAGAGACACTCCTGCAGACCCAGCTTGATGCGCGCCAACGCACGCGTGATTTTGCGCGTTACAAATGTTTCGCCGCGTATCGGTGATTCGTGGTTGAACAGTATGCCGTTACACGCGTAGATGTCATAGGCCTCGCGGTAATTCACGGTGATCCAGTAGGCATAGAGCTTAGCTACGGCATAAGGGCTGCGGGGATAGAATGGTGTAGTTTCTTTTTGCGGTGTCTCTTGCACCAAACCATACAGCTCTGAGGTTGAGGCTTGATAGAAACGTGTTTTCTTCTGCAGACCGAGAATGCGGATGGCTTCCAGAATACGTAAAGAGCCCAGTGCATCGGAGTTGGCGGTATATTCCGGCTCCTCGAACGAAACGGCCACATGGCTTTGCGCCGCCAGGTTATAAATTTCGTCAGGCTGCACTTTCTGGATGATGTGCGTCAGGCTTGAAGAGTCGGTCATATCGCCATGGTGCAGGAAGAATGGCCTGCCTGTTTCATGCGCGTCATGAAACAGGTGATCAATACGTGCCGTATTAAACAAAGAACTGCGGCGCTTGAGCCCGTGTACTTCATAGCCTTTGTTGAGCAGAAATTCGGATAGATAGGCTCCGTCCTGGCCCGTCACCCCGGTAATCAATGCCACTTTTTTAGTTTTGCTCATTTCAACTCTTCCTTTTTTCGGCTATCTGCCGTAGTTATCTTCATAGCGCTGTATGTCGTCTTCGCCCAGGTATTCACCAACCTGTATCTCCACGATATGCAACGGCTGACTGCCGCGATTTTCAAGGCGGTGTTTTGTGCCGATGGGGATGTAAGTGCTTTGATTCTTATGTACGGTGATGACTTCGTCACCATTGGTGACGGTTGCCGTGCCGGACACCACCACCCAATGTTCGGAGCGCTGTTTATGGCTTTGCAGGCTTAACCTTGCACCGGGCGCGACTTCGATGCGCTTGATCTTGAAACCATCGGGATCTTCTTCCAGCACCGCATAATTACCCCAGGGGCGGTTCACTTTCATGTGGTAGATGTGCTCGGTTGCGCCCTTCTGCTGCAACGCATCCACCACCTCGCGCACGCGCTGGGTCTGGTCGCTTTTGGCGATCAACACAGCATCGGCGGTTTCTATGATGCACAGGTCTTCCACCCCGATCGCAGCCACCAGCCGTTTTTCGGCGCGTATTAAGTTATTTTTACTGCCCACCGCGATGACGTTACCCTGCAATGCATTGCCATTTTCGTCCTTGGCGGAAATTTCATGCACCGCCTGCCAGCTGCCGACATCGTTCCAGCCGATATCGCAAGGGATGAGCGAGACGCGGTCGGATTTTTCAAGCACGCCGTAGTCGATGGAAATGGAAGGCATGGCGGCGAAGTGTTTTTCAACCGCCTGCTGGAAACTGCTCCCGGCACGGCTTTCGGCAAGGATGCTTTGCACGATCTGGTAAACCGCTGGCAAGTGGTGCTGCATTTCGGCGAGAATCACCGATGCTTTCCACACGAACATGCCGGAGTTCCAGTAGTAATTGCCTTCTGTGAGGAAACGCTCGGCGGTGGCAAGATCGGGCTTCTCGGTGAAACGGTCAACTGCATAGACTTGCGCATCATCGGCCTGGTGCGCCTTGATATAGCCGAATCCGGTATCGGGGCGGGTTGGCTGTATGCCGAAGGTGACGAGCTTGCCGCTTTCTGCCGCCTGGATGGCCGTGTCCAGATGCTCCCGGAAACCCACTTCGTCTTTGATGATGTGGTCGGCGGGCAGCACGACCATCACAGGGTCGGCTCCATTCGCAGTGAGATAGGCTGCGGCCAGCGCAATGGCTGGCGCCGTATTGCGTCCTACTGGCTCAAACAGGGACTGGTAGGGCAGCAGGGCGTGGTAAGCCTCGCCCTTGGCGTGCGCTTCCTGCGTGACGATCAGCACATTCTTGGCTTCTATCGTGGGCAATAGGCGGTTGATGGTGGCTTGCAGCAGCGATACATTCCCGTCCAGGGCAAGGAACTGCTTGGGCAGATTTTGCCGCGACATGGGCCACAGGCGGCTGCCGCTACCGCCGGCAAGGATGACTGCATTGATCTGGCTTCTACTCATGGACATTCTCCAGTAAACCACTCTGTTCAGCTTCGCGCTTCAACTCGGCTATTTCATTCTTCAACTGCTCATATTCCTCTATCTTGTGCTTGAGGAAGCGCACGGTGATGCGCGCCTTTTCCTCCACACCGCGCGGGGTGAGCAGGTAAGCGTAAGCCAGCTTGTTTTCGCTATTGCGGAAGTTGTCTATCTTCAGGCTGCCTTTATCGACTAGCGCTTTCAGGCAAAAATTGACCTTGCCAAGGCTGATGCCCAGCCGTTTCGCCAAATCTCTTTGCGAAAGGCCGGGATTCTCTTCCAGAGTCTTGAGCAGACCGTAATGTGTGGTTTCGTCTAGCATTTATCAATGCGTTCAATCGGTGAACGGCGCGCATTACACCAGAGCCATCAAGGTCTTGTCAATGTTTGCCCGAACCGCTCAGCGCGATTCCGGAACGTTCAATACGATCAACTCACTGTCGAATGAGGCTGCCATTCGCTACAATGCCCGTCTTTATCTACAAGTCTGATTTCTTTATCCCTTGATGCTTGCCACCCCAACTTCCAGCTTGAGCATAGCCATCGTGCGCTTTTCAGCACTCGGGGATGTGCTTTTGTTGGTGCCGGCAGTGCGCAGTTTGCGGCGCAGCTTTCCCACTGCCACCATCACCTGGATTACCAGTCCGCTCGCCTATGCATTATTACAGGGTCTGGAGGGGGTGCAGTTTGAGGTTTACGATAAACCCAGATCACTGGCAGATTACCGCGCCTTCTATCGCGCATACAGCAAGCGTAATTTTGATGTGGTGCTGGCAATGCAGGCAAATTTGCGCATCAACCTGCTGTATCCGGCACTGCATGCGCCGGTAAAAATAGGTTTTGACCGCACCCGTGCGCGCGAGGGACAGTGGCTGTTCTGCAATCGGCGCATACCGTTTGCTAACACACATCTGGCTGACAGCTTTCTGGCCTTTGCGGCGCAAATGGGTGCCGACACTTCCAGCGCTGAATGGAATCTGCCTGTTGCAGAGGCGGAGCAGGCCTGGGCACAGGAAAGACTCAAAGGCTTGCCGCGCCCGCTTATCGCCATCCATCCTTTCGCCAGCAAGGCGGAGCGCAATTGGCTATTCGAACGCTATGCAGAACTCATACGGGCGACTGTCGGCAATTGGCATGCGGGCATTGTGTTGACGGGAGGCAACGCACCTGCCGAGCGCGATTTTTGCGCGCGACTGGCCGCCATTGCGCCCGGTCACACACTGAATCTGTGCGGGCAGAGCACGCCCAAACAGCTCGCTGCCGTGCTCGCCCAGGCGGATGTGCTGGTGGCGCCGGACACGGGCCCGGTGCATCTGGCACGAGCCATGAATACCCCGGTGGTGGGCCTGTATGCGGTTGCGTCACCCGTCCTGAGCGGGCCTTATGCCGCGCAGGAATATGTGGTCAATCGCTATCCACAAGCCGTGCGCAAGTTCCTCGGCAAGGATCCAGATCAAGTGCCGTGGAATACCCGTGTGCACCACCCCGATGCTATGTCACTCATCCAGACTGAAGATGTGCTGCAGCAACTCGGCAGATTATTTAATGAAGCGGAGACTGAGTGTGCACCATTCATGCTTCGACAGGCTCAGCACGAACGGAATCAAAAAATAGCCGCTCATCCTGAGCCTGTCGAAGGACTCGTTCAGCCCCTTTCCAACACAAACAAACATGATTAATCCGCGCCGAATTTACACCGCCCTGTTGTGGCTGCTGCTGCCTTATATTTTTTTCCACCTGCTGTGGCGTGCACGCAAACAGCCCGAGTACCTGCAGCACATCGCTGAGCGTTTCGGTTTTTATTCAATAAAAACAAACAGATCAATCATATGGCTGCACACCGTTTCGGTTGGCGAAACACGTGCGGCAGCCAGTCTAGTGCAGCGCTTGCAGGCCGCCTATCCCGACCATCAGCTGCTGCTCACCCACACTACGCCCACCGGACGTGACGCAAGCGAGCAGCTGTATGGCGACAGGGTGTTGCGCGTCTATTTACCTTACGATTACCCGTTTGCGGTGCAGCGTTTTCTGCGCCACTTTAAACCTCGGGTCGGCGTGCTACTGGAAACAGAAATCTGGTTTAACCTGATACAGGGTTGCCATACCGCGCAAGTACCCTTGCTGCTGCTCAATGCTCGGCTTTCGGAAAAATCCGCCGCTGGCTACGCGCGCTTCCCCAGCCTGACCCACTCTGGTTTGAGCCAATTAAGCGCTGTCTCTGCACAAAGCGAAGAAGACGCCGCACGCTTGAGTACATTGGGCGCACACAATATCTCGGTGATGGGCAACCTGAAATACGATATTGAACCGCCACTCGATATGCTGGAAAAAGGCAAACAATTGCGCGTTATGTTTGGTGTAAAAAGGCCTGTGTTTCTTGCTGCCAGCACACGGGTTGGCGAAGAAACGCTGTTGCTGGCAGCACTCAAACAAATTGACGCACCCGCACTGCTCACCGTGATTGTTCCGCGCCACCCGCAGCGCTTTGATGAGGTTGCCACGCTGCTGGCGCAGCACAATATTCGTTTCCAGCGCCGCAGTGAAAACCGCCCGATTGCCGCAGATACGCAAGTGGTGCTCGGCGACAGCATGGGCGAAATGTTTGCCTATTATGCCGCCTGCGATATCGCGTTTATCGGCGGCAGCCTGTTGCCCTTTGGCGGCCAGAATCTGATTGAAGCCTGTGCAGTAGGCAAGCCGGTGCTGATCGGCCCGCACACCTACAATTTCACCCAGGCCAGCATCCTCGCGGTTGAACACAACGCGGCTGTGCGGGTGCAAGATGAACTCGAACTGGCCCACACCTTGCAGCACCTGCTGCGCCACCCGGATAAATTGGCGCAGATGGGCAACGCCGGATTGGCTTTCGTCAATGCCAATCGCGGCGCTACAGACAAAGCGCTTAAAATAATTAGCCAGGCGCTTGTCCGCAGCTAAGAGCCCACGCTTACATTGTGCAATGGTGCGTGGGACGCACCCTACAAGGGTAATGCGTGCTCCGTAGGGTGCGTCACACGCACCAAACCTGGGGATTAACATGTCCGAATATCGGAGAACCAACATCAAGGGCGGCACATATTTTTTCACCCTTGTGACCCACCGTCGTCAAAAACTTTTGCTCGATGATGACGTAAGGCATGCCCTGCGGGAAGGCATCCAAAAAACGCGGATCGCATATCCATTCGAGATCATTGCCTGGGTATTGTTGCCGGATCACCTGCACTGCATCTAGACGCTGCCTGAAGGTGATGCCGATTTTGCAAAGCGCTGGAGCATGATCAAACGGTATGTGAGTCAGTGCTGCGCTCGTCGTTTTAAAGGCGGAATGTCCCCGAATGAATCGCGGCTCAAGCGCAATGAATTGAGCTTCTGGCAACGGCGCTACTGGGAACATCAAATCCGCGACGAGGCCGATATGGCCAGGCACATTGACTATATCCACTGGAATCCATTGAAACATGGACTGGTAGATCAAGTATCCGATTGGCCATATTCAACCTTTCACCGCTATGTGGCCGATGGTGTTTATCCGGCAAATTGGTGCGGGAGCGGAGGAACAGAATTGAATGACGCAGGATTTGGGGAATAAGCGAAGGTCAGGTAGGGTGTGCGTCCTACGCACCATTATCTTCATAGCTTGGTGCGTGGGACGCACCCTACAAACCAACCTCATTACAGCACCATTTTTTAAAAGGCTGGGTGCGTATGACGCACCCTACAAAAGAGAAATACCCCAGAGGGGTTTCCACAACCTTTGGGTGGAATCTCTAACGAGATTCGCCCATTTAAAGTAAAATGTCCAATTGATTCATGCGCTCCCCAATATTTGCTCGGGAGCAATAAAAATTAAAGGCGAAACATGATCTTAGTAACCGGCGGTGCAGGCTTTATTGGTGCAAATTTTGTGCTGGACTGGGTAGCGCAAACTGGCGAAGCAGTTATCAACCTCGACAAGCTCACCTATGCGGGCAACCTGGAAAATCTCTCCAGTCTGCAAGGCAACAAACTACACCAGTTTGTTCAGGGCGATATCGGCGACAGCGCGCTGATACAGCGCCTGCTGGCCGAGCATCAGCCGCGCGCCATCATCAATTTTGCGGCCGAGTCGCATGTTGATCGCTCTATTCACAGCCCGGAAGATTTTATCCAGACCAACATCGTCGGCACCTTCCGCCTGCTTGAAGCCGCGCGCGCCTACTGGTCCGCTTTGGCTGCTGACAAAAAATCTGTGTTCCGTTTTCTGCATGTGTCCACGGATGAAGTGTACGGCTCATTAACCAAAGACGAACCCGCTTTTACCGAGTTGCATCGCTATGAACCCAACAGCCCCTACTCGGCCAGCAAGGCCGCCAGCGATCACCTGGTGCGCTCCTATCACCATACCTATGGCTTGCCGGTACTCACCACCAACTGTTCCAACAATTACGGCCCCTATCATTTTCCGGAAAAACTCATCCCGCTGATGATCGTCAATGCGCTCGCCGGCAAGCCTTTGCCTGTGTATGGCGATGGTCAGCAGATACGCGACTGGCTCTACGTCAAAGATCACTGCAGCGCCATTCGCCGCGTGCTGGAAGCAGGCAGGTTGGGCGAGGTCTACAACGTCGGCGGCTGGAATGAAAAAGCCAACCTTGAAATCGTGAAAACCGTGTGCACCCTGCTGGATGAGCTGCAGCCACGCGCGGACCGCAAACCCTACCGCGAACAGATCACTTATGTGGCCGACCGGCCCGGCCATGACCGTCGCTATGCCATCGATGCGCGCAAGCTCGAACGCGAACTCGGCTGGAAACCCGCCGAGACCTTTGACACCGGCATCCGCAAAACCGTGCAGTGGTATCTGGACAACCAGGGCTGGGTCAGCAATGTACTGACGGGCAACTATAAACAGTGGGTAGAAAAAAATTACGCGGGGCGTGCTTAATCCTAGAAACCGCCGTTGACCGCTCCCTTGAGATCGCATGGATATGATAATTAAAAAAATAAGCATTTTTTACACGCACACCATTTGTGTGAAGTCGCTACAGGACAAATGGCGCATTTACTTTTCCGTCCGGCTGCGTTGCTCCTCATTGAATAGAATGACTATTCCGCTCTCGTCGCGCCTTGCCGGACAAAAAAATAAACGCACCCCTTGCCCTGTTCAACTGCGGTCTCTAGCATCATGAAAATTCTACTCCTCGGCAAAAACGGCCAGGTAGGCTGGGAACTGCAGCGCAGCCTGGCACCGCTGGGCGAAGTAATCGCGCTGGATTCCAAAAGCCAGGAGCTATGCGGCGACTTGAACAATCTGCAAGGCCTCACTGACACCGTGCGCAGTGTGGCGCCCGACATTATCGTCAATGCAGCCGCACACACCGCGGTAGACAGAGCCGAGAACGAAGCAGATCTCGCGCGCACCATCAACGCGCTGGCACCCGCGATGCTGGCGCAGGAAGCCAAGCGCTGCAATGCCTGGCTGATTCATTACTCCACCGACTATGTATTTGACGGCAGCGGCGACAAGCCCTGGCTGGAAACCGATAAGACCGGCCCGCTAAATGTATATGGCAAAACCAAGCTTGAAGGGGAGCAGTTCATCCATATGTCCGGTTGCAGACACCTGATCTTCCGCACCAGCTGGGTGTACGGCGCGCGCGGCGGCAACTTCGCCAGAACCATGCTGCGCCTGGCGCAGGAGCGGGACAGCCTGAGTATCATCGACGACCAGATCGGCGCACCCACCGGCGCCGATCTGCTGGCTGACATCACCGCCCACGCGATACGCGCTGCACAACTCAAACCCGAATTAGCCGGCTTGTATCACCTGGTTGCCGCTGGTGAAACCTCATGGCACGGCTATGCCAGTTTTGTGATCGATTATGCGCAACGTGCCGGCCTCTCCATGTGGATCACGCCCGAAGACGTGCACCCTGTCCCTACCAGCGCATTCCCTACAGCCGCCAAACGCCCGCTTAATTCGCGCCTGGACACAACAAAACTGCAGAATGCTTTTGGCTTGCACTTGCCGCACTGGCAGGCAGGCGTCACCCGTATGCTCACTGAAATATTGGAAAAATAACCATGAACAATCGCAAAGGCATCATCCTCGCCGGCGGATCCGGCACTCGCCTACACCCCGTAACACTGGCTGTTTCCAAACAGATGCTGCCCATTTACGACAAGCCAATGATCTATTATCCGCTTAGCACCCTGATGCTGGCGGGAATACGCGACATCTTGATTATCTCCACCCCACAGGACACCCCGCGCTTTGAGCAGTTACTCGGCGACGGCAGTGCCTGGGGCTTGAGTCTGCAATACGCGGTACAACCTTCACCCGATGGTCTGGCACAGGCATTCATCATTGGCGAATCATTTATTGGAAACAATCCATCTGCCTTGGTGCTGGGCGACAATATCTACTACGGTCATGACTTTCCAAACCTGCTGAGCAATGCTATGGCACGAACAGAAGGTGCCAGCGTGTTCGCCTATCACGTGAATGACCCCGAGCGTTATGGCGTGGCCGAGTTTGACACCAACGGCAAGGTACTGTCACTGGAAGAAAAGCCCAAACAGCCAAAATCCAGTTATGCAGTCACTGGCTTGTATTTTTATGACAAACAAGTTGTCGAAATGGCCAAAAGCATCAAACCATCACCGCGCGGGGAACTTGAAATAACTGATTTGAATCGCATGTATCTGGAACAAGGCAAGCTTAATGTGGAAATAATGGGGCGCGGCTACGCCTGGTTGGATACCGGCACACACGAAAGCCTGAACGAAGCCAGCACCTTTATTCAAACGATCGAGCATCGCCAAGGCCTTAAAGTATCCTGCCCGGAAGAAATTGCCTACCGGCAGAAATGGATTAATGCCACACAGCTTGAAAAACTGGCACAACCTCTTGCTAAAAACGGCTACGGCCAATATCTGCTGCGACTAGTCAAGGAGCAAGTGTTTTAATGAAGGCCATCGCTACCGCCATCAAGGACTTGAAGGTTATCGAGCCCAAAGTATTTGGCGACGATAGAGGGTTCTTTTTTGAAAGTTATAACAAGCGTCAGTTTGCCGAGTTGATTGGACGCGAGGTTGAATTTGTACAGGACAATCATTCACGCTCGGTTAAAAGCGTGCTGCGTGGCCTGCATTATCAAATACAACATCCTCAAGGCAAACTGGTGCGTGTTGTGCAGGGTCAAGTACTGGATGTGGCAGTAGATATTCGAAGGAGCTCGCCTACCTTCGGCCAACATGTAACTGTGGAATTGTCTGCGGAAAACAAGCGCATCCTGTGGATACCCGAAGGCTTCGCGCACGGCTTCGTCGTGTTATCCGATACGGCAGAGTTTCTGTACAAAACCTCTGATTACTGGTTTCCGGAATACGAACGCTCAATCCGCTGGGATGACCCTGCACTGGCAATAGACTGGAAATTACGGACAGCGCCCACCCTTTCGGGCAAAGATGCGCAAGGCAAACTATTCAAGGATGCGGAGCACTTCGCCTGATCCACTTATAGGGTGCGCCATGCGCACCACGGTGCGTGGGACGCACCCTACAACTGATTTACTGCTAGCCAGATTAATCAATGCAGCGCCTGATTCACCACCACCAATTCATCCTCAGCCAGACTTCCGGCAGCAGCCTTAAGCTTCAAACGGCTGATCAGGTAGTTATATTTTGCCTGGTACAGATCACGGCGAGTCGAGAACAGCTGTTGCTGCGCATTGAGCACATCAAGGTTAGTGCGCACACCCACTTCATGTCCCAGCTTGCTGGCTTCTAGCAGTTTTTCGCTGGATTTCAATGCTTGTTCCAGCGCCATCACCTGGCTCATGCCGTTCACCACACCCGAGTAGGCTTGTCTAGTTTGCAGGTCGACATTGCGGTGCGCACTTTCCAGCTCAGCATTGGCGCGGTCGCGGTTGGCTTCGGCTTCACGCCATTTTGATTGGGTGGATCCGCCCTGGAATAAGGGCACATTGAGTTGCACGCCGACGGTTGCAGCAGTTGACTCGTACCCTGCGCCGACAAATCCGGCATTAGTGCCGGCATTGTTCTGGTTGTATGTTGCCACCAGATCGAGGGTCGGATAATGACCGCCGCGATTGCGCACGACCTCTTTGTCAGCCAGTTCTGCGCCCGCCTTGGCCACCGCCAATTGCAGATTGCCCTGTTGTGCCTGCTCTACCCATTTTTCGGCATCGGTGGGCTGTGGCATTTCCAGCTTGAAAGCCGGACCGATCGCTTGCAGATTTTTTGGCAGGGCATTGGTGAGCTGCTGGTATCCTCGCTCTTTAATTTCCAGGTTGCTCTGTGCGGCAATGGCCTGTGCATCCACCAGATCGTAACGCGCCTGCGCTTCCAGTGTGTCGGTAATGGTGGCGCTGCCAACTTCAAAATTGCGCTTGGCCTGTGCCAGTTGCTCGGCAATCGCCGTCTTCTGTGCTGCAGTCAGGTTCACCTCATCCTGCGCGGCGAGCACATCGAAATAGGCCTGCGCCGAGCGTATGATCAGGTCTTGCTCCGCATTTTTATATTGCGCTTCGGTCTGCGCTACCTGAAGCTCGGATTCGGTATACAACTGCCAGTTATTCTGGCGAAACAAGGGCTGTGTAAGCGTCACACCATAACCGCTGCTGTTGTAGCGCTGGAGCTGCTTAGAACCAGCCAGTGTGTTGGTGGTGCTGACATCGTTATAAGTCGTATTTGCTGTGGCATTGAGGCTCGGCAGCAGTGTTGCGCGACCCTGGGTCAGCTTCTCCTGCCCGGCGCGTTGCGCGCCACGCGCTGCGGCAAACACCGAATCCTGCCCCTGTGCTGCACGATAGGTTTCCAGCAGGTCGACCGCGCCTGCGGGAAGGCTTACACCCAATACGGCTAATGCGGTTAGTAATGATTTGGTAGTGTTCATAGCCCACTTTCAATATTAGAATTTGCTAATATTACTCGGAATAGATACTTGTTACAAGCCGGAAAACTTTTTCAATCAGCAACCCCTAGGTGGGGTGCGCCGTGCACACCATGGTGCGTATGACGCACCCCTGCGGAATTACACTGGCCAAGCTGCCGGCGAACCGCCCGGCATTTACAAAATACTAGCCTTTAAAATACAAAACGTTGCGGCTGCGGCGCATTTTGCAAGGGTGCAACATTGGTCTCAAACAATGTAACGCTCTCAAACACGTCATTCGCCAAGCGTGTAAACACTTTGGCCTGCATCGCCGGCGCATCGCCTACAATCGCAAACAGGCGTCCGCCCAAATTCAATTGTTGCAGATACGCCTTGGGTTCAACCGGCACTGAGCCGGTCAATACGATCGCATCATATTTTGATGTGCCCCAGCTTTTTGCAGCATCTCCCACTTCCAACTGGATATTGTCAAAGTCGAACGCTGCGAGATTATGCGCGGCCTGGGCGCTGAGCTCCGGCACGAACTCGACGCTGGTTACCTGTGCCGCCAAACGCGACAACAGCGCGGTCAAATAGCCACTGCCAGTGCCCACTTCCAACACGCGCTCATTTTTTTGTATCTGCAGTTCGTGCAAGACACGCGCTTCAAGCTTGGGCTGCCACATGGTTGCGCCATACCCGAGCGGAATTTCCATATCCATAAACGCCAGCGCCTGCCGGCCTGCTGGCACAAACCGCTCGCGCTTGACCGCTGACAACAAACTCAGCACCTCGGCATCGGGCACATCCCAAGGGCGAATTTGTTGTTCTATCATGTTGAAGCGTGCTTGTTCCATGTTGTTCATTCCTTTAATCCCCTGGAGTTACGGACACCTGTCAAAATTTAAACCATGCAGATACCGCTTCGTTACCTGATGCTTAAATTAAAGTGGTTTTTCGTAGGGTGCGCATGGCGCACCCCTACGAAACCTGTTGCACCTAAATACTGTCCGTTTAACCGTTCGTGGTGAGCTTGTCGAACCACCAGCTACTCACCGGAAGCCCTTCGACAAGCTCAGGGTGAACGGAATTTTTTCTTGACCAAACAGTATTGTGTTGCACCTTGTCTCACTTGTAATTTTGAACTTATACAGACGTCCTGATGTCGTTTGATTCACTGTGCAAGCGCGCAGTATAGCAAGCCTGTCCTGAGCCTGTCGAACGGCCCCACCGTTTGTGCTCAATGAATCGCCCTCGCACTAGAAAGAAACTTGCTTTCAGCCTGTGTTTCCAGTAAGTTATTGCCCTTGCGTGGGGGTCTTCGCCAAACCATCGGCCGGAGTGAGAAACACCCTTTGAACCTGTACGGGTAATGCCGTCGTAGGGAAGCGTCCAGCCTCGGCCTGTGCTCCCTAGTATATTTCACCTTATGGAGCACTACCATGAATGCCAATCCCAAATTCCTGAGCCAGACTGCGCATGTAGACAATGCGGCAGTGCAGCCCTTGCCAAATTCGCGCAAGATTTACGTTACCGGCTCCCGTCCTGATATCCGCGTGCCGATGCGCGAAATTACCCAGTCCGATACGCCAGCCAGCATGGGCGCAGAAAAAAATCCGGCGATTTATGTGTATGACTGCTCCGGCCCCTACACCGATCCGGCAGTGAATATCGACATCCGCTCCGGCCTTGAGGGAGTCCGCACACCGTGGATACTCGAACGCAACGATACCGATGCGCTCACCGGCCCATCATCGCAATATGGCGTTGAGCGCCTGAACGATCCCGAGCTGGCCGAACTGCGCTTCAATCTGCACCGCATGCCGCGCCGCGCGATGAAGGGCAAGAATGTCACGCAGATGCACTATGCGCGCAAAGGCATCATCACGCCGGAGATGGAATACATTGCGATCCGCGAAAATATGCGGCGCAAGGAATATCTGGAAGAGGTCAAGGCCTCCGGCCCAATGGGAAAAAAACTGGCCGAACTGATGGGCCGCCAGCATCCCGGCCAGTCATTTGGCGCGGCTATTCCGGCCGAAATCACGCCTGAATTTGTGCGCGATGAAATCGCGCGCGGCCGCGCGATTATTCCGGCTAACATCAACCACCCTGAAGCCGAGCCTATGATTATCGGGCGCAATTTCCTGGTGAAGATCAACGCCAACATCGGCAACTCTGCAGTGACCTCCAGCATCGGCGAAGAAGTGGAAAAGCTAACTTGGGCGATACGCTGGGGCGCGGACAACGTGATGGACCTGTCGACCGGCAAGCACATTCATGAGACGCGCGAATGGATCATCCGCAACTCGCCAGTACCAATTGGCACCGTTCCGATCTATCAGGCGCTGGAAAAAGTGAACGGCCGCGCCGAAGACCTGACTTGGGAAATTTTCCGCGACACGCTGATCGAACAAGCCGAACAAGGTGTGGATTATTTCACCATCCACGCCGGGGTGCTGCTGCGCTATGTGCCGATGACTGCAAACCGCATGACCGGCATTGTGTCGCGCGGCGGCTCCATCATGGCGAAGTGGTGCCTGGCGCATCATCAGGAATCTTTCCTCTATACACACTTCGAGGACATCTGCGAGATCATGAAGGCCTACGACGTCAGCTTCAGTCTGGGCGACGGTCTGCGCCCCGGCTCAATTTACGACGCTAACGACGAAGCGCAACTGGCCGAACTGAAAACGCTGGGCGAGCTGACCCAGATTGCATGGAAACATGACGTGCAGGTGATGATCGAAGGCCCAGGCCATGTACCGCTGCATATGATCAAGGAGAATATGGATCTGCAGCTGGAGCAATGCCACGAAGCGCCTTTCTATACGCTAGGACCGCTGACCACCGACATCGCACCCGGCTACGACCATATAACTTCCGGCATCGGCGCGGCCAACATCGGCTGGTACGGCACCGCGATGCTGTGCTACGTCACACCGAAGGAGCATCTAGGGTTGCCAAACAAGGCCGACGTCAAGGAAGGCGTGATCACCTACAAGATCGCCGCTCATGCAGCCGACTTGGCCAAGGGCCACCCCGGCGCACAGATACGCGACAACGCGATGTCCAAGGCGCGCTTTGAGTTCCGCTGGGAAGACCAATTCAACATCGGCCTCGACCCTGACAAGGCGCGCGAATTCCACGACGAGACTTTGCCGAAAGAGTCGGCCAAGATCGCGCATTTCTGCTCGATGTGCGGCCCGCATTTCTGCTCGATGAAGATCTCGCAGGAAGTGCGCGAGTTTGCAGCACAGGAAGGCTTGTCAGCACAGGAAGCTCTGACTAAGGGCATGGAAGCGAAATCAGCCGAGTTTGTTAAGAAGGGTGCCGAGGTTTATCACAAGGCTTGAGTTAGCTCTAATTCTAAAATGAGCAGATGAAGCAATGCTTCGACAGGCTCAGCACGAACGGCTTTTGATGCACTCGCGAAATTGGAGGGCCCTCGTGTAGGGTGCGCACGGTGCACCCTTCTGGACAACCGGCCCGAACTCTTATATTATTCAATAAAATCAATATATTACAATGATATGCCGTTCCCGCTGCGGTGCCTGCTGCATCGCTCCCTCCATCACCTCGCCCCTGCCCGGCATGCCGCAAGGCAAACCTGCAGGGGCGCGTTGCGAGCAACTTATGGCGGATGAACGTTGCGCCGTATTCGGCACGCCGGATCGGCCTGCATTCTGTGGCGGTTTAAAACCTTCAATGGAGATGTGCGGCGACTCACGCGAGCATGCGCTGCTGTGGCTGAACAAACTGGAGCTTGCGACACGGCCACAGCTATAATCGCCTCATGCACGCCCGCCCGCCCGAAAAAAAGATTACCGCTGAATGTCCCTGTGTCGGCCATTGCACCACCGCACTGGGCGACGACGTGTGCCGCAGCTGCTTGCGCACCTTTGAAGAGGTGACGCGCTGGCCGGAGCTTAGCGATGAAGAACGCATACAGATCAATCGACGTATTGCAGCGCTCTGCATAACACCATAACTTTACCTTCACACTCAACGCGTATAATCCGCCACTTTATTTCCGGACACACACAATGGATTTAATCCTGTTGCTCAAAGCCGCAATTCTCGGCGTTGTCGAAGGCTTCACCGAATTCCTGCCCATCTCCAGCACCGGCCATTTAATCGTGGCAGGCAGTCTGCTCAACTTTAATGATGAGCGCGGCAAGCTGTTCGAGATCGTGATTCAGTCGGCAGCCATCGCCGCCGTGATGTGGGAATATCGCGCAAAACTTTTAGAGATATTAACAAATTTGTTCGCTCAAGATGATACCTTTCCAGTGGAACGACAAGTAAAAGGCAAGTGGATTGCTCTTGATATTTCTCGAAGAAAGTCTGCCCGACGCTTTGTTTTCAATGTATTCATCGCGTTTCTGCCGCTGGCAATTTTAGGCCTGCTGTTCGGCAAGCACATCAAGGCGGCGCTGTTCAATCCGATTACCGTGGCGATCACCTCCATTGTCGGCGCCATATTTATTTTGTGGGCAGAAAAGCGTCAGCATGTGGTGAGCGTGGAAACGGCGGACGACCTGAGTTGGAAAGATGCGCTGAAGGTTGGTTTTGCGCAGGCGCTGGCGCTGATTCCCGGCACCTCGCGTTCGGGCGCGACGATTATCGGCGGACTTTTCTTCGGCCTGAGCCGCAAGGCGGCCACCGAGTTCACCTTCTTTCTTGCGATGCCCACGCTGATCGGTGCAACCCTTTATGAACTCTACAAAGAACGCGCGCTGCTGAATAGCGCCGATCTGGACATGTGGATAGTCGGCGCGGTCTCTTCTTTTGTTGCCGCATTCCTGTGTGTGCGCTGGCTGCTGCGCTACATCAGCTCGCACGATTTTACGATCTTCGCCTGGTACCGGATCGCGTTTGGTTTGATCGTGCTGGGAACCTATTACAGCGGGTTGGTGGAGTGGTCGATCACCTAACGAGGTGCGCACAGCGCACCCTACGTTGCGGGTTATGCAAATAACTTTAGCTCTGTTCCCACGGCAGGCCCAGCACGCGCCAGCCGTTTAACATATTGCGGTGCTTTTCGGCATTGGCATCGCCTTCAAATCCTGCTATTACGTTGTAACAATCGGGAAAGCCTGCCTGTGCTGCAGCCTGGGCGGCCATGTGCGAGCGGGCGCCATTGCGGCAGATAAACATCACCAGCGCTTCCTTGTCCACCTGTTGCGCGATGGCCGCGCTGAAGTTGGGGTTTGCTTTCATGCCGGGATAGGTCATCCATTCGATTTCAACTGCGCCCGGGATACGCCCGACAAAATCCAGCTCCGCGCGACAGCGCACATCGACCAATTTTGCACCGGGAGCGGATTTCATTATCTCGTAAGCCTCGTCCGGCATCAGCGCACCCTCATAGGGCAACTTCAATTCCTTGGCGCGGCCTTGTGCGACACTCAATATTTCGCTAATTCTGCCCATGATTTCTCCTCGATAATAATACCCACTAATGCTATTCTGCGCGGCACTGCACCCACTTACAAGTGTTATGAATAATCACAGCCATTCGCATAACCATAGCAAGTCTACCGCCTTTGAACCAGCCCATCCGGTGCGCTTCGCCGCCGCGCGTAAAAGTACCTGGGTGAGCATCTTCATCAATCTGTTGCTGACCGTGCTGCAGGTTGTTGCCGGATTCTTCGGCAAATCACAGTCACTGATGGCCGATGGCCTGCATTCATTCTCCGACCTGGTGGCCGACGTGCTGGTGCTGTTTGCCAATCGGCACGGCAACCGTCATGCCGATGCCAACCACCCTTACGGCCATGCGCGCATTGAAACAGCCGCATCGCTGATACTGGGTATTTCACTGGCAGCAGTTGGTATCGCACTGCTGGTTTCTGCCGGCTTGCGCCTGCAGCATCCCGAGCAGGTACAGGCAGTGCATCCGCTCACGCTCTGGATTGCGCTGATCGCGCTGGCGGCCAAGGAGGGCATGTTCCGCTACATGCTGGCGGTGGCGAAGCGCGTGCGCTCGCAAATGCTGGTTGCGAACGCCTGGCATGCACGTTCTGATGCAGCCTCTTCGCTGGTGGTGATGGTTGGTATCGGCGGCAACCTGATGGGCTACACCTTCCTCGATCTGGTTGCCGCAGCCGTGGTAGGGGGAATGATTGCGCACATGGGTGCAAAATTTGCGCTGGATGCGCTGTCCGAACTGATCGACACCGGGCTGGACGAAGAGGAGGTTAATGCCATTCGCCAGACTCTCCTTTCCGCACCGGGCGTGCGCAGCCTGCATGAGCTGCGCACGCGCAAAATGGCGGATAACGCGCTGGTCGATGCACATATTATCGTCGACCCCAAGATCAGCGTGTCTGAAGGTCACTATATTGCCGAAACCGCGCGGCTGGCCGTGCTGCGCAAGCATCATGTGCTGGACGTGATGGTGCACATCGATCCCGAGGACGATGCGCTGGCAAAACCCAATATCCACCTGCCTTCGCGCGAATTACTGCTTGGTCACTTGACGAGCAGACTGGGTGACACTCATTTGCCCATTACGCGTAGCGTGCTGCATTATCTGGACGGTAAGGTCGATGCGGAACTGTTTCTCGATATGAGCTATTGCCAGGACAAGAGCAAGGTGACTGCGCTATTGCGCAAATGCACTGACATTACCGGGGATGACGAATACTTTCGCAGCATACAGATGCACTACATGGATGCACCAAAATAGTGCGGTCATCGCCATCCATGGCACCAAGTCAGGGCGCATAAAATTAACCATTCCCTACTGTGATTATGGCAGAATGTGCGTTTAGCGCATTTTAAGGGCTGGCACGTTTCGTGCTGAGCATAATAACTACCCATTTCGGTAAAGTATTTTTCTACAAATTAGGTTTTTTCCACGTTTATTAGGAGAGCAATAATGTTCAAGTCTGCTGCAGAAGCAAGTAAATATATCAAGGGCGGCGAGGTTAAGTTCGTTGACCTGCGTTTTACCGATACACGCGGTAAAGAACAGCACGTATCCGTTCCGGCCAAATATTTCGGCGAAGACAAATTTTCTGACGGTCACGCGTTCGACGGTTCGTCTATTGCAGGCTGGAAGGGCATTCAAGCTTCAGATATGATTTTGCTGCCGGATCCTGCCAGCGCATTTATTGACCCATTCATGGACGAACCTACACTGGTTATCACTTGCGACGTAATCGAGCCTACCGACGGCAAGGGTTATGACCGCGACCCACGTTCGATCGCCAAGCGTGGTGAGGCTTATCTGAAATCCTCAGGCTTGGGCGACACCGCCTTCTTCGGCCCTGAGCCAGAATTCTTTATCTTTGATTCCGTTAACTGGCATGTTGATATGTCCGGCTGCTCGGTCAAGATCAATTCCGAAGAAGCTGCATGGTCCTCTTCCGAAGAATACGATGGTGGCAACACCGGCCACCGCCCGCTGGTTAAGGGCGGGTATTTCCCGGTTCCTCCAGTTGACTCACTGCACGACATCCGCGCTGCAATGTGTCTGGCACTGGAAGAAATCGGCATTGAAGTTGAAGTGCATCACCACGAAGTGGCAACTGCCGGTCAATGCGAAATCGGTACCAAGTTCGCTACGCTGGTTAAGCGCGCCGACCAGACTCAAGCCCTGAAATATGTGGTGCACAACGTTGCGCACCAGTACGGCAAAACGGCGACCTTTATGCCCAAGCCTATCGTTGGCGACAACGGTTCCGGTATGCACGTGCACCAGTCTATCTGGAAAGACGGCAAAAACCTGTTCGCAGGCAATGGCTACGCCGGCCTGTCTGAAACTGCCTTGTTCTACATCGGCGGTATCATCAAGCACGCCAAGGCACTGAACGCGATCACCAACCCTGGCACCAACTCATACAAGCGTCTGGTTCCTCACTACGAAGCGCCAACCAAGCTGGCCTACTCTGCAAAGAATCGCTCAGCCTCTATCCGCATTCCACATGTGGCTAGCGACAAGGCACGCCGTATTGAGACACGTTTCCCGGATCCACTGGCTAACCCGTACCTGGCATTCACCGCGTTGATGATGGCCGGTATCGATGGTATCCAGAACAAGATTCATCCGGGCGAACCGGCAGACAAAAATCTGTATGACCTGCCACCTGAAGAAGATGCAAAGATTCCAACCGTTTGCTCTTCTCTGGAAGAAGCCCTGGCACACCTCGACAAGGATCGCGAGTTCCTGACCCGCGGCGGTGTGTTCTCCAATGACTTCATCGATGCTTACATCACCCTGAAGATGGAAGAGGTTACACGTCTGCGCATGACGACTCACCCGGTTGAGTTTGAGCAGTACTACAGCCTGTAATAAGATAGCCGCAAGTGTAAAACAGGACGGGGCCAAATGGCCCCGTTTTTTCGCCCATATTATTTGCGCAAGGCGCGCTTTATGCCTTGTTTGTCATAACCTTGGCCATAACCTATACTTCCACCATTGAATCAAGGATGCAACCATGAAGCCACATCAACTGTTTGTAATATTGTGCCTGTGCCAAGCTAATCTGGCACAGGCCGAAATCTACAAACGTGTCGATTCCAAAGGCCATGTCACCTATTCCAGCGAGCCACTCAAGGGGGGCAGGAAATTAGAGCTGAAGCCGCTGCCAACGATGCCCGGCATGCGAGCACCTCAGCGCACACCTGAAGACTTCCCCAAAGTTGACTCGCAAACGCAAAAAAGTCGCGATGCAACAAGGCGCCTGATTCTGGAAGACGAGTTGGCTTCGGAAGAAAAATTGCTCGCCGCTGCCCGCGAAAATCTGACTAGCATAGAAAACAATCCAGAGCCCCTAATCGGGCCGGATGGTATACCCTTCCGCAACACTGCCAGACAGGCGGAAAAAGTGAAAGCTGCCCAAGAAGCTGTTGCATTGCACGAGCAAAACATCAAGGCATTAAAGACCGAGATTTCAAATCTCAAGTAAGCATTACCTTACCGCCAATTCTCTGGCATGTTTTCTGCTTAATATGTTGATATGCCAGCCCATCTTCTGCCGACACTCGAGCATCTCAATACAGCGATAATTTTGCTGGATGAAGAGTCGCGCATTGCTTACCTGAACCCGGCGGCAGAAAATCTGTTTGGCCTGAGCCTAACCAATTTTCTGGGTCATCCGCTGCAACATGCGTTCACGCATACCGAGCAATTGTTCAACACCATACAGTTGGCGCTTACCGAGCATGCCAGCCATATTGAACACGACTTGGCGCTGGGCACTTACTCGCATGTGGGGAAATTTCATCTGTCCTGCTCTGCCACACCTTTGCAGGCCTATCCCTATGCACTGCTGCTTGAGTTTCATCCCATCGACAGGCCGTTGAAGCTGGCGCGCGAAGAGCAAATGCTCGACCAGACCCAGGCCAATCGCTTATTGCTGCGCAATCTGGCGCATGAAATCAAAAATCCTCTGGGAGGCATCCGCGGTGCGGCGCAGCTGCTTGAACACGAGCTTGAAAAACCCGGCCTGCGCGAATACACCCAAGTGATTATTCAGGAGGCTGACCGCCTGCGCACGCTGATGGAACAATTGCTCACGCCGCAGCATGTGCCCCATTTCAGTGCGCTCAATATCCATGAGGTGCTCGAAAGGGTGCGCAGCGTGGTGCTGGCAGAAATATCAAGCGGTCTGCGTATCCAGCGCGACTACGACATCAGCCTGCCTGATCTGATCGGTGACAAGGAGCAACTGATACAGGTGTTTCTGAATCTTGTGCGCAATGCTGCTCAGGCCTTGCAGGGGCAGGGCAATATCCTGCTGCGTACCCGTATCGCCCGCCAGGTCACCATCATGAAGAAGCGTCACCCGCTAGCGGTGATGATACAGGTCATCGACAATGGTCCCGGCATTCCCGCGCATCTGCGCGACAAGATTTTTTATCCGCTGGTTTCGGGCCGCGCCGATGGCCATGGCCTGGGGCTGACACTGGCCCAGGACTTTATCAGCCAGCACCACGGCAGCATCGAATTTGACAGTGAACCGGGGCGCACCTGTTTCACCGTGATGCTGCCGCTGGCTTAATTGAAGATGGATGGGCAAGCTTATGTAGGGTGCGTCCCACGCACCATGGTCCACATGGCGCACCCTGATTGAACTGAATTTGTTTATGCATTTGCCATATGTGTGAACCTTGCTGCGTGAAACGCACCCTTGAATTGATGAAGGAAACAAACTATGAAACCTGTCTGGATTATCGACGATGACCGCTCCATACGCTGGGTGCTGGAAAAGGCGCTGGAACGTGAAAAGATACCCTTCAAGAGCTTTTCATCGGTTGAAGAGGCTTTGGCAGAGTTGAAACACAGCTCTCCGCAGATAGTCATCAGCGACATCCGCATGCCGGGTCGTTCCGGGCTGGACCTGCTGCATAACCTGCGCGAACACTTTCCCAGCCTGCCAGTCATCATCATGACGGCCTATTCCGATCTGGAAAGTGCGGTTTCCTCGTTTCAGGGCGGGGCGTTTGAATACCTGCCCAAGCCCTTCGACACCGATCACGCAGTTGACCTGGTGCGACGCGCACTGGAACAAAGCCAGCGCAAAAACCTGCCAGCCGAGGAGTACACCATTGCGCCGGATATCCTGGGGCAGGCGCCGGCGATGCAGGAAGTGTTTCGCGCGATAGGCAGGCTGGCGCACTCCCAGGCCACCGTGCTCATCACCGGCGAGTCCGGCACTGGCAAGGAGCTGGTGGCGCACGCCCTGCACCGCCACAGCCCGCGCGCCGAACAGCCTTTTATTGCGATCAACACCGCCGCTATCCCCAAGGATTTGCTTGAATCCGAGCTGTTTGGCCACGAACGCGGCGCTTTCACCGGCGCCGCCGCGACACGGCGCGGGCGTTTTGAGCAGGCGGAAGGCGGCACCCTGTTCCTTGACGAAATCGGCGACATGCCGCAGGAACTGCAAACCCGCCTGCTGCGCGTACTGTCCGACGGCAACTATTACCGGGTGGGCGGTCACCAACCGATCAAGGCCAATGTGCGCATCATCGCGGCCACCCACCAGAATCTGGAAGATCGCGTCAAGCTGGGGCTGTTCCGCGAAGACCTGTTTCACCGCCTCAATGTGATCCGCCTGCGTCTGCCGCCGCTGCGCGAACGGCGCGAGGACATTCCGTTGCTGGCCAAATACTTTTTGCAGAAGAGCGCCAGAGAGCTCAATGCTGAAGCCAAAACCATCAGCGATAGCGCGCTGAACTATCTTGCCGCGCAGGACATACCCGGCAACGTGCGGCAACTGGAAAACCTGTGTCACTGGCTGACGGTGATGACGCCCACGCAGCAAATTGAAATTGCCGACCTGCCGCAGGAATGGCGTGAAGCACCCGCTTCCGCTGTCTCAGGCGGAGACTGGCTTAACGCATTAAAGCAACAGGTGGCGCTGGCCCTGCAGCGCGGAGACCAGAATATCCTGGATAGTTTAAGCCAGCAGTTTGAGCGCACGCTGATTAGCCAAGCGCTGCAGCATACCGGCGGGCGACGCATTGAAGCGGCCACCTTATTGGGCATGGGGCGCAATACGCTGACGCGCAAAATTCAGGAGCTGGGCCTGGATGAAAAGCATGCCTGAGCGTTAATTAATGGCTTAAATTTATAAAACCTGAGAGAATTTGCATATCGGGTCGCTTTTGCCCCGTTGATATTATGCATATGTCATTTTGTAGCAAACAAGCAGCCAGTATACAAAAAACTTCTCAGGGGAAATAACATGTCATTCAAACCTCACAAACTAGCCGCCACTGCGGCGCTGTTGATGAGCAGCTCAGTTGCGCTAGCCATTCCTTTCGGTTCTTTTGACTCACGTTCCATGGCGATGGGCGGCGCGGGCGTCGCAGTCGGCGGTGCGGATGCCGCCCCCCTGTTTAACCCGGCGCTGTTATCGGTTGCTCAAGACAAAGATGACTTTGCCCTGATTCTGCCCACCATCGGCGTTCGTATTGCCGATCCGGACAAGTTACTGGACAGCATTGATCAGTTCCAAAAAAATGATTATATCGGCCAGTTGAATACAGCCATCACTAATCTAAATGCAGCAGCTACCCCTGCTGCTGCTACTATAGCAGCTCAGCAAGTATCCACAGCTATCACCAATGTGTCCAACCAACTAACAACGCTCAGCAACAAGCCGATCGCCGTAGATGGCGGTGTGGCAACCGTGGTTGGCCTCCCCAGCAAAAAATTCGGCGTAGCTTTCTATGCCAATGCCGCTGTCGCAACGGGTGGTTTGTTTAAATATAACGATGCAACACAACTCGGCACTTTGGCCAATAATTCTCAGTTATGCGCGACTGATCCTACTGTTAACGCAAACGCATGTACAGCAGTTAAGAATTTCCAGACTACTTCCCTTACATCAGGTATCAATTTCAAGGGTGTTGCATTAGGCGAGTTCGGGTTTTCCTTATCCCGCGAATTCAACATTGCTGAGCACGGCGTGGCTTTCGGCATCACCCCCAAAATTGTAAAAGCCCAACTTTTCGATGCACAACTCAAAGTTAACAGCAGCAACCAGAGCAATGTCACAGGTGCCGATTACCTCGCCGAATACAGCTTTGTAAACTTCGATCTGGGCGTCGCGAAAAATTACAGCAATGGCTGGCGCACCGGCTTTGTGGTTAAAAACGTCATCCCGCAAACCCTGGATTTCAAGAAAGCGCCTACACCCGGTGCAACACCGGTGGCAACTGGTGAGCAACTATCGCTGAAACCGCAGGCGCGCATCGGCGTGTCACACGCAAACAGTTGGTCTACCGTCGCGCTGGATGTCGACATGACGCGTAACGACCCGGCCGGTTTTGAAAACAGCACCCAATACGTTGCACTGGGTGGCGAACTGAACGCTTGGGACTGGGCCCAGTTGCGCGCCGGCTATCGTGTAGACATGGTCAACAGCGAGCGCAACGTGACTTCGGTAGGTCTGGGTTTCTCACCCTTTGGCGTGGTGCATGCTGACCTTGCGGTCGCCGGCAATGCCACGGAAATCGGGGCTTCGTTCCAGCTCGGCGTCCACTTCTAATGCCGGTTTGCGTTTAGGTCGGCAGTAATCCGGACGGGTATCCGAAGAGCTTTCGCTCTTGCCGGGTAGACGCTGGCATGCGTGATGCGGTTCTTGCGGCTCGGAACGCAAGGTGAAAAAAATCCCCCGTGATGTGGCAGTCACGGGGGATTTTTTATAAACCTAAAAACAGCAGTTGAACCATCGTAGGTCGGGTTTCAACCCGACAAGTCGGGCTAAAGCTCGACCTACGAGATTCATCCAAATGGTGAGCGTGTCCATCGCATAAATACTCATTGGTTCATTCGGTTGCTGTCTCAATGGAGCGGTCAACTGCGTTTTGTAGGATAAACGTTCCTGGCACAGCAATCAGGCGATGTCCGCCCACACCGGCGCATGGTCAGATGGGCGCTCCAGCTTGCGCGGCGCTTTATCGATGCTGCTTGCAGCGCACTCCAGCGCAGCGCTTAGCAGGATGTGATCGATGCGCAGTCCGTGATTGCGGCGGAAGCCCATCATGCGGTAATCCCACCAGCTGTAAGTTTTTTCCGGCTGCTCGAACAAGCGAAACGCGTCGCGCAAGCCGAGCTGCTGCAGATCCTTGAATGCAGCACGCTCCGCTTCGCTGCACAGCACCTTGCCCGCCCATGCAACGGGATTATGCACGTCGCGGTCTTCGGGTGCGATGTTGTAGTCGCCCAGCAAGGCCAGTTTCGGGTGGCGCTGCATTTCCTCCCTGAGCCAGGACTGCAGTGCTGCCAGCCATCCCAGCTTGTAGCGGTACTTGTCCGAATCCACGCTTTCACCGTTGGGAATATACACGCACACCACGCGCACGCCATCTACCGTGGCGGCGATCAGGCGTTTCTGCGGGTCTTCAAAATTTGGCAAGCCGTACTGCACATCGGACATCGCAAGCTTGCTGATAATAGCCACGCCGTTATAGGTTTTTTGCCCACTGAACACCACCTGATAACCAGCCTGCTGCAGCTCTTGCAAGGGGAAATTGATGTCCTCGGTCTTTGTCTCTTGCAGGCACAGGGTGTCAGCCTGTGTTTCTTCCAGCCAGTTCTGCACTTGTTCCAGACGCACTTTGAGCGAATTGACGTTCCACGTGGCGAGCTTCATCTTGTAGCTTCTGTATTGACTGACGGCTTGGCGGGTGATGCAAGCGTAGCTGCGCGATAAGGTGCGGTCTTGGGATAAGCTGCAATATCCAGTTCGCCGTTCCACAGGCCCGCTTCAAACCCGCTCAGCACGCTTTTGCCAACGGCGAGCGCAGGGATGGTATTGCCGCCCGTCTTTGTTTTAAAAGCTACGATATCCTCTTTCGTAGCCAGACTCTTTTCCGAGTAAGGAATGCCGCGCTTATTCAGGAACGAACGTGCCTGAATACAAAGGTCGCCACAGTCGGGCGCCACATACAGGGTAACCGGGAAATCCTGTTTGGCCTTGCGCATGCTGTATGACAGTTCGTCGTCACCCGTTGCCGCAGGCGCTGAAAATTTCTTCTGTTGGGCCCCTATGGCATCCTCTGTCGGGCGGTCGCCGTAATGCACCTTGCCGTCTTTGTCCACCCAGCGATACAGGCTTTCCGCGTGCGCGTAAGCTGTCAACGCCGCAAGCAGACAAATTGCCATGTAAATATTTTTCATCTTCCACCCCTTCTGTTCAGTTGCTCTTAAACAATTACCCGAAAAATCGCAGTTGACCGCTGCAATGAGACCACAACCAAATGAACCAATGAGTATTTATGCGATAGCCACGCTCACCATTTGGATGAATCTCGTAGGTCGGGTTGCTTACCCGACCTACGGATGCTTTAAGTTGCTGTTTGTATTATTATTTTTTCTGATTCAAACCATTGTGGCGCAATAAGGCATCGATGCTGGGTTCGCGCCCGCGGAATGCGACGAAGGACTGCATCGCATCGCGGCTGCCGCCCACGGCCAGCACCTCCTTGCGGAAGCGCGCGCCGATTTCCGCGTTCAACACACCATGCTCTTCAAACAGGCTGTAAGCATCGGCTGACAGCACTTCCGCCCACTTATAGCTGTAATAACCGGCCGCATAGCCGCCGGAGAAGATATGCGAGAAACTGTTGGGGAAGCGGTTGTAGCGCGGTGGAACAAGCACTGCAACTTCCTGGCGCACTTCATCCAGCAACGCCAGCACGCTCTGCGTTCCATAGGCATCGAAATCACTGTGCAAGCGCATATCGAAGATTGAAAACTCGATCTGGCGCAGAGTCTGCATGCCAATCTGGAAATTCTTCGCTGCCAGCATTTTATCAAACAGCGCGCGCGGCAATTTTTCGCCGCTGTCTACGTGGCGCGTCATGCTGCACAGCACATCCCATTCCCAGCAGAAATTTTCCATGAACTGGCTCGGCAGTTCGACCGCATCCCACTCCACGCCGCTGATGCCGGATACACCCAGCTCTTCAACTTCGGTCAGCAGATGATGCAGGCCGTGGCCGAATTCATGGAACAGGGTCAGCACTTCGTCGTGCGTGAACAGCGCCGGCTTGCCGCCCACGGGCGGGGCGAAGTTGCAGTTCAGGTA
The DNA here is from genome assembly GCA_035531075.1 of Gallionellaceae bacterium. Taxonomy (GTDB): domain Bacteria; phylum Pseudomonadota; class Gammaproteobacteria; order Burkholderiales; family Gallionellaceae; genus 39-52-133. The sequence goes on from DATKTO010000038.1 coordinate 100,010, forward strand.
GGCAACGGGAGTCTGTATGGCCTCAGGCGTATGCAGGCCGGGCGTAGTCCTGCGCCGGGTAATCGCATCGTCCATCCACGCGCCGCCGCGCTTGCTGTTGCGCGCATACAGGTCCATGTAGAACTGCCCGATCAGTTTTCCCTCTGCATCGCGCACATCAAAGAAGCGCACCGCCTCGTGCCACATCGGGGCGCTGGAGGCGTGCAGGGTGAGGCCGTAAATTTTCTGCACCACATTGAACATCCCCGCGATTACCGCATCTTCCGGGAAATACTGCTTCACGTCCTGTTCCGAAAACGCATAACGCTGCTGTCGGAGTTTCTCGCTGCTATAGCCTATATCCCATGACTGCAGTTCGTGCAGCGCCAGTTGCGCGCCGGCAAATTCGCGCAGTTCGCTCAGATCTTTTTCCGCCAACGGGCGGGCGTGCTGCGCGAGCTCGCGCAAAAATTTCAGAATCTGCTCGGGCGTATCCGCCATCTTGCTGGCCAGCGACAATTCCGCATAATTTGCATAGCCCAGCAGCTGCGCTTCTTCCGTACGCAGCTTGAGTATTTGCGTAATCAGCGGCGTGTTGTCCCATTCCGCGTTGCCAAATTCGCTGGCGCGCTGGCTGTAGGCCACATACAGCTTTTCGCGCAGGGCGCGGTTGTCCGCGTATTGCAGCACCGGCATGTAGGAGGGCGCCTTGAGGGTGAACAGCCAGCCTTTTTTGCCTGCAGCATGGGCCGCTTCGGCGGCTGCCTGCAGGTCATCCGCCGGAATTCCGCTCAGCTCGGCCTCATTCTCAATCAGCAGCGAGAAAGCATTGGTGGCATCCAGTATGTTGTCGCTGAAGCGCGAGCACAGTGTGGAAAGCTGCTCCTGGATCTCGAGGAATCTTGCCTTCTTTTCTTCGGGCAGCTCTGCACCGCTGAGACGGAAATCGCGCAGTTCATTCTCAATGATTTTTCTTCTTGCTGCATTCAGCGAATCAAATTCCTTGCCCGAACGCAGCGCCTTGTATTTCGCAAACAGCGCGAGGTTTTGCCCGAGCTCTGCATAGTATTGGGTGATCTTCGGCAGATTTTCGTTGTACACCTCACGCAGCTCTGCGCTGTTCATCACCGCATTCAGATGACTGACCTGACCCCAGGCGCGCGCCATTTTTTCATTGGCATCATCCAGCGGCAGCACGAAATTGTCCCATGCCGGTGCGGCGCTGTCGGCCAGCAGGAGTTCAACTGTTTCGCGGTTGTGTTGCAGCAGAAATTCAATGGCCGGTGTGACGTGCGCCGGTTGAATGTCGGGAAAGCGCGGCAGCCCCGCAAAATCAAGGAGGGGATTATTTGTTGTGGAAATGCTGTTCATGGTTGTTTTATTAAGTGATTGATTATATAAGATATAAATGCTATGCGCGGACCCTGATACCAGCCTCGGTTTTTAGGGTGCGTCCCACGCACCCTACTTGATTGCGAAATTATTTAAATGGCTTGGTAAACGATCTGGCCGTTGACCAGGGTATAGCGGACTTTTCCCTGCAGCGCCATGCCAAGGAACGGCGTGTTCTTGCCCTGGCTCTTTAAGGCGGCGGCTTCAACCTTCCAGTCACAGGCCGGATCGAAGATGCATACATCTGCTGCCGCACCAATGGACAGGTGGCCGGCATCAATGTTCAAAATACGCGCAGGATTGAGCGTCACCTTGGCGATTGCATCGGCAAGTGTTTGCTTGTCCTGCTGCGTCCACTTCAGCACCAGCGGCAGCAGCAGTTCGAGACCGGTCGCACCCGCTTCTGCTTCGCCAAAGGGGAGTTGCTTGGCATCATCATCCACCGGTGAGTGGTTGGAACATATTGCATCAATCACGCCTTCCAGCAGGCCTGCGCGCAAGGCATCACGATCGCGCTGGCTGCGCAAAGGCGGCACCAGATGGCAGTTGGAATCGAAATAGCCAATATCCATCTCGGACAGGTGTATGTGGTTCATCGAGACGTCGCAGGTGAGCGCCAGCCCCTCCTGCTTCGCCTCGCGTATCAGCGCCACCGCCGCTGCGCTGGAAATGCGGCAGATATGCAGGCGCACGCCCGTTTCGCGCGCCAGCTGCAGCATGGTGGAGAGTGCGATCGTCTCGGCGCATACCGGTATCGCCGGCAGCCCCAGGCGGGTCGCCACCTCGCCGTCATGCGCGACGCCGTTGCGCGCCAGGAAGCTGTCCTGCGGACGCAACCAGACGCCGAAGCCGAAGGTAGCGGCATATTGCATCGCGCGCATCATGACGCGGGTATCGGTCAGCGGTGCATCGGCCTGGCTGAACGCCACACATCCGGCATCGGCGAGTTCCGCCATTTCAGTCAGCTCCAGGCCCTTCAGGCCGTAGGTCAGCGCACCGACCGGATAGACGTTCGCCTGGCTCAGCTCACGGGCGCGGTGCTTCAGCATCTCTACCAGTCCCGGCTCGTCCAGCGCCGGCTCGGTGTCCGGCGGGCAGGCCAGAGAAGTGATGCCGCCCGCTACCGCAGCGGTCATCTCGGATTCGAGCGTAGCCTTGTATTCATATCCCGGCTCGCGCAGGCGAGCAGCCAGATCGATCAGGCCGGGTATCACTGCCAGTCCGCTGGCATCGATTATTTTTTCTGCCACAAATCCAGCCGGCGCTTTTCCTGTCGCCAGTACCTTGCCTGCAGCGATATAAATATCCTGCACCGCATCGATTTGGTTTTTCGGATCAATCAGGCGACCATTTTTAATTTGAATATTCATTGCTTGCTGCCTTGTCCCCAATATTTATTTGGCACCTGCCAATAAACTCATCACTGCCATGCGCACTGCGATGCCAAAAGTGACCTGTGGCAGGATGACCGATTGCCCGCCATCTGCCACGCTGGAATCGATCTCGATACCCCGGTTCATCGGCCCTGGATGCATCACGATTGCATCCGGTTTGGCCAGTGCCAGTTTTTCCTGCGTCAGTCCGTAATACTTGAAATATTCCTGCGCCGAGGGCAGTGCAGCGCCCTGCATGCGTTCATGCTGCAGGCGCAGCATCAGCACCACGTCTACATCGCGCAAGCCCTGCTCCATATCGTGAAACACGCGCACGCCCAGGCGCTCAACATGGCTGGGCAGCAGTGTCTTGGGCGCGATCACCCTCACCTCCGGCACGCCCAGCGTGGTCAGCGCGTGTATCTGCGAACGCGCCACGCGCGAGTGCAGAATGTCGCCGACGATGGCTACGCGCAGGTTGTGGAATTCTTTTTTGTAATGGCGGATGGTAAACATGTCGAGCAATGCCTGGGTCGGGTGGGCATGGCGGCCGTCTCCGGCGTTGATCACATGAATTTCCGGCGCGACATGCTTGGCTATCAAATGGGCTGCACCGCTCTGTGCATGGCGCACCACAAACATGTCGGCATGCATCGCGCACAGGTTATCCACGGTATCGAGCAGGGTTTCGCCCTTGCTGGTCGACGACGAGCCGATATTCAGATTGACCACGTCGGCCGAAAGGCGTTTGGCTGCAATCTCAAAAGTGGTGCGGGTACGCGTGCTGTTTTCGAAGAAAACATTGAATACCGATTTGCCGTGCAGCAGCGGCACTTTCCTGATTTCGCCGCGACCGGCACCGTCCACGAAGGCAGAGGCACGATCAAGAATATCGAATAGGATGCGCGAGGGCAGACCTTCGGTGGTGAGCAGGTGTTGCAGTTCGCCCTGTTTGTTTAGTTGCGGATTATTCATGCGAAAAACGCCATCGTAGGTTCATCAAAAAAGGCTTGTAAAATATGTTGCGCAGCAACCTGGTCTATCACCGGTTTCTGCTTGATGCCGCGCACGCCCATCTCGGTCAATTGCGCGCTGGCCGAGGCGGAAGTATAACGTTCATCCACCAATATCGTGGGCAAATTAAAGCGGCCTTTTAGGCGGTTGGCAAAGCGCCGGCACAGGCGGGTCATTTCGTGCGGCGTGCCGTCATCGTTGCACGGCAGACCCACCACCAGCGCAGCGGGTTGCCACTCTTTAATCAGCGCGGCTATCGCGGCAAAACGTGCCTCGTTCTGTTCGCCATGCAGGGTGATGAGCGGCCGGGTGGTATGCGCGATCGTATTGCCTACCGCAACACCGATGCGCTTGAGGCCAAAGTCGAAAGCCAGCAGGGTGCCGGTTAACAGTTTTGCGTCAGCTGCCTGTTTCTCGTCTTTTGTTGGCAGCGTAGTCACGGAATACAGTTACGCATGCCCGGAGTCTGCCGACAGGGTGGCGTAATCCACGCCCAGTAATGCCATGGCAGCAGGCAGCCGCTCTTCGGCTGGCAGATCAAACAGGATATGTTCCGAAGCCGGCACGCTGAGCCAGGCGTTCTGTGCCAGCTCGTGCTCAAGCTGGCCTTGTGCCCAGCCTGCATAACCCAAGGTCACCAATATATTGCGCGGGCCCTTTCCCAATCCTACCGCCTCCAGGATATCCTTGGAAGTTGTCATGCCTACCCGGTCTTTGATAATCAGGGTGGATTGCCATTCTCCGGCCGGCTCATGCAACACGAAGCCGCGATCAGTCTGTACCGGCCCGCCAAAATGCACCGGCAAATTCTCAAGCTCGTCCGGATTCAGCGGCAGCTTGATCTGCGCAAACAGTTCGCCCAGCGTCAAACTGATCGGGCGGTTCACCACGATGCCAAGCGCACCCTGCTCATTATGCTCACACACATAGGTAAGCGATTTGGCAAAAATCGGGTCTGTCATGGCTGGCATGGCAATGAGAAAATGATGGCTGAGGTCAAACTGTGGCATTTTGTATGGCGTCCGCTAGACCCTGTGTTTCATCGTGGAAAATCATACCCGCTTTTGGAAACGGGGGTGTGGGGACCCGGTTACAGTGTTGTCGCCGTATCGAGCAACGGCGCAAAGCGCGCGAGGTTTTCCAGCAGCGCATCATCCTGATACGGTTTACCCAGATATTCATTCACACCCAGTTCCAGCGCATAATTACGATGCTTCTCGGCAGTGCGTGAGGTAATCATGATGATGGGCAAATTTTTTGTCCTGGCATCACGGCGCAAGTGTTTGGTCAGTTCAAATCCATCCATGCGCGGCATCTCCACATCCAGCAGCATCGCATCCGGCAGCAAATCTTCGAGCTTTTCTATCGCATCTACACCGTCCTTGGCAGTGACCACTTCATAACCCACCCGCGTCAGCAAGCGCGTGGTGATTTTACGTACCGTGAGCGAGTCGTCTACTATCATCACCAGCGGTATTCTGCGCACCGGTTCAGCCGGGACATCATCACCCAGGCTGTGCGCCTGTATTGCCTGTTGTGCAAGCGGAACGGGGTTAAGAATCAGCACGACTTTACCGTTGGCCTGTACTGTCGCCCCTGCTATACCGGGTAGTCGCGCAAGCTGTACGCCCACGTTTTTAACCACCACCTCTCTATTGCCTGACAACTCGTCCAGATGCAGAGCCATGCGCTGATCACCGCTGCGCAAAAGCAGTATTGCGTTATAGGTCTTGCTGTCCGGTGTACGCTGGTAATCGCCCAGCAGCCGTGGCAGGTAATGCAGGGGATAGGATTTACCCTGCCAGTCCGCCTGCCCTTTACGGTACAGTTCCTGCAAAGCGTCAGCTTTGATTTGCTGCACCTGCTCCACCATGACCGATGGAATTGCATAGGTATCATTGCCTGCTCGCACCATCAATGCTTTCATGACCGCCAGCGTGAGAGGCAGGTAAATGGTGAAGCACGCACCCTTGTCTGCCTCGGAGGATACCTCTATGCGTCCGCCCAGTGCCTTAATTTCACTCAGCACCACATCCATACCCACGCCGCGACCCGAAATTTCGGTCAGCTCGGAAGCGGTTGAAAGGCCTGATTCAAAAATCAGCATCATTGCCTTCTCGTCGCTGATCACTTCGTTGGCTTGCAGCAAGCCCTGCTCCACACCCTTTTGGCGCAATTTGGCAGTATCCAGCCCGGCACCATCGTCTTTAAATTCAAACACCACTTCATTGCCTTCCTGGCGCAATGTCATGGCAATGTTACCGATGGGCGGCTTGCCTTTGGCTTCGCGCTGCTCGGGGTTTTCCAGGCCATGCACGATGGCGTTGCGCAGCAGGTGCTCGAACGGCGCGGTCATTTTTTCCAGCACACCCCGGTCCAGCTCAATTTCCGTACCGTACAATTCAAGGTTGACCTTTTTGTCGAGCTCCTTACCCGTTTGACGCACAATACGGTAGAGACGCTGACTGATACTGGAGAACGGCAACATCCGTATCGACATCAGACTCTGCTGCAGGCCGCTATTAAGCTTGGCCTGTGCCGACATCGCAGCGCTGGTCTCGTCGAGATTTTTAAGCAGGGTTTGCTGCACCGTCTGCACGTCATGCACGCTTTCGCTCATGAAGCGCGTGAGTTCCTGGAAACGCGTGAAACGGTCGAATTCCAGGGGGTCAAACTTTTCTGCGCTTTCCCCGGCGACTGCAGCCCGGGCTTGCATCTGGCCCTCGGCATGCATCTCAATCTCGCGTACCAGTTTGCGAAGACCTTGAACGCTGCCAGTCAAATCAAGCAAGCCGCCCTTGAAAGCGTTCAATTCAATTTCCATGCGTGAACGGGCCACGCTGATTTCGCCGGCCTCGTTAACCAGATCATCGACGATATCGGAGCGCACGCGCAATACCGCGGATTCTCTGCGATCTTCCGTGCCTTCGCCCGGATCTTCGGATTGTGCGAGAGCCTGGCCGGGCATGACACTCTTGTTGGCCGACACAACCACGACGGCAGGTTCGGCACTGTCCTCTGCCGTGTCGCCACTGCGCAGCTTTTCCAGGGCATTGCCAATGCGGTCAAAATAATTCTCCAGCTCATCCAGCAGCGCGGCATCCTGCTTGCCCTCCGCCACGGCAGCGTCCAGACAATCTTCCACGCGATGGGTCAACTCGCCCAAACGCATCGCGCCGGCCATCCGCGCACTGCCTTTGAGGGTATGCAAGCTGCGCTGCAGTTTGCGTGCAATCTTGAGGCCTGCGCCGGTATCATCGGGATTTTCACGCCATGCGCTCAGTTCGCCGGTAAGTTGCGGATACAGTTCGTCTGCTTCTTCCAGGAAAATTGGCAGCAGCTGCTCGTCCAGGTCATCCTGAATTTTGCGTTTCTTATTGTCGAGTGATGAATCTGCCAGCTCTTCTTCAGGCCGGGATGCCGCCTGCGATTTGTGCTGGCTCGGCAGCCCGACAGTATTTGCATCATCCTTTCCCAGCAGCAATGGCGCTGCGTCCTCCCAAGCTTGCTCGGACAACTGTAGCGATGACAGAAGCTCTGCTTCATGTTTGCCAGTTGCCAAGTCCAGCTCCGGGAATGTTGTATGTTGCATTGCTCGCTCTGCATTCGCGAGCGCGTCCGCTTGCGGCGCTGAAGACAGGGCAAGATCATCAAAATTGATCGAAAATGCTTCCGGCGCGGGTAGTGTCCCATCGGGCTGTCCTGCTGCTGGCTGCTTATCAATCCCTGCCTGCAGATCACCCAGATCAAACGAGGAGAAGATATTGCCACCAGACTCGATTTGCACCGCTTCGTTTGCCTGCACTGCTGGTTCGGGTCTGTCATTTCCTGCAGTGAATTTTGACGGTTCTTCAGCTGATTGCCACTGCAGTGGCTCGCTCGCATGTTCCTGCACCAGGCGTTGCACGTAAGCCACCAGATCCATGTCCTCATCTTCGGGCTTTATCTCGGCGGACTGATGCGCTTCTTTTTGTTGTAGGGATTGGTCCGAGTCAGACTGGTCATGGGGGGGATCATTCGCCCGCTCTTGCTTAATGTGCTGCGCAACGGGTAACACATTACTCGCTTCAATCGCGTTCCTGCCAGCGGCAGGCAGTTCTTCCTTTTGCTCGACCTGGTCTTTCTGGTTTATCTCATGCAGCGACAGTCCGGCTTGTTCACTGTCATCAGTGTAAACATTCAGCTGGTTTTTTTTTATTTGCAGACGATTGATCAGGTCCTCGCGTGCTTTCGGTTCCACTTTGCTGCGTAGCGCACTGACCATTTCGGCAAGCGCGTTGATGCTCTGTTCCAGCAGGCTAATCTGCAAAACATCAAGCTCTGCCGTTGAATCCATCATTTCCTGTAACCATGATTCGAGCGCACTGGCCAGATCCGAGATATCCGTGAAGCCGGTAGAGCGGCTCACGCCGGCAAGAGTATGCGCAGCGCGCACAAAATCGTAGCTGACAACATGCCGTTCTGTTTGGCACAGTGCAACAACAAGTCGTTGCAGGGTGTCAATTATGCTGGATGCCTCATCCGTCGCAATTTTGAATAATATTGGCGACAGGGTAACACCGCCAATAACAATATCCGACAACTCGGTTTCAATTTCCGGCGTTGCTTCAATTTCCGGAGCAGCTTCAACCACAGGCTGTTGCACCTCTTCAGCGCCGTTCTCTATACGCTGCGCAGCAGCAATCAAGGCGGTGGCATCGATCAGTGCACTGCCACCACTGCGCAACTTGTCTACCCAGTGCTGAAACAATACTTCAGCATCGCCGATCAGCTCCAGTACGGAAATTGAAGTGGGTTTGTCACCCTGCAGCCATTTATTCAAGGCCTTTTCTACGGCCCAGGCTACTTCTCCCAGATTGGTCAAACCGACCATGCGGCCACTGCCCTTCAGGGTATGGAAGCCCCGGCGTATGGTAATCAACTCCTCGCGGCCATGCGGACTGCGCTGGCATATTTCCAACTGTTCGTGCAGCGTTTCCAGGACCTCCTGCGCTTCTTCCAGGAATACTTCCATTAACTCGGCGTCTTCCCCACCCTCACGCACGGCTACGCCTGTTGGCACCACAACTTCCCGAATAACCGATGTTTGATCGGCCTGATTAGGGGTTTTTTCGATGCTCCTTAAAACTTCCTCAAGATCCTTCGTGTCCGGCTTTTGCCCTTGCGACAAACCATGGACATAATTTTCAAGCGCGCTCACTGCAGAGGCAATGGCGAGCATTTCTTCAGGCGCAGGTGTTTCCCCGTTTATATAGCGCTCAACTGCTTGCTGCACTGGCGATACGAGGTTTGTCGCGACGTCGAGCGAAAGAATATAAAAACCGCCATGTACCTGAGCAAGCAAACGGCGCAATGGCGTGAGTTCGCTATGCTTGCCTGCATCGCTGAAGAATACGGTCAAACTCAGCTCAACCTGCTGCAGATTGCCCTTCATTTCGTTGGCCAGCGGCAGTAATATTTCCTGCTCCTCCATCCTGCAATGCAAGGCGCTGAGATTCGCCATATTGGCTGCGTCACCTGAAATCCCTGATTGCAGGTTCTGGCTGATCAAGCGCTCCTGTTCGTGGAATTGGCTTCCCAAACGCTGGTAGCGCTCAATGCCATTGCCCAGCAACAGCATGGCCATTGCCATTTCCATCCTGATCCTGTGCACTGCGTCAGCATTTTCTGTATCTGCAACGGCGCTATACATCTGCTTGCTCAAGAATTGCAGAGTGTCGCGATCCAGCTGCTCTGAAAGTTTATACAGCTGATCCAGTTTTTCGGCCAGGCACCTGCTACCATCAGCATCGCCTTGCACATAATGTTCCAGCATTTCCTCGGCCTGGTTCAACTGATCGTGCATCTGCTCAAGCACGCGTTCTGTTTCCACGCGCGACAGAGGCTGCTCCTCGGGCAGGTAGGTATCCAGCACATAGGTCTGCTTTATCTTGTCTACGGTATCGCTCACGGAATGGCTGCGCGCGAGCATATATTGCATGCTGCAGGTGGTGTTATGTTCGCTCTCACGTTGCGTGTTTTCCACCATCGACTTCATTTGCAGATCGATGCGTGCCAGCAATTTGTTTGCGTTCAGTTCCGCCGGCAAACCATCATGTATCAGACAATCCAGCAAGCCGGTGGCGATCCACCAAAAGGCACGATGCTGGTCTTGTGGCGCACAAGCCATAACCGTTTGCACGGCATCACGCATGGTGCGCAAAGATTGATCGGGATTGTCCTGGCGCAGCCATTTAAGCAGAGCTCGCTGATAGTGGGCGCGTGCTTTCTTGATGCTGGCTGCGGCTGATGCAAGCAGCGGCACATCGAGTACTTCGTCCGGCAATGCCACGCCGAATTCCGGGAAGAACAGATCAACCTCGAATGCACTCTCCAAGCCGCGCAACTGATGTAATTCCTGATAAGAGTAAAATAAACGTAAGGCCGTGTTGGATGCACCATCGGCCAATGCATCCAGATACTGTGTCAGCGCAAGCATCGCACCGCGCAGTGTGTCGCGATGCAAGGCTGTCGGCGTCTGTTGTTGCAGCAACATCTCATGCAATACGGTTTCAAGTTCCCTGCTAAATACCGCCAATCCCTCAAGCGAAAGCATTTGCAGCACACCGACAGTGCGATGCAATTCATCATGCGCTAACTGCAGATGATTTTTGCCTTCCCATCCTGCTTTAAAGTAATCTTCCAGCTCTGAGCCGACCAAGGCCAGCGAGCTATCTAAACCTTCCTTCACCGATAACAACGGCAGCGGATTAAAATGTTTGGAGTCCACCATGTTTTCGCCTGAAAACCCTTATACCTTAAAGCCTGAAACGGAACTACTGAGTTCCATCGCCAACTTATCCACTAGCGAAACCGAAGTACTGGTGCGCTGAGTACTTTCCGTTGTCTGCTCGGTAATTTTCAGAATTTCCTTCGTCACCTCCGCCAATTCGCGCGCCATTTCGGTCTGCATCTGTGTTGATACCGAAATACTGTTCACCAGACCGGCCAGCTCGTGTGTTGTCTGTTCAATTTCGTGCAGCGATTTTCCCGCGGCGTCTGCCAGCTTGGCACCCTCCACCACTCCTTGCGTGGTTTGTTCCATCGCGGCAACCGCATCGTGTGTATCGTTCTGAATCGCTTTCACCAGCAAACCGATTTGCTTGGTCGCATCAGCCGAGCGCTCCGCCAATCGCTGCACCTCTTCCGCAACCACCGAGAAGCCGCGTCCTGCTTCACCTGCTGAGGCCGCCTGTATCGCAGCGTTCAAGGCCAGCACGTTGGTCTGTTCTGTAATATCAGAAATCAGGTCCACGATCTCACCAATCTCCTGCGAGCTTTCACCAAGTCGTTTAATCCGTTTGGAGGTCTCCTGAATCTGTTCGCGAATACCGTCCATACCGGCAATCGAGTTTTGTACGGCCAGCGTTCCTTGCGCCGTTACGATCAGTGTTTGACGCGCCGCATCAGCAGAACGTGAAGCACTCGCGTCCACCTCCTTGATTGACGTTGTCATCAATTCTACCGCGTCACCCGCATTGTTGATTTCATCGGACTGTTTGTGCGCAGCAACCAGCAATTTTTTGGTGATCGCACCAGCCTCACTCGTCGCTTGCGACACCTGTTGCGCCGAGGTACTCACCGCTACAACAAGCTTGCGCAACTCGTCCGCAGTAAAATTCACAGAGTCTGCAATCGCTCCGGTTATATCCTCCGAAACCGTCGCTTTGACGGTCAAATCTCCGTTCGCCAATTCCGATAACTCATTCATCAACTTTAGAATCGACTGCTGGTTGGAATTGTTTACCGCCTCTGCCGCCCTGGCGCGCTGCGTTGAGTCATTCAGATACACCCTGGCTAACAGCGCCAGCAGAAACAGCACCATTCCGCCCGAAAACACCATCGCATAGCTGGTCAAACGATATGACAAGGACTGCTCATATGCATCCACCAATTTCTGCGCCTGATCAAGAAACGGGTCACTATCATCAAAAATTGTTTTTCCTGCCCGCTTGGCGCCTAACAGGTTTTGCGAGTTACCAATAATAATTTCCGCCGCACCACGATAACCTTCAAACAACTCGGATAAATCTGCAATCAATGGATCTGACTTGGGCAATGCCGCCAGCTTCTCTTCTGCCTCCATGGTATTAAGAGCAAGAGCAGTAACCTGATCCATGCTCACTTCGCCCAGCATCGAAGTCGCGTCTTTGCCCATACGCTCCAGTAACAAAGCAAAGTTTTGATTTGCGGCATTTTTCGGCAATTGCTGAGTCTGCACACGAATTTCTTTACCCATCGAGTCAATAACGTTAATGGCTCGCGCGAGTGTCAGTAGCCCCGTACGCCCTTCTTCCATTATCGCCACGTTTGCGACGGTTTGTTTGACGCGCGGAATTAGTTCATTAAGCACTTCACGCGGTCCGCCCTTGGTCGCCGGCAGCGTCGCATCGCCTTTATCCAGCAAATTCATTACTTCGGTCACGGTCTGGCGCCCCTGGCTCAAACCTTCGAACGCCGTGAAATTTCCCAACAAGCCCTGTTGCGCATCCTTGGCCAGACGCTGTGACAACATCAGCAGCTTGGAAGATTCGGCAATATATCGTGTGCCCTGCGCCGCCACCCTGTTATCAAAATAGGCAGAAACAACCGCTATGGCGAGAAAGGCCAGCAATGCCACACTAAGCAACTGCAATTGTTTGCCAACCGGCAGCTTGCCCAGCAACGGCGTAGACATTTTTTTCTTTGCCATTTTGGGGTTTTCAGCCGCTTTCTTGAACAGATTGGATAAGTTGAATGCCATTTTGCGTCCTTATTGGTGGAGTATTACACTCCTATTTGAATAAATTCCGGCTGTTGAATTAATTGCCTGATATCCAGCTTGCGCCACTGCTGACCAGTGTCATCTTGATATGAGACCACGCCATCCTGCTCGCTATGCTGCCAGTCTTTAATATTGCGCAATCCCAATACCTTTGAAACCAGCAAGCCTGTGTTGAAATTATATTTCTGGCCAATTAACAAGACCCGGCTTTGCGCGTCATATGCGGTTAAACCGTAATTAATATACGCACCCAAATCAATGATGCTGTAAATGTTTCCGCGCACATTGGCGACGCCGCAGTACCAGTGCTTGGTCAATGGAACCGCGGTCAATTCAGGTAGCGACATGACTTCGGAAATATCGGACATTTCAACCAGCCAGCTATCCTGCCCAATAATAATACCCAGGGTTGCAACTTGACTGCCCCCTTCAGCTTGCACCTGCATTCGGTCCAGCAATCCTTGCTGAAATTCCCGCAGGTTAAAACGCTTGGACATGACTAGTTAAGTGCGGCAATTTTGCTTAGCAACTCAGCCGCGTCCACCGGCTTGGTGACGTAATCCTTGGCGCCCTGGCGCAAACCCCAGATCTTGTCGGTTTCCTGGCCTTTGGTGGTGCAGATAATCACGGGAATATGCTTGGTCGCCTCGTCCGTACTGATGGCGCGGGTAGCCTGAAACCCATTCAAACCCGGCATCACCACGTCCATCACGACAAGATCCGGCAAATCCGACTTGGCCTTAGCCACCCCCGACTCACCATCCTCCGCAAACGTAACGGTGTATCCGCCCTTGGTCAGAATGCCACCGGTGATGTGGCGCTCTGTTGCAGAGTCATCCACCACTAATATGTTTTTAATTGCCATTATTCCCCTCCTTGTGTTGAGTATGCTGGATGACTGCATCCGTTAGACTTTTTTTACTGAATGGTTTGGTCAGGTACTGGTCAGCCCCAACCAGCTTGCCGCGTGCGCGATCAAACAAGCTGTCTTTACTGGTCAGCATGACCACAGGCGTATCTTTGAATTCGCGATGATTCTTGATCAGGGCGCAAGTTTGATAACCATCCAGACGGGGCATCATGACGTCGACGAAGATTATGTCGGGCTTGTTATCCACCACTTTAGACAATCCATCAAATCCATCTTCAGCCAGCACTACCTGACACCCAGCCTGTGATAAAAAGATTTCTCCACTGCGGCGGATCGTATTACTGTCATCAATGAGCACTACTTTGATGCCCGATAATGAATTGCTTTCACTCACTTTATCTCTTCCATAAACATAAGCGTAAACCAGAAATACGTCGCCTAATTTAACGTATTTTCCTTACAATCGAATCCTACCGCATTTTGCACTTAATGTTCAATGTATTAGATTAAATCCTTAAGACATTGATTTATGCTGCTTTTGCGCTATTTAATCAAAATTTCAGCGTGAACTTTATCAAACACGAAAGCTCAGGCACGCTGCAAAAACTTTGCAAATAATCATAAACATATATGATAATACTGGGCGTTTTCAGCTGCAAAAAACTAGCGCTGCCAGAATTTCGGGGTGAATATAATCAACAAGGTAATTATTTCCAGACGTCCTATCAGCATGGCCACGGTGCAAATCCAGGTTTGAAAATCTGTCAGTACGCCGTAGTTGCTTGCAGGCCCGACCACGCCCAGGCCAGGTCCCGCATTATTGATGCAGGCAATGATCGCTGAGAACGCCGAGATAAAATCCAGGCCGCTGATCAACAGGGCAAATGTCAGTGTCACCACGCTCATGAAATACAGAAAAATGAAACCCAGCACCGAAAACACAATGGTGTTAGGTATGACGTGTCCGCCAATTTTCATGGGATTGATTGCTGCGGGATGCAACAGCTTGCGAAATTCTCGGCCTGCCTGCTTGAACAGGATAAGCGTGCGTATCATCTTGATACCGCCGCCGGTTGATCCAGAACTGGCTACGATACAGCTCAAAAACAACATCCACAGCGGTGCGAAGATGGGCCACTTGTTGAAATCTTCCCCGGCAAAACCGCAGTCTGTGGCCACCGATACCAGATTGAAGCTCGCATGACGTAATGACGTCCAGAAACTTGGGTAGATTCCCTGCCACCACAGGTACAATCCGATGGCCAAACAACTCGCCAACACCACCATAACCGTTGCCACGCCTTCACTGTCATACAAATACTGCTTCAGACTTTTTTCGCGCCAGGCAAAAAAATGCGTGGCAAAATTCATTGCCGCCAGCAGCATGAAGACAATCAGCACGAATTCAATAGCAGGTGAATTGAAAAATCCGACGCTCGCATCATGTGTGGAAAATCCCCCCAGTCCCATTGCGGCAAAAGCGTGGCAAACCGCATCAAACCATGACATGCCGGCAATTTTCAGCGATGCAATACAGGCTATGGTGATGCCGAAATACACCAGCCACAGGTTGCGCGCCGTTTCCGTAATACGCGGCGTCAATGTTGACTCTTTCATAGGTCCGGGTGTTTCTGCCTTATACAACTGGCGTCCGCCGATTCCCAGCAAAGGCATGATGGCTACCGCCAGAACGATAATGCCCATGCCGCCCAGCCAATTCAGTTCATGACGCCACAAATTAATCGCCTGCGGCATGTTGTCCAGCCCCGTCAGCACGGTTGCGCCTGTTGTTGTCAGGCCAGACATGGTTTCGAAATAAGCGTCAGTGAATGACAAGCCAGGCAGCACCATCAACAGTGGCAGTGTAGCGAATGCGGGCATGGCGGTCCACATCACAACTACCAGCAGATATCCATGACGTATCGAGAGCTCGCCCTTGTGGCGACGCGTCATTGCCCACATCAAGGCCCCGCCAAATAAGGTAATCAGCATTGCGAATGCGAAATCCACCAACGTGCCATCCTGGAAGATCAGCGAAGTGACGAGAGGCATGAGATAGGTGACACTGAATAGAACCAGCATCATGCCCAGCGCATGTATAACAGTGAGGGAACGTTGCATCAAAAGAATCCTATGCCTATCTGGAATAGCTTTTCCACCTTGCGTATGATTTTTTTGTTAATCACAAACACAATCACATGGTCATCCGGTTCAATCAGTCGATCATGATGCGCCATGATCACCACGCCGTTACGCACCATGGCGCCGATGGTCGCACCTTCCGGCAAATCAATCTCGTCTATCCTGCGCCCCACAACTTTTGACGATTGCCGGTCGCCGTGGGCCACCAGCTCCAGCGCTTCCGCAGCTCCCCTGCGCAAGGAGTGCACTGCCGCCACATCGCCGTGGCGCACATAGGCCAACAATGAACCTATCGTGACATGCGCCGGCGACAGCGCAATATCGATTTTGCCGCCCTGCACCAGGCCCACATAGGCACTGCGGTTGATCAGCGAGATCACTTTGCGCGCGCCGCCGTTCTTGGCCAGCAATGACGACATGATGTTGTTTTCATCGTCATTGGTCAGCGCACAGAATACATCCACCTCCCCGACATTTTCGGAGAGCAGCAAGTTTTCATCGGTACAATCGCCGTGCAGCACCAAGGTATGTGCAAGTTCGCTTGCCAGTAGCTCGCAGGATTTTTTGTTAAATTCCACGATCTTGACCTGGTACTCCTGCTCCAGCGCCAGCGCCAGGCGTCGTCCGATATTGCCGCCACCCATGATCATGATGCGTTTGGCGGGCTGGTCCATGCGCCGCAATTCTTTCAGCACCGTGCGAATATTTTCTGTTGCCGCGATAAAAAATACCTCATCACCAGCCTCAATCACCGTATCGCCATGCGGGATAATTGATCTGTCCTGGCGGAAAATTGCCGCCACGCGTGCATCCACACTGGGCATATGCGTGTGCATAAAACTCAATGGCTGGCCCACCAGCGGGCCACCTTCAAACGCCCGCACCGCAACCAGTGATACCTTGCCGTCGGCAAACTCCAGCACTTGCAGCGCTTCGGGAAATTCGATCAGTTTGCGGATATAGTCGGTGAGAATCTGCTCGGGACAGATGGAAAAATCTACGCAGAAATTATCCGCGCTAAATATCTCAGGGTGCGCCAGGTAATCGGCCGAGCGGATACGCGCAATCTTGGTTGGGGTGTTATACAGGCTGGCTGCCAGCTTGCACGCCACCATGTTGACCTCATCACTTTGTGTTACTGCCAGCAGCATATCCGCATCGGCGATGCCGGCCTGTTCCAGTATGGAAGGATGGGAAGCATTGCCAACCAGTGTGCGCAAATCCAGCCTGTCCTGCAATAATTTGAGCTTCTCGGGATCGGTATCAACAACGGTGATGTCATTGGCTTCGCCAACCAGGCTTTCTGCTACTGTAGAACCGACCTGTCCAGCGCCAAGTATTATAATATTCAAGCCAACCGCCTTTCATAATGATGCATCTGGAATGATAGAAACAATTTTTACTGATGCGCGCGTATCCAGCTTTTCCATGCATTAAACATATCCGGGTCCAGTGCTGCAATCACTGAGCGCTGCCATACGTTGCCATGGGTAAAATCATCATGCTCCAGGCAACATATTTGTCCGCCCGCTTCCTCTAACACCAGAGAACCCGCGGCGTAGTCCCACAGCTTTTGACCACCATGCAAATACGCGTCATAACGGCCCGCAGCGGTATAACACCAGTCCAGCGTACTGGCGCCAAAGTTGCGTTGCGATGCATAGGGCGGATGGCTGGCGAGCACGGATGACAGCTTGCTATCCAGCCGTTTCATATCCACGTTGGCGAGTGCTCCGGACAAATCCGTGGCGACTCTGCGCTTCTGCATCTTGCTCCCATTCAGAAAGGCGCCGCGTCCGCGCTCCGCTGCAAATACTTCCTTGGCCACCGGGTCATATATCACGCCCAATACACTCTTGCCCTCCCGAATCAGCGCAACAGAAACCGCGAAATAGGGCAGCCCATGCACAAAATTTGACGTGCCATCGATCGGGTCTATGCACCACAGCTCCTGCTGGCCATCCCCCCAAAGTTCCTCTTGCTGCGCGGTGCTCATCTCTTCGCCCAGCACCGGCACCTTGTGAATAGCCTGTAGCCTGCGCATCAGCGCGTCCTGAGCGGCAAGATCGGCCTCGGTGCACAGACTGCCGTCAAGTTTCTGCTGGTGTGCAACTTTCATATAGCGCGGCATGATTTCCTGCTCGGCCACCAGCTTTATTGCGGCAACCATCGCCTTCAGCAAGGCGCCCATGCCTTCGCTTTGCGTCACGCTTCATGTTTCCATTTGATCGAGCATCCCATGCTAGGTATCTGCTCTGCCGGTCCCCTGCCTGTTTGCGCAACAGTCACCATCGCGTTAAACAGATCGCGCGGCGCATCTGCCACGGCGTCCTTGCGCGATGCGTCAAGGCGGCCGCGATATTGCAGTTCCAGATTGGCGTTGAAACCAAAGAAATCCGGTGTGCACACCGCGCCGTAATCTTTGGCGATCTGTTGAGTTTCATCCCATACATAAGGGAAGGGATAACTGAAGACCTGCGCCACTTCCTTCATATGTTCAAATGAATCTTCTTCATACTCAGCCGGATCGTTCGACATGATCGCAATACTGTTAATCCCGTATTGCTTAAGCTCCAGCGTGTCGCGCACAATGCGCTCGCGGATTGATTTCACATAAGGGCAGTGATTGCAGATAAACATCACCAGCAGGCCATTCTTGCCGCGCGCGCTGTCCAGCGTATAGTGCTTGCCGTCCACGCCGAGCAGGTTGAAGTCACGCGCTTTCCAGCCGAAATCGCACACAGGGGGGTTCAAACTGACCATTTGCTTAACTCCTAAATACAATTTATATCCAAGACGCTATATTATCACGCTGACCTCACCACATCGAAGCCGCTAACTATGTCCGCACCCCGTTTCTATTGCCCTGCTACCCTGCCATCATCGGGCCTGTTTGAACTCCCTGCCGATGCCGCGCACCATGCGCATCGCGTGCTGCGTTTGCGCGTTAACGACCCCGTGCAAATATTCGATGGCGAAGGCAAGGCGTGCGATGCCACCATCAGCAGCATCAGCGGCAAACACGTTGACATTAACATCACCCGAACCTGCCCCGCCCAGGCTCCATCACCGCTGCAGATCGTGCTGGCGCAAGCCATGACCTCCAGCGAAAAAATGGACTGGATCGTGCAGAAAGCCACCGAATTGGGCGCCACCGAAGTCCAGCCGGTACAAACCCAGCGCAGCGTAGCCAAACTCAGCCAGGAACGTGCCGAGAAACGCACCGAGCACTGGCGCGGCGTGGTGGTCGCGGCCTGTGAACAGAGCGGAAGAAACGACCTGATGCAGGTGCATCCCCCGCTTGAGCTCAGCCACTGGCTGGCCAACGCGCGGAGCGCCGGGGGCGGCAAATTTATCCTGCTGCCGGATGGCGCCGTCGCCCTGCATGCTCAGCACAAACCCCAAGGTCCGGTCACCCTGCTGATCGGCCCAGAGGGCGGCTTCAGTCCCGACGAGGCGCTGATGGCCAAACAGTCCGGCTTCGTCCCCGTGCTGCTGGGGCCGCGCGTGCTGCGCACCGAGACTGCCGCCCTGGCAGGCATTAGCGCGCTGCAGACACTGTGGGGCGACTTTTTGTAATAGCCTGATTATATTTAATTAATATCGATTGGAGAGAAGATTGCCCTACGTCAACATTCGCATCGCCGGCACACTCAGCCGCGAACAAAAAGCCGAGATCGCCGCTGAAATCACCGATACCCTGGAACGCATTGCCAAGAAACCGGCGTCCTACACCTATATCGCATTTGACGAGCTGCCGGATGAGAACTGGGCAATTGCGGGAAAACTGTTAGACGAAGCGTAAAGTAAGTTTGCCTAGTTTTTATGCATCCCCCTTTGCTTTCACTAGCGCCCGTTCTTTCACCAATGCATAGATTGCAGGTATCACCAGCAGGGTCAGCACCGTCGATGACACCATGCCGCCCACCATCGGTGCGGCGATGCGGCGCATCACTTCCGAGCCGGTGCCGCTGCTCCACATGATGGGTAGCAAGCCCGCCATGATCGCGACCACGGTCATCATCTTGGGGCGCACGCGTTCCACCGCGCCTTCCATCAGCGCCGCATAAAGGTCTGGCAGGCTAGGCTGTCTGCCTTCGGCTTCGCGTTGCGTGTGTAACTTATGCCACGCCTGGTCGAGGTAGATCAGCATCACCACCCCGGTTTCTGCGGCCACGCCGGCCAGCGCGATAAAGCCCACCGCCACCGCCACGCTCATGTTGTAGCCCAGCAGCCACATCAACCACACCCCCCCCACCAGCGCAAACGGCACCGACAGCATCACGATCAGCGTCTCGGTAATGCGGCGGAAATTTAGATAGAGCAGCAGGAAGATGATCAGCAGCGTCAGTGGAACAACAATTTTCATTTTGGCGACAGCGCGCTCCATGTATTCAAACTGGCCGCTCCAGGTGATGTAATAGCCGGGCGGGAATTTGACCTCTTGCTGCACCGCCCGCTGCGCATCGTGCACATAGCCGCCGATGTCGCGGTCGCGGATGTCGACGTAGATGTAGGCGGACAGCAGCGAATTTTCGGTGCGGATGGCCGGTGCGCCCTTGACCACTTCCACCCGCGCCAGCTGCCCCAAGGGCACCATTGCGCCACCCGTGACGGGCACCAGCACCTGCGTTGCGATCATTTGCGGGCTGGAGCGCAATTCGCGCGGATAGCGCACGTTGACGCCGAAACGCTCCAGGCCCTCGACTGTGGTGGTGACCATTTCACCGCCCAGCGCGGTGCCGATGACTTCCTGCAGCTCGCCGATGGTGAGGCCGTAACGCGCCAGCTGCAGGCGGTCGGGCACGATATCGAGGTAATAGCCGCCGGTGATGCGCTCGGCATAGGCGCTGCTGGTGCCGGGCACCTGTTTCACCGCGGCTTCCACCTGCCGTGCGACCTCCTCGATACCCTCAAGGCTCTTGCCGAACACCTTGATGCCGATCGGCGTGCGGATACCGGTGGCGAGCATGTCGATGCGCGCCTTGATCGGCATGGTCCACGAATTGGAAACGCCGGGGAATTGCAGCGCCTGATCCAGTTCGGCGATGAGCTTGTCCATTGTCATGCCGTCGCGCCACTCAGACTGAGGCTTGAGGTTAATCACGGTCTCAAACATTTCCAGCGGCGCGGGATCGGTGGCGGACTGCGCACGGCCTGCCTTGCCAAATACCGACTCGACTTCCTGAAAGCTCTTGATGATCTTATCCTGCGACTGCATCAGCTCGGCAGCCTTGGTCACCGACATGCCGGGCAGGGAGGAGGGCATGTACAGCAGGGTGCCTTCGTTCAGCGTCGGCATGAATTCGCTGCCCAAACGTGAGGCCGGATAGACGGTCAGCAGCATGAACACTACCGCAATTCCGATGGTGAGCTGCTTGCGCCGCATCACCGCCTCGATCAGCGGGTGATACACTCTGATCAGAAAACGGTTCACCGGATTTTGCTGCTCCGGCATGATATTGCCGCGAATAAACAGCAGCATCAGCACCGGCACCAGGGTCACCGCCAGCAACGCCGCAGCCGCCATGGAAAAGGTCTTGGTGTAAGCCAGCGGCGAGAACATCCGCCCTTCCTGCGATTCCAGCGTAAACACCGGCACAAACGACACGGTGATGATCAGCAGGCTGAAGAACAGCGCAGGGCCAACTTCCTTGCATGCGTCGATGATGGCCTGCGAACGCGAACCGCCCTGCGGCAGACGCTCCAGATGCTTGTGCGCGTTTTCTATCATCACAATCGCCGCATCCACCATCGCGCCGATCGCAATCGCAATGCCGCCCAGGCTCATGATATTGGCGTTCATGCCCAGCCGCTGCATCAGGATAAACGCGGTCAGCACGCCTACCGGCAGCATCACGATCGCCACCAGAGCGCTGCGCACGTGCAGCAGGAACACCATGCACACCAGTGCAACGATGAGCGCTTCTTCCAGTAGCGTTTTGTTTAGATTGTCGATGGCGCGATGGATCAGATCGGAGCGGTCATACACCGTCCTGATTTCCACACCCTGCGGCAGGCCGCTGGAAATTTCAGCTATCTTCTGCTTGATGTTCTGTATCACCTCCAGCGCATTTTCGCCGTAGCGCGCAATGGCGATACCGGCAACCACTTCGCCTTCGCCGTTGAGTTCGGTGAGACCGCGCCGTTCTTCCGGCCCCAGCTCGATATGCGCGATGTCGCGCAGCAGTACCGGTACGCCTTTTTCGCTTTTCATCACCAGCAGTTCCAGGTCCTCTATGCCGCGCAGATAGCCTTTGCCGCGCACCATATACTCGATCTCGGACATCTCGATCACGCGCCCGCCGACATCGCGGTTGCTGTCGCGGATGACCTGTGTCACGCGCGACAGAGGTATACCGTAGGCCTGCAGCTTGCGCGGATCGACCACTACCTGATACTGCTTTTCAAAGCCGCCGATGCTGGCCACTTCCGACACGCCATGCGCCTTGGTGAGCTGATAGCGCAGATACCAGTCCTGTAGCGCACGCAGCTCGGCCAGCGTGCGCTGCGCACCGAGCACAACATACTGGTACACCCAGCCCACACCAGTGGCATCCGGCCCCAATGCCGGTCGCACCCCCTGCGGCAGGCGGCTGGCGGCGAAATTCAAATATTCCAGCACGCGCGAACGCGCCCAGTAAATGTCGGTGTTGTCCTCAAAAATCACATAAACAAACGACGCGCCAAAGAAGGAAAAGCCGCGCACCACTTTTGATTTCGGCACCGACAGCATCGCGGTGGTCAGCGGGTAGGTGACCTGATCTTCCACCACCTGCGGCGCCTGCCCGGAATATTCAGTATAAACAATCACCTGAACATCTGACAGGTCCGGGATTGCATCCAGCGGCATTTTCTGCAGCGCCACCACCCCGGCTATCACCACAAACAGGCTGGCGAGCAGCACCACAAAGGCGTTACGCGCGGACCATTCAATTATTTTCGCTAGCATGTCGCCCCCTAGTGTTTGTATTGGGTGGGGTCAGGTTTGTTGCCAGGCTTGTCTTTTTCAGCCTGACTGAAGCCCGCGATCGCCGCCTTGAGATTGCTCTCGGCATCGATCAGGAAATTGGCACTGACCACCACTTTTTCGCCTTCACCTATGCCGTCTGTCACTTCCACGTAGTCATCGCTGCGCGCACCCAGCCTCACTTCGCGTGCCTCGTAGTGCCCCTCGGTCAGCTCCACCAGCACGATTTCGCGGCGGCCGCTGTATATCACCGCAGTATCCGGCACCGCAATCACAGGTCCCTTGCTGCCGAGGCCAGCCAGCTCCACCTGCGCGTACATGCCGGGGCGCAGCTGGCCGGCGGCATTGGCGATTTCCAGCCGCACCGACGTGGTGCGGGTCTGCGGATTCAGAGTTGGATAAACATAGCTCACGCGGCTGGTGAATTCGCGCCCGGGGTAGGCATCCAGCCGCACCTTTGCAGCCTGGCCGAGCCTGACCAGCCCGCTTTCCTGCTCCGACACATCTGCAATAATCCACAAGCTGGTCAGATCGGCGATCTTGTACAGTGTTTCTCCTGGCATGAAGCGCATGCCCTTGAGCGCGGCTTTTTCCGTCACAATCCCGCTTACCGGCGAACGGTAAGAAATTGTGCGCTTCACCTCGCCTGTCTCGCGCAATTTCCGCAAATCTTCATCGCCTATGTCCCAACTCTTCAAGCGCATCAGGCTGGCCTGCGCCAGTTCCTGCATGCCGCCCCGTGCTTCGGCTGTTGCCCCCTGCATCGCTTTCACCCCTTGCAGCGCAATCAGATATTCGCGCTGTGCCGAGATCAACTCCGGGCTGTACACCTCGATCAAGGATTGCCCGGCCTTCACCACATCGCCGGTTGCATCGACATGCAGCTGCTCCACCCAGCCTTCAAACTTGGGCGAAATGGTATACACGCGGCGCTCATCCGTCTCGATGCGGCCCACTGCGCGCACAGTGTGGCTGAGCTGGCGCAGCTCAGCCTTGGCGGTTTTTACGCCCAGCTTCTGCACTTTCTCTGTGCTGATTTTTATCCTGGTGCTGCCATCAGCTGCGGCTTCATCTTCACCCTCATAAACCGGGATGTAATCCATCCCCATCGAATCCTGCTTGGGCACATCCGAGGTGTCGGGCATGCCCATCGGGTTGCGGTAATACAGAATCTTCGGTTCCTTTTTTACTTGCACTGCAGCCACTGTTGCCGCGCCGCTGTCGGCGCGATTGCCGTGCGCGCCCAGCCAGTAGGCAACGCCTGCGACTGCAATCACAGCCAGTGCCGCCAAACTCAGTTTCAGTACCGGCTTCATAATTCTTCTCCCAATAATTTTTCTATCTGTGCCAGGCCGGTTTGTGCCTGCACTTGAGCGTTCAATATATCCATGCGGGCTTTCAGGATTTGCCGCTGCGCGTCCAGCAGCGTGGCAAAGTCCAGTTTGCCGTTCTGATAGCCAATATAGGCTGCCTGCAGTGTGGCTTCGGCCTGCGGCAGCAGGCTGCTGCTGGTGAGTGTTTCGATGTGGCGCGCCGCTGCCAGTGCGGAAACATTGTCAGCCAGTTCGCCCAGTAACTGGCTGGCTGCAGCTTCCTTGCGTGACCTCGCCACGGCCAGCAAGTTTTCTGCTTCGCGTTCCTGTGAGCGGCGTGCACCCTGCTGCAACGGAATGTTGAATTCCAGCATCAGTTCCCACGCGGTGATTTCTCCCCCGGTCTGGGTTGATCCCACCCCCAGCGTAAAATCGGGATAGCGATTCTTTAGGGCCAGACTGCGCCCTTTATCCGCCGCGACCAGTTGCGCTTCCAGCGTATACAGTTGCGGGTTGTTGTTGCGCATGCGTTCGGCCAGCACGGCAAATTCAAGCAGGGCAGGGGCGGGTATCGTGCGCAGGCGCTGCGGCTCGGCCAGCGCGGCAAATGGTTCGCGTTGTAACAGGATATTCAGACGTGTCATGCTGTGATGGCGTTCGGTTTCCAGCATCGCCAGATCGCGGCGCAGGCCGGTCTGCTCGACCTGCGCGCGTATCACATCCTGCTGCGGCGCCAGCCCGGTGGCGTAGCGCGATTTTGCGATGTGCTCCAGGTCCAGGGTCAGGTCCAGCATTTCCTGAGTCAGATGCAGGCTGCGGCTCAGCACATAGTATTGCGCAAAATCCGTTTTGACCCTTGTCGACAGTTCCGTCCAGGTCGTGTTTTTACGGCCCTGCGCCTGATTGGTTTCCGCCTCGGCGATATCGTGTTTCAGGTCGCGCTTGCCCCAGACAGGCAGTGGCTGCATCACGCGGTAGTAGGTGCTGCCTACCTGGCTGGGCAGCAGGCTGGGCGCTGCACCCGACATTTTGTTAGTAAAATCCTGTAGCGAGATGCGGAAAGTCGGATCGGGCAGAGCGCCTGAGGAATCCAAACGCTGCGCGGCAGCATCCGCTTCCAGGCTGGCACTGGCCAGCTCTGCATTATGCTGTCGCACCAGTAGCAGCAGGCTTTCCACATCCGCTCCGGGGGGTTGCACAGGCTCTATCGCCCGCGCCGGCAAGGCGGCCAAGGACAGTAGACATAAAATAGTACTGAATTTCGTTCCCATCATGATTCTCCAAATTTGCCGCTGGGCATGGCCCAGCACGGCAGAAGTATTGCGAGACATCAGCGCATGACCCGACACTCTGCATCGGGCAGGGTGGGCCATGCGCGGGGAACTTTTAAATCAGGAAGGAGCAGTAACGGATGGACAGGGGCGGGCCGGTATTCAACGGCAACAGCGAGTACTGAACACTCTGTGTTTTGTGCCGGGATATTGGCAATGCGACATGCAAAACAATTTCGTCGGATTGCACTGCCGCCAGATGTAGCTGGTCCAGATTAACCTGATCGGCTTGGGTACAGTGCATCAAACATTCGTTGGCATTGAGTTTGGCCGCCTCATGACAAGGCATATGCTCGACCACAGTCTCCATCGACAAGGCCCGCACCGCGCTGGCGCCAGGTGCAACGCAGGCATGCGCGGCAAGAATTCCCTGCGCGAACAGTGCCGCAGCCAGCATCAGCCGGCTTATCCACCTGGATTTGCGTTGTGTCATTTTCATAAAAAAGCTAATGTTCTCCAAGCAATGCATTTATATCGGTCAAACATTTTTTTTAAATTACATCGGATAAATGGCATAGGCAATACGCATAATCCTTTATTTATCAGATGCAGTCTCTTCAGCAACAATCTTTTCCAGCGTGGCCACAAATTCATCTACCGGCTGCCCGCCAATAAATCTGTATTTGTCATTGATAATGAAGGTTGGCACCGAATGAATACCCATTGCCAGGTATTTGGCCTCCTCTTCGCGCACTTCATGTGCAAAGCGATCAGAATCCAATATTTTTCTGGCTTCGTCTGCCGGCAAACCCGCCTTTGCCGCCGCCCTAACCAGCGCTTCAGCATTTCCCGGATTGCCGCCGTCGGTAAAATACAGCTTGAACAGGGCGAGCTTCAACTCGGTCTGCTTTCCATACTGCCTTGCCCAATACAGCAAACGGTGCGCATTAAACGTGTTGTAGATACGCCCCTCATCACTAAAATTGAACTGGAAACCGAGCGCAGCCCCGCGCGCTGTGATCATGTTTCTGGCTTGAGCGATATCAGCCTTGGACGAGCCGTATTTCTCGTGCAGATGCTCGCCCATCGGCTGGCCTTCGGCCGGCATGTCGGGATTCAGTTCGAATGGCTTCCACGCAAGCCGTGCGCTGATTGTTGGTGCCAGTTTATCCAGCGCCTGTGACAATGCGCTATAGCCGATAATGCACCAGGGGCAGGACACATCGGATACGATATCAATCTTCAATAGCCTGTGCATTTACTCATCCGTTCAAACGATGTCCAAGCATAGCATCGTTTTGCAATATAAATTCATTCACATCCGGCGCGTAACCGGATTCGGCAGTTCTATTGTAGTTTATATCAATATATCCTTGAGTTCTCAAGAATCTGCCATGCCTCCGTCAAGATTGGTCGCGACTTTGATGCAGGTGTTTTCGCGGAAAAAATCGAGCACGGCAAGTACCACACAAGCCACGGTTCGCTCGTGACTGGGTGATCCGACAAACGTGGGCGTCAGCCTGGCGCCCGATGGCGAGCGCTTCGACAAATGTGCCTATTGTTTTACCGAAGGCCAGCTGACTGATATGAGCACGGCCAAGATAAAAATTCTGCAAATAAAGTTTGATAAACAAGGCAAGTTGCGCGGCTACAACTGGTCTGCATCCAGCTAAGGATTAGCTGCGGGGGTCATATGCCCGGAAAGATACGCATGTCGTCTTCCGCAGATAACGTCAAGCAAAACCAGGTTAATTTCCGGTTTTGCTTTTTTTCTTTTCAGACCGCGCGATCGCTGACTGCCCATTCCCGTATCAGGCTGAAACCTACCGCAAGCAGCGTCGGCCCGA
Source organism: Gallionellaceae bacterium (assembly GCA_035531075.1). GTDB lineage: Bacteria > Pseudomonadota > Gammaproteobacteria > Burkholderiales > Gallionellaceae > 39-52-133. The sequence continues at coordinate 126,985 of DATKTO010000038.1, forward strand.
TGAATACTCCGGCAAAGCCGAAAGCGAGCACACCGCCCGTCACACCAAACAGGACCAGGGCATACGGCAAATTGCTGCCACGGCTGATTAACAGGGGTTTCACCACGTTGTCCACACTGCTGATCAATAACAGCCCCCATAGCAGAATGAAAATTCCCCATCCCACCGTGCCCTGATAAAACAGCCAGATGGCCGCGCCGCACCAGACCAGCGGGGGGCCGACAGGAATCAATGAGAGCAGGGCAGTTGCTGCCCCGAGCAGCAGTGCTGCAGGCACGCCCGCGATGACGAAGCCGATAGTGGCCACGATCCCCTGCGCCAGAGACGTTCCCAATAGCCCGTACATCACACCCCGCACGGTATTGGTGATAATGCCGAGGATATTTTTCGCGTGTGTACCTGCAACCCGATCCATCGCCGCATCCAGAGAGTTCACCAGGGCCAGTCCATCGCGATAAAAGAAAAAGCTGACGAAAGCTGCGAGGCTCATTTCTATCACGCCCTGCCCAAGCAATATTCCGCCTGCAAGCAGAAAATTCCTGGCGGGTTCCAGCAAACGCTTCACCAAAGAATCCCTTTCGGCCTGGCTGCTGCTGATCAGCTGCCAATATTCATCGACTGAAGCGCCGACCAGCGGAATCTCTGTTAACCATGCCGGCGGCGCTATCGATCCGGACTCTACAGTCTGCTTTGCTGCTTCGTAAAAGGCGGTAACATTATCGGCCAGGCTGTATGTCAACAATGTCAGCGGCAGGATAACCACGACTGTCAATGAGAGCGTCATGCTGAGCGCAGCGATGTTCTGCCTGCCCTTCATCCGGCGCAACAGCCAGAGATAGATTGGCCAGGTCGAGACGCACGCCACAGCGGCAAGCAGCATCGCGGCCAGAAACGGCCTCAACACGAGGAAGCAACCTGCAACCAGAATACCCAGGGCGGCAAGTTGAGCGAAATATTCGAAGCGTTTTTCCACGAAGCTGACCCTTTCCCTGATCCGGCACTTTAAGCCGAAGCGTTAGCTATCCCGCAGCAGCTTGAGCAATGCGGAATTGGTTTTTGCCAGAACCAGAAACTCCGGGTTGTGCAAATCTTCCTTGTTATAGCGCAGCGCCTGTTTGGCAATATCGCAGACCATGCCGCCAGCCTCGTCCACCACGGCATGCGCTGCCGCAGTATCCCATTCCATGGTCGGACCGAGACGCGGATAAAAATGCGCGACCCCTTCGGCAACCAGGCACAGTTTGAGTGAACTGCCCATGCTGATGCATTCATGCTCACCCAGCTTTTTCAGCAAAGTTTCTGTGCGTGCATCACTGTGCGAACGGCTGGCGACGACCTTGATCGCAGCACCTGATGCATGGGCGACGGCTTTGATGGGCTGTGCCGCCTGCGCAGCGCGCTGCACAAAAGCGCCATTGCCGCGCGATGCGTAATAGCATACATCCAGCACCGGCGCGTACACCACGCCCAGCACGGGCACGCCGTTTTCCACCAGCGCAATGTTGACGGTGAATTCGCCGTTGCGCTTGATGAATTCCCTGGTTCCGTCCAGCGGATCAACCAGCCAGAAACGCGTCCACTTGCTGCGTTCGGCATAGGGAATGTTGGCGTCTTCTTCGGAAAGGATGGGGTAGCCGGGTTCAAGCTTGCCCAGCCCACCCACGATGCAGTTATGCGCGGCCAGATCTGCCAGGGTCAGGGGGGAATTATCCGCCTTGCTGGTCGCACCGAAGTCTTCGCTGCGATAGACTTGCATGATCGCAGCGCCCGCCGTGTGTGCCAATTGCACGATCTCCTTCACCAGCGCTGCCAGTTCGGCGTCGGGCGAAGCAGCAAGCTGATCCATTCTGGTCATTGGTAATTTCTTTCCTTTTGCATCACGGTAAAGCGGCCGGAGGGCCTGTCGTGCTTCGTTCGCCACGCCCGAATTGCACTGATGCCCCGCTTCCCAAAGATAAACATAAATTACATATAATCAACATATTACGCATATTCAACGCGAAGTTCGCCATTCTGACTGCTGCGCCTGCATCGCTTAAAGTCCATGCTGACATCGTACATTGTGCCTTGCCGGACTAAAAACACCTGCGCCGCATGATTATTAGCATGAACATGAGCCCGCTAAAGCATGACGGATAGGTGACATTGCCTGCAATCGGCTAGAATGTGCGCACCCATTTTTTGCAGGTAACTTATGGTTCCCCATCTCACCACCGCTTTAATCGGCCCGCTGCTGGATCTTGAAAAACGCATACTGGATGCGCAGCCCGCTATCGAGCATTGGTTCCGTGCGCAATGGCAGGAGCATAAAGTGCCCATCTACGCCTCGGTGGACTTGCGCAACAGCGGTTTCAAACTGGCACCGGTAGACACCAACCTGTTTCCCGGCGGCTTTAATAACCTGAATCCTGATTTTTTGCCGCTGTGCGTGCTGGCGGCGCAGAGCGCGATTGAAAAAATTTGCCCGGATGCGCGCGGCGTGCTGCTGATTCCGGAAAACCATACACGCAACATGTTTTATCTGCAGAACGTGGCGAAGATAGTCACCATGCTCAGGAGTGCCGGCGTCATCGTGCGCGTCGGCAGCCTGCTGCCCGACATCACCCAGCCCACCACGCTCGATTTACCCGATGGCGGCTCGCTCACGCTCGAGCCACTGGTGCGCAAGGATAACCGCCTGTATCTGGCCAATTTCAATCCCTGCGTGATATTGCTGAATAACGATCTGTCGGCGGGCGTGCCTGATATTCTGAAAAATCTGGAACAGGAGGTCATCCCGCCGCTGGTGGCGGGCTGGACCACACGGCGCAAATCTGCGCACTTCGCCGCGTATGATCGCGTGACCACCGAATTCGCCGAACTCATCGGTATTGATCCATGGCTGATTAATCCTTATTTTGGCAAATGCAACAAGATCAATTTCCAGCAGCGCGAGGGCGAGGATTGCCTCGCCGCCGAGGTTGACCGGGTGCTGCAACAGATCCGCGTGAAATACGCGGAATACGGGGTGAAAGAAACGCCTTTCGTCATCGTCAAAGCGGATGCCGGCACCTATGGCATGGGCATCATGACGGTGAAGGATGCCAGCGAGGTGCGCGACCTGAATCGCAAGCAGCGCAATAAAATGGCGGTGGTAAAGGAGGGAATGGAGGTATCTGATGTATTGGTGCAGGAGGGTGTATACACCTTCGAGAGCATCAACGACGCCGTGGCCGAGCCGGTGGTGTATATGATCGACCATTTCGTGGTCGGCGGTTTTTACCGCGTGCATACCGGGCGCGGTGTGGATGAAAACCTGAATGCGCCCGGCATGCACTTTGTGCCGCTGGCATTTGAATCCTGCTGCACATTTCCCAATCCGGACTGCGAGCCGGACGATACACCCAACCGCTTCTATTCATACGGCGTGATTGCCAGGCTGGCCCTGCTCGCCGCCTCGGTTGAGCTCGAAGAGATGCAAGAAGATCTGCAGAAATGATTGTACGTGCTGCATTGCTGCTGATTGTCACGTTGCTGCTGTCAGCCTGCGGCAAGGAGCCGCTGTACCAGGAAGAAGGTTTTGTCTTCGGCACGCGCGTGGAAGTTAGCGTCTACAGCGAAGACGAAACGCACGCCAGACAAGCGGTTGCAACCATCATGCAGGAATTTCAGCGCCTGCACGAGCTGCTGCATGCGTGGAGGCCCTCGGTGCTGAGCAGGCTGAACACTGCATTTGCCAGCGGCAAAGCCGTCGCGATCACGCCCGAGCTGGAAGCCATGCTGCGCGATGCCGCACAACTCTCGGCGCAGTCCGGAGGATTGTTTAATCCGGCCATTGGCGGCCTGGTGAAACTGTGGGGCTTTCATTCGGATGAATACAAATCTGTACTGCCCGATGCGGAGCCGCTTGCTGCGCTGGTTGCCGCGCAACCCCAAATGAGACAAATATCCTTTCTATCGAATACCGCTGTTACAACCGTCAGCAGCAGCAACCGGGCAGTGCAGCTTGATCTCGGCGGCTACGCCAAGGGCTATGCACTGGATCGCGCAGCTCTGCTGCTTAAACAGCAGGGTATACATAACGCTCTGATTAACATCGGCGGCAATGTGCTGGCCTTGGGTACCCATGGCTCAAGACCATGGCGCGTCGGAATCCAGCATCCACGCAAGCCGGGGCCGCTCGCCACACTGGAATTGCGCGATGGCGAAGCGATCGGCACCTCGGGCGATTATCAGCGCTATTTTGAGTTGGACGGCAGTCGTTACTGCCACTTGATCGATCCCCGCAGCGGCCAGCCGGTACAGGGTGTGCAGGCGGTGACAGTGCTGACCCGCGGTGCTCGCGCCGGAGTATTGTCCGATGCCACCTCAAAACCCCTGTTTATCGCAGGCGCCGGAGCATGGCTGGCAGGCGCGCAGAAAATGCAGTTGAGCGAAGCACTGTTGATCGATGCTGCCGGTACCGTTCATCTCACCGCTGCCATGCAGAAACGGCTAGAATTCACAGATAAAGGCATGGTCGTTAAATTAGCGCAATGATGGCATCCGAGCAGCCTATGATTGTTCCCGAAGAGAAAGCACGCTGAATGGTCGGAATTTTACTGATAACCCATAATGGCCTCGGCGACAGCCTGCTCGATTGCGTAAAGCATGTGACAGGCAAGGTCCCCCCTCATCTCAAGTCACTTTCGGTGTTGGCCGATGACGAGCCAAAAAGCAAGGAAGAGGAGGCGCACGCGCTGGTCAAACTCCTGGATACAGGCGATGGCGTGCTGATATTGACGGATATTTATGGCGCGACTCCTTCAAATATTGCGCGGCGCCTGTGCCAGGCCGGACATATCGAAGGCGTAGCCGGGGTCAATTTGCCCATGCTGCTGCGCGTGGCCTGTGGCCCTGACATGCCGCTCATAACAATGGTGCAGCGCGCCTTGCAGGGCGGCCGCGACTGCATTGTTTCCCTAAATGCTGTGCTCGAAGGATGTGATGATTGCCTGTAGTGCCAAATTGTTCGGCATACCGACAGCACGATTTTTTTAAAAGGTGTTTTGATGTTGAAACAGGATGCATTAATCATTAATAAACTTGGATTGCATGCGCGCGCCTCTGCCAAACTCACTCAACTCGCTTCACAGTATCCCTGTGAGGTGTGGCTGTCGCGCAACACCCGACGCATCAATGCGAAAAGCATCATGGGTGTGATGATGCTGGCCGCAGCCAAAGGCACGACAATCATCATAGAAACCAATGGGGAACAGGAACAGGAAGCAATGACGGCGATTGTGAATCTGATTAACGATTATTTCGGTGAAGGCGAGTAACTTGTTACAAACACGTCGAAAAATCGGAGTGAGCAGCTTGAGTGCAGGGCGCACGGCGCACAGCAACGAAGCCTACCGGATGGGTAGGCGAAGCGGCGCGTACCACGCAACGCAGCGGCCAGGCTGCGCAGCAGATTTAGCGAGGTGTCTATGAGCTTTACCCTGCATGGTTTGCCAGTTTCCAGCGGGATTGCGATTGGCCATGCGCATCTGGTGTCGCATACTTCGCTGGAAGTGTCACATTATATTTTGCCAAAAAACTTGCTGCAGGATGAGGTCGCACGCCTCAACGCCGCACTGGAAAAAACCCGTCTCGAGCTGACCTCTCTTCACGAGCACAGGCCGCAATATGCAGCTGCCGAATTCGATGCTTTTATTGACCTGCATTTGATGATTTTGGGCGACGAGCACATCAGTCAGGCCGCACGCGAGATGATCCTGAGTGAGCAGTGCAATGCCGAATGGGCGCTGAAAGTGCAGATGGACGATCTGGTTCTGCAATTTGAGGCGTTTGAAGACAGCTATCTGCGCGAGCGCAAGACGGACGTAGTGCAGGTGGTTGAACGCATACTCAAGACCATGAGCGGCCAGAGCGGCCATGCCCCGCCCGCAGCCAAACACGATGTGCTGCCAATTATGGTGGCGCACGATGTCAGCCCCGCTGACCTGATACAGCTTAAACCGCACCAGTTTGCCGGCATACTCACCGACCTGGGCGGCGCTACTTCGCATACCTCAATTGTTGCACGCAGTCTCAACAAACCCTGCGTGGTCGGCCTGCATCATGCGCGCGAACTGATTAAAGACAATGATATGCTGATCGTTGACGGCGCCCAGGGTGTGGTGATTGTCAATCCAGACAAACAGATACTGGCCGAATACAAGCTGCGCCACAGCCAGCTTGAGCTGGAACGGCAGAAACTCAAACGCCTGAAAACCTCGCGAGCAAGCACCCTGGATGGCACCGCCATCGAGTTGCATGCCAACATCGAATTACCGAGTGATCTTGCCGAAGTTAAGGATAACGGGGCGAGCGGTATTGGTCTGTTTCGCAGCGAATTTTTATTCCTCAACCGAGCCACGCTACCGGATGAAGAAGAGCAGTTCCTTGCATATCGTAGCGTGGCTGAAGGCATGAAAGGCCTTCCCGTCACCATCCGTACCTTCGATCTAGGCGCCGACAAACAGCTCAATGGCGCCAAGCGCGTTGCCAGTAATCCGGCACTGGGCTTGCGCGCCATTCGTTTATGTCTGGCCGAGCCGCAGTTGTTCAAGACTCAGTTGCGCGCCCTGTTGCGCGCCTCTGTCTATGGCGATATAAAAATATTGATTCCCATGCTGTCCGGCACCGCCGAAATCAACCAGACCCTGAATTTTATTGCTGCTGCCAAGATAGGATTGGACATTGACGGTCTCTCCTACAACCCCAATGTGCAGATAGGCGGCATGATAGAAATTCCTGCCGCCGCGCTGTCGCTGGATGCATTTGTAAAAAAACTCGATTTCCTGTCCATCGGCACCAACGACCTGATTCAATATACCCTGGCAATTGACCGCACCGATGATGAGGTCGCACACTTGTATGATCCCCTGCATCCCGCCGTGCTTTATCTGCTGTCGCACATTATCAGCGGTGCAAACAAGGCTGGCGTGCCAGTCTCCGTATGCGGCGAAATGGCCGGCGAGCTGGCCTATACCCGCCTGCTGCTCGGCCTGGGCCTGCGTCAGTTTTCCATGCACCCCGCCCAGCTGCTTGCGACCAAACAGCGCGTGCTTACCACCAGCATCCCCGAGATCGCCATCCTGACACAAAGGATGCTGCGTGCGAGTGACCCGATGAAAATCCGCGAGTTGCTGGACAAGCTGAATAATTAACAGTAGCTGCAAACTTGCAGAACGGCGCAATCAAGCTTGTCTCGGGTGTGATTTATCAGTATTCTGCGGTGAATTCAAATCAATAGTGAGCAGTTATTTAACGCTGTATGCCATCGACCCCCGCTAAACAAGAAGATTCAAATCCACAACGTGCAGCTTGCGCCCTGCCCCTGGAGCAGATCAAGCTGAACATCGGCGATACGCTGCAACTCCAGTTTCAGTCCGACGCTGAACACTCCCGTTGCGTCGTAACGTTGATTGGGTATTTTGCCGGCCAGGGAGTCATTGTTTCAACTCCGATACTAGACGGCAGTGTCATGATGATTCGTGAAGGGCAAATTTTTGTGGTGCGCCTGTTCAGCGGAAAAACAGCCTACGCCTTCACTGCTATTACCAATAGAGTCAGCCACATGCCTTACCCTCATCTGCATTTGTCCTACCCCAAAGAGGTACGCGGACTAGTGGTGCGCGGCAGCGCGCGTGCCCGCGCCAACATTGACTGTCACGCAATTGTCGAGGGGGGCAGCGGTTTCGCCTGTGTCGCTCGCGACATCAGTACCGGCGGCGCATTGATCGCCGTCAACAACCAGATTGGTGAGGTGGGCGGCAAAATTTCCCTCAAAATGCGGGTGAAGGTAAGCGATACTGAGCATATGCTTATTTTGAACTGCGTGATCCGTTCGGTAAATAATTCTCAGTCGTCTGATGCTGGGGCGCCCACCGTCTTGTATGGTCTCTCCTTCGAAAACCCGAATAGTCAGGACACACTGGTTATCTCGGCTCTGCTATACCAGAACCTGGATAACGATGCCGACTAGCGAAGATTCCCGGTGGGCGAAATCCCGCAGCCCATTACTGCTAGTTCTGCCGCCTTGCGCTCACCACATTAGGCACCTGGTGGAGCAGTGCAAGCAGCCGACTTAACTGTTCCAGATCGGCTATCTCAATCGAAAACTGCATATTTGCCTGATTCTGCTTGCTCAGCGTGTTGACACGGGTGACGTTGATCTTTTCGCGTGAAAAAAGGTCGCTGATATCGCGCAGCAGGCCTTGCGGGTCATAGGCCAGCACTTCGATATCCACGCTGAAGCTGGCGTCTTTTTTGCCGCCCCACTGCGCAGTGAGCACGCGATCATGACGGTTTTCCGGCATGCGCAGTATGGCGCTGCAGTCCTTGCGGTGTATGGTCACGCCGCGGTCGCGCGTGACGTAGCCGACGATGGCGTCCGGCGGCGCTGGCTTGCAGCACTTGGCCATTTTGGTCAACAGGTTGCCCACCCCTTCTATCAGTATGCCGCCGGCAGAAGCCGGCGCGCTGGGGGGCCGGGTGAACAGCGGCTTGATGATGGCTTCAGCCTTGGCAGGCATCGATTCCTGGATAACGCCCACTATCTGGTGCGTGGTTACATCGCCGCGCCCGATGGCTGCCAGCAGATCCTCCAGCTTGTTGAAGTTCAGGCGCTGCGCGATTTTTTCCTGATTGACCGAAGTGACCCCCAGTCGGTGCAATTCACGATCCAGCTGCGTCCTGCCCTGCGACACATTCTCCTCAAAATGCTGGTGTTTGAACCAGTGCCGCACCTTGGCCAGCGCGCGCGGGCTGTGCAGGTAACCCAGCGCCGGATTCATCCAGTCGCGGCTGGGCGTGCCCTGCTTGGCGGCAAGGATCTCCACGCGCTGGCCGTTCTGCAGCTTGTAATTCAGCGGCACGATTTTGCCGTCCACCTTGGCACCGCGCGTGCGGTGACCGAGATCGGTGTGCAAGGTATAGGCAAAGTCCACCGGGGTGGCGCCCTTGCGCAAATCGATGACCTTGCCCTGCGGCGTAAGTACATACACCTGATCCTCAAACAGTGCACTCTTGAACTGCTCAAGCATGTCGCCGCTGTCGCTTACGTCTTCTTTCCACTCCAGGATCTGGCGCAGCCAGGCTATTTTTTCGTCAAATTTCGCGTCGGATTTTCCCCCCTCCTTGTAGCGCCAGTGCGCCGCCACCCCCAGTTCGGAATGCTGGTGCATCTCGAAGGTACGGATCTGCACTTCCAGCGCCAGGTTGCGCGGGCCCACGACCGCCGTATGCAGGGAGCGATAATCATTGCTCTTGGGGTGCGCGATATAGTCGTCGAATTCGCTGGGTATGGGCTGCCACAGGTTATGCACCAGCCCGAGCGCGGTATAGCAATCCTTGATATCCTCCACCAGGATGCGTACCGCGCGCACATCGTAGAGCTGGCTGAAATCCAGTTGCTTGCGCTTCATCTTGTTGATGATGCTGTTGATATGCTTGGAGCGGCCGGTCACCTCGGCCTTGATGCCCGCCTGATTCAATTCATTTTTCAGCTGCGACAACACATCGGCGATATATTGTTCACGGTCTACGCGGCGTTCATCCAGCAGCCTGGCGATTTTCTTGTAGAGCTCGGGTTCCAGGTAGCGCAGTGCCAAGTCCTCCAGTTCCCACTTCACCTGCCATACGCCGAGGCGGTTTGCCAGCGGCGCGAAGATGCCCTGTATCTCGCGCGCAATGATCTGCTGGTTTTCTGCGCTGGCGCCCGCCAGGTTGCGCATGGTCTGGGTGCGCTCGGCCAGTTTGATCAGCACCACGCGGATATCCTCGACCATGGCCAGCAGCATCTTGCGCAGGCTCTCGATCTGCTGCGCGTGATCGCCCTTGTTTTTTTCCGGCTGGTGCAAGCCGTGGGTTTCGCTCAAGTCCTGGATTCGCTCCATGCGCGACATGCCCAGCACCAGCACCACAATGTTGGCATTAAATGCGCTTGCCAATTTTTCCATCCAGTTTTCCAGATGTTCGGGCACGGCATGCAGGATAGCGGCCGTCACCGTTTCATAGTCCATGTTCATGCCGGCCAGAATGGCGGCCGTGCCCAGTGCATGCTGCAGCAACGGCATGCCGGTTAGCTCAGTATGCCCGGCGTATAAGGGTTCAACAAATTCGCAGGCACGGCGTACCGTTGCCACTTCGTCGCCACTGAAGTTTTTGGCCAGCGTATCCAGCCAGCTTTGCAGGTTTAACGCCTGCTGGCCGGATGCCGGAATAAATGTATGCGTAACGGAAACCATGGCTCAATTATGTCATCATGTCCGCGCATCTTTCAGCAATATTTTTCTTCGGGTGCGCGGCTCAAACCCGTGCGCTTGCCCAACTCATTGACAGGCCGCCCTAAAATACGGATACTTTGCGTCGTGCCGATTTGATCTCAGCTTGCGGGGCACGTTAAACATACCAGCTAAAGCGATTCACCCGCTCTAGCTCTCAAGCTGAGCGGGTTTTATTTTTTCTGCGGTTTATATTTTTGGTCAGGCATGGACAATTCTGTCGGCATCGTCAGCGCACAGCGCGCGCAATTTGACTCACCCCTCACCACGCGGAGTGGTGTGGTGTTGTCACGCTATGAGCTGGTGTATGAAACCTATGGCACGCTCAATGCGGACAAATCCAATGCAGTGCTGATCTGTCATGCCCTTTCCGGACACCATCATGTGGCGGGCTACTATGCGGATGAGCCCAAGAATGTCGGCTGGTGGGACAACCTCATCGGTCCCGGCAAACCGCTGGATACGAACAAATTTTTTGTGCTCGGCGTGAACAACCTGGGCGGCTGCCACGGCTCCACCGGCCCTTCCAGCATCAATCCGGAAACAGGCAAGCCCTATGGCGCGAGCTTCCCGGTAGTGACCGTGGAAGACTGGGTCGAATCACAGGCAAGACTGGCCGATCAACTCGGCATCCGGCAATGGGCTGCGGTGGTGGGCGGCAGCTTGGGTGGTATGCAGGCGATGCAGTGGTCGCTGAGCTTTCCCGAACGCGTGCGCCATGTGCTGGCCATTGCCACCGCGCCGCGCCTGACCGCAGAAAATATCGCCTTCAACGACGTGGCGCGCAGCGCGATCCTGACCGACCCGGATTTTTACGGCGGGAATTTCTACGAACAGAATGTAGTACCACGGCGCGGCCTGCGCCTCGCGCGCATGCTGGGCCACATCACCTATCTGTCCGACGATGCGATGGCCGACAAATTCGGCCGCACCCTGCGCTCGGGCAAACTGGCCTACAACTACGATATCGAGTTTGAGATCGAATCCTACCTGCGCTATCAGGGCGACAAGTTTGCCGCCTATTTTGACGCCAACACCTATCTGCTGATGACCAAGGCGCTGGATTATTTTGATCCGGCGCGCGACTACGACGACAATCTCGACCGCGCCTTTGCTAAAGCCCGTGCAGATTATCTGGTGATCTCGTTTACCACCGACTGGCGTTTTTCGCCGGAACGGTCGCGCACCATCGTCAGCGCGCTGCTGCATAACCGGCGCAATGTCAGCTATGCCGAAATTTCCTCCGCACACGGTCACGATTCTTTCCTGATGCAGCACGCGCATTACCACAAGGTGATGCGGGCCTACCTCGACAACATCGCCCGCGAGTTTAGCGCATGAGCACCCACGACCACTCCTCCCTCGCCGCCGCCCGCCCCGACTTTGCCGCGATTGCGGCGTGGATCCCCGAGGGCGCATCGGTGCTCGACCTCGGCTGCGGCGACGGCAGCCTACTGCGCTACCTGAAGGAGGCGCGCAACATACGCGGCTACGGCGTTGAAATCAGCGATGAGGGTATCGAGGCCTGCATTCTGAACGGCGTGAACGTAATCCAGAGCGATCTGGAGTCTGGCCTGTCCGGTTTTGAGAATGGTTCCTTCGACTATGTGATTTTGTCGCAAACCCTGCAGGCCACGCGCCACACCGCGCCACTAATGCAGGAAATGCTGCGCGTGGGGCGTGAGGGCATTGTCAGCTTCCCCAATTTCGGTTTCTGGAAAAGCCGCCTCAGCATTCTGAGCGGCCACATGCCGGTTTCCAAAGAGTTGCCTTACCAGTGGTATGACACGCCCAACGTGCACCTGTGCACCCTGCATGATTTTGAGAGCTTTTGCTCGAAATACAAAATGCAAATTCTGGCGCGCCGCGTGATGACTGACGAATACACCATCACCTTGATGCCCAATCTGCTGGGCAGCATGGCGGTTTACCGTTTCAGACGCGCCGCCTGACCATGAGCGTATGGCAACAGCTGTTCACCCGGCGCATGTTGATCTGCGTGTTCATCGGCTTCAGCTCAGGGCTGCCGCTGTATCTGCTGTTCAATCTGCTGCCAGCCTGGCTGCGCAGTGAGCATGTGGATCTTAAAACCATCGGCCTGTTTGCGCTGATCCAATTTCCCTATACCTGGAAATTTCTGTGGTCACCTTTGCTCGATCGCTATGTGGTGCCCATGCTCGGGCGGCGCCGCGGCTGGATGTTGCTGACCCAGATCGGCCTGCTGCTGGTGATTGCCTCGATGGGCGCCTTTTCGCCGCAAAGCGAATTGCGCACCATCGCCTGGATCGCCACGCTGCTGGCATTTTTGAGCGCAACCCAGGACATAGTGCTGGATGCCTTCCGTCGCGAGTTGTTGAATGATGACGAGTTGGGTCTGGGCAATGCGGTGTATGTGAATGCTTACCGCATTGCCGGCCTGGTGCCTGGCTCGCTGTCGCTGATCCTTGCCGATACGCTGCCGTGGAATATCGTGTTTATTTTTACCGCGCTGTTTATGCTGCCCGGTGTGCTGATGTCGCTTATGGTGAGTGAACCCCATCGCGCGGTGCCGCCAAAAACCTTGCGCGAAGCGGTGGTCGAACCATTCCACGAATTCATCAGCCGCCAGGGATTGAACAATGCGCTGCTGATTCTGGCTTTCCTGTTTTTTTATAAACTGGGCGACAGCATGTGTACCGCGCTAGCCACGCCGTTCTACCTGGATATGGGCTTTTCCAAAACACAGATCGGCTTGATCGCCAAGAATGCAGGGCTGTGGCCGGCGGTGATAGGCGGCATGCTGGGCGGACTGTGGATGGTGAGAATTGGCATCAATCGCGCGCTGTGGCTGTTTGGCGTGGTGCAGCTGGTTTCCATCTTTGGCTTTGCGTGGCTGGCTTCGGTGGGACATCATGCGGAAATTACTTCGGTGGAGCTGGCCCAGCTTGCCATCGTGATTGGTCTCGAGGCTATTGGCGTGGGGCTGGGCACGGTCGCCTTCGTGGCCTTTATCGCGCGCACCACCCATCCCGCTTATACCGCCACGCAGTTCGCACTGTTCACCAGCCTGATGGCGGTGCCGCGCACCTTTGCCAACGCCGCTACCGGCTGGCTGGTGGAGATGATGGGCTGGCCGGTATTTTTTATGCTCTGCGCAGTCCTGGCCTTGCCAGGGATGTTTTTGCTGATAAAAGTCGCGCCTTGGCATGAACCCGCCAGACAAGGATCATGAATCTGTCGCGCAGCGCAAAACGCCTGGCGCTGCTGGTGGTATTGTCGATATTCGTTGTGCTGCTGAGCAAGTCGCTGCTGGGCAAAGCCGTCAAAAATTTGAGCATTGAAGCCGAGAAAAAACAGCAAGCCAGGGCGGCTAAAAATTCAGCGGCATTACCCGTTTCTGCTGTGGAGGTGACATCAGCCGTCGCGGAAGCAAGCTCCGGCGCTTCGGCAACCGAGCCCGAGTCAGCTCCCGGTGCAGCCGGAAACACCTCCGCTGCAGAGTAGTCTGGGGCTACGCCGGCATATTATAACATATTGATTATATTAAATAATTTTATTTATTCTCTGCACCCATTCGGGTGGAATAATTTCAATAATCGTAGTCCACAGTCAGCGGGGCGTGATCGCTGAAGCGCTGCTCCTTGTAGATACCTGTGGTTCGGGCTGTCGTCGCAATGTCGGGGGTTGCAATCTGGTAGTCGATGCGCCAGCCAACATCCTTGGCCCAGGCCTGGCCGCGGTTTGACCACCAGGTATAGGCTTCCAGTTCCGGATGCAGTTTGCGGAACACGTCGACAAATCCCACCTCGTCAAATAGTTCGGTCAGCCAGGCGCGCTCTTCCGGCAGGAAGCCCGAGTTCTTTTTGTTGCCGCGCCAGTTCCTCAGGTCTTTTTCAGTGTGCGCGATATTCCAGTCGCCGCAGATCAGCACTTCGCGCCCGCTTGCATGCAGTTGCCGCAGATGCGGCATGAAGGCGGCCATGAAGTTGAATTTGACCGCCTGCCGTTCTTCGCCGCTCGACCCTGAAGGCAGATACAGCGAGATCACGCTCAAGTTGCCAAACTGCGCCTCCAGATAGCGGCCTTCGCTGTCGAACTCGGCAATACCCAGACCCTCGATCACAGTGTCGGGTTTGCGTTTGCTGTAAATGCCAACGCCGCTATAGCCTTTCTTTTCCGCATAATGGAAATAGCCGTGATAGCCCTCAGGCGCTGACATCTCGGGCGTCATATCACCGGCCTGGGCCTTGAGTTCCTGCAGGCAGACGATGTCTGCGTTTTGCTGCTCCAGCCAGGGTAGCAGGCCCTTGGTAAAAGCCGATCGAATGCCGTTCAGGTTGATTGAAATTACGCGCACAAAAATTCTCCACTGTTTAAGCGCGCTATTATAATGTCGTTTGTTCAATTACTCGCCCTATTACCATGCTGTCTTTCCGCCAGGACTTTATACGCTTCGCCATCGAACAAAAGGTGTTGTGTTTCGGAGAATTTAAAACCAAAGCCGGACGCATTTCACCTTACTTTTTTAATGCCGGACTGTTCAACGATGGTGATTCGCTAAAACAGCTGACGCAGTTTTATGCACGGGCGATTATCGATGCGGGAATTCAGTTTGACATGATTTATGGTCCTGCCTACAAAGGCATACCGCTTGCCGCCGGCACGGCTATTGCCCTGTCGGACATGGGACGCAACGTGCCGTATTGCTTCAACCGCAAGGAAGCCAAAGACCACGGCGAGGGCGGCAATACGGTGGGTGCAACCTTGCAGGGCAGGGTGCTGATTATTGATGACGTTATTTCTGCGGGTACA
Source organism: Gallionellaceae bacterium (assembly GCA_035531075.1). Taxonomy (GTDB): domain Bacteria; phylum Pseudomonadota; class Gammaproteobacteria; order Burkholderiales; family Gallionellaceae; genus 39-52-133. The sequence continues at coordinate 142,068 of DATKTO010000038.1, forward strand.
TCCGTGCGCGAATCCATCGAGTTAATCAATGCCGCAGGGGCTACGCCCTCTGCCGTGGTAATCGCGCTGGACAGAATGGAACTTGGCCAGATTCCCAGAGAGCAAGGCGGTATTTCGGCGGTACAGGAGGTGCAGCGCAACAATCATATTCCCGTCATACCGATTGCCACTTTGGATGATCTGCTGGAGTATTTGCAGAACCAGCAGGGACTTGGGCAGAATTTACGTGCGGTGCAGTCTTATCGTGAGCAATATGGGGTAAAAAATGTTTAAATCTAAGTTGTTAGCTATTGGTGTTGTAGTGTCCGTGGCGTATGGCATCAATGCCGAGGCCAAACTATACAAGTGGGTGGACGACAAGGGTACCACGCATTACGGCGAGGTGATTCCTCCGGAATATGCCAACAAGGACAGAGACTCGCTCGACAAGGCAGGACTCATACAAAAGCGCCCGGAAAAGATTGATCCTGCAGCACTCCGCGCCAAAGAGGAAGCCGAACAGAAAAGGAAGGTTGATAACCAGGCTTTGGTGGAGCAGCAACGACGCGACAACGCGCTGCTCAATACCTACAGTAATGAAAACGAAATTGATCTGGCGCGTGACCGCAGTTTGGTGCTGATTAACGCGCGTATTGAAAGCAACAAAATGTTGCTTAAATCTTCCCAAAGCACTTTAGCCGATAACAACAAGGAAGCTGAAAGCCGCACCAAGGCAGGAAAGAAGATTCCTGCGTCCCTGACCAGGGACATTGCTCAGACGGAAGCAAGGGTCGCCAAATATCAAGCTGAATTAAGCAAGAGTGAGGAGGACTTGGTCGCGGTAAAGACGCGCTTCGAGAGTGAAAAAGAGCTCTACAGGAAGCTAAAAGGCAGCGCAGGCAAAAAGTAAGTTGTTAACGGCCTTGCCGGCGGCACCGTTATAGACTGAAAACGCCTCTGAAACCTGGGGATTAGTTATGCCTGCATCAGGCGGCGCAACGCTTCATGGTATTTATCCGAGGTCTTCTGCAATATTGCGGCTGGCACCTGCGGCGCTGGAGGCTGCTTGTTCCAGCCCGAAGCCTCCAGCCAGTCCCGCACAAACTGCTTGTCAAAGCTTGGCGGATTGCTGCCCACCCGATATTCTTCAGCCGGCCAGAAGCGCGAAGAATCTGGCGTCAGTGCTTCATCAATCAGGTACATTTTGCCGGACTCATCGACACCGAATTCAAATTTGGTATCTGCAATGATGATGCCTTTGGTCGCCGCGTATGCCGCTGCCTGGCTATACAGAGCGAGTGACGCCCCACGTACCTCTTCAGCGCGCGCGGCACCCAGCAATTTTACCACCTGCTCAAACGAAATATTCTCGTCATGCTCGCCAACGGCCGCCTTGGTTGACGGCGTAAACAGCGGCTGCGGCAACTGCTGTGCCTCCTGCAAACCGGCAGGCAGCTTGATGCCGCATACTGAACCGGATTTTTTGTATTCTTTCCAGCCCGATCCCACCAGATAACCGCGCACGATCGCCTCGATAGGCAGTGCCTTAAGCCGCTTGACGACAAAAGCCCGGCCCTTGATCTGCGCGCGATCAGCATCTGTTTTAACCACTTCTTCAGGCGCAATCCCGGACAAATGATTCGCAATGACATGTCCCAGTTTCTCGAACCAGAAATTGGATAGTGTGGTCAGCACCTGGCCCTTGCCCGGAACCGGGTTGGGTAGGATCACGTCGAATGCAGACAGACGGTCTGTCTGCACAATCAGCAGATGCTGCTCGTCCACTGCGTACAGATCCCTCACCTTGCCGCGATGCAGCAATTTCAAACTGCTTAAATTGGATTCATGTAGTGCGGACATATGCGTTCTTTCATTTCAACTGGATGTCTTTAAAAGCCCAATAATGATCACTTACGGAAAGCCGAACAATGATCCTTACTGGGCTTTAAAAGATACCCTTTAGGCAAAAATGGCGACCTGTACGGTCGCCATCCTGATTTACATACCTTTGTGGTAGCCAACTACGCGTTCGACTTCGTTTTTGGAACCAAGGATAACCGGCACGCGCTGGTGCAAGCCTGTAGGCTGCACTTCCATAATGCGCTCGCGCCCGGTGGAACACATGCCGCCTGCCTGTTCAACGATGAAGGACATCGGATTGGCTTCATACAGGATGCGCAGCTTGCCTGCCTTGCCGGCTTCCTTGGTGTCGAACGGGTACATGAAGATGCCGCCGCGCGTGAGGATGCGGTGTACTTCCGCAACCATCGATGCCACCCAGCGCATGTTGAAGTTTTTCTCACGCCCACCCGCAGTCTTGCCTTTTACACATTCGTCCACATAACGCTGCACCGGGGCTTCCCAGTAGCGCTGGTTGGACATGTTGATGGCAAATTCCTGTGTATCTGCAGGAATCGTCATCTTTGGATGGGTCAGCATGAACTCGCCGATATCGTTATCCAGCGTGAAACCATTCACGCCCTGGCCGGTGGTGATCACCAGCATGGTGGAGGGACCGTACAGCGCATAGCCTGCACATACCTGCTTGGTGCCGGGTTGCAGGAAGTCTGCAGCAACCGGATTGGTCACGCCTTCAGGACAACGCAGAATCGAGAAGATGGTGCCAACTGAAATATTCACGTCGATGTTGGATGAACCATCCAGCGGATCGAAGGTGAGCAAATATTTACCTCGCGGGTATTGTGCAGGAATGGAATAAATATCATCCATTTCTTCCGATGCCATCGCGGTAAGGTGGCCGCTCCACTCGTTGGCCTTGATGAAAATTTCGTTGGTGATGATGTCGAGTTTCTTCTGGGTTTCGCCCTGAATGTTTTCGCTGTCGGCACTTCCCAGCACGCCGATCAGCGCGCCTTTGTTGACGCTATGGGCAATTTGTTTGCATGCCATGATGATGTCGCTCAGCAGGCCGGTAAATTCGCCGGTCGCGCCTGGAACATGCCGTTGTTCTTCAATGATAAATTGCACCAGATTCTTGCTCATCTTGCTCTTTCCTCTATATATTTAACTGCACAAACGGCGAATTTTACCCGTTTTTGCGGCAGCTCTCCATCTTAAGCTGGGGTACTGCGCCAAGCCCATGATATTACAATAATAAAAAGAGGCGGCCCGCAGACCGCCTCTTTGCTTCAAGCATTTAAACGTTTTACTTTACGATCGCTTTCAGTTCACCCTTGGCATAGCGATTTGCCATCGCCTCCAGTGAAATCGGCTTGATCTTGCCAGCCTGACCCGCAGAACCGAAGGCTTCGTAGCGTGCCTTGCAGATCGCGCGCATCGCCTTGGTGGTTTCTGCCAGGAACTTGCGTGGATCGAAGTCCTTTGGATTCTCAGCCAGGTAGCGACGAGTTGCGCCAGTGGAAGCCATGCGCAGGTCGGTATCGATGTTCACCTTGCGCACGCCGTGCTTGATGCCTTCAACGATTTCGGAAACCGGCACGCCGTAAGTTTGCGGCATCGCGCCACCGAACTTGTTGATGACTTCCAGCCATTCTTGCGGCACGGATGAAGAACCATGCATCACCAGGTGGGTGTTGGGGATGCGTGCGTGGATTTCCTTGATGCGGCTAATCGCCAGGGTGTCGCCTGTGGGCGGCTTGGTGAACTTGTACGCGCCGTGCGAGGTGCCGATCGCAATCGCCAATGCGTCAACCTGGGTCAGCTTGACGAATTCTGCAGCTTCGTTAGGGTCGGTCAGCAGCTGGTCGTGGCTCAGCACGCCCTCCGCGCCGTGGCCGTCTTCCTTTTCGCCGTGGCCTGATTCCAGTGAACCCAGGCAACCCAATTCGCCTTCAACGGATACGCCTACTGCGTGCGACATCTGAACCACTTTGCGCGAAACATCCACGTTATATTCAAACGAAGATGGGGTCTTGCCGTCGGTCATCAGTGAACCGTCCATCATCACACTGGAGAAACCGGAACGGATGGCATTGATACAGACCGCTTCTGAAGCGCCGTGATCCTGGTGCATAACAACCGGGATATGCGGATACATTTCCACTGCCGCCTCGATGAGGTGGCGCAGGAAAGGCTCGCCCGCGTATTTACGCGCGCCAGCTGAACCTTGCATGATTACCGGGCTGTTGCACTCATCAGCCGCTTCCATAATCGCCTTGACCTGTTCCAGGTTGTTGACGTTGAACGCGGGCAGGCCGTAGCCGTTTTCTGCTGCGTGATCCAGCAATTGACGCAATGATACGAGAGCCATTTCTTTCTCCTAACTAATTAAATAAAATTCAATGAACCTGTGGGTAACCGTCAAATCAAACCGTGCTTTTTTGCTTTCCTGTATTCCTGTTGGGCGAAACCTGTGGAGTCCTAGTCACCATACACCAAGATCTGAAATTCGGGCTACTGGCATTAGCCACAAGCTTTAATCTTCAAAGTGTACGATTAAACCAGTAAAAGGTTCAACCCTTCAGTGCTTGCGGTGATCGCCTATGCGCACAATCTTCATCGTATTGGTGTGCCCAGCCTTGCCTATGGCTTCACCTATAGTCATCACGACCATATCTCCTTCTGTTACCAGCCCTAAGCGTATCAACTCGTCCTCTGCTGCACGCAATACTTCTGATGGGAATTCGGATTCAATGTTAAAGGCGATAGGGTGCACACCGCTAAACAGGGTTACTTTGCTCAGTGTAGATTCGGTCGGCGTTAATGCAAAGATTGGTACGCCGGCATTCATCCGCGACATCCACAGCGTCGTCGATCCTGATTGTGTAAGTGCCACGATCGCCTTAACCTTGAAATGCGAAGCGGCATATAGCGCAGCCATGGCAATAGACTGGTCGATACGGCTGAATTTGCTGTGCGTCAAGCGCCTGTCCGCATCGCTTTCTTCAATTTCTTTTTCGGCTTGCATGCAGATGCGAACCATCGCCTGTATGGTTTCTACCGGATAGTCGCCCACTGCTGTTTCTGCCGACAGCATGACTGCATCTGTTCCATCCAGCACTGCATTTGCAACGTCAGATACTTCCGCACGTGTCGGAATCGGATTGGTAATCATCGATTCCATCATTTGCGTGGCGGTTATCACCAGCTTGTTGCGCGCACGCGCCATTCTGATCATGCGTTTCTGCAAACCAGGCACCGCCGCGTCACCGACTTCTACGGACAAATCGCCGCGCGCCACCATAATGGCATCCGACGCATCGATAATCTCGCCCAGCACCGGGATGGCTTCCGCACGCTCAATTTTAGCCATCAGCAGGCTCTTGCCGCCCGCTGCGTGCATCAGCTCGCGTGCCAATTTCATGTCGTCAGCTGAACGCGGGAAAGAAACGGCCAGATAGTCAGCCTTGATGAGTGCAGCCGTCTTGATATCTTCCTTGTCTTTATCGGTCAATGCCGGTGCAGTCAAGCCCCCGCCTTTACGATTAATACCTTTGTTGTTAGACAGGACACCGCCACGCACCACCTTGCAAATAACCTGACTGCCCTTCACTTCGGTCACATGGAATTCAAGCATGCCGTCATTTAACAGCAATACTGTGCCGCTGCTGACATCTTTTGGTAGCTCCTTGTAATCCAGACCGACGCGTTCCTGGTTGCCCAATGCTGTCCATTCTGCGTCCAGTACGAAAGTGTCACCGGGGTTCAGAAGAATCTTGTCATTCTCGAATTTGCTGACACGGATTTTAGGGCCTTGCAGATCGGCCAGTATACCTACCGTACGGCCGCACGCCGCTGCTGCTGCACGCACTCTGTTGGCACGATCCACGTGATCTTGTGCCTTGCCATGCGAAAAATTCATGCGCACTACGTCTACACCCGCACCAATCAAGGCTTCCAGTGCTTTTTGCGTGTCCGAAGCAGGACCCAGGGTTGCTACTATTTTTGTTCTACGTAACATGTTTTATTTTTAGTGATTATATTGCCCCGCAGCAAGTGCCGCGGGTGGGGATTACTTGGCTGCGCGCTGCTCCAGAATTTCTACTGCTGGCAATTTCTTGCCTTCGAGAAACTCGAGGAATGCACCACCTGCCGTGGAGATGTAGGACACCTTGTCGAAAATATCGTACTTCTGAATTGCAGCGATGGTGTCGCCACCGCCAGCCAGAGTAAACGCTTTGGTTTCAGCGATAGCCATTGCAATTTTCTTGGTGCCTTCACCGAACTGATCAAACTCAAACACGCCGACTGGACCGTTCCATACTACAGTGCCAGCTTTCATGATGATGTCGACGATATCTTGTGCAGACTTGGGGCCTATGTCGAAAATCATCTCGTCGTCGGCCACGTCATTGGCCGATTTCAAAATCGCCGGGGTATTTTCATTACCGGCCACAAAAGGCGCTTGTTTGCCAACGACAACATCGCTGGCAATTGGAATGCTTGCGCCACGTGCCTTCATTTTGGTCAGCAGTGCTTGAGCAGTTGGTACCAGATCGTTTTCGCACAGAGATTTGCCGACAGGGTGTCCAGTTGCCTTAAGGAAGGTATTGGCAATTCCGCCACCGACAACCATTTGATCGACTTTTTCTGACAGGCTTTCCAGCACAGTCAGTTTTGTGGATACCTTTGAACCGCCCACGATGGCAACCATAGGGCGTGCCGGGTTCAGCAATGCTTTGGTCAATGCTTCCAGTTCTTCTGTCAGCAATACACCAGCGGCAGCAATCGGTGCGAATTTGGCAACGCCATGGGTAGAAGCTTCCGCACGGTGAGCGGTACCAAATGCATCCATTACGAACACATCGCACAATGCGGCATATTTCTTGGATGTATCATCAGCACTCTTCTTTTCGCCCTTGTTGAAGCGACAATTCTCCAGCAATACCAACTCGCCTTCGGCAACAGTAAAGCCACCGTCCACCCAGTCCTTGATCAAACGAACTGGCTTGCCCAATTTTGCGGAAATAACATCAGCAACCGGTTTCAGTGAGTTTTCTTCTGAATAAACACCTTCTTCGGGACGCCCCAGGTGGGAGGTCACCATAACGCGCGCACCGGCCTTAAGCGCGAAATTGATCGTGGCCATTGAGGCTGTAATACGTGCATCAGATGTAACTTTGCCGTCTTTGACGGGCACATTGAGATCCGAGCGGATCAGGACACGTTTGCCCTTCAGATCCAGGTCGGTCATTTTAATAACGGACATGCTTCTTTCCTTTACGCAGACTACAAAGAGAAAAGGGCTGACTAAGCGTCAGCCCTTGATACTGTTACAACTTATTTTGCGATGTGGGAAACCATGCGCATCATGTTGCAGGTATATCCATATTCATTATCGTACCAAGCCACAACCTTGACGAAGGTCGGATCAAGCGCGATACCGGCTTCAGCATCGAACACTGAAGGGCAGGTATAGCCACGAAAATCTGTGGAAACAACTTTCTCGGTGGTATATCCCAGCACACCTTTCAGAGGACCGTTTTCCGAAGCAGCTTTCATCGCCGCACAGATTTCATCATAAGTCGCTGGCTTGCTCAATTCTACAGTCAGATCGACTACAGATACGTCCGAGGTTGGTACGCGGAATGCCATACCGGTGAGCTTCTTGTTCAGTTCAGGGATAACAACGCCGACAGCCTTGGCAGCACCCGTTGAAGATGGAATGATATTTTCCAGGATACCGCGACCGCCGCGCCAGTCTTTGTTGGATGGACCGTCTACAGTCTTTTGCGTAGCAGTCGCTGCATGCACGGTAGTCATCAGGCCGCGCTTGATGCCCCAGGTATCGTTCAATACTTTGGCAACTGGAGCCAGGGCATTAGTTGTGCAAGAAGCAGCGGACACAATTTTCTCGCCCTTATAGGTTGTGTGGTTTACACCGTACACAAACATTGGCGTGTCATCTTTTGACGGAGCAGATTGAACGACTTTCTTCGCACCCGCATCAATGTGAGCCTGGCATGTTTCTTTGGTCAGGAAGAAGCCGGTACATTCGATGACGATATCAACACCAACTTCTTTCCAGTTTAATTTTGCCGGATCGCGTTCAGCAGTCAGGCGAATTTTCTTGCCATTAACAACCAAGTCTTTACCCGATACTTCTACTTTACCATTGAAACGTCCATGCACAGAGTCGTAACTCAGCATGTAAGCCAAGTAGTCAGGCTCAAGCAGGTCATTGATTGCCACGACTTCGATTTCAGGGAAATCTTTTGTTGCTGCACGGAATGCCATACGGCCGATACGGCCAAAACCATTGATACCAACTTTGATAGTCATTCTTGAGATCTCCAGTTAATTATTTAAAATTTTACAAAATGCCTTTAACGGTTTTCACCACATTCTCTGTCGTGAAACCAAAATGTTTAAACAGTTCTCCAGCAGGGGCGGATTCGCCAAAGCAATCCATACCTACAACAGCGCCTTCCAGGCCTACATATTTATGCCAGAAACCGGTTACGCCGGCTTCAACTGCCACGCGCTTCATACCTTTCGGCAATACGCTGTCCTTGTAGGATTGATCCTGGCGGTCATACAGATTTGTACATGGCATGGATACGACTCGCACATGAACTCCGTCCTGAGCCAGCGCTTTTTGTGCATCCATCGCCAGGCCAACTTCAGAACCTGTTGCAATGATGATGGCTTGCGCCTTGCCATTCGCGGCTTCCGACAAAACATAACCACCCTTGCGGATGTTTGCCATTTGCGTTGCATCACGCTTCTGGAAAGCCAGATTCTGACGGCTGAAAATCAGTGACGATGGGCCAGTCTTCCGCTCTACAGCGTTAATCCAGGAAGCGGCAGACTCCACTGTGTCACAAGGACGCCATACATCCATATTGGGGATATAGCGCAGCGTGGTGGTTTGCTCTACAGGTTGGTGCGTAGGGCCGTCTTCGCCCAGACCGATGGAGTCGTGGGTGAAGACATAGATAACGCGTTGCTTCATAAGTGCAGACATGCGCAAGGCGTTGCGCGCATATTCGGAGAACATCAGGAAGGTGCCGCCGAAGGGCAACAGCCCACCGTGCAAGCACATACCGTTCATGATATGAGACATACCAAATTCACGCACGCCGTAGCTGATGTAGTTGCCTGGCTTCTTGCCGTGCACATGATGCGCCCCGGTCCAGTTCGTCAGATTGGAACCGGTCAGGTCGGCTGATCCCCCCAGGAACTCGGGCAACACCGGAACCAGTGCATTGATCGCGTTTTGCGAGGCCTTGCGCGTCGCAATCGTTTCTGCCTTCTCATTGATTTGTTTCATTACTTCGGCAGCATGTTTGGCAAAGTCTGCAGGCAAGTCACCCTTCATGCGGCGTTCGAATTCTGCCGCTTCTTCAGGGAATTTTGCGCGGTACTCGGCGAAATTGTTATTCCACAATTTCTCGAAACCAGCGCCCTTGGTGCGCGCATCCCATGCGTCGTATACATGCTTTGGGATTTCAAACGGCGGATGGTTCCAGCCGATGTGAGCGCGGGTAGCCGCCACTTCAGCATCGCCCAGCGCGGCGCCGTGTACATCGTGCGTACCTTCTTTGCCTGGGGAACCCGCACCGATCACGGTCTTGCAGCAAATCAGGGTTGGCTTGTCTGTTACAGATTTTGCTTCCTTGATGGCCGCATCGATCGCGACAGGATCGTGCCCTTCCACATCGGCCACTACGTGCCAGCCGTACGCTTCGAAACGCTTGGGCGTGTTATCGGTAAACCAGCCGCCTACATGGCCGTCAATCGAGATATCGTTGTCATCCCAGAATGCAATCAGCTTGCCCAAGCCCCATGTTCCTGCCAAGGCGCATGCCTCGTGGGAAATGCCTTCCATCAGGCAACCGTCACCCATGAATACATAAGTATAGTGATTTACAATTTCATGGCCTGGACGATTAAATTCATTCGCCAGCAATTTTTCAGCCATCGCCATACCTACAGCGTTGGTAATACCTTGGCCTAATGGACCTGTCGTCGTTTCTACACCCACGGTGTAACCGTATTCTGGGTGCCCAGGAGTCTTGGAGTGCATCTGACGGAAGCGTTTGAGCTCATCCATCGGCAAGTCGTAACCGGTGAGGTGCAGCAGTGCGTATATCAGCATCGAGCCGTGGCCGTTAGACTGAACGAAACGGTCACGGTCAGCCCATTTGGGATTGGCCGGATTGTGACGCAAGTGATGGTTCCACAGCACTTCTGCAATTTCAGCCATGCCCATAGGCGCGCCGGGGTGACCAGAATTGGCTTTTTGCACAGCATCCATCGCTAACGCGCGAATTGCACCTGTCGTATCGTTAAACTTTGGGGGTTTTACATTTCGCGCCACAGCCATTTTACTGCCTCCTAAGAACTTCCCTTTAACGGGTTAAATTGTATTTTTATTGCACCAATTTTTAATTATGCCGCACCACTCCGATTTGGGCAACTATCGTTATCTATTCAAAAACGACTGCAATGTGGCTGTTCGCGGCTTTTCAAATCTCTCTATTGAGCATTATCCGAGCACTTTTTGTGCATTTTAATGCCAAGTTGCTTGAGCTTACGGTATAAATGCGTACGTTCAATCCCCATATTATCTGCCACCCGGCTTACATTGCCATTTTCTTTATCCATCTGATAATTAAAGTATAGTTTATCAAAATGTTCGCGTGCCTCGCGCAATGACAAATCCAGCGGCAGAGAGAATTGCTGCATTGCCCTTCTTTCAACTTGCTCAATTGCCTCCGTTTTTTGCTTTTCTGTTTTTATTCCCTGCTGCATCACTGTAGCGACTGTTTTTAGCAGTTTTTGCAAGGCAATGGGTTTTTCCAGAAAGTCCGCGGCGCCGATTCGGGTCGCTTCCAGTGCCGTTTCAATCGTGCCGTGCCCGGACATCATTACCACCGGCATCGTCAACAAGTCCTGTACAAGCCACTCTTTGAGTAAGCTTAAGCCATCACTGTCTGGCATCCAGATATCCAGCAACACCAGATCCGGTACTTTATTTAAGCGAAATTCTCGGGCTTGTTGCGCATTTTCAGCCAAATGCACCTGATATCCTTCATCAAAAAGAATTTCTGAAAGCAATTCGCGTATGCCTACTTCATCATCTACTACGAGTATTTCTTTGGTCGTCATTATCCCACCACCTCTTCTTCTGCTAACAGCGGAAAAATAATACTGATGCAGGTGCCACCTGTGGCTCTATTTTCTATCATTATCGTGCCGCCATGCTCTTCCACAATTTTTTTTACGATAGGCAGTCCCAATCCTGTTCCTTTATCTTTGGTTGTCATATACGGTTCAAAAACGCGCGCCACCATGTGTTCGGGAAAGCCGCTGCCATTGTCCAGCACGCTCAATTTCACGGAGTTTTGGTTATAATTTTCTGTGCGCAGCACGATTTGCGGATGCGCCGCATTCTTTAACGCATCATGCGCGTTATGCAACAGATTGTGCACGACCTGGCGCAAACGCGTGGCATCGCCATTAATTCTTGGATGCGTTGCGAATAATTGCATCGCAATCGGGCTGCTGTTGGCCTCATACAAGCCCATCACTTCGTTAAGCAATTGATGCAAATCCAGTGCGGTCAACTGAATCGCCGGTGCACGTGCATAATCTGCAAACTCCATTACCATTTTTTTCATTGCAGCCACCTGGCTGACAATTGTCTGTGTTGCCCGCTGTAACAACTTTGCATCCTCTACACTCAACTTGTCACTCAATTTATACTGCAATCGTTCCGCAGACAGCTGGATTGGCGTCAGCGGGTTTTTTATTTCATGCGCCAGTCGTCGTGCCACTTCTCCCCATGCTGCCTGCCGCTCCGCCTGCAACAGGTGTGTGATGTCGTCGAATACCACCACATAACCCGTTTCGTCGATTGAAGATAAGCGCGTGCCGCGCAGCAGCAGCATCTGGTTACCGTTTTTACTCATACGCTCGATTTGGCGCTGCCATTCACTCTCGTTCGATTCAGCAAATGCCAGCAACACTGCATCGGTGAACGGGCGCAGCAATTTATACTGCACGCTAAGCGTTAATAATGGCACGCCGCGCATTTCCAGCAATGAAACGCCCAGGATTTGTTCTGCGCTGGTATTAGCGGATCGCAAGCGAAACTGTTCATCCACGACCAGCACACCTGAAGATAGATGCGTGAGCACACTTTCCAGGTAGGCCTTGGATTTATTGACTAGACGCTGCTGGCGTTCACTCAGTTTTTGGGCGTCGGACAATTGCGAGGTCATTTGATTAAATAACCCGGTTAAAGCACCCAGCTCGTCGCGGCTTTGTACCGGGTAATTGCCGCTAAAATCGCCCTGCGCCACGGCGCGCGTGCCCTCGGCCAATGCTGCCAGCGGCGAACTTAGGCGTGCGCTCAGAAAAAATGCCGCCGATACCGCACTGAGCAGCACAATCAGCAACGATAAAGTAAGGGTGATGCTGTACAGGCGCTTCAAGCCCAGGCGTGAAAGTGATAGCTCCTGATAGTCGCGGTATACCGATTGCACTGTTTCGGTATCTGCTGCCAACTGACTGGATACCGGCTGCACTAGCTGCAATATGCGAATTTCAGTGTCTGCCGATGTCGGGTTTACCGGCACCACTACCTTGAGTATTAGCGTGTTGTCGGGCAGGGTATCTACCACATTAAATTGGCCTTGCTTGATTGCAAGCCGCAATATTTTGACATCCGGCGCATCCGGCAATGAATTCTTGCTTGCGACTCGCACCAGAGTTTTCCCCTTTATATTGAACAAGGTAACCTCTTGCGCCGTGCCTTCTTCAATCAGGCGGTGCAATGTAACGGCGTGTCGCGCAGCCGGCTGCTCCGCCAACAATAGCGCGATAAATTTGCCCTTTTTGGCCAGATCTTGCAGCCCATTTTCCAAGGAATTCCGTCCCAGGTTCAACCCCCCCTCAAGGGCCTTTTCCACGCGTACGTCAAACCAGGACTCTATGCTTTTGCCCAGAAATTGCACCGAAACCGCATACACCAGCAATCCCGGCAAAATCGCAATTAGGGAAAAAAACAAGGCAAGACGCAGCGTAAGTTTTGCGCCAAAAATCTGCGCCTTGATCTTCTCTCGCAGTTGCCAGAGCTGATATGCAACCAGCGCACTCAGGCACAGCGCCAGCAGTCCGGCCAATGCTAGCAGTGCATAATAGTTGCGTGAAAACAGGTCGGTATTTGCGCTGGCACTCGACAACAAGTAAAGCAGCAAGACACCAATAATTCCGCTGATGAGGATTAAATATTTCACTGCAACTCTTTCCTGGCTTGCGCAATTTCTGCTGGTGCTAGCATCCAGCTGTATCCTTCAGAATCCAGTTTCCACTCATCGCTGGTCAGCGCATTCACCTGTAGGGGCTTGGGAAGTTGCGTCACATCCAGTTTCATCCGCGCGAAGGCGGTGAAATTTGCATTGCTTTTCAGTAATGACGCTATATAGCCACTGTTCTTGTTCAACAACTCCGCCGGAATGGGCTCCGATGATTGATTCCCCAGTGCCCGCAGCGCATCGTCCAGATTGGCAAAATTTTGAAACAGTGTTCCGCGCTTGATGCGATATTGCCTCGTCAACGCGCTATAGCTTAGTTTTGTTGTTTGCTCGGTTTGAGCCGCCACTTCATCCAGCCAGTACCAGCGTGAGCGCGTTAAGGTGAATTCGCTTGTGAAATTTAATGTAATGCCGTGGGTGAGCGCCTGTTCAATTAAAATACTCAATCTGATATCAAAATTGGCAGCGAGTTGGTAACCTTCATCCGTCATGCGGATTTCAGCCTTGCGCACGGCAATGCCATCTGCGGTCGCGGCGGAAACGCCCAAAACCAGAATTGCAAGCATTACCAGAATGCTGCGCAATAATTTATATTTGTTTGTGCAGTAGCGCATAAAAGAAACCGTCATGCTGGTCGTTTGGCAGTAGCTGTCCTTGCTTCATTCCGGGGGCTGTCAGGGATAACTGATTTGCATCTTGGTGATGCATTAAGAACTCATCGATGACCTGTTGGTTTTCACGTCCAAATATCGAGCATGTCGCATAGAGCAATTTTCCGCCGGCATCCAGCAAAGGCCACAGTGCGCTCAAAATTTGCTGCTGTTGTTGCGCAAAGCCTTCAATATCCGATGCACGGCGCAGCCATTTGATATCCGGGTGACGGCGCACCACGCCGGTGGCAGAGCATGGCACATCTGCCAAGATACGCTGAAATGGTTTGCCATCCCACCAGTCTGCAGGTTGCGCTGCATCTCCTGTCGCTAGATTTGCGCTGAGCTGTAATCGCTGCATGTTTTCTCGCACCCGCTCAAGCCGCACTTTGTCTTTATCCAGCGCAAGCAGTTCAATGTTGGCGGTCTCCAGCAAATGCGCGCTCTTGCCGCCAGGTGCTGCGCAAGCATCCAGCACGCGCATACCGTCCTTAACCTCCAGAAAGCGGGCTGCATATTGTGCACCCGCATCTTGCACCGATACGAGTCCATCCATAAACCCCGGCAGTTGATCAACCGAAACCGGGTGCTCCAGTATAATGGCATCGGGCTCAACAAGGTTAGCCTGCACGCCCTGTTGCTTTAACAGGGCCAGATAATCGGCCGTATTGCCTTTCTTGCCGTTCACCCGCAGGGTCATCGGGGGATGTTGGTTGCCGGCAAGCAAAACGGCATCCGCTAGCTCCCCATACTGTGATTTGATTTCGTTTATCCACCATTGCGGATAGGAGTAACGGCACTCTGCCGTGCGCGCCGAGTCCGCCAGCAGTGTATTTTTATTGCGTATAAAATTCCGCAGGATTGCATTCACCAGCCCGCTTGCTGCGGGTTTGCGCTTGCGCACCGCATTGACTGCAAAATCAACCACAGCATGTTGTGCAGCCCTGCTATATTGTAATTGGTAAAGCGCTACCAGCAACAGATAGCGTATCTCCATATCCTGCATGGGCTTCTTTAAGAGTGCGTCCAGTATGCAACTCAGCTGACCGTAGAAGCGCAGGGTACCATAGCTTAAATCCTGCAAGGCTCCACGTTGCTGTGATGTAAGCTCGGGAAGCGCGCTCATCACCTCGCTCAGGACTTGATTGAGATTGCGGCCGCTTAAGACCTGGCCAATGATTGAAACTGCAGCGAGTTGTACGGTATCCATATCAGATTGTGGTGAAGTGATCTCCAGCCTTGATTATAAAACCCTGCACAAACTGGGCAGCTGGAAGAGACTTGCCATTAGGTCTTTGTAATACTTGCAGGTTAATTGCAGCTTGCCCGCATGCGACCCTGATACCGTCTTTGTTGACTGCTAATACGGTTCCAGGCTCACCTTGCCCTTCCCCGGATAAAGACAAACTGGCCTGCCAAATTTTAACAGTTGTGCCGTTCAGCGCTGAATATGCTCCCGGTACGGGATTGTAAGCGCGGATCGCACGCTCCAGTTGCGTAGCGTCTTGTGTCCAATCTAGCTGTGCTTCGGACTTGATTAACTTGGCAGCGTAGGTCGCCTGGGTAGTTTCCTGTGCCACGCCAATCAGGATGCCCTGATCCAATTTGCACAAAGCTTCAATAATTGCTTCCGCCCCCAGTTGCGCCAGCCTGTCATGCAAAATTTGGGCAGTATCTTGTGCCGATATTGGACAAGATTTCTTCAGTACCATGGCCCCTGTATCCAGGCCCTCATCCATTTGTATAATCGTAATTCCGGTTTCAGCATCACCGGCCAGAATCGCGCGTTGAATTGGTGCAGCACCGCGCCAGCGCGGCAGCAAGGAAGCGTGTATATTCAGGCAGCCCAGTCGCGGCATTTGCAAGATTGAAAGCGGCAAGATCAAGCCATAGGCTGCCACTACCATCACGTCCGCCTGCAAGGAGGCGAGCTGTTGCTGAACTTCGGCAGTCTTCAGGCTAAGCGGCTGCATCACAGGAATGCCATGCTGCAAAGCCAGGTGTTTAACCGGACTCGGGACGAGCTGCATGCCGCGCCCGGCAGGGCGGTCTGGCTGAGTCAGAACAGCCACGATCTGATGATTATTTGCCAGCAATGCCTGCAATGCGCTAGCGGCAAAATTTGGCGTGCCTGCGAAGATTATTTTCAATTATTTTTCCAGTTACATCGTTTCGCGCAGGCGTTTTTTCAATTTTGCCCGTATGCGCGTTTGCTTTAGCTGAGACAGGTATTCCACGAATACCTTACCCAGCAGATGATCCATTTCATGCTGGATACAAACTGCCAGCAAGCCTGCTGCCTCCAGTGTAAATGACTCGCCTTTGGCATTCTGGGCTTTTACCTTGATGCGCTCGGCGCGGCTAACTTTGTCATATATGCCCGGCACTGACAGGCAGCCTTCTTCGCAGTCGCTCTCGCCACTCATGCTGATAATTTCGGGATTGATGAACACCAATAGATTTTTATTTGTTTCAGATGTATCCACCACGATGATGCGCTGATGCACATCTACCTGGGTAGCGGCCAGACCAACACCCGGTGCCGCATACATGGTTTCAGCCATATCGCTGATTATTTTTCGCGTGTTATCCGTGACTGCATTTACTTTTGATGCAACTTTGTGCAGGCGCTCATCCGGGTACTGCAGTATCTTTAGAATTGCCATAATAGCTTGCTAATTTAAGTGACTAGATGCAAAATTTAAACAGTTGTGCGAACATCGCACTGCATTTCATTACTTTGCTGGGGTTTTTTCATGCGCAAGATTATATCGCTGATTTGCATACTTTTGCCGATTCTCGCCTATGCGGATGAATTAGTCGTGCGCGAAAATGCTCCGGATCGCTACGTTGTGGTTAAAGGTGACACGCTATGGGACATATCCAACAAATTTTTCAGGGATCCCTGGAAGTGGCCTCAAATCTGGGGCTTGAATAAAGACACGATTAAAGACCCACACTGGATTTATCCCGGAAACGTTGTTGTTCTAGACCCTGTGAGTAAGACACTGCACTTGGGTGAACTGCCCAAAGCGCCTGAAACTCCCTCGGGCAAAATTGCACTGGTTCCCGATCTGCCGCCATCCGCTGAATCTGTTGCGGAAACTGTACCCGAATCAGAAATCCAAAAATTATCTCCAAAAATCCGCGTGATCAATGGCGAGCACGAAGCCATACCCAGTATACCCACGAACATTATTGCCCCCTTTCTGAGCAAGCCCCTGGTCATTGAGAATGATGAAATTAAAGGTGCACCGACACTCATCGGATCAATTGAGAATCGTGCGCTGCTCAGCTTTGGCGACACCGCCTTCGCGACTGGCATGCCTGACGACAAAGGCCCATTGTGGCAGCTATACCGTCCAGGCAAGGCTTTGATCGACCCCGACACCGATGAAACGCTTGGCTACGAAGCCATCTACCTTGGAGATGCAAGCGTACAGAAATACGATAAGGTATCGACTCTCAAGATCACAAAATCAGTACTCGATATTCAAAAAGGAGATAACTTCGTTCAGTCTTCCGTCGGATTAGCCAGTAGCTATATTCCCCGTTCTCCTGGCAATATGATCAAGGCCAAGGTTATTTCAATTTATGGCGGAGTAAATCAAGGCGGGCAAAATTCTGTGATCACGCTGAATAAAGGTGCGCGTGACGGACTGGAAAATGGTCATGTGCTTGCTTTATTCAAGGAAAGTGAGACCTCAAAACATAAGGGGGATTCATATACGCTACCCGCTTTACGTTACGGGCTGGTGTTTGTCTTCCGCACCTTTGACAAGGTTTCTTATGCCCTTGTCATGCAGGTTCAGCGGACAGTGCAGATATCGGATAGTTTAGAAACACCTTGATATCATGACCATGGACGCAGAACTGGCGTCATGGCTAACGCTAAGCCAAATTCCCGGGTTGGGCAACGAAAGCTTGCGCCGTTTGCTGCAAGCCTTTGGATCGCCAACTGCCATTTTAGCTGCCCCGGCAGCCAGCTTGAAACAAATCGTCAAACCCGCGATAGCAAATGCCATCGTACAAGACCCCGACTACGATGCGCTGGCTCCTGTTGCTGCCTGGCTTGAAGACCCGCTTAACCGCATAATCACGCTGGCAGATTGCGACTATCCCAAGTCTCTGCTTAACATCCCCGATCCTCCGCTTCTTTTGTACGTCAAAGGCAGGCTCGATCTTCTCAACCATACCTCGCTCGCCGTGGTGGGCAGCCGAAATGCATCGGCACAAGGAGTGCGCAATGCCGAAAGTTTTGCTCAGGCAGTAAGCGATGCTGATCTGTGTATCGTAAGCGGCATGGCACATGGCATTGATACGGCTGCCCACTGGGGCGGCCTGCGTGGTCGTGGTTCCAGCATTGCTGTCGTTGGCACCGGGCTGGACAAGGTTTATCCGGCAGCCAACCGCGATCTGGCGCACCAGTTGGCTCATGAGGGCGCTTTAATTTCTGAGTTTCCATTGGCTACGCCGCCACTTGCTCAAAACTTTCCGCGCCGCAATCGCATCATCAGCGGTTTATCCCTGGGCTGTCTGGTTGTTGAGGCATCCTTGCAAAGCGGTTCGCTGATCACCGCGCGTATGGCGCTGGAGCAGGGCCGTGAGGTATTTGCTATTCCCGGATCAATTCATATGCCACAGGCCAAGGGTTGCCACGCGCTTATCAAGCAGGGCGCCAAACTAGTCGAAAATCCGCGAGATATATTTGATGATTTGGGATGGCATTCAGCTGTTGCCTGTGTGTCTGCCAATAATCAAGATGCCCATCCAGTATTTGCCCATTTGGGATTTGATCCGCTTGATATTGGCAGCTTGAGCCAGCGCAGCGGCTTGACGATTGAAGCTCTATCCGCCATCCTATTGCAACTTGAGCTAGACGGGCAGGTTACGACCTTAGCCGGAGGCATGTACCAACGTATAGTTTAGAGGCTCCCTTTAAACATTGTTTATTTTGAGGCGCCATGTTCGACATCCTGATGTTTTTATTTGAAAGTTACTTCAATGCAGGCAGTTACCCCGATCCCGACAAGCTGACCATTAAACTCAGCGCCGCCGGTTTTGAGGACGATGATATTACACGCGCTCTTACCTGGTTATCCGGCCTCAAGCAATTAACACAGGCGGATTATCCCGCCAGCATCAATCAGAGCGGCTTGCGCAGTTATGCCAAGCTGGAGACGCAGTGCATCAGTCCGGAAGGACTGCATTTTATTTCCTTCTGGGAACACAACAAAATGATCACTCCTGTAGAACGCGAGATGATCATTGACCGCGCTGTGGCATTTGGACGAGACGGTTTACCCCTGGACAGGGTTAAACTGATTGCACTGATGGTACTGTGGAACCAGCATGAGGAATTAGACCCGTTGCTGGTCGAAGACCTGCTTACCCCGGCTAATTCAGCCCAACTACACTAACTCGCTCGGCGGAACGTTATACATGGCATCCAATCTCCTTATCGTCGAGTCTCCGGCCAAAGCCAAGACCCTAAAAAAATATCTGGGCAATGATTTCGAGGTTCTAGCCACTTTCGGACATGTGCGCGACTTAATCCCTAAAACGGGGGCCATTGATACCGAGAACAACTTTGCCATGCAATACGAAACCATTGCGCGCAATAGCAAGCACGTGGATGCCATTGCCAAAGCCGCGGCTGCCGCCGACCGCATCTATCTGGCGACCGACCCGGATAGAGAGGGAGAAGCGATTGCATGGCATGTAGCCGAGCTGCTCAAGGCAAAACGCAACCTGAAAAACAAACCCATGCAACGCGTGGTGTTCTATGAAATTACCCAGAATGCAGTGCGCGAAGCGGTGGCCAACCCCAGAGAAATCGCGATACCGCTGGTGAATGCGCAGCAAGCGCGGCGTGCGCTGGATTATCTGGTGGGTTTTAATTTGTCTCCGCTTTTGTGGCGAAAAATCCGACCAGGCCTGTCGGCTGGCCGTGTACAGAGTCCGGCTTTGCGCCTGATAGTCGAACGCGAACTAGAAATTGAAGCGTTTCGCTCTCAAGAGTACTGGTCGGTGCATCTTGATAGTCAAAAGAACAAGCTCCCCTTCACGGCAAAATTGTTTCAGTATCAGGGCAAAAAGCTGGAGCAACTAAGTATTGCTGGCGAAGCTGAATATCAAAAAATTCACGATAACCTGAATTCGGCGAAATTACCGCCACGCGTCGTGCGAGTGGATAAAAAAGGCAAGCAACGCAACGCAGCCGCCCCCTTTACTACCTCGACCCTGCAGCAGGAAGGGGTGCGCAAGTTGGGTATGTCTGCTGACAGAGTGATGCGCATCGCCCAACAGCTTTATGAAGGTATCGATATTGGCGGTCAAACTGTAGGTTTAATCAGTTATATGCGTACGGACTCCGTCAATCTGGCGACGGAAGCAGTGGATGAAATTCGCGGATATATCGGCGCAAATTTTTCTGCCGATTATCTGCCGCGCACTGTACCCGTATACAAGAGCAAAGCCAAAAATGCCCAGGAAGCGCACGAAGCCATCCGTCCCACTTCAATTGCCCGTTCTCCTGACAGCATACGAGACGCGTTGACCGTTGACCAGGCGCGCCTATATGAAATGATCTGGAAGCGCACACTGGCCAGCCAAATGACCCCAGCCCGATTTGACACCGTCAGCGTGGATATCCGTCTGGGTGGGGACGACACCTTATTCCGCGCCAGCGGACAAACCCTTGTTTTTCCTGGATTTATTGCAGTCTATCAGGAAGATACCGACGACAGCACGGAAGAAGAGGGGGGGAAGCTCCCGCCTTTGGCCGAAGGTGATGTTTTGCCTTTGGACAAACTCTATGGCGAACAGCACTTTACCCAGCCTCCACCACGCTTTACTGAAGCTAGTCTAGTTAAAACGCTGGAAGAACACGGCATCGGTCGTCCTTCAACTTATGCAAGCATTATTTCCACCCTGCAAGCTCGCGAATACGCATTGCTGGAAAAAAAGCGCTTCACCCCCACCGATGTGGGGCGCGTGGTTAACCGTTTCCTGTCAGAACATTTCACTCGCTATGTGGACTATGGCTTTACCGCGCAGATGGAAGACGAGCTTGATGAAATATCCGAGGGAAAGCGCGACTGGATACCCGTTTTGGCGGCATTCTGGGGCGATTTTGACAAGTTAGTTCAAGAAAAGAAAAATATTGAACGCAAGGATGTCACGCAAGAGTTGATCGGAGAGGCTTGTCCAAAATGCGGCAAGCCGTTGGCTACACGCCTTGGGAAACGCGGCAGTTTCATCGGCTGTACCGCTTACCCGGAATGCGATTACACGCGCAGCACAACTGGAGAAATCGATCCCGCTGAGGCGCGCAGGGAGCTCGGCAACGATCCGGTCACCAATCTGCCGGTTTTGTTGCTGCGCGGTCCTTACGGTTATTACGTGCAACTCGGCGAAGTTGAAGAAGGTGCCAAGAAAAAACCCAGACGCATGTCCTGGCCTAAGGAAGTGCCTCCAGAAAACGCTGACTTGGCCGCAGCCTTGAAACTATTGGAATTACCCAAAGAACTGGGTAATCATCCGGAGACCGGGAAAAAGGTGATCGTCAATATCGGCCGCTTTGGGCCTTACGTTGGCCATGATGGTAAATTCAAGTCCATACCCAAAACGGAAAGTGTGTTCACCATCGAACTGGATAGGGCGGTCGCATTGCTAGCTGAAGCGAGAACTTCGAATACCGTTTTGCGGGAGCTCGGTGTGCATCCGGAAGACAAGAAGCCTATTGATGTATGCAATGGCCGTTATGGACCCTATGTTCGTCACGGTAAAGTGAATGCCACCTTGCCCAAGGATGTCTCGCCGGATGAGGTTACCTTGGAGGAAGCGCTTTTATTGCTTGCTGCACGGGTGGCAAAAGGGCCCGTCAGCAAGAAAAAAGCTGCTGTTAAGAAAGCTGTTGCCGCCAAGAAGGAGCCCGCTGAGAAGAAGGAGACTAAGGTAAAAAAGACCAGCAAGAAAACACCCGCGGTTAAGAATCCGGCCGTGACCAAGAAGACTACCGCTGTTAAAACGGTGGCCGCAGTGAAGAAGGTTGGAACGACAAAGAAAAAGACCGTGGCAAAGAAGGTGAAAGAATAAACTCGGCAATCAAAGAGTTGGGAGAGTTCACATATCCCAACCATTTGTTTATTTTGAATAATATTACGTTTCTTTAAACATCCAGGTTTTGTGCGCCTAGAGCATTCTGCTCGATAAATGCGCGCCTAGGCTCCACAATATCCCCCATCAGCGTCGTAAATATCTCATCTGTCGAAATAAGATCCTCTATACATACTCGCAACAAAACGCGGTTATTTACATCCATGGTGGTTTCCCACAGCTGGGATGGATTCATTTCACCCAATCCCTTGTAACGCTGGATACCTACACCCCGTTTCGCTTCTTCAAGCAACCATTCGATTGCCTGTTTAAAGTCCTTCACCGGTTTCTTATGTTCACCGCGCTTGATGAATGCACTTTCACCCAATAGGTTGCTTACAGTCAATGCGGTTTTCTTTATTTGCTGGTAATCTCCACTGCGCATGAAATTTTGATCCAGATAGCTGTTGGATTCATTGCCATAGAGATTCTTTTCCAGGCGCAGGCGGTATTCTTCAGTCGATGGATCAAATTCAGCCTGTATCGTGAGTTCCTTGCCACACACCTGTTGCAGCAGCACCGCGCTTTGCTTTGCCTGGGCTTCGCTATCCAGGTTCAACTCCGGCGCTTTAAGCAGTGCATGCAAAGCCTCGGGAGCAATCACTCTGGACAGGCGATTGATTATTGCCTCAGCAAGAAAATATTCTTTCGCCATATTTTCCAAGACTTCAATTTTCATCGGGGCAGCCCCGACTTCCGTATACAGCTCTGCATCTGCCAGCGCGGAACTCAGCATATAAGTTTTCAAAGCGTGGTCATCTTTCAAATAACGCTCATCTTTGCCTTGCTTGACCTTATACAGGGGTGGTTGCGCGATATAGATATGACCGCGTTCTACCAGTTCCGGCATCTGACGATAGAAGAAGGTCAGCAACAGGGTACGAATATGAGCTCCGTCAACGTCCGCATCTGTCATGATTATTATGCGGTGATAGCGCAATTTTTCCGGGTTGTATTCGTCTTTGCCTATGCTTGTACCTAGAACTGTTATCAATGTTGCAATTTCTTGCGAAGATATCAGTTTTTCGAAACGCGCCCTTTCCACGTTCAAAATCTTGCCTTTCAGCGGCAATATCGCTTGGAATTTACGATCCCTGCCCTGCTTGGCCGAGCCACCAGCTGAGTCACCCTCAACCAGATACAATTCTGACTTGGCAGGATCCTTTTCCTGACAATCTGCCAACTTACCGGGTAGACCCATGCCATCCAGTACTCCCTTGCGCCGAGTAATTTCCCTTGCCTTGCGCGCAGCTTCCCTTGCACGTGCAGCGTCAATAATTTTACTCACAATTATTTTTGCATCAGTTGGTCTCTCCAGCAGAAACGACATTAATTGTTGGGACACAATCTCTTCTACGATGGGCCGAACTTCTGACGAAACTAATTTATCTTTTGTTTGCGATGAAAATTTTGGATCTGACAGCTTTACTGATAGAACTGCAGTAAGCCCTTCACGCATATCATCACCCGTTGTTTCTACTTTTTCCTTCTTAGCTAGTCCTTCAGTCTCTATGTACTGATTCAATGTCCTGGTCATTGCTGTGCGCAGAGCGGTAAGGTGTGTTCCGCCATCTCGTTGCGGAATATTATTGGTAAAGCACTGGACTGTCTCCTGATAAGAGTCGTTCCATTGCATCGCAACTTCCGCAGTAATTCCTTCCTTCTCTATACAAGTGTAAAACACATTTGGATGTAGAACCGTCTTGTTTCTATTCATGTATTCTACAAAACCCTTGACTCCGCCTGTGAATGAAAAGTTTTCTATTTTTCCATCGCGCTTATCAATTAACGCAATTTTTACCCCATTATTTAGAAATGAAAGTTCGCGTAACCGCTTAGCGAGAATATCGAAATGGTATTCAACCAAGCCAAATGTCTCCTTGCTGGCCATAAAATGAATTTCTGATCCGCGCTTATCGGTGTCTTCTATTACTTTAAGCGGTGCAACCGGATCTCCATTGTGAAACTCCATGAAGTGTTTTTTTCCATTTCTGCAAATAGTCAGCTTCAACCATTCAGACAAGGCATTTACAACAGATACACCTACGCCATGCAAGCCGCCTGAAACCTTGTAAGAGTTGCTGTCAAACTTACCGCCTGCATGCAAAATAGTCATGATAACTTCAGCAGCAGAGCGGTTTTCTTCAGCGTGAATATCCGTTGGTATACCACGTCCGTTATCGGTCACACTGATTGAATTATCTATATGTATCGTAACATTAATTTCGTTACAATAACCTGCCAGCGCCTCGTCTATGGCATTATCTACAACTTCAAATACCATGTGATGCAGACCACTTCCATCACTCGTATCCCCAATGTACATACCGGGGCGCTTGCGCACTGCTTCAAGCCCCTTAAGTACTTTAATGCTTTCGGAAGTATATTCGCTCATAATTTTCTTTCAGTTTGTTTCACGTGAAACACCGTATTCTTGACCACTATTAAATTCGCATGGGCATGACGACATATTTAAAGTCTTCATTGCCAGGTACCGTAATTAATATGCTGCTATTGGAGTCGCCAAAGGAAAAAGTTACTTCCTGAGTAGCCGCATTGGTTAGACCATCCAATAGATAATTAACATTAAAGCCAATATCAAGCGCTGGCCCATGATATTCGTTTTCTATGTCCTCTTGGGCTTCTTCTTGCTCGCTATTGCTGCTTATTATGCGCATATTTTTTTCAGTCATGACAAAGCGAACGCCTCTGAATTTTTCATTGGACAGGATCGCTGCGCGCTGCAATGCCTGAAGTATGGTTTGGCGGTCTAAGGTTAAATGATTGGTGTAATTTGGAATGACGCGATCATAGTCCGGGAATTTACCATCAATCACTTTAGACGTTAATGTAATGTCAGAGAATGAAATCTTTACCTGTTTTTCAGCTAATTCAAGTTTTATCTTATCTTCAGAGTCCTGCAAAAGCTTAAACAATTCATTGACTGTTTTTCTGGATAAAATAACTTCTCGTTTAGTGTAATCTGAATCAAGTTTTGCGCTTGTATAGGCTAAACGGTGTCCATCCGTAGCGATTAATTTGATCAATCCGCCATCTATTACTAATAAGACCCCGTTTAAATAGTACCTTATATCTTGCTGTGCCATCGCATATTGAACGGCACCTAACAATTTTTTTAATAACTTTTGCTCAATTTCGATTGTAGTTGAATTCTGTAACTGTTCGCTGACTTTTGGAAAATCTTGCGCGGGCAACGTTTGCAACGTAAATTTACTTTTTAGAACTTTAACTAATAATTTTGAATCATGAATATCCAAGGTAATCTTGCTGCTATCCGGTAATACTCTCAGTATTTCCTGCAATTTTTTAGCTGCTACGGTTATTGATTCATTTTCACCGGAAAATTCACTATCTTTAATTTCAGTAGTGATTTGAATTTCCAGGTCTGTTGCCACAAAGCGAATACCTGTCTTGTTTTTTTCAATTAATACATTGGACAATATAGGTAGTGGTTGTTTTCTTTCCACAATGCCAACGACAGTCTGCAATGGCTTTAATAAAACGTCTTTATTAATCTTTTCAATAAACATTCTTTATATATCCTTAATAATAATAATAACAGTGCATTTATTTGTTAGTAACTGTTAAATACGTTTATCTACATTGGGTTAATGAAAAAAATCAAGCTGTATAAACTATCCGGTATTTGTTATTAGTTTGTGTATAACTTTTCGCAAATATTACTTAAAGCTAGTTATCCACAAAATATACGTTTTTATTAATACTGTTATTAATTTCTTAACGTTTGATTCAGCAAATTGAAATCCGAATTGAGTGCATGATCCAAATTTCGTAAGCTTTCAATGGTCTTGCATGCATGTAAGACTGTTGAGTGATCTCTGCCGCCAAAAGCATTGCCGATTTCGGGTAAGCTTAATTGGGTTAGCTCTCTCGCTAAACACATCGCAATTTGTCTGGGTCTTGCAATCGCCCTGGTTCTTTTCTTTGACAGAAGTTCGACTATTTTAAGCCTATAGAAATCAGCGACTGTTTTTTGAATATTTTCAATTGAAACCTGCTTATTCTGGGCAGAAAGCAAGTCTCTTAACGCTTCCTTGGCTGATTCAACGCTAATACTTTCTTTATGAAATTTAGCATAAGCCAATATTCTATTCAACGCGCCTTCAAGTTCTCTTATATTCGAACGAACATGCTTTGCAATAAAAAACGCAACTTCCTCTTTAATGGGATGATTGAGCGCAGATGCCTTGCGCAACAATATTGCAACCCGCATTTCTAAACCCGGCGGCTCAACAGCTACCGTCAAACCACAACTAAATCTAGAAGTTAAGCGTGACTCTATGCCCGTTATCTCTTTTGGGAAGGTATCGCAAGTTATAACGACCTGTTTATTTGCATCAATTAGAGAATTTAGGGTATAAAAAAATTCCTGTTGTGTACCCGGTTTGTCTGCAATAAATTGGATATCGTCAATCAGCAGCAGATCTAGAGAGTTGTAAAACTGTTTAAACTCATCAAACTTCTTGGTTTGAAATGCGCGTACAACATCTGAAATATAATTGGTGGCATGCACATAACAAATCTTGGCTTGAGGATTGTCATGCTTAACAAGGTTGCCGATTGACTGTATTAAGTGAGTTTTTCCTAGCCCAACGCCGCCGTAGATAAAAAGCGGGTTATACATAGTCCCTGGGAAATTAGCGACCTGCATCGCAGCAGCGTGTGCCAATTGATTAGCTTTACCGGTAACAAAATTATCAAAAGCGAGTAAGCCATTCAATTTACTGTGATTTCTTGGGCTTTTCAGAACGGTCGGCTCGACAATGTCCACGGGCACAAATTTTTGTGAAGCTGGGCTAACAATTTTTTTGCTAATTTTTAACTCAAATTGCGGCGTAATTTTTAAAAATGACTGAGCCTTTTTTGTTATTTCCGGCAAAAAACGCTCCTGAATTACCTTTAATATAAAAGTATTTGGTGCCGTTAATGTAATGATATCTCCTTTTACTTCACAGATCAGCGGCTTAATCCAAGAGTTAAACTGTTGAGGGGGAAGACTTTCTTCAAAAGAATGAAGACAAGAATCCCACATTGTTTTGTCTGACATAATCTGAATGTGAATACTGAAAATAAATTTTCTTCTATTCTACAGCCTGACAGGAAAGTTATCCACAGAGAATAAATTGTACTTGACACCGCCCCCGTAAAGTATTGTAATCGCAGGCTTTCGAAAACTTACTACAGGGCCCTAATTATGAAGCGTACTTACCAACCATCAGTCATTAAGAGAAAGCGTACACACGGATTTTTAGTTCGTATGAAAACAAAAGGCGGCCGTGCAGTTATTGCTGCCCGCAGAGGTAAAGGGCGTGCTCGCCTCGCGGTTTAACTGCAATTAATAGTTTGGCGCGCAAGTTGTGAGTTCTGTTTTTCCTGCCAGCCATCGTATTAGGCAAAGCAAGGAGTTTGAACAAGCATTTCGTCATAGAAGCTTAGCAAACAAGTGGTTTGCTCTCCATTTGGTTAAAAGCAATCATGAATTCGCCAGGCTTGGCATGGTTGTGAGCAAGA
The DNA here is from genome assembly GCA_035531075.1 of Gallionellaceae bacterium. Taxonomy (GTDB): domain Bacteria; phylum Pseudomonadota; class Gammaproteobacteria; order Burkholderiales; family Gallionellaceae; genus 39-52-133. The sequence goes on from DATKTO010000038.1 coordinate 169,594, forward strand.
GAACAATGGCCAAGTCTGTAAATAGAAATTTTGCCAAGCGCCTTATCCGTGAGATTTTTAGATTACATTCATCTAAATTACCCGCGCTCGATTTTGTAGTGCGGTTACGAAGAAATTTATCTAAAGAAACTTCTACAGAAGCGAGATCGGCATTACTACAATTAATGTTAAGCGCGAAAATACCATGATCAAGTCAATTTTAATTCTTTTAATTAAGACTTATCAATATGTTATTAGCCCTTTGTTTGCTCCAACCTGCCGTTTTACGCCCAGTTGTTCTCATTATGCTAGCGAAGTAATCGTCAAGCATGGGGCATTGCGTGGTACTTGGCTAAGTATCAAGCGAGTGTTGCGCTGCAACCCATGGCATCCCGGCGGTTACGACCCAGCCCCTTAGTCTTTATATAGGTGAAAACCACAATGGATTTTCAACGCGTATTCCTGTTCCTGATTTTTTCATTATCTATATTCCTATTGTGGGACGGCTGGCAGCGCGAACAACAACCAGTTCCTCAAATAGTATCCGCAGCATCCACGCCTGTTGCCACCCAATCGCTAGCGGCAACAGTCAAGCCTGGTTCAACCGAATTTGTCGCGCCGGCCCAAAAAGCAGCTCAAATTGGCGAAAAAATATCAGTAAAAACAGATTTTTTCCGCGCTGAAATCAATACTTCAGGGGGCGACATTCGGCGTATTGAATTGCTGCAGCATTCGGATACTGTGGATAAAAGTAAGCCTTTTGTCCTGTTTCAGCAGGGAGAAGGCCATACTTATATCGCGCAATCTGGACTCTTGGGCCCTGGATTGCCCACACACAACACTCTATTTTCTGCACCGGCCTCTGCATATGAACTGGCAGAAGGCAAAGATTCTGTTGAGGTGCGTTTATTCGCCAAGAATGAGGCTGGCGCTAAGGTTAGCAAAATATTTGTGTTTCATAAGAGTAGCTATTTGATCGACGTCAATTATGAAATTGAAAACACCGGCAACAGCAAGCTCACACCATCCGCGTATTATCAGTTAGTCAGGGATGATATCCAGCCAACCGGCAGCACAATGTTTGTGCCGACCTACACTGGCCCAGCTGTTTATACTGAGCATGATAAATTCCAGAAAATTGACTTTCCGAGCATAGCGAAAAATAAAGCTAGCCTGCCAAAAACGGCTGACAACGGTTGGGCGGGTATGCTGCAACATTATTTTGTTTCTGCCTGGTTACCCAAAGATAACACTCCGCGCGAGTTTTACGCCAAACAATTGGAAGACAAGTTGTACGCTGTTGGTCTGGTGTTACCGGTTGCTGCGATTGACGCGGGCAATACTGGCAAGATTTCGGTTCCGCTTTATGTAGGGCCCGCTCAAAGCAAGCTGGATAATATCGCTCCGGGGCTTGGGTTGTCAGTAGATTACGGCTTTCTGACCATCATTGCGAAACCTCTGTTCTGGCTGTTGACCGCAATACACGGATGGGTACAGAACTGGGGTTTAGCCATCATCATATTGACCATTCTGATCAAGCTTGCCTTCTTCCCTTTGTCCGCCGCAAGCTATCGGTCTATGGCCAAAATGCGCGTGGTAGCCCCGAAGCTGGCTAAAATCAAAGAGCAGTACAGCGACGATCGTGAACGCTTAAATCGCGCCATGATGGACCTGTACAAAACGGAGAAGATCAATCCACTTGGCGGCTGTCTACCTGTACTGATTCAGATTCCAGTGTTTATCTCACTTTACTGGTCTATTCTGGCGAGCGTTGAAATGCGTTATGCGCCGTTCTATGGCTGGATTACGGACCTCTCTCGGCCCGATCCTTATTACGTTCTTCCCATTATTATGGGCATTAGCATGTTAGTACAGAGCAAGCTTAATCCAACACCGCCAGATCCTATGCAGGCAAAATTGATGCAGATCATGCCGATTGCGTTCAGCGTGGTATTTTTCTTCTTCCCGGTAGGCTTGGTACTGTACTCGGTAGTCAACAATGTGCTGTCCATTGCTCAGCAATGGTATATCACACGCAATACGGAGGCTGAAGCCAAGGGTGTTGCCAAAGTCTGACAATATTGCAGCTATTGCCACTGCCCCGGGTCGCGGGGGAATTGGTGTGGTACGTATTTCTGGCCACAATCTTGCCGATACTGCCGCAAATATCATAGGCAGGCTTCCTCAAGCTCGCAGCGCCACCTACACCTCTTTTGTAGATAGGCAGGGGGAGGTGATCGATCAGGGTATCGCACTCTTCTTCCCTGCACCCCATTCCTACACCGGTGAAGACGTCCTAGAACTGCAGGGTCATGGCGGCCCAGCCGTTGTACAACTACTTCTGCAACGCTGCCTTGAGCTGGGCGCACGCCTCGCATTGCCGGGCGAGTTCACTCAACGCGCTTACCTGAATGACAAACTCGATTTGGCCCAGGCCGAGAGCGTGGCTGATCTTATTGATGCCACAACTAGCCAAGCTGCACGCAGTGCCATGCGTTCCCTGATGGGCGATTTCTCGCGCGTGATACACCAACTTGTCTCCCAAGTGATCGATTTGCGCATGCTGGTTGAAGCGATGCTGGATTTTCCCGAAGAAGAATTGGATGTGCCTGACGTTACTCGACGTGACAGCAGACTCGCTTCTATTCGAAAGGAGTTACAGAAAACTCTGGAATTGGCTCAACAGGGAAGTTTATTGCGGGAAGGGGCTCATATTGCTCTTATCGGCCAACCCAATGTCGGCAAGTCTAGTCTGCTCAATTGCCTGAGCGGCGAAGAAGTGGCGCTGGTGAGCGAAATTCCTGGTACTACACGCGATGTGATACGCCAATCTATTCAGTTGAACGGCGTACCCCTCCATATTATTGATACAGCTGGTTTGCGCGAAGCGCAGGATGCTGTCGAGGTGATGGGCATAGCGCGCACACGCAGCACTATATTGAAAGCAGATGCAATCCTGCTAATCCTTGATTCCAATCTGGGCATGGGCGACGATGACAAAAGAATCCTGGCTGAACTACCTGCGGCCACTCCCCGTCTTTATATCTTCAACAAGATTGACCTGTCAGAAGAATCGGCGCGAGTTGAAACGCGAGAAGGAGAGGAGTTTATATATCTTTCTGCAAAGACGGGCACAGGAATAGAGCTGCTTCGTGAGAAATTGCTAAGCCTGATAGGTTGGCATCAAGAAGCCGGGGTTTTTATGGCACGCGAAAGACATCTGCGCGCATTACTGCAGGCGCAAACACACCTCGAAAACGCTACCCTTGAGGGTTCGCGCGCAGAGCTTTTTGCTGAGGAACTCCGGTTGGCTCAGGAGGCCCTAAACGAAATCACCGGAGAATTCACCGCAGACGACTTGCTGGGTGAAATTTTTAGCCGGTTTTGCATAGGCAAATAAGAGACCGGATTGTTTCACGTGAAACAATCCGGTCTTCAGCCCCATCCCAGTTATTGTTTTACTGTATTATGTGCGGCTACGCAGAGGAAGTTTTGATGAATTACCCCAAAGAATTTGATGTAATCGTGGTTGGAGGCGGTCACGCTGGAACCGAGGCGGCTCTCGCCAGCGCACGGATGGGGCGCGCCACTTTGCTGCTTACACATAATGTTGAGACCTTGGGCATGATGTCGTGCAATCCCTCGATCGGGGGCATAGGCAAGGGCCATCTGGTCAAGGAACTGGATGCGCTGGGTGGCGCAATGGCTGCCGCAACTGATGAGGCGGGAATACAGTTTCGCATCCTCAATTCATCAAAGGGCCCTGCGGTGCGAGCGACTCGTGCCCAGGCCGATCGTGCTCTCTATAAACAGGCGATTCGGGGGCGTCTGGAAAATCAGCCAAATTTGTGGATATTCCAGCAGGCGGTAGATGATCTGCTGCTCGATGGTGAGCGCGTTACCGGGGTTGTTACGCAGCTCGGCTTGCGTTTTTCTGCAAAAAGCGTGGTGCTGACCACGGGAACCTTTCTGTGCGGTCTGATACATATTGGGCTGTCAAACTACCAAGCCGGGCGTGCTGGTGATCCTCCATCAGTCAGTCTGTCACACCGTTTGCGTGAAATGAAATTGCCCATCGCAAGATTGAAAACCGGCACACCACCGCGCATAGATGGACGCAGCATCGATTATTCGGTAATGCTGGAGCAGCCGGGTGATACACCAGTGCCGGTATTTTCATTTATGGGTCGGGCACAGCAGCACCCTCAGCAATTACCTTGCTGGATAACCCAGACCAACAAAGATACGCATGAAATCATTCGCGGGGGCTTGGATCGTTCCCCTTTATTCACGGGTGTCATTGAAGGAGTGGGGCCAAGATACTGCCCGTCGATTGAAGATAAAATCACGCGCTTTGCAGACAAAGATTCACACCAGATATTTATTGAGCCCGAAGGACTCAGTACCCATGAAGTTTACCCAAATGGAATATCCACCAGCTTGCCATTCGATGTGCAACTGGCCTTGGTGCACTCGATTAAGGGTATGGAAAATGCTCATATCACGCGTCCCGGTTATGCAATTGAATATGATTATTTCGATCCGCGCGGTTTAAAGAAATCACTGGAGACCAAGGCAATATCCGGCTTGTTTTTTGCGGGGCAAATCAATGGCACTACGGGATATGAAGAAGCGGCGGCTCAAGGATTGTTGGCTGGATTGAATGCAGCCAGACATGCACGCGAAGAAGACACTTGGTGTCCGCGTCGAGATGAAGCTTATCTGGGTGTGTTGGTAGATGATCTGATTACGCGGGGCGTTACAGAACCCTATCGCATGTTTACCAGCCGTGCTGAATACAGGTTGCAGTTGCGCGAAGATAATGCCGATTTGCGACTTACAGAGATAGGTCGCCAACTCGGCTTGGTGGACGATAGTCGCTGGGCGGCTTTTGACAGCAAGAGAGAAGCAATAGCACGGGAGCAAGAGCGACTGAAAAGCATCTGGGTGAATCCGGCCATGCTTGTGCAGGCGGATGCCGAACGCGTGCTGGGCAAAGGAATCGAGCGTGAATATGCCCTGTATGAGTTGTTAAGACGGCCGGATGTGAGCTATTCCGGCCTGATGTCATTGCCCTGTGCAGGAACGGCCGTACCAGATGCGATGGTTGCTGAGCAGGTGGAAATTCAGGCCAAATACCAAGGTTATATTGAGCGTCAGCGGGATGAAATTACACGCCAGGAAAACTACGAAAATACTGCATTGCCAGAAAAAATGGACTACCGTGTAGTAAGAGGATTGTCGATTGAGGCGCAACAAAAGCTGAATCAGCATCAACCGGAAACGATGGGGCAGGCAGCGCGCATCTCGGGCATGACGCCGGCTGCAATCTCCTTATTATTGGTACATCTGAAACGCGGCTTTGCACAAGCGAGCGCTAACATTGATGCAGCCGAAAAGGTAGAAAAGAGCGCATGAGTCTGGCTCAGGAATTGGCCCGCGGCGTTGCTGAGCTGGGTTTGGAGATAAGCCCAGAGACGCAGCAAATGTTGTTGGATTATTTGGCATTGCTGCAAAAATGGAACAAGGTTTATAACCTGACGGCCATCCGCAATGCAGAGCAAATGATCAGCCATCACTTACTGGATAGTCTTGCAGTATTGCCGCATCTTTGGCCGGGTCGGTGGCTGGACGTAGGCTGTGGTGCGGGATTGCCAGGTTTGGTATTGGCTATTGTTCGTCCAGACTGGCAATTCACTTTAATAGATAGCAATAGCAAGAAAACAAGTTTTGTGCAGCAAGCAGTTATTGAGTTGGGTTTGCATAACGTAACGGTATGCTGCGCACGTGTCGAAGAGCTGAACGCAGATGAAAAATTTGATGGCATAATTTCTCGGGCTTTTGCGGAAACGGCGGATTTTGTAACACTAACGCGGCATTTGCTGGCAGATAAAGGCCGTTGGGCGGCAATGAAAGGGGCGCCAGAGCAAGAGTTGCAGCACTTGCCTGGTGATGTTGTGGTGGAGCGTGTCATTCCATTAACTGTGTCGGGATTGGATGCTGCGCGCTGTCTGGTTTTATTGAAAGCAAAATAAATGGCCAAAGTATTAGCAATTACCAATCAAAAAGGTGGCGTGGGTAAAACCACTACTACGGTGAATTTGGCAGCCAGTCTTGCGGCTGCAAAAAAACGTGTGCTATTGGTTGATCTGGATCCGCAAGGTAATGCGACCATGGGCAGCGCGATAGACAAGAGCAAGTTGAAGATTACCGTTTACGATGTGTTGCTTGGGACAAAAGGGGTGCGCGAGGCACGTATTTTTTCCGATGCGGGAAAGTACGATATTTTGCCTGCCAACCGTGAATTGGCCGGGGCAGAGATCGAGCTGGTTGATATTGAAAACCGCGAAACCAGGCTCAAGGACAGCTTGCAGGCCGTGCATGATGACTATGATTTTATTCTGATTGACTGTCCGCCAGCGCTAAATTTGCTGACGCTCAATGGCTTATGCGCCGCAAAATCGGTGATGATTCCGATGCAGTGTGAATATTATGCGCTGGAAGGCTTGAGCGATCTGGTTAACACTATACGCAAGGTGCGTGCGAATCTGAATTCAGACCTGCAAATAGAAGGCTTGTTACGCACCATGTACGATCCGCGCAACAGTCTGGCACAGCAGGTTTCCGACCAGCTGCTGCAACATTTCGGCGACAAGGTTTATCGCACCGTAATTCCCCGCAATGTACGTCTGGCCGAGGCTCCCAGCTTTGGGTTGCCCGCGCTGTACCATGACAGGGAGTCCAGAGGCACTCTGGCCTATTTGGCGCTGGCAGGCGAATTGCTCAATAACGAAGTTGTGGTGGAACCTGTTTGAGAAGAACTGGTTCCATAACTAATAGATTAAACACAGAAATAAATACAGGGAAAAATTATGGCTAAGCCAAGCAGGGGACTGGGGCGGGGACTGGACGCATTGCTGTCAGGAAACAGCGAAGATAAAAGCGATGATACTTTGCGTGAGTTGAAGGTCGGCCAACTCAAACCGGGAAAATACCAGCCTCGTAGTCATATGGATGAAGCGGCGCTGAACGAGTTGGCTGCATCGATCAAGGCACAAGGAGTGATACAACCCATACTCGCGCGTGAACTGGCCGATGGCGGCTACGAAATTATCGCTGGAGAGCGGCGCTGGAGAGCGGCTCAAATTGCCGGACTGGATCTCGTTCCGGTGCTGGTTCGTAAGGTCGAAGACAACGCCGCGCTCGCGATGGCGCTGATAGAAAATATACAGCGAGAAAACCTGAACCCGCTCGAAGAAGCGGTTGGTATTCAGCGACTGATAGACGAGTTTTTAATGTCGCATCAAACCGCTGCAGATGCGGTAGGACGTTCGCGAAGCGCAACAACAAATTTGCTGCGCCTGCTTAAGCTGCCCCAGGTCATTCAGGACATGGTCATGCTAGGCCAGTTAGATATGGGACACGCTCGGGCATTGCTGTCACTTGAAGGTGCACAACAAGTCACTGCGGCAAACAAGATAGTGTCAGATGGACTGTCTGTGCGCGAAGCGGAAAAACTGGTTCAGCATATTCTGCATCCACAACCCGTACATGTTAAAGAGAAGCCGGATAGAGATATCCTGAATTTGCAGGAAACCCTGTCACAGCGCATAGGCACGTCCGTGCAGATCAAAATTGGCAATAAAGGCGCCGGCAAACTGGTTATTGACTACAGCAGTCACGATCATTTGGACGAGCTGATCTCACGTTTAAAATAAATCAAAATTTATTGACGGGAATATTAGGACATAGTTATAATGTCGGGCTTCGAGGGATTTAGAGATGGTCGATATTAGCGCGGTGCGCCGAATTATTCTGATTCAGGTCGCTGTGGCAGTGCTAATTGCTCTAGTGATGCTGGCAATTCATGGCGTAACTGCCGCAGTATCCTCCTTTGTTGGAGGGGCAATCGGTTTTTTGACCAGCTTGGTATATGCAAAAAAAATGCTAGCGCCACCAGGTAGCGAAGCAAAGAAGATAATTCGCGCTCATTACAGCGCCGAAGCGTACAAGTTGATTTTTACAATCCTGTTGTTCTCCTTGGTTTTTACACAGTATAAAGAAGTGCATGCGTTGCCGCTTTTTGCGACATACGCCGCAACGTTGGCAGTTTATTGGGTAGCATTAATTTTTGTGTGAATAGATTATGAGCGCTGAAGGCCAAACAACAACAGAATATATCCAGCATCACCTGACAAATTTACATGCGGGCGAAGGATTTTGGGCATTGCATCTTGATACTTTAATAGTATCTGCCCTCTTGGGATTGATCGTATTTGGTACCATGTGGTTGGCTACGCGCAAAGCGACCGCAGGAGTTCCGAGCGGAATGCAGAATTTCGTAGAGATGGTTGTGACCATGGTGGACGCGCAGGTAAAAGACACCTTCCATGGCAAAAACGAATTAATAGCCCCTCTTGCGCTGACCATATTTGTATGGATCTTTGCGATGAACGCAATGGACGTCATTCCGGTGGATTTGCTACCGTGGTTGGCGGGCATGGTGGGAGTTGGCCATCTGAAAGTTGTGCCATCAACCGATCTGAACGCAACATTTGCGATGTCGATTGCGGTGTTTTTCCTGATCTACTTTTACAGCATTAAGGTTAAGGGTTTTGGCGGATTCGGCAAAGAAGTGCTGTTTTCCCCGTTTGGTAAGTTTCCCCTGTTGATTCCGGTGAACATCTTGTTCCGGATTGTTGAAGATATCGCAAAGCCGATTTCCCTGGCCTTGCGTTTGTTTGGCAACATGTATGCGGGTGAGATGGTATTTATTCTGATTGCGTTGTTGCCGTGGTACCTGCAATGGATGCTGGGCGCGCCTTGGGCAATCTTCCACTTATTGATTATTACGTTGCAAGCCTTCGTGTTTATGATGCTGACGATTGTGTATCTCAGCATGGCACACGAAAGTCATTAAAAGTTTCGCTTTACTTATTAACTAAACCTCCGGAGATAAACATGGAATTAGCATTATTGTTGGGTAACGTTTCGATTGCAGTTGCATTACTGATTGGTATGGGGGCATTGGGTACCGCTATCGGTTTTGGTGTATTGGGTGGCCGTTTCCTCGAAGGCGCAGCACGTCAGCCGGAAATGATCCCAACCTTGCAAGTTAAGATGTTCATCGTTGCCGGTCTGTTGGACGCTGTTACCATGATTGGTGTTGGTATCGCGTTGTACATGCTGTTCGCGAATCCGTTCATCGCAATCGTTAAGGGCTAATTTCAGGGATAACCCGGAAATTAACCAGTTTAAACTTAACCGAAAGGCACTATCGTGAATATCAACGCAACCTTGTTGGGACAGGCAATTACATTTGCTATTCTCATCTGGTTCACCATGAAGTTCGTGTGGCCGCCGCTGATGGCGGCCATGGCAGAACGCGCCAAGACCATCGCTGATGGACTGGCTGCTGCTGAACGTGGCAAACACGATTTGGAATTGGCAGAAAAACGCGCTGCAGAAATCTTGCGCCAGGGAAAAGAAAAAGCATCTGAAATTATTGCTGCGAGCGAAAAGCGTGCGAGCGAAATAGTGGAAGAAGCCAAGGCGCAGGCAAGAGCTGAAGGTGACCGAATTCTTGTGGCAGCAAAGGCAGATATCGATCAAGAGGTATTTCGTGCGAAAGAACACCTGCGCACGCAAGTGTCAGCCGTTGCACTGGCTGGCGCCGGAAAAATCCTGGGTCGTGAAATTGATGCCAAGGCGCACAATGACCTGCTCGATAAACTCGTCGCGGAAATTTAAACGCCATGTCCCAAGCTATAACAGTCGCACGACCATATGCTCAGGCAGCATTTGATGAAGCTCAAAAACTGGGCGAATTAAAAGCCTGGTCTGAAATGCTGCACGCTGCTGCTGAAGCAGTTGCGCAGCAGGACATGCAGTCCATTATTCGTAGCACACGCGTCACTGCAGCGCAACTGAACAACGTCATGTTGGCAGTATGCGGCGGCAAGCTGAATGCTACGGCACATAACTTCATCAAATTGCTGATAGAGAACAAGCGGTTGGATGTTTTGCCAGAAATTTTGGAAATGTTTGAAATTCTTCGTGCTGAGGCAGAGAAAAGTGTGGATGTAGTTGTTACCTCCGCCTTTGATCTGAATGATGCACAAAAACAAAAAATTGCTGCGGCACTTAAAGTCCGTATGGGACGCGAAATTAAACTCAGCTGCGAAACAAATCGCGATTTGCTGGGTGGAGTTGTTATTCGCGCTGGAGACAAAGTAATTGACGGCTCAGCGCGTACGCGCTTATCTGAGCTGGCAGTTGCCTTGGCTTGATCATCGAAATATCGAAATAAGGAAAAGTCAGATGAAGCTCAACCCTTCTGAAATTAGCAATTTGATTCGCAGCCGCATCGAAAATTTCGACGCGCTAACCGAAGCGCGTACCGAAGGTACTGTGGTCAGCGTAAGCGACGGTATTGTTCGTATCCACGGTCTGTCAGACGTAATGCAAGGTGAAATGTTGGAGTTCCCGGGCAATACATTTGGTTTGGCACTGAATCTTGAGCGTGACTCTGTTGGTGCAGTTATTCTTGGTGAGTACGAGCACATCAGTGAAGGCGATACTGTTAAATGTACCGGTCGTATTCTGGAAGTGCCAGTAGGTCCGGAATTGCGCGGCCGCGTAGTTAACGCATTGGGTCAGCCAATTGATGGCAAAGGTCCTATCAATGCGAAGATGACCGACAAAATCGAAAAAACGGCGCCAGGTGTTATGGCACGTAAATCAGTTGACCAGCCAGTTCAAACCGGTTTGAAGTCAATTGACTCAATGGTTCCCATTGGTCGTGGTCAGCGCGAGTTGATCATTGGTGACCGTCAGACTGGTAAGAGCGCGATTGCAGTTGACGCGATCATCAACCAGAAAGGTCAGAACATGACCTGCGTATACGTGGCGATTGGTCAGAAAGCATCGACTATTGCCAACGTAGTGCGCAAGCTGGAAGAGCATGGCGCAATGGGTTACACCATTGTGGTTGTGGCTTCAGCTTCTGAGTCTGCGGCGATGCAATACCTGGCACCATACTCTGGTTGCACCATGGGCGAATACTTCCGTGATCGTGGCGAAGATGCATTGATCGTTTACGACGACTTGACCAAGCAAGCTTGGGCCTACCGTCAGATCTCTCTGCTGTTGCGCCGTCCACCCGGTCGTGAAGCTTATCCTGGTGACGTTTTCTACCTGCACTCACGTTTGCTTGAGCGTGCAGCGCGCGTTAACGCAGAATATGTTGAGGAATTTACCAAAGGTGCAGTTAAAGGCAAAACTGGTTCATTGACTGCATTGCCAGTGATTGAAACAGCGGCTGGTGACGTTTCTGCCTTCGTTCCAACCAACGTAATTTCGATTACCGACGGGCAGATCTTCCTTGACGTTGACCTGTTCAACTCGGGTGTGCGTCCAGCGATCAACGCCGGTATTTCAGTTTCTCGCGTCGGTGGTGCAGCGCAAACTAAAGTAATTAAGAAGCTGGGTGGCGGCGTACGTCTGGCCTTGGCTCAGTACCGTGAATTGGCAGCTTTTGCAGCCTTTGCATCCGATCTGGACGAAGTTACCCGCAAGCAGCTCGAGCGCGGCAAACTGGTTACCGAATTGATGAAGCAGTTGCAGTTTGCACCAATGTCTGTTGCCGAAATGGCGGTGACCCTGTTTGCTGTAAACAAAGGTTACTTCGATGACGTTGAGGTAAAGAAGGCCTTGGCATTTGAATCAGCACTGATCGCTTACTTGAAATCCAAGAATAAGGATCTGATGGACACTGTCAATGCGACTACCGATTTGAACGCAGATAACGAGAAGCTATTGTCCGCTGCGATCGAAGCCTTTAAGTCCACCGCAGTTTACTAAGCGGGGTTCCTCATGGCTGGTAGCAAAGAGATACGCACAAAAATCAAGAGTGTAGAAAATACACGGAAGATTACTCGCGCCATGGAAATGGTGGCGGCAGCTAAGATGCGCAAATCGCAGCAACGTATGCGTGCAGCGCGTCCCTATGCGGAAAAAATTCGTCAGGTTGCTGCTCACCTGTCGCACGCCAATTCGGAGTATAAGCATCCGTATTTGATAAAGCGTGACGCGGTTAAAAATGTCGGAATAATTCTGGTTACTTCTGACAAAGGCTTGTGTGGCGGTTTGAATACAAACGTGCTGCGTTTGGCTCTGGGTAAGATGAAAGAGTTCGAAACAAAGGGCACAGGTATTCGTGTCACGCCAATTGGCAACAAAGGCTTTAGTTTTATGAGTCGGGTTGGCGCGAATATACAGTCTCATTTGATCGGCTTGGGCGATACGCCGCACATTGTAAATTTGATTGGTGCAGTTAAGGTCATGCTGGATGCTTATGTAGCCGGCGAAGTTGATGCAATTTACATCAGCTACAACCATTTCGTTAATACGATGAAGCAAGAGCCGGTATTTGAGCAATTGCTGCCGTTGTCCGATGCAAATTTGGGTTCAGATAATACGGGTTCATGGGATTACATCTATGAACCAGATGCACAGGCAGTCATTGATGAAATGTTGCTGCGTTATGTTGAGTCTTTGGTTTACACCGCAGTAACAGAAAACCAGGCGGCAGAGCAAAGTGCACGTATGGTGGCGATGAAAGCCGCTTCCGATAACGCGAAAGCCGTTATTGGTGAACTTAAACTGGTTTACAACAAAGCGCGTCAAGCAGCGATCACCAAGGAAATTTCCGAAATCGTCGCCGGTGCAGCTGCGGTAAGTTAAAGTGCGCGACATCAGTCGCGCCTGTGTACAGAATTAAACTATAAAGCGGGGAATCTTAAAATGAGTCAAGGCAAGATTGTTCAGTGTATCGGTGCGGTGGTAGACGTTGAGTTTCCACGCGACAAGATGCCCAAAGTGTACGATGCTCTGAAAGTAAAGGTTGATACAACTTCTGTTGCAGAACAGGACCTGACACTTGAAGTGCAGCAACAAATCGGTGACGGCGTAGTTCGTACCATCGCCATGGGTTCGTCCGACGGCTTGCGTCGCGGTATGATCGTGGAAAACTCAGGTAGCCAGATCACTGTGCCGGTTGGTGAGGGTACACTGGGTCGTATCATGGACGTGCTGGGCCGCCCAATTGACGGCGCCGGTGCAGTCGCTGGTAATGAGCGTCGCTCCATTCACCAGAAAGCACCAAAGTTTGATGAACTTTCTCCATCTACAGATTTGCTGGAAACAGGAATCAAGGTTATTGACCTGGTTTGCCCGTTTGCCAAGGGTGGTAAGGTTGGTCTGTTCGGCGGCGCGGGTGTAGGCAAGACTGTTAACATGATGGAGTTGATCAACAACATCGCTAAACAGCACTCCGGTCTATCCGTATTCGCAGGTGTCGGTGAGCGTACCCGTGAAGGTAACGACTTCTACCACGAAATGAAAGACTCCAACGTTCTGGATAAAGTTGCGATGGTGTTCGGTCAGATGAACGAACCGCCCGGTAACCGTCTGCGCGTTGCGCTGTCTGGTTTGACCATGGCTGAGAAATTCCGTGACGAAGGTCGTGACATCCTGTTCTTCGTAGACAACATCTACCGCTACACACTCGCCGGTACCGAAGTATCAGCGCTGCTTGGCCGTATGCCATCAGCGGTAGGTTACCAGCCTACGCTGGCTGAAGAAATGGGCCGTCTGCAGGAGCGGATTGCTTCGACCAAGGTAGGTTCGATTACGTCGATTCAAGCGGTTTATGTTCCTGCGGACGACTTGACTGACCCGTCTCCAGCTACTACCTTCTTGCATCTGGACTCGACCGTGGTTCTGTCGCGTGATATCGCTTCTCTGGGTATTTACCCAGCGGTTGACCCACTGGATTCTACTTCACGTCAGCTGGATCCACTGGTTGTTGGCGAAGAGCATTACTCTGTTGCACGTGGCGTTCAGCAAACATTGCAGCGTTACAAAGAATTGCGCGACATTATCGCGATTCTGGGTATGGACGAACTGGCTCCGGAAGACAAGCTGGCTGTGGCTCGTGCACGTAAAATCCAACGTTTCCTTTCACAACCTTTCCACGTGGCCGAAGTATTTACCGGCAGCCCTGGCAAATATGTAACACTGAAAGAAACCATTAAAGGTTTCAAGGGTATCATCAGCGGTGAATATGATCATCTGCCAGAGCAGGCGTTCTACATGGTTGGTTCGATTGATGAAGCTGTTGCCAAAGCCGCTACTCTTTAAATAAGGATTGGATATGGCAATGACTATTCAAGTCGATGTGGTAAGTGCCGAAGAGTCGATTTTTTCCGGCCTTGCTGAGCTAGTCATCATTCCAGGCGAAACCGGTGAGTTGGGTATTTACCCGCGCCATACGCCATTGTTGACCCGCATCAAGCCTGGCTCGGTCCGCCTCAAGCTGCCTGACCAAGCCGAAGACACCTTGATTTACGTGTCTGGTGGCATGCTGGAAGTTCAGCCTCATGTCGTCACCATCCTGGCTGACACCGCGATTCGCGGTGGAGATCTGGATGAAGCAAGAGCGCTGGAAGCGAAACGCGCGGCAGAAGAGGCAATGAAAAATCGCACTACTGATATCGATTACGCCGCCGCCCAAGCCGAATTGGCAGAAGCGATTGCGCAATTGGCGGCAATTCAAAAGCTGCGTCATAAGAATCCGCATTAATCTGATGATTGACGCTTCAAGGAAAACGGCTCAGGCCGTTTTTTTTGTTTATACTTCTGTATTACTGATTAATCGGGAACAATGAATATGCTTAACATCGTTATTCTGGCAGCGGGCAAGGGAACCCGGATGCATTCCGACAAGCCTAAGGTCCTGCATGCTCTTGCTGGGATACCATTGCTGCAGCATGTTATGGATACAGCAATCCAGCTTGAGCCTGCCAAGACCTGCATTGTGTATGGTCATGGCGGGGAAGCAGTGCCGCTGGCAATGGCTCAATACCAAGCCAGTTTTGCATTGCAGGAGCCGCAACTGGGTACAGGTCATGCCGTGCAACAGGCAATGCCGGAATTGGATGATGCAAGCACTACGCTGGTACTGTATGGCGATGTTCCGCTCATTCAGGTTGATACGCTAAAACAGCTTTTACAGACATCTGGCACACTCAGCCTGCTTACTTTGCATGCGGATAATCCAACAGGATACGGCCGCATCGTGCGAGACAATAATGAAAAAGTAATCAGTATAGTGGAGCAAAAAGATGCTACTCCCGAGCAACGTGCAATCAGTGAAGTAAATACCGGCATACTCGCAGCACCCACCCATTTGTTGCGCAATTGGCTGGCGAAATTAGGCAATAAAAATGCGCAAGGTGAGTACTACCTTACTGACATAGTCGCGATGGCCGTTGCGCAAGGACTGGAAGTAAGCACTACACAACCCGCCCATTCTTGGGAGGTCATGGGTATCAATAGCAAGGTTCAACTTGCTGAATTGGAACGTATTTGGCAAGAAGAGCAGGCACTGCGGCTGTTGAACCAGGGCGTCACCTTGGCAGATCCGTCGCGGCTGGATGTGCGTGGCAAGTTAGTGTGTGGTCGCGATGTCGAAATTGACGTAGGCTGCATTTTTGAGGGCGAGGTCCATCTGGGTAACCGGGTAAAAGTGGGCGCATACACGATCATCAAGAATTCCAATGTGAATGCTGGCACCCATATTTCACCTTATAGCCATATCGATTCAGCGGAGTTAGGTGATAATTGCAGAATCGGACCTTACGCACGTTTGCGTCCCGGCACCAGGCTGCACAAGGATGTGCATATCGGAAATTTTGTTGAAATAAAAAACAGCGAGATTGCCAATGGCAGCAAGGCCAACCATCTGAGTTATATCGGTGACAGCACGGTGGGTAGTCGTGTAAACATAGGTGCGGGTACGATCACCTGTAACTATGATGGTGCCAACAAACATCGCACGATAATCGAGGATGACGTTTTTATCGGATCTGATACACAATTGATCGCACCGGTGACGGTTAAGCGTGGCAGTACAATAGGTGCTGGTTCCACTATCACCAGAGAAGCGCCAGAAAACGCATTGACACTGTCGCGTTCCAAGCAACTTACCATTGCTGGCTGGCAGCGGCCGGTCAAGAAACCGAAATAGATACAATATTGCATCTTATTGAGTATATTTAATATTTGTCAATTTAAAGAAGCGTTTATGCAAACGTTATTACAGGGAAATTAAACATGTGCGGTATTGTTGGTGCAGTTGCGCAGCGTAATGTTGTACCCATTTTATTGCAGGGACTGCAGCGTCTCGAATATCGGGGGTACGACTCAGCCGGCTTGGTGGTGGTAAACGATCACAAGTTACAGCGCGCGCGCAGCACAGGGCGCGTCGCAGATTTAACGCTAAGAAGCGCGGATACCACTGGGCATCTGGGTGTCGCACATACACGCTGGGCAACCCATGGCGTGCCGAGTGAGCGCAATGCACACCCGCATATGAGCGGCGAGAGCATAGCTGTTGTACACAATGGCATCATCGAAAACTATGAAGCATTGCGTACCAGCCTGACTGAACAAGGCTACGTGTTTACCTCCGACACTGACACCGAGGTTATCGCTCACCTCATCCACAGCCACTATAAGAATGGTAGCACCCTGTTAAGCGCGACTCAGAAAGCTCTGGCAGAATTGGTGGGTGCTTACGCGATTGGCGTAGTGGCAGCTGACAATCCGCATCAGCTAGTTGCTGCACGCAAAGGCAGCCCCTTGCTGCTGGGTGTAGGCAACCATGAAAATTTCATTGCATCCGATATGTCTGCGCTATTGGCAGTGACCAAGAATGTAGTCTATCTGGAAGAGGGCGATGTTGCAGAAATCGGTCTGGATAGCTACCGGATATTTGATTCAAATGGCCGGGAAATTAAACGGCAGGTGCATGTCAGTGAATTGAGCAACGATAGCGTGGAACTTGGCGAATACAAGCATTACATGCTGAAGGAAATTTTTGAGCAGCCACAGGCACTGGCAAACACCCTGGAGGCTGTTTGCAACAGCAAGTCCTTGATACCCGGCATCTTTGGCGCCGAAGCTGCGGCAGCCTTTGCAAAAATTGACAGCATCCTGATTCTGGCGTGCGGTACCAGCCATAATTCCGGGCTGGTTGCGCGCAACTGGCTGGAAGAAATCGCCGGCATTCCCTGCACTGTTGAAATAGCCAGCGAATATCGCTACCGGACCAGCGTGCCCAATCCCAACACCCTGGTGGTGACCATCTCGCAGTCGGGTGAGACGGCAGATACGCTGGCGGCATTAAATCATGCCAAGGCCATTGGCCACCAGCAGACCCTGGCGATATGCAACGTTGCTGAAAGCGCCATCATCCGCCAGTCCAAGCTGCGTTTCCTGACGCGGGCAGGTCCTGAAATCGGCGTGGCCTCCACCAAGGCATTTACCACCCAGTTGGCAGGCCTCTTCTTGCTCACCCTGGTGCTGGCGAAACTGCGCGGGAAAATGAGCCAGCAACAAGAGCAGCAGCATCTGCAGGATTTGCGCCACCTGCCCAGTGCGGTGCAGGCCGTATTGAAGCTTGAGCCAGCCATTGCCAAACTGGCAGAACAATTTGCAAACAAACAACATGCATTGTTTCTAGGACGAGGCTTGCACTATCCGATTGCGCTGGAAGGCGCGCTCAAGCTCAAGGAAATTTCCTACATACACGCCGAAGCCTATCCCGCCGGAGAATTGAAGCATGGCCCCTTGGCCCTGGTAGACAAGGATATGCCGGTGATTGCGGTTGCGCCCAACGACATGCTGCTGGAAAAACTGAAATCCAATCTGCAGGAGGTGCGCGCACGCGGCGGAGAGCTGTTCGTCTTCGCCGATGCCAACACGCGCATACAATCTTCCGAGGGCGTACATGTCATGCAAATGCCCGAACATGCGGGCTTTCTAAGCCCTATTCTGCACACCATCCCTTTACAACTGCTGGCATATTACGTGGCATTGCAAAAGGGAACTGATGTAGACAAACCACGTAATCTCGCAAAGTCAGTGACAGTCGAATAGTCACCAGACTAATATGCAGGATTAAGAGTTTGCGGCAAGGGCCTGCACAACAATTTGAACCGCAGCCCGCAGTCATAAGCCTGAAACAAACGATATTCCGAGTAATGGAAGATTAATGTTTGCCTGGCTTGCGCTCATCAGCCCGCCAACAGAGGGCAAATCAGATGGCGGTAGTAGCCGTATTTAATCAGAAAGGCGGGGTGGGCAAAACCACAACCTGTCTGAATGTCGCAGCCGTCTTGGCACAGGCCAAACGACATCCGATCGTCCTGGATATGGATCCTCAGGGACACTTAAGCTTGGCATGCGGCCTGAAAAACGGCACGGCGTCGGATCTTAATATGGCCGAATTTTTTATAAAAAAAACGCCGCTAGCCAAACTGCTGCGCGACACACCCGCCGGCTGGCAAATTATTGCCTCATCCCTGGAGTTGGCCAAGATAGATGCAACCTATGGCGCAGACCCTAAGGCTGCCTCACTGCTGAAACAGGGATTAAAGGAAGAGCTGGCACTTACCGGTGCACCCATACTGATAGACTGCTGTCCAATGATGGGTGTGCTTACCTTGAACGCATTGCTCGCAGCTGACAGGGTGTTGATTCCTGTCGCCGCTGATTTCCTCTCATTGCAAGGCGTACACCGGCTTGATTCTGCGCTTGATGTGCTGGAAAATAAGCTGCAGCGCAAGTTTGAACGGCGCATCGTGGTTACGCGCTTTGATTCACGCCGTAAACTGGCCTATGAGATTTATGATAGGGTAAAAAGCCGTTATGGCGATCTAGTGTGCAATACGCGCATCGGCGAAAACGTGGCGCTGGCGACCAGCCCTATGTATGGTTTGGATGTGTTTGCATATAGCCCGACCAGCCCTGGTGCGGTTGAATACAAGGCATTAACGATAGAATTGCTGAAAGATGGTTTTTTTGAACAGCGGCAAGCCTAGCAGGACTGCATGCTTTTGCACTGAATTCGGTCAATCATTTGATTAGATTGATATTTTTTATTGAGCCCTACAAGCAGCAGGTACCGCTAAACTTGCAGCAGCACCCACAGCAGCGCGCCCAGCGACAGCACAGCGATCAGTCCCAACAAGCGGTTGCGTATCACCTGTTGCGCCAGCAACTGGCGCAAAATCATTTCTGTCTGTGCCGCCGAATTGTCATTCAGCTTCTGGTGCAACAGGCGCGGCAACTGCGGCAGCAGCGTGGCATAGTTGGGCGCTTCGGCTTTCAGCGCCTTGATGAAACCGCGCCACCCCACCTGTTCACTCATCCAGCGTTCAAGCCAGGGTTTTGCGGTTTTCCACAGATCAAGTTCGGGATCGAGTTGCAGGCCAAGGCCCTCGATGTTGAGCAAGGTTTTTTGCAGCAATACCAGTTGCGGCTGAATTTCGATGCCAAAGCGGCGCGAAGTCTGAAACAGCCGTAACAGCACGCGGCCAAACGAAACTTCACGCAAAGGCCGGTCAAAGATCGGTTCACATACCGAGCGGATTGCAGCTTCCAGCTCATCCACTCGCGTATTCGCCGGGGCCCAGCCCGATTCGATATGCACCTCCGCGACCCGCTTATAGTCGCGGCGGAAGAAGGCAATGAAATTCTGTGCGAGGTAGTTCTTGTCGCTGTCCGTCAGTGTACCCATGATGCCGAAATCCAGCGCGATATAGCGGCCATCCGCGGCCACCATGATGTTGCCGGGGTGCATGTCGGCGTGAAAGAAGCCGTCGCGGAACACCTGGGTGTAGAAAACTTCCACCCCGCTGGACGCGAGCCTGGACAGGTCGATTCCAGCCGCACGCAGCGCAGATATCTGGCTGATTGGTATGCCTTTCATGCGCTGCATCACCATCACCGTGCTGGAGCACCAGTCCCAGTACATTTCCGGCACCACCAGCAGGGGCGAATCCGGGAAGTTGCGGCGCAACTGGCTGGCGCTGGCCGCCTCGCGCATCAGGTCGAGCTCGTCATGCAGATACTTGTTGAATTCGGCTACGACCAGTCTGGGTTTGAGTCGCTTGCCGTCCTGCCACCAGCGTTCCAGCAGCGCTGCACCCGCATCAAGCAGGGCGATATCGTGATTGATAATAGGTTCAATGCCGGGGCGCAGAATCTTGACTGCTACCTCGCGCCCGTCAGGCAGCACGGCAAAATGCACCTGTGCCACCGAAGCGCTGGCAACGGGCGTCACATTAAAGCTGAGAAAAACTTCGCTCAACTTTTTCCGATACACCTGTTCAAGCATTGCCACCGCCTGCTCGGAGGGGAACGGCGGCACCCGGTCCTGCAGCTTGGCCAGCTCCTCGGCGATATCGGCAGGCATCAGGTCGCGACGTGTCGAAAGCATCTGGCCGAATTTGACGAAGATCGGTCCCAGGCTTTCCAGTGCCAGGCGCAAACGTACGGCGCGCGGCGCTGAGGTGTTGCGAGTGAACAGGATCAGCTTGAGCGGAAGGATCAGCCAGCGTGTGCTTTTATGTGCCAGGATAAATTCATCCAGACCGAAACGCAGAGCAATATAGATAATTTTAATCAGGCGAAAAAAACGCAGCATAGGATTTAGGGTTTTGGAAGTCGGTTGATGCGTTGTTCCAGCCGCGCGACATCGTCGCGCAGTTTGTCTACCTGCAGCACAAAGCTGTTGATATATATGGATTTTGCCACAAGCGGACGTTCCTCGGTCCAGTATTCTGCCAAGGCTTGGGTCAGGTTGAGGGTGCCTTCGCGAAATTGACTATGCGCGGAAGCGGCAAGATGAACAATGCGTTCCGCAGCAATATCGCCCGTGACACGGCTGATGTCTTCAGCCGCATCCCAGCGCAGATGGCGGCTCAGATAAAATATCTCGGCCAGCAGCGAAGCATCTCCGCTGGTCAGGATTTGCGCGAAAGCATTTTCATCGTGCAGCGCCAGACGCGGCAGCAACGCGGGCGATATAGTGCATATTGCATCCGCGCTGCTCTTTTCATTTTCATCCGCCGCGCGCACGCTGCCATCTTCCTGAATCGTAAAGGCAAAAGAAAACGGCGCGATGTCAAAGCGCGCCGTTCTGCCTGCAAATTTGGCCAGCCTTTGCAACGCCCAACCGCTCTGACTGAACAGATGGTTGAGCGTGCTGGCGGACAGGCTGAACATCAATGCTCAGGCGATTTGCTGAATACCGGACAACAGCCAGACAGCCTTGTCATCCTGCAAGTTTTTCTGCACATGCCAGATTTCGTCAAAGTTCTCAGCTGCTCCCTTGTTTTCGGAGAGCTGGCCTGTCATGCGCACACTGGCGATAGCGTGGTTATTTTCGGTCACTACTTCCAGCAGATCGGCATTCACAGCAATGACATCGGTGGTTTGCGCTGCACTGCCACGCTCCTGCAACTGCATGGAAATTTCCGCATACATTTCAGGTGTGGTGTATTCGCGAATGTCATTCAAATCCTTGCGGTCATTTGCGGCCTGCAGGCGGATAAAGGACATTTTTGCACTGCGCAAGAACGCCTCTACCGGAAAATCAGCGGGAATATTTTTAACGGCAGGCGCAGCTGCAGAGCCTCCAGCGTAAGTCTGTGCTTCCGGCTGAGGGTAAGGAGCGCCTTGGCCGGCGTATTGCATGGCCGGTTGCTGTGGCTTGCGGAATTTGGCGATGAGGAATATCACCAGCGCGGCTGCGGCCAGCGCCATCAGAATGCTGCCCATTGCACCACCCATGCCGCCCAGACCGCCGCCCATAAACAGGGCACCCAAGCCGGCACCGATGGCCAGACCGGCTAATGGCCCCAGCCACTTATTGCCTGCTGCCGGAGCGGCTGAAGGAGCAGCGGCGGGAGCCCCAACTGGTGCTTTTTGCGTCTGCTGCGGGCTCATCGTGCGCTGCTTGCCTATGCTGCTGCCACCACCCAGGCGCCTGGCTTCGGCGTTGGCAGCCAGCAGTGTGATTGAGGATAAAGCGATGGTAAGCACTAGCAAAAAACGTTTCATGTAATTCCTTTAATCAATGTGAGTTGAACGCAATTAAGCAAATTCTAATATACGGGTAGTGGCGGTCAATTGCAAGAGCCGCAAGGGCCCTATCGTTAAAGCTTATAGCCGCGATGCAATGCGACCACACCGGCATTAAGGTTGAAATATTCCACGCGCGACAGCCCGGCCTGCTCCATCATCTGTTTCAATTCTTCCTGCGACGGGTGCATGCGTATAGATTCGGCCAAATAGCGGTAGCTGTCACCGTCCTTGGCGATCAACTCCCCCATCTTTGGCAAGAGCTTGAATGAATAGGCGTCATACAGCGGCTGCAACGGCTTCCACACCTTGGAAAATTCCAGCACCAGCAATCGCCCACCAGGCTTCAGCACGCGGCGCATTTCGGCCAGCGCAACCTCTTTGTGAGTGACATTGCGCAAGCCGAACGCAATGCTCACGCAATCAAAATAGTTGGAGGGGAAGGGCAGGTGTTCGGCGTCGCACTGTGCCACCGGCATCGCCAGCCCATCGTCTATCATGCGGTCACGCCCCACGCGCAGCATGGCATTATTGATATCGGTGAGCCATACCTGGCCGGTGGGGCCAACGCGCCTGGCAAACTTGCGCGACAGATCCGCCGAGCCGCCAGCCACATCCAACACACGTTCGCCGGCACGAACGGCGCTGATCTGGATGGTAAAATTTTTCCATACACGGTGCAGGCCAGCGGACATCAGGTCATTCATGATGTCGTACTTGCTGGCAACGGAGGTGAATACTTCGGCCACGCGTTTGGCCTTATCCTGCTCGTCTACCGTTTCAAAACCAAAATGTGTTTTAGACATGTGCTCTTTCAGCAGATTTATGCGTATGTATTTGATTATATTTAATATTTAAGACAGTCTGATCTTCTTCAGCAGCGCGGTGGTGGAGCGCTGATGCAGGAAGGGAATGCTGTGCACGCTGCCACCCCAACCGATCACTTCGCTTGCCCCGACTATCTTATCTGGGGCCCAATCGCCGCCTTTGACCAGTACATCCGGCTTGCAGGTCAAGATCAAATCCAGCGGCGTATCCTCATCAAACAGCACCACCAAATCAACAGCATCCAGCGCTGCCAGCACGGCGAGTCGATCATCCTGCTGGTTGACAGGTCTGTCATCGCCTTTGCCCTGGCGCTTAACCGATGCGTCGCTGTTTACGCCCAACACCATAGAGGCACCCAGTGCGCGCGCCTGTGCCAGATAGGTGACATGGCCGCGGTGCAGCACGTCAAAACAGCCATTGGTGAAAACCAGCGGGCGGGGCAATTTGGCTACCCGTGCTGCCAAATCGGCACGGGTGCATATTTTATTTTCAAAATCGGGTGCGGAATACACGTGCAAGATCAGTCTATATACTCAAACAGGGGGACAATTTTCTTCACGCCACGCGACGTACTGGTGACTTCAGTCGCGATCGCGGCTTCAGCGCGCGTGACCAGGCCAAGCAGATAAACGATGCCATTTTCGGTAACCACCTCTACTCGCTCGGCCCTGAAATCCTTCCCGCTGTCGCGCAGGCGCATATTTACATTGCTGGTGGTCAGCGCATCACCGCTGCGCGACGACAGCGACGACACAGGGCCGATCGTCAATTCGTTGTTGATAGCGGTCACATTCTGCACACCGCCGATGATTCGGGTGATATCAGTCTTGGCAGATTCGTCCGGGACTTCACCGGTTACCAGCACCTTGCGGTTATAGCTGTTGACATTGATATGTACTTTTTCGGCATACTTGTTCTTGATTCGCGTCGTCGCAGTGTCTGCAATTGTGCCATCTTCAATGTATGCTCCCTGCGTGCGGCGATCTGCGCCCTTGGTGAGCGTGGTAGTACAACCTTGCATGACAAGGAGTACAGCGGCAATCAATAGAAAACTCAGCTTGCGCGTCATGATTATTTTTTTTCTCCATAGAGCATATGGTCTATCCCGTCGCAGATGCAATGCAGCACCAGCAGATGGACTTCCTGGATGCGTGCGGTACTTTGCGTCGGCACGCAGATATGAATATCGCCAGCTTTCAACATCGCGCCCATTTTCCCGCCATCGCGACCAGTCAGCGCGATTACGCACATATTGCGTTCATGCGCAGCGCCGATGGCGGCCACAACGTTGGTTGAGTTGCCGCTGGTTGAAATGGCAAGCAGTACATCCCCGCTGCGGCCCAAGCCTAACACCTGCTTGGAGAAAATCTGGTTGTAATCATAATCATTGGCGATCGAGGTCAGGACCGAGCTGTCCGTGGTCAGCGCAACGGCAGCCAGAGGCGGACGCTCCATTTCAAAGCGATTGATCAGTTCGGCAGCAAAGTGCTGCGCATCAGCAGCGGAGCCGCCATTGCCACAGCATAAAATTTTCCCATCCTTCTGCAAACAACTGACCATCGCCTGTGCAGAAGCAGCGATAGGTTGAGCCAGCACGTCCTTGCTTTGCAGTTTGACCTGTGCGCTATCATCGAAATGCTTATAAATTCTGAGGGTTAAGTCCATGGATGCGAGATGTTTGTGTTAAATATAGAGCGAATTTTAACTGAAAAGAACCGGGATGTTTGCTAAAGATGCTTTGGTATTACAAATGAAATAGCAACTTACGCAGTAAATGCATTCTTGATCCACTCGATTTTATCGGGATCGGTAGCTTGCATGACTATTGCATCGAAGCGGCAGGGTGGTATGCGCTGCAACCGGGAAAGGTAATGTTGCGCTGTGCGCAACAACTTGGCCTGCTTGCGTCCATCAATGCTGGCAGCAGCGCCGCCAAAAGCCGAGCCGCTGCGCAGCCGTACTTCAACGAAAACAAGGTTATCGCCGTGCTGTAGGATAAGGTCAATTTCGCCATATCGACAACTGTAGTTCATCTGCAGCAGTTTTAAGCCCTGTCGCTGCAAATATTGCGCGGCCAGTTGTTCGGCCAGCGCACCTGGCTTGTTCATTTAGCAGGGGTAGCGGGCGCATTTTCAATTGCCGCAGCCTTGCGCGCAGCATTTTCTGCTGCCTTGGCGGCAGCCTTTTCAGCTTCAAGTGCGGCAAGTCCTTCGGGCGTGAGGCCGTGACCATAGCGGAATACGGCAGATACGGCATCACGTTGGAATAGCCTGGAATCCGTCAGACGGATGCGACCTGTGACACCATCCACAGGGAGTGCAGAACTGAATTTGTTATGCAGCATGATATGCAGCAGACGGTAGGCATCGATTCCGAACGCGTAGAGGCGCTCCTTGTCCGTATCCAGCACGGTGCTCGATCTGGGGTAGATCATCACCGCCGGGTGGTCAGGCTGCAACAACCACGGCATATCCACAAAGTGGATGTCGTTGAGATCGTAGTTGGTCAGGGTATCGGAGTTAATATTGAATACTTGTGAGGTTGCATAAACCGGCAGGCTGGGGTTCAAATAGGGGCGAATCAGGCGAGCTTGCTTGTTGTCGCCCGCGAGGAATGCAACATTACCCGTTGCAACAGGCGGCGGTCCTACACGCTTGGGAGCAACCGTTGAAATTTCGCCAGACTCCGATATCACGGTTACGGGGGCTGGCGGGGTTGGTTCAATCAGCCATGGCGCCGTGGGAAGGTTAACCAGCGCATTGGTATCATCCCCTTCCCTGTATATCACTTCAGCGTTGATATTTCCGCCCAGTTTTTTCCATTCATCGGCGAAGGCGATTGACAGGCGTTTCGACAACGGCGTGCCAGTATTGATGATGGTTGCATCGTGCAATTTTGCAGCAAAAGCCAACTGTGCAATTTGTCGCGCTTCCGTTTCCGGGATCAGGCCAAAAAAATACATTTTGCCTGAATCAGCTTTTTGATCGGTCGTGTTGAGAGCCAGGGTAGGCACCGTGATATCTGAATAACCGGCCAGCAGTGCAACACCAGATCGTGTCAAAGGCCCGGCCACTGCAACAGCGCCATTGGCGACGGCCTGGCGGTATATGCTGATCACATCGCGGCTTTCGTCGGCGCTGCTGTATACGCGCACTGGAAAATCACGCACCTGGCTTTTAGCGGCTGCGAGGAAGCCCTGTTGCACGGCATTGGCAGCTGACGAGAACGACGCAGAGTTAAGCGGCAAAATGAGCGCGATGTGCGGTGCGAATTTATCGGCAGGAGGCAGGGGAATCGTGCCTGGAGGAAGCGCAGTGGTGTCGATCACGGATGGTGTGATGACAGACATGACCGGTTCGCCGGGGGCTGCAGGCGCGGGTACAACGGGGGCTTGGGCAGCTGCCGGAGCATGTACAACAGGAGCAGGTTTAACCCGAGTAGCTGTAGCACACGCGCTAACGTATAGTGTCGCCAATAATAAAAGCCAGAAGGAAGAGCGTTGCATAGCAGTCAAAAACTGAAATTAGAGTGTGCATTATATGTAGTAGCCACCCCAATTGGAAATATGCGTGATATTAGCCTGCGCGCACTGGACGTGTTGAGCGGTGCGGACACCATCGCAGCCGAAGACACGCGTAATTCCGCGCACCTGCTGACCCATCACGGTATTACGGCGAGGCGGTTGCTGGCGTTGCACCAGCACAATGAACGCGGCGCAGCGGACAAGGTTATACACTTGCTTGCACAAGGACAGTCGGTTGCGCTGATAACGGATGCCGGAACACCCGCAGTGAGCGACCCCGGTGCGCTGGTGGTGGAAGAGGTGCGCGCTGCCGGCTACCGGGTGATTCCTATACCCGGCGCCAATGCCGCAGTTGCAGCACTGTCCGCGGCCGGACTGGCAGCGCCGCATTTTCTGTTTTATGGCTTCCTGCCGAATAAACCGACTGCGCGCTGCAAGGAGCTGCAATCCTTGATTGAGCACCCCTATACGCTGGTGTTTTACGAGGCGCCCCACCGTATTATTGAGTGCGTCGCCGACCTGCGGACGGTGTTTGGCGATGAACGGCAGATTGTGCTGGCGCGCGAAGTCACCAAGTTGTTCGAAAGCATACACAGCTGCCGTATGGATGAGGCGATGGACTGGCTCAACAGTGACCCCAATAATCTGCGTGGAGAGTTTGTGGTGCTGGTGTCCGCCGCGCCGGCGCGGGCAGGGGGAATCAGCGCGGAAGTCGAACATGTGCTGAGCGTGTTGCTCAAGGAGCTGCCGCTCAAGCAGGCGGTACAGTTGGCCGTGCAGATTACCGGGGTGGCGCGCAATGAGATGTATCAGCGCGCACTGTCGCTGAAGCCTTCTGAGTAAACAATATCAACGCATCAGTATCGAGATCATTTTAGCGAGAATATCTTCCCTTGCCGGGGAGTGAATAACGGGGATTGAACATGAAGCAAAGTGTAAATAAATTGCAGCGCCAGAGATTGATTGCGGCCCTGTTGTTCCCCTTGTTGCTGGCGGCGTGTGGCGCTGGTGATGAACAGAAAAAACCTGCTGCCGGAGCCGCGTCCCCCCCCGCAGAAGTGGATGTAATCATCGCCACACCCGCTGCAACGGTGCTGACCCAGGACCTCCCCGGTCGTCTGCAAGCCTACCGCAGCGCGCAAGTTCGCGCGCGCGTCGAAGGCATAGTCGAGCGGCGCAAGTTCACCGAGGGCAGCGATGTCATTGCGGGCGCTTCGCTGTATCAGATTGCGTTGCGCAGTTATCAAACGGCCTATGATGCGGCCAAAGCCGATGCCGAAGTCGCCAGTCAGACACTGGCGCGCTATAAAAAACTGAAGGAGGCCAATGTTGTCAGCCAGCAGGATTATGACTTGACCGATGCCAAGTACAGGCAGGCTGAAGCCAGATTTTCCAAGGCACAGGAAGACTTGGAAAACACCCGGGTGCCCGCGCCTATTTCAGGCCGCATCGGCCGCTCGCAAGCAAGCGAAGGTGCGCTGGTCGGACGGGGAGAGGCAACATTGCTGACAACTATCGAACAGATCAATCCGCTATACGTCAATTTTACGCAATCCGAATCAGAGATTTCGCGCCTGCAACAGGCGGTGAAAGCGGGAAAATTGCAGCGCGCGGATTCGGCCAAAGTTGAACTGGTGCTCGAAGACGGCAGCATCTATGCGCACTCCGGGAAATTTTTATTCTCTGACATGGCAGTAGATCCGAACACGGGCAGCGTTTCGCTGCGAGCAGAGTTCCCCAATCCCAAGTTTGAGCTGCTTCCGGGTATGTTTGTCAACATACGCTTGCCGCAGGCGATTGCCGAAAAGGCCATCAAAGTGCCGCAGCGTGCGGTGCAAACTGGCAGCCAAGGACAATTTGTACTGCTGGTGGATGCCGATGGAAAGGTATCGCCGCGTCCGGTCAAGACGGGCAGCATGGCGGGCGAAGATTTCATAATTGCAGAGGGTTTGCAGGGAGGCGAGCAAGTCATCGTCAACGGTGTGCAGAAAGCGCGCCCGGGCGGCATGGTGAAGGCTGTACCGTGGAACCCCAATGCCCCTGTGCTAAGCACCAGCCCGGCAGTTGCGGCACCCATGAAACAAGCAGCACCGGCAACACCAGAGAAAAAATAGAGGATCAACGTGTTAGCCAATTTCTTTATCGATCGCCCCATCTTCGCGTGGGTCATCGCGCTGGTCATCCTGATGAGCGGAGGACTTGCGTTGCGCAGCCTGCCGGTTACTTCCTATCCAGCGGTGGCCCCTCCGGCTCTGGCAATCAGCATCAGCTACCCCGGCGCGTCCGCGCAGGTGGTGGAAGAAACGGCCATTGCGCTTATCGAGCAGGAGCTGAACGGGGTCGAGCACCTTTTGTATATGGATTCGGCATCCGAACTGGGGCAGGGCAGCATCACCCTGACTTTCGAGGCTGGCACCAACCTGGATGTGGCCTCGGTTGAAACACAAAACAGAATCAAGCGTGCGGAAGCCCGTCTACCTGAGGATGTGCGCCGCTTGGGCATAGGTGTGACGAAATCTGCTCGTAATTATCTGATGTTCGTTGCCCTTATTTCGCCGGATAAAAGCCGCGACAACGTAGCGCTCGGCAGCTATGCCGCAGCTAACGTGCTTGAGAGCATACGCCGGGTGTCTGGCGTAGGCGAGGCGATACTGTTTGGCACCGAATATTCCATGCGCATCTGGCTGAAGCCGGAGCGGCTGCAGGCCTATAACCTGTCGCCCAGCGATATTGCGCGCGCCGTGCGTTCACAAAATACCCAGCTTGCCACTGGCGAGCTGGGTCAGCTTCCGGCGGTCGACGGCCAGCAGTTGAATGCGATTATTGTCACCAAGGGCAGGCTGAATACGAGAGAAGAATTCGGCAACGTCATCGTGCGTGCCAACGCGGATGGCAGCAGCGTGCGGCTGAAAGACGTGGCAAAGGTTGAGCTGGGTGCGCAGGATTATTCCGTTGCTGCGCGTCTCGACAGCCAGCCCGCGTCGGCGATTGCGATACGCCTGGCACCGACTGCAAACGCGCTGGATACCGCCAAGGCGGTCAAGGCCAAGATGACGGAACTGGCTAAAAACTTCCCCAAAGGCGTGGACTGGGTCGTGCCTTACGACACCTCGCAGTTTGTTGAGATATCGATCAAGGAGGTGATCAAGACACTGGCGGAGGCGATGGTGCTGGTGTTTCTGGTGATGTACCTGTTCCTGGAAAATTTTCGCGCCACGCTGATTCCGTCAATCGTAGTGCCGGTCGCACTGGTCGGCACTGCAGTGGGTCTGTACGCCATCGGTTATTCGATCAACACGTTAACCTTGTTTGCGATGGTGCTGGCCATCGGCATCGTGGTGGACGATGCCATCGTGGTGGTGGAAAACGTCGAACGCATCATGCGTGAAGATGACTTGCCGCCGCGAGCCGCCACGCGTAAAGCGATGGGGCAGATTATCAACGCGATTATTGCAATCACCCTGGTATTAATTGCGGTGTTTATCCCGATGGCCTTTTTCAGCGGCTCGGTAGGCGCGATCTATCGCCAGTTTGCGGTAACCCTTGTGCTCACCATTTCGTTCTCGATGCTGATGGCGCTGACCTTGACCCCGGCATTGTGCGCCACGCTGCTAAAGCACACGCCCGGACATGATGACCGTCCCAGCACTGGATTCTTCGGCTGGTTTAACAGATTTTTTGCCAGGACAACGCAGAGTTACCAGTCCGGGGTTACACATGTACTGAAGAAGACCGGGCGCTATCTGATCGTCTACGGCGTCATCGTGGCGGCAGTGATCGTATTGTTTACTCGCCTGCCAACCAGCTTCCTGCCGGAAGAAGACCAGGGCTACTTTATCAGCGTCATCCAGCTGCCGCCGGGTGCGACCCGTGGCCGCACCCTGGAAGTGCTTTCCGAAGTCGAGAAGTTTTATCTAAGCCAACCCGAGGTTGAGCACGTCATCGGCGTGGCCGGCTTCTCCTTCTTTGGCCGCGGACAAAATGCAGCGATTGCATTCATTAAACTGAAGGGCTGGGATGAGCGACCCAACAAGGAAAATTCGGCGACCTCGGTGGTGCAGCGCGCCAACATGACGCTGTTCCGCATCAAGCAGGCGATGATATTTTCGATCAACGTGCCGCCCATACCAGAGTTGGCGGCGGTGGGCGGATTCGATTTTCGCCTGCAAGACCGTTCCGGCCAGGGGCGCGACAAGCTGCTGGAGGCGCGCAATATGGCGCTGGGCCTGGCCGCCCAAAACCCTGCATTGATGGGCGTGCGGCCGGAAGGGCAGGAAGCCGGTCCGCAACTGCAGCTGGATATAGACCGGCTCAAAGCGCGCGCGCTGGGTATCGACCTGGCCGATCTGAATGACACGCTGCAGTCTGCCTTGGGCGTGGCTTACATCAACGATTTCGTGCGGGAAGGGCGCATCCTGCGGGTGCAGATGCAGGCTGAACCCAGCGCGCGCGCTTCACCGGAGCAGATCATGCGCATGCCGGTGCGGAATGCGCAGGGCGGGATGGTAGCGCTGTCGGACATCGCCACCTACAGATGGGTCGCCGGTTCACCCAAGCTGGACCGCTACAACGGTCTGCCTTCGATGAAAATTTCCGGCAGCCCCGCTCCCGGGCGCAGCACCGGCGAGGCAATGGCAGCAATGGAACAGGTCGCCGCAAAGTTGCCGCCGGGTTTTGGCTTTGAATGGTCGGGAACATCGTACGAGGAACGACTCTCCGGCAGCCAGACAGGTTTCCTGTTCAGCCTCTCAATAATCGCTGTATTCCTGTGTCTGGCGGCGCTATACGAGAGCTGGTCCATCCCGTTCGCGGTGCTACTGGTGGTGCCCATCGGGGTACTGGGCGCACTGCTGGCAGTGATGCTGCGCGGTTTGCCCAACGACGTGTATTTCAAGGTCGGCCTCATCGTCATCATCGGCCTTTCCTCCAAAAATGCGATCCTGATCATCGAGTTTGCACGCGAACTGCAGGATGAAGGCTACGATCTGTTAAAGGCCACGCAGGAAGCATGCAGAAGAAGATTCCGCCCCATCCTGATGACCTCTATCGCCTTCACTCTGGGCGTGCTGCCGCTGGCAATATCCACCGGCGCCGGTGCCAATGGCCGTCGTGCCATCGGCACCGGCGTGATGGGCGGCATGATCGCAGCCACCGTGATTGCGGTGTTCTTGATCCCGGTATTTTTTGTGGTGGTTCGCCGCATCTTTCCGGGCCAACCGCGCCTGCATGAGGGGGAAATGTGATGAAGGTTGAACAGGCACTACATCACTGAGCCAAACGCAGGATCGGTGCTGTGAGGCGGCAAGGGCAGGCCGGCAATGTGACAGGCTTGGTTGACCGGCCCGCGCGGAAACAAGTCGTAAAGATATTTTTTACCGCCGCGTTCGGCAAACTCAACCTCCATGCAATTCAGCAGCGAGCGTGCGTTTGCATCGGGCCCATACTCCTGGTAGTGATTGCGCAGGGCTTCTATCACCTCCCAGTGCGCGGGCGAGAGCGTAATCCCTTCTTTTGCCGCAAGATCATTGGCTATGTCTTTAGACCAAGGGCCCAGTGCTTCCAGGTTGAAGGGCTTGTCATATGATGGGCCGACGACTGCAGAAAAAGTTTTGTTTATTTCAAGCATCTTAATTCTCCTCATTTCAATTGTGAAGCAGAGGAAAATAATAGAGCAACGAATTTGAAAGCAAAATAAGGAAAATGCTTATTCTGGTCTGTAGAAGATTTGACTGGTTCCGGTCATCGTTGAGAGTCTTAAACTATAATCAAACCTTGATCTTGATCTCATCCGGTTGCTAAATATGGAACTTAAACTTATCCGCCCTGACGACTGGCACCTGCATCTGCGCGACGAAGCGCTGATGCATTCCGTGCTACCCGATACCGCACGTCAATTTGCGCGGGCTATTATCATGCCCAATCTGCGCCCGCCGGTGACCGCCACTGCGCAGGCCCTGGCTTATCGCGAGCGAATTCTGGCTGCCCTGCCAGCTGGCATGAGCTTCGAGCCGCTGATGACGCTTTATCTCACTGACAATACCAGCGCGGAAGAAATTCGCCGCGCCAAACAAAGCCGTTTTGTGCATGCGGTGAAATATTATCCGGCGGGTGCAACTACCAACTCGGATGCGGGTGTCACCAATATGCGCAAAGCCTATCCTGCGCTGGAGGAAATGCAGCGCTGCGGCATGCCGCTGCTGCTGCACGGCGAAGTGACCGACCCGACGGTGGATGTGTTCGACCGCGAAGCGGTATTTATCGAGCGCGTGCTGCAACCGTTGCTGGCTGATCTGCCCGATTTGCGCGTTGTCTTCGAACACATCACCACCGCCGATGCGGCGCAGTATGTAATGAATGCGCCCGCGAATATCGCCGCCACCCTTACCGTGCATCATCTACTGTACAACCGCAACGCGATGTTTGCTGGCGGCATGCGCCCCCATTATTACTGCCTGCCGGTACTCAAGCGTGAAACACATCGCCAGGCACTGGTTGCGGCGGCAACCAGCGGCAACCCGAAATTTTTCCTTGGCACGGATAGCGCACCTCACGCCCAGCACACCAAAGAAAATGCCTGCGGCTGCGCGGGTATATATTCCGCGCATACTGCCATCGAGCTCTATGCGGAAGCCTTCGAGCAGGCGGGTGCGCTGGACAAACTGGAAGGGTTCGCCAGCTTCTTCGGCGCAGATTTCTATGGCTTGCCGCGCAACACCCAAATGATCACGCTGCGGCGTGAAGATTGGGCCGTACCCGCTACGTTGGCATTTGGTGAGCAGCGTCTGGTGCCGTTGCGCGCCGGGGAAATTATTAAGTGGAAGTTGGCGGCCTGAAAACTTGATCTTCCGGTTTATGGCGCCACCTTCTTGTACTCGCAAACAGCTCGTTTATGGCTAACCAAGTCGGGAGAAAGCAATGTCTGATGATCCTAATCAGCCTAGCCAGCATGGTGAGGGAAACCACCTGCAAGATCAATTGCAGCGGTTAATGGTATGGTATGAACGTTTTAACAAATTGTTGCATTCATACTCAGCCTGATGATCACGGTCGTTATTGTGATGGCACTTATCCAGCTGATAAAAAATTTGTTGCCGCTGATACTGGGCGGGGTGTACTGGATGCTGCGTGAACGTGATGACAGACTGGAAGCGATGACGACATTCAATTCTTCAAGAAAAAAATAGGCGATGCGAGACACTTTTTTAGTCAGACTGTTTTGGCTTACGCTGGCCGGTGCGATGCTCATCGTGCTTGCACGCTATTTGCCCGTGCTGGAAAGCGTGTTTGCGCCGGACGGAGCCCCGCAGCGTGCCATCACTGCGCGCGGCGAGCTTGCCGCGGATGAAAAATCCACCATTGAATTGTTTGAAAAATCGAAGGACACGGTGGTATTCATCACCACCCGCCAGCAGGTGATGGATTTCTGGACGCGCAATGTTTTCTCGGTGCCGCGCGGTACCGGTTCCGGCTTTATCTGGGATGAGGCAGGTCACGTGGTCACCAACTACCACGTGGTGGAAGGTGCCAGTGAAGCCTGGGTTAAGCTGGCCGACGGTCGTGATTACCGTGCCGCTCTGGTAGGTGCAAGCCCCGCACACGATATTGCTGTGCTGCGCATCGGCGTCGGCTTCAAGCGTCCGCCGCCCGTACCGATCGGCACCAGCAATGATCTGAAAGTGGGACAAAAGGTATTTGCCATTGGTAATCCATTCGGTCTCGACTGGACCCTCACCAATGGAATTGTGTCGGCGCTGGATCGTTCACTGGGCGGCGATAACCACACGGTGATCGAACACCTGATACAGACAGACGCGGCCATCAATCCCGGCAATTCGGGTGGACCGCTGCTGGATTCGGCGGGCCGGCTGATCGGCATCAACACCGCTATTTACAGCCCAAGCGGTGCATCGGCAGGCATAGGTTTTGCAGTGCCGGTGGACACCGTGATGCGAGTGGTTCCGCAAATTATTCGCGACGGCAAATATACCAGCCCGTCACTGGGCATTGAAGTGCATGATGGATTGAATCAGCGTCTGACATCGATGCTGAATGTACAAGGTGTGCTGATTCTGAAAATTGCCCCGGGCTCGACAGCGGAACGAGCCGGCCTACGCAGCGCAACGATCTACCCTGATGGCCGCATAACGCCGGGCGATATCATCGTCGCGATTGAAGGCAAGCCGGTGACGACAGTTGGCAAATTGCTGGCAAGGCTGGACGATTTTAAAGTGGGCGATTCGGCTCGCCTCACCATTCTGCGTGAAGGCAAGAAGAGTGATATCGATGTGGTGCTGCAGCCGGGAATGTAAAAATTGTTATTAACAATAAGTTGTATGTGATTCGATGCAACTGGCAGGCCGTATCCAGCGTGCATCGTGCAACGACCAGGATGACTATATAAGGTACTAGATAAAAGGGCTAATTGTGAACGGCGAGGATAATCAAAAACTGTCTGGCAATCGGGTTTTCTGAAATAGGAATATTAAAATCGTGATGTTAGTCACAGCAATAAATTTCATATCGAATGCCATTAAAATTATTGCGATGAGATTTTTTGCATAATCTGCATATGAAGGAACATTTGGTGGTCAGGGTTCTACCAATGTATTTATTGGTGTGGGCGTATTAATCCTGGTATTGGCAGGCTCTTTCCTCGTTGATAAAATGGGTAGGCTGTGAAATAAAACACCAATGCAAATATGATGATGGTGAACATGAAGTGACACATACCATCACTGTTTGTGAAATACGCCGGATTCTTATCGCTTCAAATTTTTTGTTTTGCCCAACGCCCGTTACAAGAAATGCACTTCCTGCTTTAATCGGAATCAATATGTCCGCCGTTTAATGAATTCCTTCAGTCATACACCTGCCCCCAACGTTAAATAGCGCCAGGCTAGATCTCAGGCACGATCCCTATTGCGCTCGGCAAAGCAACAACACTAGCGATGCTAATGCAGTCTCTCAGAGCATAAAAGGTTCAGAACTGACATTCACGCCTACCCGGATAACCCCGCTTCGCCTTGCTAGCCTTGCAGCTGCCATAGTCTGATGTTGCGCGCGGACTTTCTCTCGCCAATGAATTCTTAACGCGCGTGATGCACGGCATGGAAGTCGATAACAATCGATATCATGTTCCCTATTTTGCAGCCAACCACTTAGCTAAATAGCTAACCTTGGGGGATGCAAATTATCACATTGTGATATTATTGCCTCGCCTCATGTATTTTGGGGTGTGTAGCGGAAACGATGACGGAACTGAGCACAGGATGCGCAATAGGCTCTTTAACGCATTCCACCATGTTGTTATCAAACTGGCATGCTCTGCGCCGGGCATTGCATACCACGAAGTTGGAACACGGGTTGGGCGGCAGTTACGACTACCAGTGTTATTCACCAGTTCCAGCAGGCAACTACAAGAAGAGAGGATATATGTCACAACAAATCGCTTGGATAGCATCACTGATATTGATGGCACTGGTGGCATGCGGATTTGCTTTTGTCGCCATCAACTCCGGCAGGCGCGAAGAGGACTACGCGACACTGCAAAAGGGCGCTTACCGCCTGCGCAGAAAATTGTTTTGGGCGATGGTAATTGTGCTCGGACCTCCAATGATCTACACGTTGCTGGATCTGCCTTATGCAAATAGCCGCACGCTCAGCAATGCGGGGGCTGTGCAGGTTGTCGAGGCGACGGGCTATGAATGGCGCTGGGAACTGAGCAGCGATCATGTCGTAAAGAACCGGCCGGTGGAGTTTCGCGTAACCAGCGCGGATGTCACGCACGGCTTCGGCCTCTACGACACCGATATGCGCCTGGTGGCACAGACCCAGGCGATGCCTAACTACACCAACAGGATTCGCTATACCTTCACCAAAGACGGCACATACAAGATCCTGTGCATGGAATACTGCGGTATCGCGCACCACGATATGATGTCCGAAATCAAAGTCGGCGACCTATAAAGGAGTACAAGAAAATGGCGACCCAAAGCTATACCCCCACACCCGATCACGGGGCAAAGGCCAGCGTGCTGGCCTATCTGGTCACCGCGGCCGTCGTATTGCTGCTGATGATGGTTTTTGGCCTGCTGATGCGCATGGAGCAGGCGCAACTTGTTTCCATGGGCGCAAACTGGTTCTATGAACTCATGACGCTGCACGGTGCAGGCATGGTAGGCATCGCCGGCATCTCGGGTGCGGCCATCATGTGGCACTTCCTGCGCCAGCATGTGGATCTTTCAGAAGGTGTATTCATCGCCAACCTGGTGCTATTTATCGTCGGCGTCGGGATGGTGCTGGGCAGCGTGCTGCTCGGACACTTCTACGGTGGCTGGACCTTTCTTTATCCGCTTCCGTCAAAGCCGATGGGCATGTGGAGCGATGATGCGGCAGCATTGTTTATGGCCGGCATGCTTGTGATAGGTGTCGGCTTCCTGCTGCTGTATCTGGATGTCGCCCGCGCCATCATCGGGCGCTACGGCAACTTCGCCCGCTCGCTCGGCTGGCCGCAGCTGTTCGGTCACGACGACGGCAAGGCGCCGCCGCCCACGGTAGTCGCAAGCACCATGGTGACCATCATCAACATCGTCAGCCTGGTGGTGGGTGCAAGTATCCTGAGCATGATGCTGGTGAACCTCTATGTCCCCAGTTTCGCCATCGATCCGCTGCTGGCCAAGGGCATGATCTACCTGTTCGGCCATGTCTTTATCAACTCCACCATCTACATGGCGGTGATCGCGGTGTATGAGATCCTGCCGCGTTACACGCAGCGCCCGTGGAAGTCGAACAAGGTATTCCTCGCCGCATGGACGGCCTCTACCTTCATGGTCCTGTTCATCTTTCCGCACCATCTGCTGATGGACTTTGCATTCCCGACTTGGATGCTGATCATGGGCCAGGTGATAGGATATTTCAGCACCATCCCTCTCCTGGTGGTCACGGCCTTTGGCGCGCTGATGCTTGTGTTCCGTTCGGGCATCCGCTGGGACATGGGTTCGAGGCTGCTTTTCGTATCCCTGTTCGGCTGGTCTGCCGGCGTTATACCGGCCTTCATCGACGGCACGATCACAGTGAATTACGTGATGCATAACACGATGTGGGTGCCGGGGCATTTCCATACCTATCTGCTGCTGGGCATGGTAGCGATGGTGTTCGGTTTCATGTACTACCTCGGCAAGCCCAATCAGAATGCCGCAGACAGCTGGCTCGACCGCACCGCTTTCTGGGGCTTCACGCTTGGGTCCCTCGGCTTCACCGTTAGCCTGCTCCATTCCGGCAAGGAAAGTGTGCCACGCCGCTATGCCGCTCACCTGCCAGAGTGGGTGCCGTACGATAGAATCGGCTCGATTTTTGCGATGCTCGTGCTCGTCTGTGCGCTGGTATTCATCGTCCGTTTCCTGGCTCGTCTGGGCTTGTCCCGTCGTGACTATCCGCGTGCCACTCTGGCGCGCAGCGCGGTGGCGTGATACCCGGCAGACGCAGCATCGTCGCCACGGCGCTGGTGCTTCTGGCGGGCGTAGGCACGCTGTGGTGGGGCACCGACGGTTTCAGTGCCTTCACTGCCGAAACCGCCCGCCGCATGGAGATCCTGCGTTCGCCACGAGCGCTGCCCGCAACCGTCCTCGAAGACCAGGACGGCCATGCCTTCAGCCTGCAGGATTACCATGGCCGCCTGCTGGCGGTGGAATTCATCTATACCCGCTGCACTTCGCTTTGCCGCAGCATGGGCATGGCTTTCAAGCAGATCCGGGAGCGTGTCCCGCAGCACGCACTGGGGCGCGATTTTGCCCTGCTCAGCATAAGTTTCGATCCTGAACGGGATGATCCGGCCAGCCTCAAGGGCTACGGCCTGAATTACGGCGCCGATGGCGTGATCTGGCGCATTGCGCGGGTGCGCAGCGCGGCGGAGCTCAAGCCTTTGCTCCAGGCCTTTGGCATCGTCGTGATTGCGGACGGCCTGGGCGGATTTGAACACAACGCGGCCATCCATCTCATCGGTCGCGACGGTAGACTGAAACAGATCAGTGACATCAACGAACCACTGCTGTTTGCCGACAGGGTTGCGACGTGGCTGTAAGCCACCCGCGGGCCGCCGCAGGACTCGGCGCACTGTATGTGTTGCTTGCGACCCCCGCGGTACGGGGCTTGCTGGAGGCGACGATGAGTGCCCACATGCTGCTGCAGATTCCGCTTCTGACAGCCGCCGGTTTTTTTGCCGGCCGGCTGCTGCCGGAATGCTGGCAGCACAAACTGCTTGCCGCGGCGGGCGGAACCCTTCCCTGTGTATTGCTGGCGCTGTTCGCGTCGAGTTACTGGATGCTGCCACGTGCACTGGATGCCGCGCTAGCGAACCCCTTGGCCGAAGCGGCAAAATTCATCAGCCTCCCGGTCTTGGTCGGCCTGCCCCTCGCGTTGGCCTGGCAGCGACTGTCTGCGATCGGCCGGGGCTTCGTGTGGACCAACTTCATCAGCATGCTGGCGGTGCTAGGCTGGCTGTATATCGCCGCACCGCTGCGCGTCTGCAACGGTTACCTGGTGAATCAGCAGGAGAGTGCCGGCTGGCTCATGGTGAAGCTAGCTGTTCTGCTCTTTTTCTGGTGGCTGGGCGCACTGTTCGTTGGCGGGAGTCCGGCGCCGCCCGAGCACGGTGCCGCAGAAGCAGATAGCTAACAGCTGCATCAACCAACACCCTGAAAGATTTCCCAAAGGCTGTGTCTGTGGAACAGATTTGACATGTTTGCCTTAGCCCGGATCGTTGCATGGGTTATTATTCCGACTGGAAAAGCGAAGTATCAAGTGAACATTCACTGTTGAATCTTGAACTTGAGTATCCTTTGAATGGTCTGACACCGACATCAGAATAATAAACAGCATCCTATGAATTCGCAAACGTCTTATAGCCCGCCCCCCGACTGTGGCCTCGATCTAATTTACCGCGATCAGTACCTTCTGGCCGTGAACAAGCCAGCCGGCCTGCTTTCGGTGCCAGGGCGCGGCGAAGACAAGGCGGATAGCCTGGCGACGCGGGTGCAGGCAGAGTACCCTGATGCACTGGTTGCCCATCGTCTTGACCGCGATACTTCGGGCCTGCTGCTCTTTCCCAGAGGTGCACGGATGCACCGCCAAATATCCATGATGTTTGAGAAGCGTGAAATGCAAAAGAGCTATGTCGCCGTGGTGATGGGCAAGCTGGCGCAGCAGCAGGGCGAGGTGGACTTGCCGCTGATTGTGGACTGGCCCAACCGCCCGCGGCATATGGTCGATGCGGTCAATGGCAAACCTGCGCAGACCCGCTTCCAGGTGCTGAGTTATGACCTTGCCTCGAATTCCAGCCGTGTTGCGCTGGAACCGATCACCGGGCGCACACACCAGCTGCGAGTGCATATGTCTGCTACGGGCAACCCGATAGTGGGAGATTCGCTTTACGGCGGCGATGCTGATGGCCGCGCTGAACGCTTGTTGCTGCATGCCCATACACTGGACTTTAAACACCCTGTTTCGGGCAAGGCGATGGAACTGATCGCAGCGCTGCCATTCTAACTACCTGTTTCACCACACCCTCACCATACTCCGAGTATCCGTACCGCTGCGTGAGTTTTACCTTAAAGGCCGAAGATCTCCGCGCAAAATGGTAGAATGCGCGCTTAATTTTTGTAAGGCATCACATGTTATCCACCATCAATATCACCATGCAGTTCGGCGCCAAGCCGCTTTTTGAGAATGTTTCTGTACGTTTCGGCGAAGGCAACCGCTATGGTTTGATCGGCGCGAATGGCTGCGGCAAATCCACCTTTATGAAAATTCTCGGCGGCGATCTCGAGCAAAGCTCGGGCCAGGTTGCGTTGGATAAAGGCGAGCGTCTGGGCAAATTGCGTCAGGACCAGTTTGCCTACGAGGAAAGCCGTGTGCTGGATGTGGTGTTGATGGGCCATGCCGAAATGTGGGCGGTGATGTCAGAACGCGATGCGATCTACGCCAATCCCGATGCCAGCGAAGAAGATTACATGCATGCCGCCAATCTGGAAGCCGCATTTGCGGAGTTTGACGGCTATACCGCCGAAGCGCGCGCCGGCGAGTTGCTGAATGGCGTGGGTATTCCGCAGGAATTGCACAACGGCCCGATGCGCGCTGTCGCACCCGGTTTCAAGTTGCGCGTGTTGCTGGCGCAGGCCTTGTTCTCCGACCCGGAAATTTTGCTGCTGGATGAACCCACCAACAACCTCGACATCAACACCATTCGCTGGCTGGAAGATGTGCTCAATGCCCGCAACAGCACCATGGTGATCATCTCGCATGACCGTCACTTCCTCAACAGCGTGTGCACCCACATGTCGGATCTGGACTACGGCAAGATCACCACTTACCCCGGCAATTATGACGATTACATGATGGCCTCCACCCAGGCGCGCGAGCAGCAATCGGCAGATAATGTGAAAGCCAAAGAGAAAGTGGCTGAACTGAAAGCCTTCGTCGCGCGCTTCTCGGCCAATGCGTCCAAGGCCAAGCAGGCAACTTCGCGTGCGCGCCAGATCGACAAGATCAAGATTGAAGACATCAAGCCATCGAGCCGTCAATATCCTTATATGGTATTTGACTACGACGAACGCGAGAAGCTGCATCGCGTCGCCGTAGAAGTCGAGAAGCTGAGCAAGGGTTTTGACCGTCCCTTGCTGTCCAATGTGAATTTCCGCGTCGATGCAGGTGAACGCATTGCCATTATCGGCCCCAACGGCATCGGTAAAACTACACTGATGCGCTGCCTGGCAGGTGATCTGGAGGTCGATTTCGGCAGCGTCAAATGGACCGACAAGGCCAATATCGGTTACTTCGCGCAGGATCACAAACACGATTTTGACAAGGACGAAGTGCTTACCGAATGGATGACGCAATGGCGCCGCTCGGGCGATGACGATCAGGCTGTGCGCAGTGTATTGGGGCGTTTGCTGTTTTCCGGTGATGACGTTAAAAAAAGCGTCAAGGTGCTGTCCGGTGGTGAAAAAGGCCGCATGATGTTCGGCAAACTGATGCTGCAAAAACATAACGTGCTGCTGATGGACGAGCCGACTAACCACTTGGACATGGAATCGATCGAGTCGCTTAACTCAGCCTTGCTGGAGTTTAAAGGGACGCTGATTTTTGTCAGTCATGACCGCGAATTTGTGACCTCGCTGGCGACGCGCATTATCGAAATCAGCCCCAAAGGCATTTCCGATTACCACGGCACCTATGAAGAATATCTGCGTGATCAGGCAGCCGCAGCCTAACTTAGGAAAACGCCTTGCATAAAGCGGGTGCAATCGGCGTGTTCGATTCGGGGGTGGGCGGCCTGTCGGTGCTGCGCCACATTCGCCAGCTGATGCCCAATGAGCGTCTGATCTACGTCGCCGATTCCGGCCACGTGCCTTACGGTGATAAATCCAAAGCGTATATCGAGAAGCGTTCGCTGACCATCTCGCGTTTCCTGCAACAGCAGGGTGCAGATGCCATTGTCATCGCCTGTAACACCGCTTCTGCCGCCGCTGCGGCAAGCCTGCGCAGCCAATTCGATATCCCCGTGATTGCGATGGAACCCGCAGTCAAACCAGCGGTGGCGGCCACACGCAGCGGTGTGGTGGGTGTGCTGGCAACCACCGGCACGCTGGCAAGTGCACGCTTCGCTGCATTGCTGGAACGCTACGCCGGGGAAGTGGAAATAGTTACCCAAGGCTGCACCGGCCTGGTGGAGCAAATTGAAATGGGCGAGTTGAACAGTTCACAGACTCGCGCTTTGATTGAGCGCTACACCGAGCCCTTGCTGGCGCGCGGTGCAGACACCTTGATATTGGGCTGCACCCACTACCCCTTCCTCGCGGCGCTTATATCCGAAGTAGTGGGCAGTAATATTGCACTGGTCGATACCGGCGCAGCCGTTGCGCGTCAGCTGCAGCGGCGCATACAGACCGAACTCCCCTCACGCTTGTCAACTGTTGCCCCAGCCATGTTTTTTAGCAGCGGTGATGCAGCTCATGCCTCGCGCATCATGTCGGTGTTGTGGGGTGCAGATGTTGCCGTGCAGAGATTGCCGCAGGAATTTTTGTAGTCCACGTTAGCAGGGGTGCCGTACGCGCAATGGTGCGTGTGACGCCCCCGCACCCTGCCTTTACGCCTGCCACTATCAGGCAAAAAGCCTGTCCACCCTGAACAGAGTGAGCATGCCCATCACCGCAAAAATACCCGCTGCAATGGAGTGAACCAGCCTCATCGGAATTCTCTCGGCGAACTTATTGCCGAGGAAAACCGCAGGCACATCGGCAATCAGCATGCCCAATGTGGTACCCGCTATCACCATCACAGGTGCAGCATAATGGGCAGCTAGTGCGATCGTGGCCAGCTGTGTCTTGTCGCCCATCTCGGCGAGGAAGAAGGTGACGAAGGTCGCGCCGAACACGCCGAGCTTGCTGGCAATCTGCGTTTCTTCGTCTTCAATCTTGTCCGGTATCAGCGTCCACACCGCCATGCCGATAAACGATAGCCCCAGCAGCCAGCGCAAAAGATCCGGGCCCATGACAGTCGTGATCCAGGTGCCGAGCGCACCCGCCATGCCGTGATTGAGCAGGGTGGCGAATAAAATGCCAAGGATAATGGGCAGCGGGCGCCTGAAGCGCGCTGCCAGAATAAATGCCAGCAGCTGCGTTTTGTCGCCCATCTCGGCGAGTGCGACAACACCGGTTGATACGAGGATTGATTCCATTTTGTTTCCCGTGAAAGTGCCAACCAGAACGCAGCCTGGTTAAACTATAATTTTATCAGGATTGGAGGACAACACGAAGCTCATCTAATGAGGTAATAGGGGGTAAGCACTGTGTGCCCTGGCACAGCCAGGCAGTGGTTCTATCAGTTACAGGTTTGCCGAGCGCTTCGGGCAGGTCAGCCAGATTTTCAGTCACTGCAAACACCATTACGTCGGGCAGGTAGCGGGTGCGCAGCGCGTCTTGCCAGCTCGCCACTGCATTCTTCGGCCCGCACAACATCAGCAAGCTGGCCGGTTGCAGACATTCCGCCAGCGCCGTGCACAGGCTGCTGTGATAGCTGCCCGCCTGTTCCAGTGCGGGCAGGTACAGCTTCAAACAACGCTCTGCGGCAGCTGAATATTTTGTTTCTCCGGTGAGCAATGCAAAGCGCTGCAAAGATTGCGCGGCAATGCCGTTGCCGGAGGGTAAGGCGTTGTCCTGTGCGACCTTGCTGCGCTGAATTAGTATTTCATGGTCATGGCTGGTGAAGAAAAAGCCGCCGTTGTCCGGGTCTTCAAAACGCGCCAGCAGTGCATCGGCAAGCTTGGTCGAAAATACAAAATCAGTATTGCGATATGTTGCCTGCAGCAATTCCAGCGAGGCATTGAGCAGATAGGCATGGTCATCCAGATAGGCATTAAGGTGGGCCTTGCCGTCCTTGTATGTAGCCAGCAGCTTGTCGTTGTTCCACAAGGTTTCTTGCACAAAATTCATCGCCCGCTGCGCAGAGTGCAGCCACTCGGCGCGCTCAAATACACGAGCCGCGCGCGCCATTCCGCCTATCATCAGGCCATTCCATGCGCCGAGTATTTTTTTATCGCGACCGGGCCGTATGCGCTGGCCGCGTGCGGCAAGCAGTTTTTGCTGTGCGCTCGTCAGTCTTTCGACTGCTTCATCAGCGGTAATAGCAAGGTTTTCAGCAATCTTCCCCAGCGGTTTGCTGACGCGCAAATGCCACGCATGGTTTTCAAAGTTGGGTGCGCGCTCTAGGCCGTAATAGGGGGCAGTCACGGCATACTCGTCAGCGCTCAGCAAGTTGCGCACTGCATCGCGCTGCCACACATAAAATTTGCCCTCTTCATGTTCCGAATCGGCATCCAGCGAGGAATAGTAGCCGCCCTCGGGCGACTGCATTTCGCGCATCACCCATGCCGCAGTCTGCTCTACGATGCGCGCAAACAGCGGCTCGCCGCTGACCTGCCACGCATCGCAATACAGGCTGAGCAAGGAGCCGTTGTCGTAGAGCATTTTTTCAAAGTGCGGAATGTCCCAGCGCTCGTCCACACTGTAGCGGCAGAAGCCGCCGCCAAGCTGGTCGTAGAGGCCGCCGAGCGCCATCTGCTGCAGCGTAAACAGCACCACGTGCTGCGCTTCTTTGTCGTTCGTGGCGCGGCTGCGGCGCAGCAGAAAATCGAGCTCAGCCGGATGCAGGAACTTGGGCGCGCCACCAAAGCCGCCTGTGGCAGGATCAAA
This sequence comes from Gallionellaceae bacterium, assembly GCA_035531075.1. Lineage (GTDB taxonomy): Bacteria > Pseudomonadota > Gammaproteobacteria > Burkholderiales > Gallionellaceae > 39-52-133. The sequence continues at coordinate 214,162 of DATKTO010000038.1, forward strand.
ATTGCCTTTCAACTGCTGCACCGCACTGCTAAGCGGCGCTGCGTGCAACTGTGCGTCAGCGCTTGATTGCGGCAGGTTGTCGGCGAATGCGGCGACCAGCCGCTTGCCCTGCTCGCGGAGCTCGGCGCGGTTCTCCGCGTAAAATTGCGCCACCCGCTGCAGTAGGCCGGGAAAGCCGGGCAGCTGGTAGCGCGGCTCCTTTGGGAAGTAGGTTCCACCAAAAAACGGCGTGCCATCCGGGCTGAGAAACATGGTCAGCGGCCAGCCGCCATTGCGCTGTGTCAGCATATAGTGCGCGGCCTGGTAGATCTGGTCGAGGTCGGGCCGCTCCTCCCGATCGACCTTGATGTTGATGAAATGCTGGTTCATCACCGCGGCAACAGCGGCATCTTCAAACGACTCGTGCGCCATCACATGGCACCAGTGGCAGGCGGAATAGCCGATCGACAGCAGGATGGGTTTGTCCTGCTCGCGTGCGATGCGCAGCGTGTCGTCATTCCATGCGTACCAGTCCACCGGGTTGTCTGCATGCTGCTGCAGATAGGGGCTGGTTTCCTGAGCTAGGCGGTTGGTCATGGTAATGGCACACTGATGACGGCTAGAATATTTTTAGAACGATAGCATAGACGCGTGTTGAATCTGCTCAATGTCCCTGTCGCGGGCAGTGATGTTTCTATCGCAGCATTTAGGCATTCTGCACACCCGGGCCATACGTTAGTCTGAAAATTGTAAGACCAGATTCTAATTCTGGGAAAAGCCGGGAGCGATTCTTTGCTTCAACAATTTGATTATATTAAATATTTGTGTTGAAGTTGATGGGTTATATAGCGGAGTATTTGTGGGCCACAAGATGCAATCGAAGGTCTGTAATTCAGACCTCGCAATGCTCACGCCTTCTTCACAAACTCCGATTTCAGTTTCATTGCGCCGATGCCATCTATCTTGCAGTCGATGTCGTGATCGCCTTCTATCAGGCGGATGTTTTTGACCTTGGTACCGACTTTCACTACCAGGGATGAGCCTTTGACCTTGAGGTCCTTGATCACGGTGACGCTGTCGCCATCTTGCAGCGGGGTGCCGTGGGCGTCCTTGACGTTGAGCCCGGTATCGCTTGCTTCTGCTGCGGCATCTTTAGACCACTCGTGCGCGCATTCGGGGCAGATCAGCATGGTGCCGTCTTCATAGGTAAAGGTGGAGCCGCATTGTGGGCAGGGGGGCAGAGTGTTCATGCAATATCCTGTGGAGAAAGTGGAAAATAATAGACCCGCTACCAGGGTATGCGGGTCTTTGGTTCTTTGATAATGCCCTTGTTACTTGCTGTGTATCAGTGCCAGCTGCTTGGCGATAATGTCATGATTCAGCCACAGCACCGGTGCGGCAGGCTTTGAGGCTTCGTGGAACATCAGCGGGCCGGTACCTTCGAGTACCAGTGCGCTCAACAGGTCGGTGATCAGCGCCTTGCGGTCGATATGCATTTGCGTGATGTCGTCTGAGGTGCCGATCATCAAGTCGGCCAGTTCCGCGTTATTGTCCATCGGCCAGGCTTCGAAGTTGCGGAAGGTTTTCATCGTGCTGCTCTTGTTGTAATTTTCGATTTTATCCAGCAGATCCTTCAGCGAGGCGCCTTCTTTCAGTAGGGCTTTGCAGGCATCGCATTGCGTCTGCGCCCATGTGCCACCGCCTTCTTTTTTCAGCGCGGTGAGCAGCGGGAACAGCGAGAGCTCGACGCCGACAAAGATGTCGGAAGAGTTGGTGCGGATTTCGGGGCAGTTGAACACGGTGGCCTTGATGCCCTGTGCCCAGGCCTTTTCGGCTACCTGTTCCAGGCGCATTTTGGCCTTGCCCTGGGTGTAGTTGGTATAGGTCTGCCACTGGTATTGGCCCTCGATCAGGATCTCGGTGCCGTGGTAGCCGTAGGCGGTGTAGCGTACCTGGCCGCCGGTTTTTTCCATGCGGGTGCGGATCGCTGCGCTGGCGTCGATCAGGTGCTGGAAGGTGTTGGCGGTGACTTCGTCGAAGTTCATCAGGATCAGCTTGCCAAGGTCGCTGTCGAGCAGCGCACGTGATGACAGGAAGCGCTCGCCACGACCTTTGTAGATGCGGTTGGCAATCGCCAGGAACACCTTAACCTTGGGAATGCCGCCGGCCATGGTGTGGGCAAAGAACACATTGCTGCCGTCCTTGATCATGCCGTCCAGTTCGCCCATCACTTTGGCCACGGAATCCTTGAAGCGCTTGATACCAACCTCGCGGCACTTCTCGATGTGCCTGAAATCCAGCTTGTCCTCCTGCCAGCTCTTCAGCGTCATGTTGGCCAGCATGTCGGTGGGTGTGGGCTCGCCTGCGGGTGCATCCAGATCGAAACCGGCCATCAGTGGCACGTTGAATATTTTGCCGCCCAGATTGGCTTCGGCAATAGCCAGCTCCTCGGTGGTGAGCGCGCGCAGGGCGTTGTTCTCATCGCGGCGGCCAACGGTGATGCCGACGATAGTCATGCCGGACTTGCGTGCTTCGTCTACCAGTCCATTCGCGTAACCCCGTCCAAAGAGCTCGCCAAAGAGCACGAAAGTGTCGCCCTTGCGAAAAATATTGCTCTGCGGAATGTCTCTCAACGGGGTTAGTGCGGTCATAACAAATGCTCCAAATCAATAATTAACCAATAAACAAACATGGGCAAGGCCCTGAACAATCGACATTATATCTCGGACGCCTTGCCCCGCCTCGAATTACTTTGATCCAGGCCCAGCGTGGCACGCGTTCTAAGGTGCACGGTATGGAGTAATTCCGCATTTTCATCCAGCGATTCGCCATAGGACGGGATCATTTCCTTCATTTTGTGTTTCCATTCCGCGCTCTTGATCTGCTTCTTGAAGCAGCGCTCGATCACTTCTATCATGGCTTGCACCGAGATGGAGGCGCCGGGGGAGGCGCCCAGCAAAGAAGCCAGGGTGCCGTCCTTGGATGCGATGATTTCGGTGCCAAACTCGAGCTTGCCGCCTTTGCTGTCGCAGCGCTTGATGATCTGAACGCGGTGGCCGGCTGTTTCGAGCGACCATTCGTCTTCCTTGGCCTCGGCAAAGAAGTTGATAAGGGACGCCATTCTGTCCTTGTGTGACTGCAGCGCGCCTTTGATCAGATAGCGGGTTAAGTCCATATTGTCGAAGGCGACGGCCATCATGGGTTTTAAATTGCCGGGCTTGACCGAGCCGAACAGGTCGAAGATCGAGCCTTCCTTCAAAAAACGGGTAGTGAAGCCAGCATAGGGGCCGAAGATCAGCGCGGGCTCGCCGTCGATGATGCGCGCATCAAGGTGCGGCACCGACATGGGGGGCGAGCCGGATGGCGCGCGGCCATAAACTTTTGTATGGTGTTTCTTGACGACATCAGGATTTTTGCAGATCAGCCACTGGCCGCTGACGGGGAAGCCGCCATAGCCCTTGCTTTCCGGCAGTCCGGTCTTTTGCAGCAAGGGCAGTGCGCCGCCGCCCGCGCCGAGGAATACAAAGCCCGCATCGAACGTTCGCCTTTCATCGGTATGGGTGTTTTTGATGCCGACTTTCCAGCGGCCGCTGGGCTGCTGTTTCAGATTCTCGACGGCGTGCCCGAGTATCAGTTCGAAGTTCGACTGTTTCTTCAGTGACTTAACCAGATGCCTGGTGAGTGAGCCGAAGTCAATATCCGAACCGTGCTCTACCTGGGTGGCTGCCACTTTTTCCTGTGCGCTGCGGTGCGCCATCACCAGCGGCATCCATTTGCGCAGCACGGCATGGTCTTCGCTGTATTCCATCTCTTCAAACAGGTGGTGTTTGTGCAGCATCTCATAGCGCTTGCGCAGAAAGGCAACATCCTTGTCTCCCCACACAAAGCTTTGGTGCGGAATGGAATTGATGAATTCGTGGGGTGCCGGCAGCACGTGGTTTTCCACTAGCCAAGACCAGAATTGCAGCGACACCTCAAAACCCGCATTGATCGCCAGCGCCTTGTTGATTTCCACACTGCCATCGGCCTTCTGCGGCGTATAGTTCAGTTCGCAGTAGCCGGCGTGGCCGGTACCGGCATTATTCAGGCTGTGCGTGCTTTCATGGGCCACCTTGCCCAGGCGTTCCACCATCACGATTTTTAATGAGGGGTCGAGGCGCGACAGCAGCATGCCCAGTGTGGCGCTCATGACGCCAGCGCCCACAAGCAGGATGTCTACTTTATTTTTTTGCATTGTTTTTCTGAGTTACAGGGTGAGTGCGGCAAGCTTTTAATTATAAAACACAACGCTTGTAGCGACCAGTTCATATGCTGCTTCAGTTAAAATTGCAACTGCCAGTGCATCAGCGGTCAGAGTTTTCTTTTTCATTTTTAACCTCAGGTTTAGCCATATGAAATCTTCACATCGTTACACGCTGACATTATCCTGTCCGGACCGGGTGGGGATTGTCGCTGCGGTCAGCGGTTTTTTTTCACGGCATGGCGGCTGGATCGTTGAAGCCAGCTACCACGCGGATACACAAACCAGACGCTTCTTTATGCGCCAGGAAATACTCGCCGATTCATTGCCCTTTGATGCGGCAGGCTTGCGTGCACAGTTTGCCGAGGTTGCGCAGCAGTTTGAGATGGAGTGGCAACTGAGCGATTCGGCGCAGAAAATGCGTGTGGTGATTCTGGTCAGCAAACAGGATCATTGCCTCAACGACCTGTTGCACCGCTGGCGCAGCGGCGAGCTGGAGGTGGACATTCCCTGCGTGATATCCAATCATGAGGACTTGCGCAGTTTTGTCGAGTGGCATGGCATTCCCTATCATCATGTGGCGATGGTCGACAAGGATGCAGCGTTTGCACAAATCGCCGCGCTATTCGAGCAATACCACGGCAACACGCTGGTGCTGGCGCGCTTCATGCAGATATTGCCGCCCGCGCTGTGCCGCCGCTACGCGGGCAGGGTAATCAATATACACCACAGCTTCCTGCCCTCTTTTGCCGGGGCCAAGCCCTATCATCAGGCTTATGAGCGCGGCGTCAAGCTGATCGGCGCGACCTGCCATTATGTGACCGAAGAGCTGGATGACGGGCCCATCATCGAACAGGACACCGTGCGTATCGACCATGGCGACAGCGTGGAGGACATGGTGCGCTACGGCAGGGATATCGAAAAAACCGTGTTGGCCCGAGGTTTGCGCTACCACGTGGAAAGTCGGGTATTGGTGTGCGGCAATAAAACAGTCGTGTTCAAGTAGCGTCTGAAATCATTTGTTGCTCCGGCACAGGCCGGGATGGTAAGTGGGATCCCAGCCTGCAGAGAATGACGGTGGCTGGAATGGAGTCTAGGCAAGCACTGCTTAAACATGCAAAAGAGCTTGATCTGATAAACGTGCTGTCACGGAATCGCGACATCTATGCCAGCGATGTCAGTTTCTCGCGACACCAGGTGGATAGACACTGCGAAGTTCATGCGCACTGCAGGAATTCTCACCGATGACAGTTGCGATTTAAACTTGCTGATGGACCGCAAAATTGCAGGAGTAAAGCCATAGTCGAACTGAATTCACAACAGGTTGCCAACTTGCTGCGTGGACGGGGTGCTTTGCGCGGGCAGGCTTTGGCACGCCTGTTGCTGCTGGGGATGATGGCGACGATTGTCATCACCTTGGTGGCTTTCAATAACTATAACGCCCAGCGAGAATTCGAAGTCACGCAGAAGCTTGCTTCCATACAGCAACTCTATGAAAAGGAATTGCCGCGTGTGGAACAACGCTGGCTGCGTGAAGCCGGGCAAATGAAGGTGCGCATCGAGTTTTCACGCATACTGGAAGAGAAGGGTGATGCGCGTTGGTCCAAATTGAATGCCTTCCTCAACGCCCAATCGGAATACACACAATTTTCCAATTTCCTGATTGTACGCGGCACCGATAAAATTTTATTCAGTTACGGCTCCGAAGCGCACAAGATGCAAGGCAACGCGCTGTCCTGGGCTTCCTCCTGGTACTACGCCGAAGCAGCACGGGAGTTGTACCGGATCTACCGTGTTCCAATAGGGTTGGGCGCCGAGGGGCAGGGCACACTGTTGTTGCTGAAAACCGTTAACAATGCAGATATGAGTGACATGGCTGTGCCCGAAACTCGCTTGCACCTGTATTTTCACGGTCGTGTGCTGGCCACCTCGAACAGTGATCGCCAAAGTAAAACAATTCGGCCGGGCGTGAAAGAGGTGAGCACAACAGAAGGGCTGACACTGATTCAGGCCGATCTGCCATGGTTTGGTAGCGGTATTCAGCCCACGCTTATCGTGCAACGTGAAATGCATGAGTCCTATCCGCTGGCTGGATTTTTACTGCGTCCTTTCATTGCCATAACGATCATCATCACGCTGATTTGGCTAGGCCTGGGGCGCTGGCTTACGCACACGGTAAAGCGCATTGAATCCATGAATGCGGCCACCGACGATTACGTTCAGCTAGGTAGCGCGGCAAAGGTCAGCGACAAGTTAAAGGCCGTGAGTTCACAACCGGACGAAATATCCGATCTGGCCGCGTCAATGGATAAACTCATCCTTGGTGTGGAGGGGCGCAACCTTGAACAAAAGATATATCTGGACACGCTTGCCATGCTCGAAGAGGCTGTACTGGAACTGCGCGGTGACGGCGTCATCGTGCGCGCCAGTCCGGGTTGGCACAAGCTTTCGCACTGCGATGATGCCATCGGAAAAAAGCTCTACGACTTTATTGATCACGATGATCGTTCAGCCCTGCACGCGCATTTTCTGGCCTTGTCTTCGGGCGATAAAAGCCATGCGATATTGCGTCTGCGTCTCAACTGCGAAGGCGGGGTGAACAAAACGTGGATCGAATGCCGTTTTGTCAGTTTCCAGGATGAAGCTGGCAACTTCGTGGGTGTTCGCGGAGTGCTGCGCGACATCACGCAAAACTATCTGCACGAAAAACAGATTACGCATATGGCGCTGTACGATGCACTCACCAGTCTGCCTAACCGGGTGCTACTGGAAGATCGCGCCAGAATTTCACTGCGCCTTGCATCACGCACTCTGCATAAGGTAGGAATATGCTTTATCGATATCGATCATTTCAAGAACGTCAACGATACACTTGGTCACAAATCAGGCGACAAGCTGTTGCTGGGCTTTGCCGAACGCCTGCGTCAACAGCTGCGGGACGGTGACACCGTTGCCCGCTGGGGAGGTGACGAATTCGTGCTGCTGTTGCCCGATATGGACTCGGAACAGGATATCCGCGATGTCACCCTGAAGATCAACCAAGAAATGCAGGCGCCCATGCAACTCGAAGATACCGAACTAATCATGACATACAGTACGGGAGTCGCGATCTACCCCGACGACGGCGAGGATATTGAGGCTTTGTTTTCCCAGGCAGATCGTGCGATGTTTTTCGCCAAGGCTCAGGGGCGGAATCAGACCTGTTTTTTCCGGGAATTGACCAGCAGGGGAATCGGAAAAAACGAACTCTATATCCAGAGCCGTCTCGCCACTGCCATCAATTCACAACAAATTCAGGCCTGGTTTCAGCCCGTCATTGAGGCCAATAGCGGGCTGTGTACCGGGGCCGAAGTGCTGGCTCGCTGGCACGATGAAGAACAGGGCTGGATCAGCCCTGCGACTTTTATCCCGATGGCTGAGAACCTGGGCATGATCAACGAGTTGGGCCATCAGGTATTGCGCGCGAGCCTTGCTGCAGCGCAGCGCTGGAACAAAGCCGGACTGGAACTCAGCATGGCGGTCAATGTCTCCAACCGCCAATTGTTTACCCCTTACTTTATTGAGCGGCTAAAAGAAGAGGCCGCCAAATACAGCGTCGTACCCCATCGTATCATTCTGGAAATTACCGAAAGCGTTGCGATGCTGGATGTGGAACACGCCGCAGAGCGATTGAATGATGCAAGACAAGCAGGTTTTCAGATTGCTCTGGACGATTTTGGCACAGGCTACTCATCGCTTTCGCAACTCCATGAAATGCACGTGGATGAACTGAAGATCGATATTTCATTCGTGCGCCGCCTGAACGAGCCCAAGGGTTTGTCGATGACTCAGGCCATCATCAATCTTGCGCGCGCACTCAAAATGGAGACGGTCGCGGAAGGGGTGGAAAGCGCAGAAGTTGCAGGCAAGTTGCGCGAATTGGGAGTGGATCATTTGCAGGGTTTTTATTTTGCCAAGCCCATGCCCGTTGCTGAATTTGAAGAATGGCTGGCCGTGCACAATGATACCCAATAAAAAAGCGCCCCGATTCTCGGGGCGCTTCCTGTTGCCAAATGCAGGTTACAAAATTACATGTTGTAAGCGCGTTCACCGTGTGTCGCAGTATCCAGACCTTCACGTTCTGCTTCTTCGCTTACGCGCAGACCAATGACCATGTCAATCAGCTTGAACAACACGAAGCTGACAATACCGGACCACAGGATGGTAGTGCCTACACCCCATGCCTGGCTGGTCACTTGCGTGGTGATGGAGTATTCACCCACTTTTCCGGCTGCGTAGTCAAACACACCGGTACCGCCGAGGCTGGGTGCCGCGAAGATGCCGGTGCCGATTGCACCCACGATACCGCCTATGCCATGCACGCCGAATACATCGAGCGAGTCGTCCACGCCGAGCATTTTCTTCAGGCCGGTTACGCCCCAGAAGCACAGTACACCGGCGACCAGACCCAACACAATCGCGCCCATCGGGCCGACGAATCCGGCAGCCGGTGTTACTGCTACCAGGCCTGCAACCGCACCTGAAGCAACACCCAACATGCTGGGCTTGCCTCGCAGCATCCATTCCACAAACATCCACGACAAGGCAGCAGCAGCAGTTGCCACGATGGTGTTGGCCAATGCCAGAACTGCGGTACCGTTGGCTTCAAGGTTAGAGCCTGCGTTGAAGCCGAACCAGCCCACCCACAGCAGCGCCGCGCCAACCATCGTCATGGTCAGGCTGTGCGGAGCCAGAGACTCCTTGCCATAACCGATACGCTTGCCCAGTACGATTGCACCCATCAGTGCGGCCATCGCTGCGTTGATATGCACCACGGTGCCACCGGCGAAGTCCAATGCGCCCTTACCGAAGATAAAGCCGGCTGGGTCAGCAAAAGCAGAAGGACCGCCCCAGAACCAGACCATGTGTGCCATCGGCAGGTAGGAGAAGGTGAACCACAGTACAGCAAAGATCAGCAGGGCAGAGAACTTGATACGCTCAGCCAGACCGCCCACAATCAGTCCAACGGTGATCGCCGCAAAAGTCAGCTGAAACACGACAAACAACAACTCGGGAATGACCACACCTTTGCTGAATGTTTCGGCCACGGAATCGGGGGTAATTCCGGCGAGGAAAGCCTTGGAGAATCCGCCTATGAAACTGTTCAGGCCTCCTCCGGCAGTGAAAGCCAGGCTGTAGCCATAGATCACCCACAGTATGGAAATCACGCAGAAGATCACAAATACCTGGGTCAGTACCGACAGCATATTTTTGCTGCGTACCAGGCCACCGTAGAACAGTACCAAACCAGGCAAAGTCATCAGGATGACGAGGATGGTTGAGGCAATCATAAAGGCAGTGTCGCCTTTATTCGGCACAGGGGCTGCGGCCGGAACCGCGGTAGCGGGCGCTGTCACAGTTGCAGCAGGCGCCGCCACATCATCTGCGAAAGCCGGAGCCGACATGCCGCAAAGCACGGCCAGCAGGCTGAAAGCCATGATGAGTTTTTTAGCTACGGTATAACCCACACTAACGCGTGAATTAGCCTTCACTGAAATTTCACTTCGTTCGATTTGCATGTTCATATCTCCTTATAAGGCTTCAACGCCGGATTCGCCGGTGCGGATGCGGATGACTTGTTCGATGCTGGAAACGAAGATCTTGCCATCGCCGATTTTGCCGGTCTGGGCGGCCTTTTCGATGGCTTCGAGTACCTGGTCCAGCATGTCAGATTTGATCGCAGCTTCAACCTTGATCTTCGGCAGGAAATCCACCACATATTCCGCACCGCGATACAATTCGGTGTGTCCCTTTTGACGGCCAAAACCTTTGACCTCAGTCACAGTGATGCCTTGCACGCCGATGGCGGAAAGGGCTTCACGAACTTCGTCAAGCTTGAATGGCTTGATGATTGCGGTAACCATTTTCATAATATTCTCCAAGGTAGAGGGCGCGATATTTCACGCCCGGAATATGTTTAGAACGAACGGCTGACAGAGGCAGCGAGGATGTTGCCACTCAAAACCTTGTCATCGCCATTGGCTTTTACATGGTAAAGATTGTTATCGGTCGCATTGGTAGTGGTGTAAGCCAGGCCAAAGATAAATTCCTTATAGGCTTTGCTCACGGCCAGTTTGTAGTCGGTGTAGTCCAGTGCTGCAAAGTTCTGGATTTTCTGATGGCCAGCATGTGCAATGAGGTTTAATCCCTCAGAGATTTCGTAGGTGTAATTAGCTTCAACATAGGTAGATCCCTTAGAACCGAGTTCGGGATCAGCGCTGTCGGCAGTGGAAGAATTGTCTGCCCACATTGTGGGTGCATAACCACTATTGTTGATGCCATACCAGTCAGTCAGCGTATAGGTCAGTTTCACATTCAGGCTCTTCCAGGTTGCACCCAGAATAACTTCGGAAGTGTCCCAACGCTTGTAAACGGAAGTGTCCGAGTTAGCCGTTTTTCCGCTTGGATACAGCACGCTCATCAGGCCAAGCTGATAGCTCAGGTCGTCATTTACTTTGCCGTTATAACCGCCATATACATCCCACTCCAGGCTGGCATTGGTGTACTGGTTGCCGCTGATGTTGGAGGCCCATGTGCCCACATACAGGCCGCTTGCAGCAGCGTAATCGAAGCCACCTTGCAGAGCGGGGGAGCGGAAGTTTTGTGAAATGCCGTTAAATACGTAATCGCTGGTGAAGCCTACATTGCCTGTAATAGCAGGAGCGGCAGGCGCAGCCGGTGCATCTTCTGCAGCCAATGCAGGCATTGCGCACAGTGCGCCCAGTACAGCAACCATCAGTGTAGTCTTATGCATGATGTATCCTTTTTAAAGTGAGAACGGGACAAAGTTATCCACGTCCAGTATAAAGCAGCTTCTGTGCCAGAATTATTTAATATAAAATAATCAATATGTTATATGCTACGGCGAACGGCGCGCACAAAGACTGTGCACTGTTATCATGCGGCTGCCTGTTTGATGGCACCGAACAGGTGCAACGATCAAAGCCGGCAAAGTTTGCTACACTGCAGGCTATCTGTAAATTCGGAATTAACAAAATGTTTACCCCCAAGTCTCTGGATGAAATTGCCGCCAAACTTTCTGAAGCCGTAGCAAACAGTCCGGTTAAGGATTTTGAAAAGAATGCACGCGCCTTGCTTGCCCAGGGTTTTGCCAAACTGGATCTGGTCACGCGCGAAGAATTTGATGTGCAGGCACAGCTGCTGTCGCGTACCCAGGAAAAACTGGCGGAGCTGGAAGCTCGGGTGGCGGCGCTCGAAACCCAGCGAAAATAAATGACTCTCGCGGTTTTATACAGCCGCGCACTTTCCGGCATGGACGCCGCACAGGTCACCGTCGAGGTGCACCTTGCCAACGGCCTGCCCAGCTTCACCATCGTCGGCTTGCCTGAAATCGAGGTGAAAGAAAGCAAGGACAGGGTGCGTGCCGCCTTGCAGAACTGCCAGTTTGAATTCCCCAACCGCCATATCACCGTCAATCTCGCTCCCGCCGACCTGCCCAAGGAAAGCGGGCGTTTTGATTTGCCTATCGCGCTCGGCATCCTCGCCGCATCGGGGCAGATACCGGCAGACAAGCTGAATGAATACGAGTTTGCCGGAGAACTTGCGCTCACCGGCGAGTTGCGTTCGATACGCGGCGCACTGGCGATGACCTATCACGCAGCCAACTGCGGGCGCGCGTTCATGCTGCCCGAAGCCAATGCCGCCGAAGCGGCGCTGGTGGCGCAGGCGACGGTGTATGCGGCAACGTCACTGTTGCAGGTGGCCGCACATTTGTGCGGGCGCGCGGCGATCAGTCGCTTCCTTCCCGACGCACAGCCGCTAGTACCGCACTATCCCGATATGCGCGATGTAAAAGGCCAGGGGCAAAGCAAGCGCGCCCTTGAAGTGGCAGCGGCCGGAGGACACAGCGTGCTGATGAGCGGGCCGCCTGGAACGGGCAAGTCCATGCTCGCCGCGCGTTTTCCCGGCATTCTGCCGCAGATGACCCAGGACGAAGCGCTGGAGAGTGCCGCCATGCAATCACTGGGTGGTATTTTTGATGTGGCAAAGTGGATGCAGCGCCCTTACCGCTCCCCCCATCACACCGCCTCAGCGGTAGCGTTGGTGGGCGGGGGCTGTGACTTATCGAAATTAATGCGACATTTCTGCAATTGATGCGACTAGTCGAGATAGGTTAAACTCCTGAAATATAAAGCATCAGCCCAGCAATAACGGGTGTTCTTTGTTTTTCTGGAGATTCGATGGCAATTCCTATAATTTTTAAACAAAGGCGGGTTGTTGGAGAAATCCGTAATCTGGATATTCAAAAAAACAACAAAACAGATTTAATTGTTTGGTGGTATTGTGGTATTTATAAAAATTCGCTGGCTGAATCGCAACCTAAAGTACTCATCGCCTTCCGTAAAATGCTCCCTGATGGTCTGTCGGATGAAATCATCATGCATCGCGTGTCATTGACATCTCTTGGTCAGATGAGGGTTGGTACAATTTGGAAGAATGGCATGTGTCATGCGGAGGCAGTTTTCGACAATGAGATATTTAATGTCGATTTTACGCAAGGACGCTGGAAATTTAGATCATTCTACGATGCTGTGTTACATAATGAACCACTTCCATTTCCTCAATCCATTCATCCTCTCAAGTATGACGCAGACAATAACTGGCTAATTGAATTTCCCCTCTCAAACGGAGGGAGACTTATCGTTCCCTGTATAGAATTTTTCTCGAGGTGTTATGGAAGATCGCAGGAAATTAAACGGGTGTTGGCAACCTTTCCATGGCACGAAGAAGGAAAAATTGAGAAAAGCAGGCTGTATGCTCCGTTAAATGACTTTGAGGAAGTCGGGAAAATGAAAGTGAAATTGCGTAAGCGAATGGTCAATGGTGATGTTGTTTTTCTAGCGCATGCAAAATACGATCCATTCGCAGAAAGCGCGGCCAAGAGTATTTATGCGCAGATCGAAGCACAGTATGTTCCTGAGAGTAATAAACCAGCAATACTCAAGGCTGGCCCATGGTTTCAAGGTGAAGCTTTAATCAAAGCGAATGGTGTTTGGTTTGAAGACGGCAAATCTTTTTTAGCGCTGCAAGTTGTCGGTTGTAGTGATCCAGGTGGGGTATCTATATTCCGAGATCGCGAAAACACCAGTAATACAGGCCCGGTTAAAGAAGGTGCAGAACTTGGAACAACATGGGATGGTTCGCCAGCTCGAGTACTAAAAAAACTTCCTGAAATTGTAGATCTGACTGGAGATGAAGAACCAGATCATGGTGCTGCCACAGTCGAAGTTAATGATCCTGCGTTCGAAATATTGGGTGCGCGGAGGGTAATCATTGATGTTAGACGGGAGCATGCTAATTCTACGAAAGGTAAAGTTGGAGATGGAGGCAACCCCAGCGCCTTCTCAGGTGGAGATCCTTACGGTGGTAATAAGGATATTGGCCATGCGTCAATTCATGCTCGCCCTGTTATGGAATCCCATGGTGCGCTACGAGATATTTGGGATGCATTACTTTACATGCACAGAGAGAAACCTCAATTGATTAGTTCAGTTAACTGGTATACATATGAAGATGGTTTTCAGGCTGGCATTGAACCAAATCTCATCCCATTGCAGCCGTTCAGTGTTGAGGAAGCGGCTGGAATAGATACATTAACCAGAAATTGGCTTTATTACGATACAAAGGACAATAAACGTCGAGGAGCTCTTGTTGCACGGGTAATAATCAATGGTAAGTCAATTTATCTTTTTGAGATTCAACGCAGACCATATAATAAATTACAGGCAGATGGCACCAAAGAGAGTTCGGAACAGTCGTTCAGAGGACTAGTATTTATTCTTGATGATCAGCGTGATTTTGAAGCATGGATTAGTCAACTATTAAACAGGGTTCGTTACGTCAGAGGTATAGTTATGCGGCTTGTCGGGGAATGTCCTGGTAAGGCTGCAACATTCAAGCATAAACCAGCTAAAAATGAACAGGTTCCGTGTGAAGCAGCAGTTAGAAATGCGCTTAACAAGGTTGGTATAATTGTAACCGAATAAAGGGCGGTTAATAGATAAATTATGCCATGGCAAAAGACTATCTAATAGTCGATGAATTAAAAAACGAGAGATGAGCGTCAATATATAGCCATTTAATTGCAATAATTAATCGGCGGTTTTAATAACTGTGAGGGCAGTATGAAATATATACAAGCGTTAGTAGTCTTTACACTTCTGGTCACGAATAAACGATATAGAAAAAAATGGAATGATACTTGTAGTGAAATATCATCCATTAACGACGCCATTGAAGCGTCATTACGAAAGCTTGATGTCAAACACAATGATGGAAAACCTAAGTTACGGGTATTGTAAATTGTGAATCTCCATAGATGGTGATCGGATGACAGAAAAATCAAAAGATGTATTAAGTATGTGCATCCCTCCTGAGCGGCTTGAAGTGTTGCAAGATATTGCAGAGCGACGTGCGCGCTGGGTTCTTGGCCCTGAGACCAGCAGGGGAGAGGATGCCACTATTCTTTGGGATCCTGCCTATTTCACTGACGAAATGATCAAGGAATTTGAAAGAGTATTTAATTTGGATCCTAATATTTGGTGTATGACCATACGCTCTAAACAAGGTCAATCTAGCATTCAGCATGGAAGAAAATACCCCCTCAAGTATCAGTTATAATCTCATAGTTAGCTAATTGCGTGTCAATACCTCAAACAATTTAGGGGTAAAAAAACTAAGGGGGACTTGTGGCAGAAGACTTAAGCAAAACGAAACTGATTGTCAGCCTATTACATCAGACCAGCAGCTTGCCCGTGGTAAGCGAATTCCTAAAAGAAAAAGGATTAACTCATTCAGCAGGAAGCTGGGATGTCTTACTCAATAAACGCATTATTCCTGCGATTAGCAATCATCAAATTTCCAACGATGACTTAATAACGCTTCTTAGTTCTGCAGAGGAGTGTGGCCATCAGCACATATTTCTATATAAATGCCCTAAAGATACCGCCATAGAAATAATGGCAAGAGACCGAATCACTGGTGCTTTAAAAAAGATGGCGCTGCAAGACTTATTAACAACCCCTAAAGTACTCGAGCAACCATCTGATCCGCAAATTGTTGATGTGAGATGGGAGACCGCAAAAACTGATTTAAGTCTTACTATCAAAGAGGTTAGCTCTCGTAAATACAGAAGGCATCTTGACACAGAGCAACATGACGGCAAAATTTACGAAGTTTATGGAATTGTAGAGGAGCGTGCTGTAAACGTTGCAAAAATCCATAGGAATGGGCTACTTGAAATTCGAATAGCGTCTATTTCCAACAGCAACAAATACGACTCAGAAGTTCACCGTTTTCGGGGGCACATAAAATCGCTCATCCCAATTGATTCCTTTAGCGAATTGTCGCTTTCAGTTGCAAAGGATAGGCTTTGGACTGAACGAGCCACCCTGCAAAAACTAATTCGATATAGCGACTCAACCATAAGGGATGAGGCCGGCAATGCTTTACGTGCAGTGACAGGCTCAATTCAGTCCGATCTCAGTGCAAATCCGGCGGTAGGCAACAGCCTTGACTATTTATTGGAGCAAGATGAGAATTCATATTGTGAAGGGGCGAACATTTGGTTTAACAAATCGAGTGAACTTTCAGCGGATATACATGTTTTACTGACTGGCGATTTAAATGAATTTGCTCTCCCTGCCAACTGTACTGAAGGGGATTACAACTATGTACTCCATCAACTTAGACAATTTAATCACCGAGTTTCCTGAAGAGAAGATAGCCGTTCAGAAATTGGCGGCTTTTCTTGACTCTGCATCTGCCACAACAAAGGCGACTGGAACGGTGCGCGAATTAACTGTGCCACGCATCTACGATCTTATTCACCCATCCTCACAGCGGGTTCTGGCTAAAATGCTTTCACGCTTAGTTCAGCAGGGCATTTTTAAGAAAATTATTCGTGTTGAATCGGATGCATTAGGAGGAATAGGTGATTTCAGATCGATCGAAGAAGTACCAACTACCATTTTCGATGGGCGAAAAGGATACGAGGTTAAAGTAAACTTAGAGAACATTCGTCTGATATATAGGCTAGAGCGAAATTTCGATAAGTAATGGCGAATATTTCTCTGGAGCAAGTACGCCGCAAAATTGACGAAGCTCCTTCTGAGCAACGCTTGTCGATCATTCAAAATTTTATCTGTCAAATAGATTCGCCAGAGCAACGCTCACTTGCTGAATCTATGTTCTTTCTTGGTCAGGAACTCTCAACTTTACAGCAGAGAGAAAATATCGTTGTATTGATACACGGGATCATGACGCACGCAGTATGGCAAGAGCGCCTCATGGCAAAATTAAAAAGCGAAGCGGACATTGTGGCATTCCCAATTGGCTACGACTTTCTTGATATTTTAAGGTTTTGGTGTCCCTTCTTCACAAGAAAGGGGCCAATCGACAAAGTGCTTCACCAATTACGAGTCCTTCGATCTGAGCATCCCAATGCTGACATTTCTGCAGTTGCCCACAGCTTTGGAACTTACATAATGTCTCAGATTTTGCTTGATAATACAGACATCAAAATTCACCGTATTCAATTGTGCGGCTCAATAATTTCCAGAAATTTTCAATGGGATCAATTAAAAGGCAGGATAAAAGGAATAGTTGTAAATGATGCGGGGAGTCGTGATTACTGGCCCGTATTTGCCTCGCTTTTTTCGTGGGGATATGGTGCAAGTGGAACCTTTGGATTTAAAAATGTACTTGTAAAAGATAGGTTCTACGACTGTGGACATAGTGATTTTTTCGAAGATGAGCACATGCGCAAGTATTGGATTCCACTCTTGATTGATGGTCAGGTTGTCCCTTCAGACTGGAGCCAGTCGCGCCCCTCTCCTAACGTTGTCATTTCATTTTTAAATTGGCTTCCATTAAAAATTTTGATCGCTATTGGAATATTTGTGTGGGCTCTATCTAAATTTAATATCGCGGACAAATTCATACAAATATTTAAAATATTTGCTGGTAATTAAGTGTCCATTTAACAAGTCTAGGGCGAGCTTCGCCCGCCATCACCCGCGCGGCGCGCGCCTCTGTCGTGCCAATCTCGCCCTTAATTTATGTAAATTTACACGTTATTTGAACCAGCTTTACACGACTTTAAGCTGTTTCGAAAGTCTTTTTGATGAAGTTCCAACCAATTGGAGTTGCATTGAGGTTGCACCCGAGAGACTGATTCCAACCACGGCACTCAGCCGGATTGGTCTTCGAAATCTCCGCTATCCAATCTCAGATTGCAAATAGCCGAAGTAATCAACGTCGGAAGTTATGTTTCAACCCTGCAACTCTATGAATGGTGCATTGCTGCATAGCCAACCTGTGAGTCTGTGTGCAACGTCTACAATGTTGTTATCAGCACCACGCATGGCGCATTCCCAGACAACGCCAACGCGCCACCCACTGGCAAGCAGGGTTTCTGTCGCCTTGTGATCTTTAGTACGGTTCCGTTCAATTTTATCCCGCCAGAATTCAGGACGTGTGCTCGGCCATTTGAACAGGCTACACTGATGTCCATGCCAGAAGCATCCATGTACAAAAATTACTGCGTGATATTTTGGAAGCACAATGTCCGGTGTGCCAGGTAGATTCTTTACACATAATCGAAACCTGAACCCACAGGCATGCAAGGCTTTTCGCAAACAAAGCTCAGGCTTGGTATTTTTGTTTCGTATAGCCCGCATATTTTTTGAGCGGACAGAAGGACTGTGGACATCCATTAATAATTATGCCGCTTTTGGAATGCTTGCCGCCGCACGTTTTTTTGCCTCTACGATTTTTGGTTTCATGAGCTTCGCAACAGCTGCGAATACAGGAACGACCACAGAATTACCAAATTGTTTGTATGCCTGTGTATCAGATACCGGAATGCGGAAATCTGAACGACCGGGACTGTTGTAACCCATCAGGCGGGCACATTCAAGTGGTGTCAGACGGCGTGGCCGGTTTTTCATATTGGCTTTGCTGAAAGGTGGTTTGCCAGGGTTGAAACCGCGATCAATAAGTATTTCAGAACCATCTTTGTAATAACGCGCAGACAATGTGCGTGTCGTGTCAGTGCCTTTTACCAGACCATAACCGAAGCCGTTACCCTTCGCCTTATGCTTGATAGCGTAATTGAAAAGGTATTCCCAGAGTTTAGGAGTAAGGATGTATTTTTCATCGACCTTATCTTCAAGAATGTCGTTTAGCACCGGCTTATGTTTTGGAAATAGCTTTGAAATATCACGCAGGGAAAATCCGTTATGTACCCCGAGATCTTTGCGAAACCCAACGAGTACGATACGTTCTCTGTGCTGAGGCACAAAATGTTTGCCATCAATGATTTTAGGATCTTGCGCGCCAGTGTGGTCAATGTCCGATATCCAGTATCCGAGTTCGTCAAGGGCTTCAGTAATCACTTTAAATGTGCGCCCTTTATCGTGGCTCTTCAGGTTTTTTACATTTTCCAGTACGAATGCTGCAGGCCGTTTAACGGCAATAATGCGCGCAACATCAAAGAATAAAGTGCCTTGTGTCTTGCATTCAAATCCATGTTTCATTCCCAGCGAATTTTTCTTTGATACGCCGGCAATTGAAAATGGCTGACAGGGAAAACCCGCGAGCAGGACATCATGCTGAGGAACAGCCTGATCAATGTGCCGTCTGGAGTGCGTATCTGAAATGTTTTCCTGATCACTAAGCGTGATTTTCCGGATATCGTCATTAAAGCTGTGGTTGTCAGGATCAGAGTAAAAATTTGCCTTGTAAGTCCGTACTGCAAATTTATTCCATTCGCTTGTGAAGACGCACCGTCCGCCTGCTTCTTCAAAACCACGTCGAATTCCTCCGATTCCTGCGAACAAATCTATAAAATCGAAATCATATTTTCGATTTTTGGCAGGAGCCTGGGGAAGTAGTTTTTGCAGTTCGCAAAATTCAGTATGGGAGAGGCGTGGCGAAGCTTTTCCGTTAAGCCAACGATTAATTGTTTCTCGACACCAGTCTTTCGGCGACACCTTATTGAGAAATTCAGCGACATATTTCTGATCGTAGATTTCGAGAACCTGTTTAAGCAAAGAAAGCTCGTTATTCTGGGCTGGCATAGTATGTATTTCACTGGGTCAGAATAGTGACAATGTATCACTCATTTAGCCTAGATAGCAAGCTGAATTCTGACGGCCATTCAAAAACGGGGGATCACCGTAAGAATGTCATTTTTGTTGAATAGAATGGCAGAAATTATGTGCAAATTGTACGCACGAAAATTTAAAATGCCGTAACATCTTCAATTTATATAACTGCAAGCCTTGCAGCAGGTTTGCTGGTATAAAGTGTTGTATATATCCGGGAGGCAGTGTTGCCAGATCAACAAATATATCGTCGGGGGATTGGTTGATATCTGCGAATAGCCAGCGTGCACGCTGGATGTTAAATGCTTCAGCGGGCGCAGTTGTCCTCGATACCGGCTCAGGTATTGTCGAGCCAGATCCACTCGCAATTTGGGAAGCTGAGTTTGAAGGTAGAGTCGAGTATTCCGGTTTTGCTTGCGTGCACCCCTCCGACGATCTTCCCGGGATTAATTTTTCACGGTTCCCTATGGAATTGTCTGTAGTTGCACGTGGTTCTTCCAGTGAAGGGCTGTCTTTATCTTTCGCAGGAGAGTTGGCCCGGCAGATTTTAGATATTCCCTCTCCTATTCCAGCACAGATCGTATTCGACGGATGCTGGTTCCTCATCGATAAGGAAGTCGTCGCGGAAACGGTGGAAATACTTGCCGGCAAAGGTATCTCTGTCATAGGACGGATCAATATCGGACAGCTGATCTGGCTGCGCGGCAAAGACAGGCTTCCTGTTCCGTTCACAGACCTGACTGTTGACACGGATGCCCCTGGTTCGAATTTATCCAGCCCCGGAGATCTTGGATTGCGGCCGGACACTGTTCTTTTTGAATATCAGGAAATCGGAGTGTCTTTTCTTGCGGCTGTCGCACGCGAGTCAATTGGTTGTATTTTGGCGGACGAGATGGGCCTCGGCAAGACCTTGCAGGTAATCGCACTGCTGTCTGTCGAGAAGGATGCGAAGCGAGGCCCCAATCTGATCGTATGTCCGGCGACGCTGCTTGAGAACTGGCGCAGGGAAATTGAGGCGTTCGCTCCTCATCTTTTGACTTTAGTCCACACTGGGCCCTCGCGGACAGGTAACCCTGCAGTCTTTGGCGGTTACGATGTGGTCATCGTATCGTACGAAACGGCAGTCCGTGATGAGCCGTTACTTTCATCGGTCCAGTGGAACGTTCTTGCCCTTGACGAGGCGCAGAATATCAAGAATCCAGATGCTCAGCGCACTGTCGCTGTAAAAGGCTTGCCACGGCGTGTGTCGCTGGCCGTTACCGGAACTCCAGTGGAAAACAAGCTGACAGATCTCTGGTCGATAGCTGATTTCGCTCTGCCTGGTCTTCTTGGATCTCGCAATGAATTTGAAGCGGCCTACGACGACAGTCACGAAGATGCTTCACAACTTGCTCCGGTAGTGGCACCTATTCTCCTGCGCAGACGCGTCGCGGATGTTGCCACGGATCTGCCCCCTCGCATCGATATTCCGCAGGTACTGCCTATGACCAGACAGATGGCCACTCTTTACGAGGACATCCGTAAGGAGATAGCAGATACCTATGGCATGAGCGCGACACTCGTTGCGTTAGGGAAAATGCGGCAGTTCTGTGCCCACCCGCGGTTGCTTGGTATTTCGTGGGAGGACCCGGCTAAAGGGATGCCGAAATACCAGCGTCTTATTGAAATTCTTGAAGAGATTTTTGCACGCGGGCAGAAGGCTCTGATATTTTCGAGTTTTACTGGGATGACAGATATTTTTATGGAAGACATACCTAAACGTTTTCCATCAGCGTGGTCTGGATTTATTGATGGCCGTGTTCCGGTTGAGAAGCGGCAGACACTTGTTGACAGCTTTTCCGGACATAAGGGATTTGGATTCCTGGCACTCAATCCAAAGGCTGCAGGGGTCGGACTCAATATTACTGCAGCTAACCACGTCATCCACTACAATCCAGAGTGGAACCCGGCTGTGGAAGATCAGGCTTCGGCCCGGGCGCACCGCAGAAAACAAAAACTTCCGGTTACAGTTCACCATCTGTTTTTCGCTGATACCGTTGAGGAGGTTGTTGCTGGTCGCCTCGATCTCAAGCGCATGATAGCCAGCGGGGCTGTAGTGGGACACAAAGGGGACACTGATGCTTCAGACATTGCTCGCGCACTGATGATTTCTCCATTTTCAAACCAGGAATTACTTGAATGAAAATCATTAAAAGAATAACTAAAACCCTTAGTGCCAATGACACTGGTGAGACTGGCGCGAACCAGGCGGGAATACTTATACCAAAGCAGCCAGGAATCCTTTCATATTTCCCTGAACTGGATGGTTCTGTAAAGAACCCAAGGATCTCTTTATATTTTTTTGAGGAAGATGGCGTTACTAAATGGCCGTTTGAGTTTATTTACTACAACGGAAAATTTTTTGGAGGTACGCGCAACGAATATCGTCTTACCTGGATGACGCAGTATCTGCGCGCGAAAAATGCGAAGGCCGGTGACAGATTAGAAATGTTACTCGATGATGATGGACGGCGACATATTCACCTCAAGCGTTTGCATGAGGTAGCTGAAGATGGGGGCGGTGTGTTAAAACTCCGTGGCGGATGGAAAGTAATAGATTTAGGATGAGATAATTATGAGTGATAACGAAAAATTCGTCGAGTGCCTTCCTGATCCGGCACGGGTTGCTGAGGGATTGCGAGATACGGGTTACGAATTCGATACCGCAGTAGCCGATATCGTAGATAACTGTATTGCTGCAGGAGCAAATTTTATTGACGTGCAGATTGGCATGGACCCGAAAGGAAATGTCGTGGTCGGCGTTGTGGACGATGGCAGGGGAATGGACCGTGATGGACTCATCAACGCTTTGCGCTATGGTTCCAAGAAACGTGACGACCCGGCCAGTCTTGGTAAATTTGGACTGGGCCTCAAAACTGCTTCGACAGCGTTTTGCCGCAGGGTCTCATTAATCTCCCGCCCTGGCAGCGGAGCTGAGACACTGAAAGCTTCATGGGATCTTGATGCAGTTGTTGAGCATGGCTGGCGTATTGAGATTACGCCGGCCTCTAAATATGAAATTGAGGTCCTTGATAAAACAGCAAAAGGCAGCTCAGGTACTTTGGTCTTATGGGAGAAAGTCGACAGGCTGCTTAGTGAATATAAGACGCAGGGAGGCCCGGCAGCAAAGAAAGCTCTGAAAAAATGCGTAGAGGGTTTGAATCAGCATCTCTCAATGGTTTACCAGCGATTTCTTGATGCAGATGATGATCGTGAAAGAACTCTTGAGCTCCGTTTGCAAGGTGAAAAGGTACTGCCATGGGACCCGTTCTGCATAGCAGAGTCTGGAGAGCCTATTGCGACGAAAGAACTATCTCTTGAGCTTGAGAATGGCACAAATACAAAGTTTCTCGTGAGAGCCTTTGTGCTTCCGAGAAAAGAGGATTTTACTAACCAGCAGGCTGCACGCGCAGCGCTCATCAGTAATGATATGCAGGGCATATTTGTTTATCGCGAGAACAGACTTATCCATGGGCCGGACTGGATGGATATGTATAGAAAGGAGCCGCACTTCAGCAACTGCCGTGTAGAGCTGTCATTCAACCACACACTTGACGACGCGTTTCAGGTAGACATCAAAAAATCCAGAATCCTTCTTGCCAATGAAATTTATGACTGGCTCCGTGATAAGTTTCTTCCAGGACCGCGCCGGGAAGCTGAGATGCGTTATCGCAAGGGGCAGACGGCCATGGCGACCGGAGCTGGGGCACTTTTGCACATATCCTCTAATAATGCCATTCATGGGAAAGCTGACGCACTAAAGACGGCAAACTTAGAAGAATATGATGCAAAAACCGGTGAAGGTACAATCCGGAACAAAGGCGGGCAGACGAAAATAAAGATTAAACTTGTCGAACCAGAAAGCCCGGGACAGGTTCACGTTAAGGCTGTTCCTGAGATTCTAAACGGGCTTCTCTTTGAGCCGGCCTACATCTCAGGTAACCAGGGAGTCCAAATTAATACGAGCCATCCTTATTATCACAAGGTCTACTTGCCGAACAGCTCATCGGGTGTGACTATTCAGGGACTGGATTCTATGCTTTGGGCCTTGTGCGCAGCGGAACTCGGATGTGTGAGTGACGACACGAAACGAAAGTTCGAAGAAATGCGTTTTGAGGTATCACGGCTGTTGCGTCAGCTGGTCGAGGACATGCCAGATGCACCGGAAGCTGCAGAATGATTGATGTGGATCTCTTCGCTGACAGGCTGGCTGCCCGTTTCGGACTTAGCCTGACATCTGAGCAGAACGTGGATAGTGATCATTCGTACGTTTCTCTGCGAGTAGGAGGTATAGATGCCCCTAACGGATTCCGCGTGAACATCACTCTTGGCTGGAGGTCAGCAGAGGCATCTTTTGTTCCGGACACATTTGCTTCTGGGTTAATAAAAACGCTGTGTGCCGATGAATCTAAAAGACGACTTGAGTTTGCTTCTCTTTCCTCCGCGTTCACCAGCACTGGCACAAAATGTGTCGCCCGTATTGACGAAAGGACAGCTGATTTATCGGCGCTTCCCGAAGGAAAATGGAACCGGTTTGAGCTTAACTGTTCGCGGCTGACGGACAAATCTGACGCGCAGCACGACGCGGAGGAAGTTGGTGGGGCATGCCTGGCCCTGCTTTTGTCTCTATTGCCCACCGAAGAGGATGAGGTTGAAACTAGTTCTTTAGGCCAGGGATTGCCAGAAGGCGCTTTAACTCGTGTTGCGGTAAACCGGTATGAGCGGCGGCCAGCCAACAGGGCTGCCGCTATTGCAGCGCATGGTGCCACCTGCATCGCATGTGGCTTCGATTTCGCCCTGTTCTATGGGGTGATTGGTGAAGGATTTATTGAAGTACACCACCGGACCCCTGTATCGAATATGGGAGGAAGTTACGTGATCGATCCGGTGAAGGATCTCGTTCCTCTCTGTTCAAACTGTCATCAGATGGTTCATCGGGAAGATCCGCCAATCAATGCAGAGGAACTCCGGGCGATCCTTGCTGAACGGGGTGTTATTCATATGGATAACAAAGCATCTTGAGTGTTAATTAGACACAGCCGGTTTATGCAGGACTCAGGCAAGGTAATAAATTTGCATACGATTTATTATTGGCTAAGCTGTTGCTTGATTCCACCATCTTTAATCCAGCGGCCAATTGAATTCTGAGCGTCGTTCAGATAGCCTATCAATGCGACAGGCATACCTATATTTTCATCAATTCCCCCGAAGTGGTTTATTAAAGATTGCATCTCATCATCGTTGCAGAATCCACCATAACAATTGGCATCTACGTGATCATGAAGAGATGAAAATGATGGGCAATCTGCAGGCACTAGTCCAGCTTTAATATCCTCAAGTATTTCATGTTTCATGCGCTCTACAGACTCATAAAGTGTCGGTATGGTTGCAGTCATTTCATTTCCTTTTAAATTTATTATTTTTGGTTCGCCTCAGCTATAGCGTATTTTCCTCTGAAGCGTTTTGAAAATTAATAGGTAATATTTGGATAAGAACCTCTTCAATTTTACGGCCGGTTGCATAAGCTATTTTCCTGGCTTCATCAACCTGCGCTTCATGTTTGTTGCCGATATGTTGCGTGTCATTAATGCGGTATCCTCCGGCAGATATCAGTGTTCCTTCGATTAGCTCAATATTTACCATGATGAAAATTCCTCATATTAAATTGGTTTACCGTTGCACTGGCTGCGTGGCTTCCTTTGATGCATTCGTCGGAATTATATGTTGTTGAATGCAGCCTTTCGTGCTCGCTGGATTAGCCCCGTCCATTGAACGTTATCCCTGATATTTGCACCATAAACTTTTTCATCAAAGGGATTCTCTCCGGAAAGCCAGGTTAAAAACTCCCGCTTGCTGATGTTGACCTTGCCGCCCTCTTTGCCACGCGAGAATATTCCATCTCTGCCCGGGTAACAGATAATCCTATCCCCATCTTCGTTGAGCTGAGACTCGTTCCAGTTAAATAAGATTTCACCAAGGTCATCACGACCAATCCCATTTACGACAGCATTGAATGTTTTTCCAACAGCAGCATTACTCATCGAAGTAACATTGATATTCATACTAATGTCCTTCTATTTGCTACATGTGGGCGAGTGGCATCAGAGAACTGGTTCATGATTAGTTTATCTGTTGTTGAAGGTGGAGCAATCATATATGCACATGTGCATATAGTCAAGAGATTAATTTAAGATGTTTTAATCTGGCTTCGAGATTGGTGACTGCCCAGTCTGGACAGTTTCTGGCGCTGGATAATGATGGGTCTGTCAGCCATGACTGTATGGCACGCCAGCTGCAAGGACGTTTGGTTTCGTCTGCTATGTATTGCGCTGCCTCAGCTCGGGTAATTCCTGCCTGCTCAATGAGTGCGGATAGATTTTCTTGGTTTGTTTTCATATAGCTGCTTTTATAATGCACAAGTGCATAGTGTGCAGTTGTTTGAATGAATTGTCACTATTGAATGGGGAAAATATCTACGAAAGAAATATACAGATGCTATTGTAGATGCAGCATGGGAGGTTGTTAGAGAGTCACTTCAATTATGGAAAAAAGTCGGGCACTAATACAAGAAAATTTCCAGCAATTAAATACTGCCAATGTCTGATGTTCAACAGAACTATGACAACGATCTTTTACTAAGTGCTACGGATTCTCTTGTAAAGCCAGAAACGGTACAAAACACGTATAATTTGCTCAATAAGGCAAATGCGGCCTTGCTCACCTGCGGTGCCGTTAAGTCAAGCCCTTGACCAGTGGGGTTTTGCCGAATAGATTGGTTTAATAGCCCGTTCTACGGGCTATTATTTTGAAAAATAACAACTTGTACTATCATAAAACGGTTCTCACGAGTGCCGCGCATCTCTTGGTGTGCCAACGCTAGCTTCAGCTTTCGTGATCCCATTACGTTGAGCTATATCGTTCAACTTCTCGTCAATTTCAGTTGAAAGTCCTATGTTTAATCTAGTCATGCGTACGTTCCACTCTGCATCCTTGCGATGAGATTGAAAACGCGCTCCTGCCCTTCCACGGTATCCATGTATGAGGCAGGCTTTTTTCCACCCAATGCCGGCGACGGCTCATCTATCCAGCGTGCAACCCACTTGGCGGCGTCAAACCCGGTGGTATCTCCAGACTGATCGACCATCACCTGCACCTGCTCCACGAGTTTGGACGTCAGTTTGCGCATATTCTCATCCTGCTCCAGATCAGACATTAAATACCTACAATCTCGGTTAGCAAATTCTTGTTCTGATCAAGTATGCCAAACCATTTTTTTTCTGACTTTGCTTCAGACACAACATCAAATAAACAAATTGCTTTTCGTAATACCTCGCTTTTATCTGTATGTCCAGCGTTCGCCAATTCTTCAAGGCGTTTGTTCAATTCTGATGAAATGGCCAAATTTAGACGTACTAACTGTTGTTCCATTGTTCTCTCCTGAGCATGTTAATAAGGGTTACAACGCGATTTCGTCGTTAATAATAAGCTATGAAATCTGTGCAGGATTTCACTTTAAATGTATATTCTGCAGCTTGTCTGCCTTAGCTTCTTCAACACCCAGCAACCTATCTTTTACAAATTTAACTGGCTGATCAGTATTGTCTTTTACATATTGCCGGTCTCCACTATCTCCTTTCGGGCAGTTCAATTTTATAATATCAACACTGTTTAAGTTAATGGAGGCGGGCAAGCCTTGATGTTGCATCAACCACAAATTACGGATACCCCAATTTTTTACGTTTCAGAAGAGGGCAATAACTTATTTAAATCGCTGCCAATATCTTGCATCGTCTTATTTGCAGCTTCCCATGAGTCGAAAAGCTTGTCCCATTCTTCCTGAGTAGTAACTATTCCTGCCGTAGCTTTATTCCCCATACGGTCGGCGATATACTGCAAATTCTTACTTGAGATCTCCTGCAACTTCCATAAGCGATCAATCTGTTTCTGTTGGTTAAGTGGCATCGTTTTCTCCGATCATTATTTATAGCCATCACTGGTATTATCCGATTGGTACAATTATACATGTCTGAATTATTGATTGACTAATTGATATATATTGTATTGTGCG
Source organism: Gallionellaceae bacterium (assembly GCA_035531075.1). Lineage (GTDB taxonomy): Bacteria > Pseudomonadota > Gammaproteobacteria > Burkholderiales > Gallionellaceae > 39-52-133. The sequence continues at coordinate 241,655 of DATKTO010000038.1, forward strand.
ACTGATACAAAATACTGGATATATCAGACATGAGGATTATCTGAAAATGAAGAGGTACTGTATGCGATTTTTGTTGCTGGTAGCTACATTGCTGCTCTCTGTCCTCATGTGTTGGGCAGACGATCTTCCTGACATAAATAAAACCCCTGGAGCAGTTCGATCTGGTTTAACGAAAGCAAAAATATGCTCCATTAAATGGGGAAGAGACGAGCGGCATGTCACTGCTAGTATGAAACAGCTGGTATTCGAACTGTATGGGTATTCTGGATATGATGATTCTCATTGCGTTCCCGCAGGAAAAAGGACGTGCGAGATCGACCACCTTATTAGCAGAGAATTAGGTGGAGCTGATGTAGTAGAGAATTTATGGCCGCAAGCATATGGCACCAGCCCGTGGAATGCTGTTCTTAAGGATAAGCTGGAAAACCGGCTTCATAAAGAGATGTGCGCGAACAAAATTTCATTAAAGAAGGCGCGCAATATGTTGGTAAACGACTGGAGAAAGGCTTATATGATTTACTATGGGTCACCACAGTGAGTTGATGTAAATTTAACTAAAAATCGCAAATAACATTCTTTTTATATTTCGCTATTTTTTACCCAACACTCGCTTAAATTAGATGCAACTTTTCTGCTTCAACAAAGTTCCATTCGCCTTCTGTGGATACGTTTCATATCTACAACATATAACCTAACTTCCTACTTCTTGGTTCCAATTTTTGGGTGCGCCATGTGCCCACGTTCAATAGTATTTTCTATACCTCTAGCAACCATATTGTTCGCCACTTCGGTTGTTGTTTTGCCATACAACCCCCTTTCGATTAAGCACTCAAGGTAATACTTCATCTGCGGCGTCACGTTGATAGTGATCCGTTCAGTCTTATGTGTATTTGGCTTGCGTGGCATCTTAGTTTGTAGTTTAATGCAAATTAGCTTCTAATTAGCAACGATTTAACCATAAAATCTGAAGCAACGAAAGCTCTTAGGAGGGTAAAAATTGTTTTCAACAGAAAAAAACTTGGTTGATACATTCGTTTCTCATCTTGAGTTGACTACCGCTCCATGGATTCCGCTGGCCGTTATTCGAGAATTTGATTATGTTTCAGGACGAACAGACATCCTCTCACTAAGCAATGAAAATGAAATCATTGCTTTTGAAGCAAAGTTATCTAATTGGCGTAAAGCAATTCATCAGGCATGGCGAAATACAAGCTTTGCTAATCAAGTGTATGTCGTATTACCTCGCAATTTTGCAAGTGCAGCCATCAAAAATAAAGCTGAGTTTAAGGAACTTGGTGTTGGTCTATGTGTAGTAGACGAGGATGGCGTCGAAGTTATATTTCAAAGTACATTTCATCAGCCAATAATGCCGTGGCTTAACCGTAAGGCGATGCATGCACTAGTTGGCAATGGTTGTATCCACTAATACTCCTGAACAATTAGCAAGAAAAATTTGCACCGATCAAGGATTGTCCTTTGTTGGCGAAGTTGGAGCGGGTGCTTTTAAGCAAACATATCTCGTCAGAAGTCATGATGATGATCTAGCTTTGAAACTAATAATCCGGGGAAATGATAAGGCACGGATTGATCGTGAGATTGCGGCGCTAATGGTATGCAATCACCCGAACATATGTCGATTATTGAAAACTGGCAAAATTGATGATGAGGCAAATTCGGTTGTATATCTGATTGAGGAGTTCCTGCCCGGTGGGACGTTATCTGAGCAAATTGCAAAGGGGTTTCTTCAGCACGCCAATGTAATTCAGCTTGCGGTTAAATTAACCGAAGCAATAGCACATCTAGCTGAACACCGTATTACTCACCGCGATATTAAGCCTGACAATATTATGTTTCGCGCCGATGGAACACCGGTACTTGTGGATCTCGGTATTGCCAGACATCTTGAGGCAAGCTCATTGACCAAAACATTCCTATTACAAGGTCCTGGTACGCCACTTTTTGCTCCTCCTGAGCAACTTTTGAATGACAAAAACTTGATTGACTGGAGAAGTGACCAATTCTCATTAGGAGTCACTTTATCTTATGCAGCGTTTGGAATACATCCATTTGCGGAGAATGCATCTTTAGATCACACTGTAGAACGAGTCGCCAATCGACAGCCTTCGACAGAACATTTCAGAAAATTAATCAGTGAACGGGGATTTGATGCATTAGCAAAAATGGTCGAAGTTTGGCCAGTGAAACGATTTGCGAGACCAGAAATGTTGTTGGCAGCATGGCGTGATAATTTAGGGAGGGACGCATGAGCACTTATCACCAGATAGGGCACGACTCAGAGAGCATGGTTGTTGAAGCTGAGTTGAGGCAGTTCTCAGGAGCAATTCTTAGTCCAGTTAACTATTCGCTCAATGATACGATTGCACAATGCGCTAGATTCCGTTCTTACAAGACAGACTTTGACATAATATTTGATCCTCAGCTTTATGTTCCCTCTGTTAGCCGCGGGAAGCTACAACATTGGCCGCACAAACCGAGTGACATAGATACAGCCGACCAAAGTTCATTGGGATGGTGGAAAGGAACTGCCCTTAATATTATTGATGTATGTAAATCCTTCAATCCTGCTGGCTTGTGTAGCCCGGCTTTCGTACCCAGAACTTTTGATGATGCTTACTACAATTTGCTTGTCGATATAGGTGATATAACCGCACAGCAACTCAAAATTGATGTGGCACTTAAAGACAAGACGCGTCCATTTCTTACTGCATTGGTCGGATTGCCAGATTTAGGCAGGAACGAACGCTATCTTCAGGTTGGTTCTATTCTTTCAAGATTTAGTGGAAAAGATATTTACCTTGTCTTTGTTGATGAAGAAAAACCACGTAATGAACGATCTGACTCAGGAGCTCTTGAAGGTGCTGCACGATTGATTAGAGTATTAAGTCAGTCAGGATTTCGCATTACTGTCGGATTCACATCATCAGAAATGGTGTTGTGGAAGGCTGCTGGGGCGGCAAATGTTGCGACCGGAAAATTCTTTAATCTGCGCCGCTTCACAAAAGGACGGTGGGATGAAGAAGAATCAAGTGGCGGCAAAAATATTTCCTACTGGTTTGAACCTGCATTATTGGCCTTTATAAGGGAAGCAGACGTGCGTCGATACATGAAGGAATTTCCAATCGATCCGTCACATGACACAAACCCATTTAGTAAATTAATCCTTGAAAATTTAGACGCGCCTGAGAGAAAAGCTTGGGTCAAGGAGTCTTGGAGGCAGTTTTTATATTGGTTTTCGTACAGTGAGGCTCTTATCGGGAATGACTTTGCTCAAAGTTCTGGAATGGTTTCCAATGCTGTCGATACATGGCATGCTGTAAAAGATGCCAAGTTGAGATTTGAAGAAGAGCGAAACAATGGCGATTGGGTTAGAGCGTGGGATATAGTCCTCAACGAGTTAGATAGACGACCTGGTTAAGCTGTTAACCAAGGGTATGGAGAAATCTAATTTAAGTTGAGTCATCACAGGTTCAATAACGTCGAAATTTCCTTGGCTGATGCCTTTGCCAACTCTTTTGGTTCAATTTTATGCAGGCCCCACCATATACGCGCCCCTTACGCATTAGTGATTCGGGACTGCTTACGACCAGCCATTGGTGATTTGTGTTCCAGGAGAATATTGGCTATCCCGATAGCTGACGGTGGCGACCTACTGTTTGGTACATAACCTGACCGTCATTTTCTAGATTACGAAGCAACACGTTAATCTCTCCCGGCCTGTATTAGCTATTGACATTAAATACGTCGTGTTTTATGATTAGACATGTTATACGATTAATCATGTTTAAAGGCGTATATTTTATATGGGCGAATCCAGCCTTTCACTGGCATCTGTAAACTTCAAAACCGAAAATCGGCAGCCTAAGCCTGGAAGGTGGGGCCAAGACCGCCGTGTCGAATTCATTGAGTTCCGGCTGCTTTGGGAAGGTAGGATAAACCGCAGTGAGCTGGCTGATTTCTTCGGCGTTTCGATTCAGCAAGCCTCTCTTGACTTCGCAAAATATATGGAGGTCGCCGAAGACAACATGGGATATGACCGGAGCGAGAAGGTCTACCGCGCCACGCCGCAGTTTGAACCAAGATTTATGGCCCCGGACACTCAGACATTCCTCAACCAACTCGCCAATTTAACGACAGGTACTTTATCACCGTCGCTAAGCTTCATTGGCTCGAGACCACCGTGCGACGTTGTTACGCTGCCGACACGTCGGGTGAGGACTGATGTCCTGCTATCTGTCCTCTGGGCTATCAGGGATAGCTCAGAGATCGAGGTGACTTATCAGTCAATGCGTCGCCCTTCCGCGACGAGACGCTGGATTGTGCCTCACTCGCTCGCCTTCGACGGTGCCAGATGGCATGTGCGTGCTTGGTGTCACGAAGGTAATATGTTCCGTGACTTCGTATTGACTCGGATACAGGAAATCCATTCGCACCGCGTAAGTGAAGTTGATGTAACGACGGATTCGGAGTGGCATACGTATGCGGTAGTTGAAATCGAGCCACGGCCTAATCTGACAGTCGGCCAGAGAGACTCGGTCATAACAGATTTTGGCATGCAGAATGGGAAGTTGTGTAAAACGATCCGCCGGGCACTTGTTCAGTACTTCGTGCGACACCTGCAGATCGATGGGCCTGGTAATGCCGGGCAGCCGATCGTGTG
>DATKTO010000039.1:0-78798 GCA_035531075.1 Gallionellaceae bacterium
TACATACGTATGTGAAAGTAGGTCATCGTCAGACTCCTTACAAAGCAAAAACCCCCGCCCCAAAAGGCGGGGGTTTTTGCTTTTGTGCAGTCCAACAATAATGACCTACTTGAACGAAGTGACCACCTGCCACGAAGGGGCCGGTGGCGGTGAAGGCTAACATTCGCTTCTGAATGTTAAGCCCTGCAGGGGCGGCCGCAGCCAAAGTAGGTCATCGTCCGCAGATGACACAGGAATGTGGATTTCCTCGACTTGGTAAAATTCCGAGAGGCTCTGGAACTTGACTGCATACGCCAATGGCGTATAGTAAACCATGATTTTCATAGAGACCCCGACATTCACCCGCCTGATTTCAGAGCTGCTGGAAGACGGGGAGTATTCAAAACTTCAAACGGAATTATGCAACCGCCCTGACGCTGGTGACCTCATTAAAAATGGTGGCGGTATCCGCAAGCTGCGTTGGAAACGCGCCGGGACCGGCAAGAGCGGCGGCATACGGGTGATCTATTACTGGCTCACCGAAGACAACCAGATATTAATGCTCGTGGCCTATCCGAAAAGCGTCAAGGACAATTTGACTGACAAAGAAACGGCAATCTTGCGCACCCTAGTTAAGGAATTATAAACATGGACAAGACATTATTTGAATCCCTCAAGCAAGGCCTGAAAGAGGCGGTAGCAATTCGACGTGGCGAACTTGCACCAGGGCGAGTGACAGAAATCAGCCCACCCGATGCCAAGTTAGTACGAGCCAAGGTTGGATTAAGCCAAACCGAATTTGCACAACTCATTGGAGTAAAAGTGGCTACGCTCAGAAACTGGGAGCAGCACCGCCGCCACCCCACGGGGCCGGCAGCTGCATTGCTGACCATTGTAGAGAAAGAGCCCGAAGCAGCGCTTAGAGCTTTGCACAATTAGATGTAGTATATTGGGTTACCATTAGGGATGGCAGGACATGCTACATGGATAGACCTGACCCTATGGCTCGATGAGCGTGATTTCAAGGCTTACCCAGGTTTGAAATTGGAAAATTGGACAGAGAATCATTGAAAGTATAAAAATTTTGTGCAACAAATATGGAGTTTTCAATGAACAAAATATTTTTGATAATTCTACTAACTGCTGTCAGCTGTAGCTCTATGGCAGAAGATGCCTATCATGTATATGGTTGTCCAACAGAGAAAGATGCAAATTCTTGTTCTAAATCTTGTACAAAATCTGATACCAAATGGGATTTTAAAGTGAATATATCAAATGGAGTAGTTCTCCAAAATGCTACTAATAAAGGAGTAACCAGAACCTTTAGTTTGGAAAACTGTAAAATTGCAAATGTTGATAATTGGGTATGTGGTAGTGGGGTGTCAATTAGAAGGGATAACAAAGTTGATATTGATGAGCAACGAATGGCAAACGGAGTTTTTGTATCGCTCTTCACTATACACAATCCCAACGGTTGGCCGACTTCACATAACTCATGCGCAAAAAAAATAAGTTTATTTGGTCTTTTTGATTAGGAGAATGTCTGAAAACATCTACAAATAGAACTTGTATGCATGGCTAAAGCAGAGCCAGCAACGTTCCTAGTCACTTGTTAAAGTCCTTAGACATTGCTTGTGTATGCATCTTCGTGACGACCAAGAATATCAGTGGCCTTGATTGATGAGAAAACCCTATTGAATTTCGCAAGTAGGTCTCGAGCAAAGATGTCCGTAGACTCAGGGTCACCCACAATTAGGTCTCGTCGTAATAAATCCAAGCCCGCAGGACTCCGATTAGAAGTCACTGGAGTCTTGACCCCCGACTTCTCCATCTTCGCAGCGGGCATACGAACTACAGAGAGAAGCTTTTTAAGTTGGATCAATTCATCAAGCACTTGCTGATTGAAGCAGGCATTGGCTTGGCACATGGTTCGGACCACTTCATATGCCCCAAGAATCCAAAGCCACATCAGCGACTCTGCACGGATGATCCGCCCATAATCAATGGCCTGCTTCGAAAAACCCCCGTCGAGGTTCTCGATAACTTCGTCTGAAATAGCAAAAAGCACCTGCACTCGACCAGACAAAAAGTGCGAGAAAGCAATAAGCGGATCGCGCTCGACCATCTGCTCCCAAGTGGGGTTGACAAGTACACTCTTAAAATGATCGCGCATTTTCATCTGCATTGTCTAATTTTAGATAACAGTAAAATATTGCACCAAAAAATTTCCGGCCAAAAATTGTGTGTTTATGAAAATAAAGACGCTATTAAAAAATATGTAGGGTCAGTCTCGACATATTTCGCATTTTGACCCAGTTCCGCTACTCGGTGTCGGAACAACGGGGGAATAAACCCAGAGGTTTTGCATAGTGTCGGTTACTTACCTATGCACCTTCGCATCCAACCCATCCAAAACCATCTCAGCTGCCCTTAGTACAGCCCGCGCCTTATTCTGCGTTTCCATCCATTCGCTCTCAGGCACCGAGTCGGCCACAATTCCCGCGCCGGCTTGCACAAACAAGGTATTGTTTTTCACAACCGCAGTACGCAATGCAATCGCCAGATCCATATCGCCATTGAATCCCAAATACCCAACTGCACCCGCATAAACACCGCGCTTGCTAGGCTCCAGCTCATCGATAATCTCCATCGCGCGCACCTTTGCTGCACCACTCACCGTACCTGCGGGGAAAGTCGCCTTGAGCACATCTATCGTGTTCATTCCAGGCTTCAGCTTTGCCTCGACGTTGGAAACGATATGCATCACATGCGAGTAGCGCTCGATCACCATCTTGTCGGTGAGTTTCACACTGCCGTGTTCGGCTACGCGGCCTATGTCGTTGCGGCCAAGGTCGATCAGCATCAGGTGTTCGGCCAGTTCTTTAGGATCGGCCAGCAATTCTTCAGCCAGATCGGCATCCTGCTCTGGTGTCTTGCCACGTGGACGGGTACCGGCGATGGGGCGCACGGTGACGTTGTCGCCTTCCAGGCGCACCAGAATTTCGGGGGAAGCGCCGACCACGTGGTGGTCGTCCATGTTGTAATAGAACATGTAGGGCGAAGGGTTGATGCTGCGCAGCGCACGGTACAGCGACAGAGGTGAACCGGGGAAGGGTTGTGCCATGCGCTGTGACAGTACTACCTGCATGATGTCGCCATCAAAAATATAGCGTTTGGCCTTTTCGACGGCATACTTGAATGCTTCTTCGCCAAATTCCGATTGTGCTTCGTATGCCGTAAATGGTGGTGCATCCGGAATTTTGACGGGCTCACGTAATGCACGTTGCAGGGAATCGAGGCGCTGCTTGGCGTGTTTGTAGGCATCTTTTTGTGAGGTATCGGCATACACGATAAAGGTCAGCTTGCCGGACAGGTTGTCCACCACTGCCAACTGTTCTGTGAGCATCAGCAGAATGTCCGGTGTGCCGATGACGTCCTTTTTCTGCGTCTGCGCCAAACGTGGCTCAATGTAACGCACCGTGTCATAGCCGAAATAGCCAGCCAGTCCGCCGGTAAAGCGCGGCAGACCGGACAACGGGGCCACCTTGAATTGCGACTGATAGTGCTGGATAAAGTCCAGCGGATTTTCCACGGTGTGTGTGCGATCGCCAGAAGGCTGGGTCAGTGTAACGGACTTGCCGTGCACAGTTATGCGTGTATGGGCAGGCAGGCCGATAAAAGAATATCGCCCAAAGCGTTCGCCACCTTGCACCGATTCCAGCAGATAGGAATAGGGTTTGTTGGCAAGCTTGAGATAAAGCGAAAGCGGCGTGTCGAGATCGGCAAAGGTTTCGGCAACCAGCGGAATGCGGTTGTAGCCTTGTTTGACGAGTTCATTGAATGCTTGTTCGGTGATGGGATGCAACATGCAAACCTCCTGTATCTTGTAGGTTGGGTTAGCGGCTTCATCGCGTAACCCAACATTTCGCGTTAACAACACATGTTGGGTTACGCAGAAACGTTAACCCAACCTACATAAACATCAGTACCATCGCCAGACTGAATTTTTAAGGAGTTGTTTTGTCATGTTTAAACGCGTTTGATCAAAGGCATCAAGGCTGACAGGTCAGGAATCACCGCATCCACATTGAGTGAAGCAACCGGCTCGCCATGGTTGTAACCATACGGTACGCAGATGATAGGGCAGCCTGCAGCGCGAGCTGCCTGTGCATCACTCAGTGAATCACCCACCAGTAAAAGATTTTCAATAGGCACGCCGAAAAACTTGGCCGAGTGCAGCAAAGGCATTGGGTGTGGCTTTTTCTCGGGCAGTGTGTCGCCTGCAACCACGATTTCGAAATAAGGCGCGAGGCCGGAATTTTTCAAAATGGGTGTGGTGTAGCGTTCAACCTTGTTGGTGATGCAGCCTAATCTGAAACCGGCTGCTTTCATGGCATCCAGACCCTGAACCACATTCTGGAAAGGTTTGCTGTTGCATGAAAGTTCGGTGTAATGCTTTTCGTAAATCGGCAGTGCTTTATCGAACAAGGCAGCATCCGGCTCGGCATACATGTCGCCCGTCAATGCGCGCTTGACCAGCCAGTGAATACCGTTGCCGATATAGCTCTTTAGCAGGTCTTGCGATACGGGAGCACGCCCCATGTCACGCAACATGCGGTTGGCCGATTCGGCCAGCTCAGGAGCCGTGTGCAGCAAGGTACCGTCGAGGTCGATAACGATCGCTTTGACCGGCAGCGGAAAGTTTTTGAATGCCATCACTTGCCAACTTTAGCCAGTTCGGCACGCATTTCAGCGATGACGGTGTTGTAGTGGTTCTTGTCTTTGTCGTTCTTCTTGCCGAACACTGCAGAGCCAGCCACAAAGGTATCCACGCCTGCTTCAGCCACTTCGCGGATGTTGGCAGGGCCTACGCCACCATCGATTTCCAGGCGAATTTTGAGGCCGGATGCATCGATCATCTTGCGTACCTGGCGGGCCTTGGCCAGGGTATGCGGAATGAATTTCTGACCGCCGAAACCGGGGTTAACCGACATCAGCAATACCATGTCCAGTTTGGGCAGCATGTATTCAAGCACGTCGAGTGGCGTGGCAGGATTGAATACCAGACCAGCCTTGCAGCCATTTTCCTTGATCAAGCCAATGGTGCGGTCGATATGCTCGGAAGCCTCAGGGTGGAAGGTGATGTAGGTAGCGCCGGCCTTGGCAAAGTCGGGAATGATGCGGTCAACAGGTTTCACCATCAGATGCACGTCGATCGGGGCAGTGACGCCATGCTTGCGCAATGCTTCGCATACCAGCGGGCCGATAGTCAGATTGGGCACGTAATGATTGTCCATTACGTCAAAGTGCACGATATCCGCACCGGAGGCGAGAACGTTATCTACTTCTTCGCCCAGTCTGGCAAAGTTTGCGGAAAGAATGCTGGGTGCGATCTGGTACATGGCGTGTCCTTAACAGAATATGAATTTGAAGCGTGCATTCTACCCGAAACTCGCTGACCCGATAAATGGGCAAAAGTTCAACCTTGTTTCGCAAAGGGTTGAACTAATCTTGCTATAAAGTGAAAAATGCGGTGAAATGACAAAATGGAAAATAATGCATCGAAAATACAAATTGTTGCCCAGGTAAAATATCTCGCGGAGCAGTCCGACGAGGCGGATAACCGCTTTGTTTTCTCCTATACCATCACCCTCACCAATAATGGGGATAGCACCGTGCAACTGCTCAGCCGCCACTGGATCATCACTGACGCCAACAATCAGGTGCAGGAAGTGCGCGGGCAGGGTGTAGTGGGTGAGCAGCCTGTAATTAAGCCGGGACAGAGTTTTGGCTATACCAGCGGAACGGTGTTATCAACGCCGGTCGGCACCATGACTGGCAGCTACCAGATGGTAGTCGAAGATGGCGCAAAATTCGATGCACCGATTCCACAGTTTGTCCTGAGCGTACCGCGCGTCCTTCATTAGCTTTGGCTTAATTCGGCCCGCCTGAGCATGTCCCTTCAAACCAGCTACCGTTTTATTGCACCTTTCTACGATGTATTTCTGGCGCGGGCAACGGCTGGCTCGCGGCAGCGCAGTCTGTCCCGCTTGCCGCAGGGGCCGGCGCGCGTCCTGCTGAGCGGGGCGGGCACAGGACTCGATTTCCCCTTTTTACAGGCCAGCCATGAATACACAGCACTCGATCTGACTGCTGCCATGCTGACGCGCGCGCAAAGCAGAGCGCGTCATCTGCATATGCAATGGGTACAGGGCGATAGCATGGCATTGCCTTTTGCCGATGAGTATTTTGATTATGTGGTGCTGCACCTTATTGTTGCTGTTGTGCCGCACCCTGAACGGTGCTTGGCTGAAGCGGCACGCGTGCTCAAAGCGGGTGGCCGAATTTATATTTTTGACAAATTTTTGCGCCCCGGGGAACGTGCATGGGTGCGCCGCAGTCTTAGCTTGATAATCGCAAAACTTGCTACACGTCTGGATGTTGTGTTTGAGGAGGTGCTGGCCAGTACGCCAAGCTTGAGCCTGGTATCAGATGAGCCGATATTGGCGGGCGGCTGGTTTCGCCTGATTGAATTAGTGAAGAAAGAATCATGATGAACAAGCAAGTATGGTGGTTTGGAATATTGGCAGTGAGTGTGCTGCTTGCGGCATGCAAAACCACGCCCGTGGTAAAGCATCGTACCGCGGTGACACCTCCTTCGGCAGTGGTTGCTCCCCCTGTGGTATCTGCGCCAACACCGCTGTTTGCACCCAGTAAATGGGAGGTGTTGCCGGAATGGGCAACGCTAGATCTCACGCCGTCGTGGGCTGCGCTGTTGCAGAGCTGCCGCGTACTCAAGGCCAAGCCACAGTGGCAGCCAATTTGCGCCGGTGCGGAGGCAGTGGATAAAAATGACGGTGTAGCGCAGCGCGCATTTTATGAGGACAGGCTTACGCCGTACCAGGTGTTTAATCCGGATGGCAGCGAGCAGGGGGTGATCACTGGCTACTACGAACCTTTGCTCAAGGGCAGCCGCTTCAAGAGTGCGCGCTTCCGCTACCCGCTGTATGCCGCACCTGACGACATGCTGGAGATAGACTTGGGCGATGCCTATCCCCAGCTCAAGGGCCAGCGTTTGCGCGGGCGTTTGTCGGGCAAGCGTGTCGTGCCCTATTACAAGCGCGCCGAGATTGATGCGGGCACCGATGGACTCAGGGGGCGTGAATTATTCTGGGTTGAAAATGCAGTCGAATTATTCTTCTTGCAGATTCAGGGCTCAGGACGCATTGAGCTGGTGGATGGGCGACAAATCAAAGTGGGATATGCTGACCAAAATGGCCACCCCTATGTTTCCGTCGGAAAAAAACTGATCGAGATGGGCGAGATGAGGCTGGAAGACGCCTCCATGCAGGGCATCAAAGTTTGGGGAGAAAAGAATCCGGACAAACTGATGGCGCTACTGGAACAGAATCCCAGTTATGTATTCTTCCGCGAATTGCCGGATACGCTGGGCACCCCGCTTGGCGCACTGGGTGTGCCGCTCACCAACGAATACAGCATTGCGGTAGACCCGCGCAGTATCCCGCTGGGCTCGCCCGTATTCCTTGCCACAACACAGCCCAACAGTACCACGCCGCTCAATCGCTTGATGCTGGCGCAGGACACCGGCGGCGCCATCAGGGGACCGGTGCGCGCAGATTTCTTCTGGGGATTCGGTGAAAAAGCCGGTGCACAGGCCGGGCGCATGAAACAGCAGGGGCGCATGTGGGTTCTGTTTCCTAAGGGCGGAGAACCCGTGCAATTTTAGGGGCGCCCGTTGCAGAAGGCGTCATGCTTGAAGCACAAGCCGACTGGCTAAACCAGCGTATGCGATTTTTCTACAATGCCGCCACGTTTCAGCATCGTTAGAAACTCGGCTTCGTCGAGCGAAATTACTTTTGCCAGATAGGCGATGTTTTTTTCTATCGACTCCACGTAATAGTTGTTCTCCATACCCATGTAATCATTGAAATGGAAGGACAATTTTTTGTAGATGCCTTCAAATTTGCCATCCAGCTTTTTCTCTCTGGTCACGTCATAAAAATGTTTGGTCTGGCACAGCAGATCGTGCAGGCTGGCGTAATTGCCAAACCGTGCCTCCTGAAACTCCAGATACAGAAACAACAATTTCTCCAGATAACTGCGGTCAGCCATTTGCCCGACTATATCGGCCGAGCCAACAATCTGGGCGAGCAGGCGCGTGCGTTTATCGGGAAAATCGATGGCGTCAAAATCCAGCGCCGGATTGGTGCTGTTCATCAAGTATTCGATTGGGGCAGCAAAGCCCGACGGAAAGTCGTGTTCAAGCAGATAATGCTGCATGAATTTGATCCCTCTGCCAACATGGGTCAGTGTGTGTTGCGCCCCTGAGCCGCAGTCTTCGTCCAGGCGCTGCGCATAGCCAATATCGTGCATCAGGGTGGCCAGCATGATCCAGGTAATCTCGTGGTCAGTCAGCGGGGTGCCGGAAATATGCACTCCATGCGATAACCTCACCGCGCACAGGAACACATCCATCGTGTGGTGCAAATTGTGGTACGGCGTTTTGATGGCGCAATAACCGGGATAGTCACCGCAAAATATTCTTAAAACATCCGAAAAGGCTTTGTGTGCCAGGGTAAAGTCATAGGCGGGATTGATATGCCTGACAATATCGACGGCTTTGCCCCAGACCTCGTCCGGATTGCCGTTGGCCGTAAGTTGATGGATCTCGGCAGGTATAGGAATATTTTTCATGGTGATGAAAAGATATAGTTCGTTAGCCCGTTCTGCCCATTGCATGATCAGGCAAGTCCATGAATCATTGCATACTTATGCATGTGCTACAAGGCTTTCCGAGTTGCCGGTGGACAGGAAATAAGATGCTATTAGCCCAGCCTCGCAAGCTCGAAATTTATATGCCAGGCCTAGCGGTTTGCTGCTGCAGTCAGCGCCTTCTCAAGTTCGGCTGCAGGCAGGTAACCTGGGTTGATTGTTCCATCGGCAAAAATAATCGCGGGCGTACCATTAACTTTTAATTTCCTGCCCAGGGCCAGCACCTTTGCAATGGGTGCATCGCAATTTCCTGCGGGTGGAATGATATCGTGATGCATCAAATCATCCCAGGCTTTGGCGCGGTCTTTGCTGCACCATACCGCACGTGCCTTTTCTTCCGATCCGGGGAACACAGGATACAAAAACTGGTAAATGGTGACATTGTCTATTTGCAGCAACTCCTTCTCCAGCTTCTTGCAGAAGCCGCAATTGGGATCGGTGAAAATCGCCAGCTTGCGTTCACCCTTGCCTTTGACCTGTTTTACGGCCAGCTCAAGCGGAAGCTTGCTGAAATCGAGCGCAAACAGTTTGCGCGAACGTTCTTCGGTCAGGTTGCGCATGGTCTTCAGGTCAAATACCGCACCATCAATCAGAAACTGCGCCTTCTCATCGGTGTAGAACAAATGGTCCTGGGTGATTACCTCATATAAGCCGGGCACAGGCGATTTGCTTACCTTGGTGATCTGACCTATCTGGGGAATTTTTGTCTGCAGGGTGCTCTTGATTTCAGCCTCCCCCGCATAGGCGTAGGAAATGGAGGCGGCGAGTAACAATATTAAAATTTTATGCATGATTAAGTCCAGGTTAGATTAATTAAGTGCGTGGCGTGCCAGCATTTTTTTCAGCGGTGCAAGCTGGTTGGTAAGGGAGAGGCCGAGGTTGCGCAGGCTGCGCAGCAGCGGATTAGTGTTGTTGAACAGATGCTTCAGCGCATCGGTGGTGAGCTGCATGGAAACAATATCTTCCCGGCGCGCGCGTTCATAGCGGCGCAACAGGTGGGCATCGCCGCAATCAGATTGCGCGCCGCGATCCAGCAGTACACCGGCGAGTTCCCGAGCATCGCGGAAGCCAAGGTTTACTCCCTGTCCGGCGAGCGGATGTACATTATGCGCGGCATCACCCACCAGCGCCAGGCGCGGCGCGATGATGTGCGGCAGATTTAACAGGCGCAGCGGGAAGGCGGCGGGGGGGGTGACCAGCTTCAATCCGCCGAGGGTGTGATGCGAGGCGGCTGCGACCTGGGCGCATAGCTCTTCCTGCGGCAGCGCCAGCAGCGCTGCTGATTTCTCCGGGCTCACCGACCACACCATAGAAACCATCTGCTGCGGCAGCGGCAGCAGCGCAAGTATGCCGTCAGGCTGGAACCACTGGAAGGCGGTGCCGCGATGCGGCTGCTCGACACTGAAATTGGCCACCACACCGTGCTGTTGGTATAGCGTGGGCGCCGCTGAGATGCCTGCCTGCTGGCGCACCCAGGAGTCGCGTCCATCAGCGCCGACGATCAGTTTGGCGCGCAGCGCGCGCCCGTCTTGCAGCGTCAGCTCGGCATATTCGTCGCGCCACGCCAGGCTGGTGCAACGTGCCGGGTTGAACAGCGTGAGATTGTCCTGCTGCTGCAGCGCCTGCCACAGCGCTTGTTGCAGCAAGCGATTTTCCAGGATGAAGTTGAGTTCGGGTGCGCCGATCTGATAGGCGCTGAAATCCAGCTCTGCGCCCTCGTCGCCAAAAATATGCATGGCAGCAACAGGCTGCACGCGGCTCATGTCCAGATGCTGCCATACCCCGCAGTCAGTCAAAAATGACGCATTGCCGGGGCTGATGGCATAGATGCGGCTGTCCCAGCCTTCAGTGCGGGTATCAGCCGGCTGACTCTCAAGCAGGCCAATGACAAGTCCGCTGGACTTGAGCGTAGCGGCCAGGCTGGCGCCGACCAGGCCACCGCCGATGATGATGACATCGAAATCCATAAGATAAAGATTGGCAGGGGGAAGTTCTGAAATGATAGCACAAGAAGCGGGGCCGATTTTCAGGCGAGCATGGCGGTTGCAGTGCGCTTCATTTATAATCCCCGCCCCTTTCGGAAAACCCCCATGCAAATCGGCCCCTACAAGCTAAAAAACAACTTGATCGTCGCGCCCATGGCCGGCGTGACGGACAGGCCGTTCCGCATGCTGTGCAAGCGCATGGGGGCGGGCATGGCAGTATCCGAAATGGTGTCTTCCAATTCGCTGCTGTACGGCTCCGAAAAGACCAAGCGCCGCGCCAACCACGAAGGCGAGGTCGATCCTATCTCGGTGCAGATCCTCGGCACCGATCCCGAAATGATGGCGCGCGCCGCACAATACAACGTGGATCAGGGGGCGCAGATTATCGACATCAACATGGGCTGCCCGGCCAAAAAAATATGCAATGTGATGGCAGGCTCGGCGCTGATGCAGAACGAGGGGCTGGTGGCCAAAATACTGGAGGCGGTGGTGGCTTCAGTCAATGTGCCGGTTACCCTGAAAATCCGCACCGGTTGGGATAAAACCAACCGCAATGCGGTCAGCGTCGCAAAAATTGCCGAAGCCAGCGGCATCCAGGCGCTGGCCATTCATGGCCGCACCCGCGCCTGCGCCTATACCGGCGATGCCGAGTACGACACCATTAGCGCAGTCAAAGCCAGTGTAAATATTCCGGTGATTGCCAATGGCGACATCACCACGCCGGAAAAAGCCAAATACGTGCTGGAAACAACCGGGGTGGACGCGGTGATGATAGGCCGCGCCGCACAGGGGCGACCATGGTTGTTCCGCGAGATAGAACATTTTCTCAGCACCGGCGAGCACCTGGCGGCACCACAGGTGGACGAGGTGCAGCGCGTGCTGGTGCAGCACATGCATGAGCTGTACGAATTCTATGGAGAGCACACCGGCACGCGTGTGGCGCGCAAGCATATCTCCTGGTATACGCGCGGTCTGGTGGGGTCGGCGAAGTTTCGCCATCATATGAACAAACTGCCGACAAGTGCAGAGCAGATGGTGGCGGTGAATGATTTTTTTGATGAACAATTGCAACGCGGTGAACATCTTCAATACGGAGAGGAGCTGACAGCATGAACAAGGGGACGAGTGACTGTATGCTGAATGAGAATGATATTGCGCGCTATGTGCGCAAGGCTGTGAACGAATATTTCAAGGATTTGGATGGTGAAGAGCCTTCCTGTGCGATCTTTGAAATGGTGATGAACTGTGTGGAAAAGCCGCTGATTGAAACGGTGATGCACCATGCCGACGGCAACCAGACCCGTGCGGCGGATTTGCTGGGCATCAACCGCAATACCCTGCGCAAAAAAATCCTCGAGCACGATATTAAATAATTTATTGATTATATTGGATAATTATTATGACAGCCATCAAGCAAGCACTCATCAGCGTCTCGGATAAAGCAGGCGTACTGGAATTCGCCAAAGGATTGCACCAGCAAGGCGTGAAAATCCTTTCTACCGGCGGCACCGCCAAATTGCTCGCCGACAACGGCGTGCCGGTCACCGAAGTGGCCGATTACACTGGCTTCCCGGAGATGCTGGACGGGCGCGTGAAGACGCTGCAGCCGAAAGTGCATGCCGGCATACTGGCGCGGCGCGATCTGCCCGAGCATGTGGCCACCCTCAAACAGCACAACATCCCCACCATCGATCTGGTGGTGGTCAATCTGTATCCTTTCAGCGCCACCATCGCCAAGCCAAACTGCAGTTTCGAAGATGCGATCGAAAACATCGACATCGGCGGCCCGGCCATGGTGCGTTCCGCAGCCAAGAACCACGCGCATGTGGCGATCGTCACCGATGCGGCGGATTACAAAACCGTGCTGGCTGAAATGAAAGCCAACGGCGGTGCGGTCAGCGACAAGACCCGCCTGGCGCTGGCGAAGAAGGCCTTCTCGCATACTGCTGCCTACGACGGCACCATCAGCAATTACCTGACAGCGCTGGCCGAAGACGGCAGCAGACAGCAGTTCCCCGAGGTCATCAATTTCCAGTTCGGCAAGGCACAGGCCATGCGCTACGGCGAGAACCCGCACCAGAGCGCCGCGTTCTATATCGAGGCCGATGCGAAGGAAGCGTCGATTGCGACCGCACGCCAGATGCAGGGCAAGGAGCTTTCCTATAACAACATCGGCGATGCCGATGCCGCGCTGGAATGCGTCAAGCAGTTTGATGCGGCACCGGCCTGCGTCATTGTCAAACACGCCAACCCGTGCGGTGTGGCCTATGGCAAGAATTTGCTGGAAGCCTATGACCTCGCTTACAAGACTGATCCCGAATCTGCTTTCGGCGGCATCATCGCCTTCAATGGTGAACTTGATGCCAAG
The DNA here is from genome assembly GCA_035531075.1 of Gallionellaceae bacterium. Lineage (GTDB taxonomy): Bacteria > Pseudomonadota > Gammaproteobacteria > Burkholderiales > Gallionellaceae > 39-52-133. Next base: position 13,126 of record DATKTO010000039.1, read on the forward strand.
ACCGCAGCGGCTATCGTCGAGCGCCAGTTTGTGGAAGTGATCATCGCGCCCAAGGTTTCCAAGGCGGCAAGCGACATCGTGGCGGCGAAGAAGAATGTGCGCCTGCTCGAATGCGGCCAGTGGCCAAAAGAGCCCCCGCTGCGCATGGATTTCAAGCGTGTCACCGGCGGCTTGCTGGTGCAGCATGCCGACCTCGCCCTGTATAAGGAACTCAAGGTGGTGTCCAAACGCAAGCCGACCGAGGCGGAAATGGCTGACCTCCTGTTCGCCTGGCGCGTGGCGAAGTATGTCAAATCCAACGCGATTGTCTACGCCAAGGGCAATATGACAATAGGCGTGGGTGCAGGACAGATGAGCCGTGTTAATTCGGCCCGTATTGCAGCGATCAAGGCCGAGCATGCAGGCCTGCAGGTGGCGGGTTCGGTGATGGCATCCGACGCCTTCTTCCCCTTCCGCGATGGCATTGATTCCGCAGCCAAATCAGGCATTGTTGCGGTGATCCAGCCCGGTGGCTCGATGCGCGACGATGAAGTAATTGCCGCAGCGGATGAGCATGGCATGGCGATGGTGTTCACCGGTATGCGTCACTTCAGGCATTAATCATTTAGCCGCAGAGAGCGCCGAGGCCACAGAGAGTGTAGTTAAGGCTTTTCTCTGTGCTCTCTGTGGCTATTTTTTGGCAAGGTAGGGTGGGCAAGTTGCATCTGCCCACGCTGAATATATGTTGAGAATGGTGGGCAGATGCAACTTGCCCACCCTACGCTGAGGTTTGCATGAAAATATTAGTAGTAGGAGGCGGTGGCCGTGAACACGCGTTGGCGTGGCGCTTAGCTCAAGGCAGGCGCGTGCAAAAAGTGTACGTGGCACCCGGCAATGCGGGCACTGCGCTGGAAGACGGTATGGAAAATCTGCCGATTACCGGCATTCCTGAACTGCTCGCCTTTGCACAGAAAGAAGACATCTATTTCACCGTGGTAGGCCCGGAAGCGCCGCTGGCAGCAGGCATCGTCGACGCGTTTCGCGCTGCCGGCCAGAAAATTTTCGGCCCGACCAAAGCCGCTGCACAACTGGAAAGCTCCAAGGATTTCGCCAAGGCTTTCATGGTGCGGCACAACATTCCCACCGCGTTCCACCAGACCTTTTCCGATGTGTCGGGTGCAAAAGCCTATGTGGAAAAGCACGGCGCGCCTATCGTGATCAAGGCCGACGGTCTGGCTGCGGGCAAGGGCGTGGTGGTGGCGATGAGCAAGGACGAAGCGTTTGCCGCGATCGACATGATGCTGTCCGACAACAAGCTGGGCAATGCCGGCGCACGCGTGGTGATCGAAGAGTTTCTGGCGGGCGAGGAAGCCAGTTTTATCGTGATGGTGGACGGTAAGAATGTACTGGCACTTGCCACCAGCCAGGATCACAAGCGTTTGCTGGATGGAGACCAGGGCCCCAATACCGGCGGCATGGGTGCGTATTCCCCGGCCCCTGTCATCACGCCGACTCTGCATGCTCGCGCGCTGCGCGAAGTGATCAAGCCGGTGATACAGGGCATGGCAAAAGAAGGCATCATCTACACCGGCTTTCTCTATGCGGGCTTGATGATCGATGCCAAGGGCGACCTCAAGGTGCTGGAATTTAATTGCCGCATGGGCGACCCCGAAACCCAGCCCATCATGATGCGACTGAAGAGCGACTTGTCTGTGATCATCGAACATGCGATAGCCGGCACCTTGAATCAGATCGATGCGGATTGGGATATACGCGCCGCGCTGGGGGTGGTGATGGCAGCTGCCAACTATCCCGATACGCCGCGCCAGGGCGATGCCATCAGCGGGCTGAACATCGTTAAAGGCATGGTCAAAGCCGAAGAAGACGCGCATGTGTTTCATGCCGGCACCACGATGAGGGATGGCAATGTTGTCACCAGCGGCGGCCGCGTGCTGTGCGTCACCGCACTGGGCGGCAATGTCAGCATGGCACAGCGTCGCGCGTATCAGGTAGCCGACACAATAAAATTCGACGGTGCACAGATGCGCCATGACATTGGCTATCGCGCCATCGGCAACAGGAGCAAGGCATGAATAGCGACGCAGTGAAACAATACCTGCTGGGATTGCAGGATCGTATTGTTAAAGGCCTCGAGCACATTGATGGCAAAAAATTTGTGCGCGATGCATGGAGCAGGGAAGCGGGCGGCGCAGGAATAGGTGCTGGCGGCGGCATCAGCTGCATCCTCGAAGAGGGCAATGTGCTGGAGCGCGGCGGCGTGGCGTTCTCGCATGTGCAGGGCGACAAAATGCCGGCATCGGCCACTGCGCACCGTCCCGAGCTGGCTGGCTGCAGCTGGGAGGCAATGGGCGTGTCGCTGGTGCTGCATCCGCGCAACCCTTACGCGCCGACCTCGCATGCCAATGTGCGCATGTTCATGGCGAAGAAGCCGGATGGCAGTTCCGCCTTCTGGTTTGGCGGCGGCATGGACCTGACCCCCTATTACGGCTTTGAAGAAGATGCACAGCACTTCCATCAAACATGCAAAAAATCGCTTGATCCCTTCGGCGCAGAGCTGCATGCCAGATACAAGAAATGGTGCGACGAATATTTCTTCCTCAAGCACCGCAATGAGCCGCGCGGCGTGGGCGGCATCTTCTTCGACGATCTGAGCGAACCCGATTTCGACACCGCCTTCGCCATCCAGCAAAGCGTCGGCGACCACTTCCTGCCGGCCTATCTGCCGCTGCTGGAGCGGCGCAAAGACACGCCCTACGGCGAGCGCGAGCGCGACTTCCAGCTGTACCGCCGTGGCCGCTATGTCGAGTTCAACCTGGTGATCGACCGCGGCACCATCTTTGGCCTGCAGAGCAATGGCCGCACCGAGTCCATCCTGCTGTCGATGCCGCCGCTGGTGAAATGGCGCTACGACTGGCACCCGAAAAAAGGCACGCCGGAGGCCGAGTTGTATGACAAGTTTCTGCTGCCCAGGGATTGGGTGTAAAAACCAAACCCGCCAGCAGGCGGGTTTTTTATAGCTTGTGTCATGGCGGGGTGGCTGAGGATTTAAGGACTGCAATGTAGCAAAGGAAATCAGCGCAGATTTCAGAAAGCCGATATCCATCGTAAAATTCAGGGGCGCGCTTAGTGCATCCTTCATGACAAAGGCGTTGCAGGTTATTAGTGGCGCAAGGTGCATTCCATAGCGGCGCCGTACGTCCTCAGGTGTATCTTCAATGGCATCGCGCGTCAATTCATAACGACTTGATTGTATTTAATAATTTATGACAGATTTAATGTATCAAGGGCTGGAGTTGTGGCCGGAAACGATGCAGCCGCAGCAGCTGTTTATCCTGTTGCATGGCCTGGGTGCGCAGGCCGCGGACATGGTGCCCCTGGCCGACCGGCTCAAGCATGAGTTTCCGCAGGCGGCTTTCTTTTTGCCGGACGCGACCTATCCTTTTGATGGCGGCGGCAATGGGCGGCAGTGGTATTCAAACAGCGGCATCAATGACGAGAATCGCGCGGCACGCGTGGCCGCTGCGATCCCGGCACTGTTTGCCTTGGTGAGTTACGCGCAGAAACGCTTTAATGTGTTGCAGACCGATACCGCGCTGGCCGGCTTTTCGCAGGGCGCGATCATGGCGCTGCAATTCAGCGTGCAGTATGATGGCCAGGTCGGCAGGGTGCTGGCCTTTGCCGGACGCTTTGCGGCGCTGCCGGACAAGGCGCCCGAGCTCACCACCTTGCACCTGCTGCACGGTGCAGACGACAGCGTGATTCCGGCAGAGCATGCACTTGCCGCGTATGAACGCATGCGGCAACTGGGGGGCGATGCGACCCTGGATGTGGAGCCCGGCGTGGGGCACGAAATTCACCCGCTGTTATGCGACCGCGCGATACACCGGCTGAAAAGCAGTATTCCGTTGCGCAGCTGGAAGCGTGCGCTGGATGGTGCCGCTTGATTGATCGCGCAGCTTGGGGAAGCGCAACAACCTGCCGGGCAGCACGACGATCTGCAGATATGTCAGAAATCTCTTGCTATAGTCAGCAAACATGCGTAAAACGCTTTCAGGTATTTGTTTCAAAGTTTTTGCAGTACTGGCTTTCCCATGTGCAATCTTCGATTCAAATAGTTTTGCGGGAGTTTTTCCCGTTTTTTAATAAGGAAGTAATCACATGGCAAACGGTACAGTTAAATGGTTCAACGACGCAAAGGGATTTGGTTTTGTCACTCCCGATGATGGTAGCGAAGATTTATTCGCGCACTTTTCAGCGATCAACATGAACGGTTTCAAGTCTCTCCAGGAAGGTCAAAAAGTTACATTCGATGTGACTCAGGGCCCTAAAGGCAAGCAAGCTGCAAACATCCAGGCTGCTTAATAGCTTCTTGAATTAAAAAACCCGGCACTGAGTGCCGGGTTTTTTTACGCCGCCAATTCACGCAGGCTTGTCTGCGCAGAGTAAGTCAGCTGCGCTGTGCAAGATCAGCTGCGCAAAAAATAATCTGCCGCAAGTCCCGCAAACACTGCTGCGCCCAGCCAGTTGTTGTGCAGAAATGCCCTGAAACATGCTGCGCGCTGGCGCTGGTGAATGAGCGTGTAGTGATAGGCGGCGATGCCTGCTGCAGCCAGCAAGCCGATGTAATACGCAATGCCCAGTTGCAGCATGGCACCCGCATAAGCAAGGACGGCGAGCGCTGCGGCATAGCACATCATTACCGCAGCCACATCATATCTTCCAAAGAGCAGTGCAGAAGAATGGATGCCGAGATGGACGTCGTCGTCCCTGTCCACCATTGCGTATTCGGTATCGTAGGCGATGCACCAAAAGATGTTGGCGAGCAGCAGCCACCACACAATCGCAGGTACGCTGCCCTGTATCGCGGCGAATGCCATCGGGATGCCGAAGCCGAAAGCGATGCCGAGGTAGGCTTGCGGAATGGCAAGGAAGCGCTTGGTGTAGGGGTAGCTGCCGGCCAGCAGCACGGCAGGTACGGACAGCAGCAGAGTGAGCGTATTGAGCGGCAGGATCAGCAGGAAGGCGACGATGGCAAGAGCGGCTGCCAGCCCCAGCGCTTCGCGCGAAGAGACTTGCCCGCTGGTGATGGGGCGATGCTGGGTGCGTTTTACATGCCTGTCAACATCGCGGTCGGCATAGTCGTTGATGACGCAGCCCGCGGAGCGCATCAGCACCGTGCCGGCGACAAAGATAAACAGGATGAGCAATGGCGGGTGACCGTTGCTGGCGATCCAGATTGCCCATAAAGTCGGCCACAGCAGCAGCAGGATGCCGATGGGGCGGTCGAGGCGCATCAGGCGGAGGTACAGGGTCAGGCGTTGTGTTAGATTCATTTTCAGTAAATAGTAATGTCCTGCGCAACGGGAAATTCCCGGCAGCTCAGCGATCAACCTTGCTTAGTTCCAATTTTAGTATATCCGGCAAGAAAACTTCCGTCACCAGCAGTGATGCGCCATGCAGTGTAAACACCGAGCGCCTTGCCCACAGTCGCTGCGGCTTTATCGCCATCACACCGACGGCCTGACGATACAGCGGGTGTTCGGGTTTCAGCGATTTGTAATGCAGCGGCGCGCGTTGCACGAGCGGGTGCGAAAACAGCAGCGCGCCCAGGGGGCGATTGCCCAGATGCTGCAACGCATGCCAGGCATGGTGCAGAGGGTGGGCTGCGACTACGCTATGCGCAAACACGACGGGCTTGTTATCCGCGTAAAGAAATACATTGCGGGTGTAGACTTGCTGCGGGCGCGAAAGGTGAAGCAGGCCGATTTCGTCCCGGTTTGCCATGCTTAAGCCTGCATGCAGATTGTGGACATCAAAAACCCTGCAGCGTTTCTGTATGCGCCGCGTGAGCGAGCCATGATCGTGCAGCCAGGGTGCGTAGCCGGTTTCAATGGCGGGTATAAAGCTCAGCCAGTCGCGCTTAGGCATGCAGGTAATCCGGTTTGTTCGCCATCCAGCGCTGCAGATGGGCGCGAGCCGCCTCGGGGTAATCTCGCAGCATTTCATCGGCCATGTTACGCGCGGTTTCGATCAGCGCCGCATCCTCGTTCACATCGGCAAAGCGCAGCATGGGCACGCCGCTCTGGCGTGCACCGAGCAGTTCGCCGGGGCCGCGCAGCTGCATGTCCTGCTGCGCAATTTCAAAGCCGTCGGTATTTTCAAAAATAATTTTCAGGCGCGCGCGCGCCAGTTCCGACAGCGGCGTCTGGAACAGCAGCACGCACAGGCTGTGCGCCGCACCGCGACCGACGCGGCCGCGCAGCTGGTGCAGCTGCGACAGCCCCATGCGCTCGGCATGGTCGATCACCATCATGCTGGCGTTGGGCACGTCCACGCCAACTTCGATCACGGTGGTGGCGACAAGCAGTTGCACCTCGTTGGCCTTGAAGGCCGCCATCACGCTGGCTTTGTCGGCGTTGCCGAGTTTGCCGTGCACAAGGCCGACATTGAGATCGGGAAAGGTTTCCTTCAGCGTGGCGTAGGTCTCCAGCGCCGTCTGCAACTGCAGGGTTTCCGATTCGTCGATCAGCGGGCATACCCAGTAGGCCTGCCGCCCTTCCACGCAGGCATTGCGCACGCGCTCAAACACCTCGTTGCGCCGCGCATCGCTCACCAGCTTGGTCACGACAGGGGTGCGGCCGGGAGGCAGTTCATTGATGACCGACACATCCAGATCGGCAAAATAGCTCATGGCGAGGGTGCGCGGTATGGGGGTGGCGCTCATCATCAGCTGGTGCGGTTCGACGCCCTTGCCGCGCATCGCCAGACGCTGCTGCACGCCGAATTTATGCTGCTCATCGACGAGCACCAGCCCCAGTTTGTGAAATTCGACCTGGCTTTGGAACAGCGCGTGGGTGCCGATGGCGAGCGGGGTGTCGCCGGAGGCAATGCGCTCGATCGCGGCGAGCTTGTCTTTCTTTTTCAGGCTGCCGGACAGCCATACCGGGCTGATGCCGAGCGGCTCCAGCCAGTCGCGCAATTTCAGAAAATGCTGCTCGGCGAGAATTTCGGTGGGCGCCATAAACGCAACCTGATAGCCGTTCTCGATCGCCTGCAGCGCGGCAAGTGCCGCCACCACCGTCTTGCCGCAGCCGACATCGCCCTGCAACAAGCGCTGCATCGGGTGCGGCTGAGTCAGGTCATGGCTGATTTCGCGCCACACCTTCTGCTGAGCATTGGTCAGCGCAAACGGCAGGGCCTTGAGCAATGCCTCGGTGTAATGGCCGTGGCTGGCAAATTGCGGCGCGCTCAGCTTGCGCCGTTTGCGGTAATGCAGGCGCATGGAAAGTTGCTGCGCCAGCAGTTCGTCGAACTTGATGCGGTACCAGGCAGGGTGCGCGCGGTTCAGCAGCGCTTCAGCATCTATATCTGGCGTCGGGTTATGCAGCAGTTTTACGCTGTCGGCAAAACCCGGCAGCTTGAGCCGTGCGATCAATTCAGCAGGCAGGGTGTCGGGCAATTCCACATCGTTTAAGGCGCTGCGTATGTGCTTGCTTAACGTGGCCTGCGGCAGGCCAGCGGTGGTGGGATAGACCGGGGTGAGCGCCTGCTTCAGCGGCGTGTTTTCGCCCGCGGAACGACACTTGGGATGCACTATCTCCATGCCGAAATAACCCACCCGCGCCTCGCCCAGCGCGCGGATGCGCTTGCCGACGGCGAGCTGTTTTTGCTGGCTGGGATAGAAATTAAGGAAACGCAGAAACAGGATGCCGCTGTCGTCCTTCAGTTGGCAGATCAGGCTGCGGCGCGGGCGAAAGGCAACCTCGGCGTGGATGATCTCGCCTTCCACCTGGCAATCGACACCCGGCTGCAAATCGTCGATGCGCACCAGCTGCGTTTCATCTTCGTAACGCAGGGGCAGATGCAGCACCAGATCGAAGCGGCTGTGAATGCCGAGTTTGGCCAGCTTGTCGCGCGTGGCTTTCTGGATGGTGGCAGGCAGGGAAAGCGGCACTGCGGAGTTCAAAGTTTTTTAATGTTGCGGCTAGTTTTGAAGAAACATGATGCCATCCGCTTCCACCAGCGCATTGCGCGGCAGCGATGCTACGCCGACAGCCGCGCGCGCCGGATAGGGCTGGTGAAAATAGGTGGCCATGATTTCGTTTACCTTGGCGAAGTGCGACAGGTCGGTGAGAAAAATATTCAGCTTCACCACGTCGTCCATGCTGCCGCCCGCGGCATAGGCAACGGCGCGCAGGTTCTGGAACACACGGTGTATCTGCGCCTCGATGCCATCCACCATCTGCATGGAGGTGGGGTCAAGGCCGATCTGTCCCGACAGGTAAACGGTGTCGTCAACACGCACGGCCTGCGAATAGGTGCCGATGGCGGCGGGTGCATCTGGGGTTTCTATGGTTTTTTTGTTGGACATAATTGATCCTTTTTGTTGTACAAATGTATTTTACATCGTCAGTGCTCTGGCTGGTTTCATCATCAGAAGCATATTCCTGACGTGCGCGTTCGGTATTAAATCTGCTCCTGTGAGTGCTGTTTTCTAATTTGCGTAATCTGCCCGATATATTCGACACCCCACTTCTGAATCATACGCAGGACGGGCTCTAGCGTTTTTCCAAAGTCTGTAAGCGAGTACTCAACCTTTGGGGGAACCTCAGCATATATTTTTCGGTTAATAATCCGATCATCCTCAAGTTCCCGTAGTTGTCGCGTCAGCATGCGTTGTGTCACATCTGGCATTAAACGCATCAACTCGTTAAATCGTTTGGTGCCGCCGAGAAGGTGGAAAAGGATGACGCCCTTCCATTTCCCGCCGATGACTTCAACGCAGGCCTCAACCGGGCATCCAAAATCACAGTCATAACGTTTGTGTCGCATTGTGTCTCTCAGTATACAAAATGGTAGTACTTGACAAAAATGTGCATTCTTACGAAAGATGAATTAATAGTTCAGTATAGACCTTGGCATGTGCCACTTCAACTTCAGGAGTAAACAATGGATGTGAGTAAAGCAATTGGAAGCGGGCTTCCATGTACTTGAGAAGCACAATTTATAACCATAACCCATGAAAGGAAATATCATGCAATTCAACAAAGAACTGGATGTAAGAGGAATGAATTGTCCTGTCCCGATACTGCGTAGCAAGAAAGCCATTGGCGAGATTGCTTCTGGCCAGGTACTAAAAGTAGTGGCGACCGATCCTGGCTCTGTGAAGGATATGCAGGCATTCGCTAATCAGACCGGTAACGAGTTGTTGGGTTCCGGTGAGGCAAGCGGTGTATATACCTACTTCCTTAAGAAAGCATAGTGCTGATCAGAAGTGAAGGGCTGTTTAGTTAATGTGTCGGGTTTAGAGTAAAAACCCCTTACGTCAAAAGACATAAGGGGTTTTTCTTACTGGAATGTGAATAACTAAGGTAACGACAGTCCGCTAGTTTTGTAAAATGCAGCAAGGTTACTCAGGTCATCAAACACTGCCGCTGCGCCGGTGAAATCCTGCTTGCGTGTGTAATGGTTGGTGGTGATATAGGTTTTGATGCTGGCAGCAAGACTGGAGCGCAAGCCGTTATACGAGTCTTCCAGCGCGATACAGTCGGCGGCGGGAAGTTTAATCTCGTTCAATACCCAGTTGTAAATATCGGGTGCAGGCTTCTTCAGCGGCACGATGTCGCCGCAGCCTACAGAAGCAAAGTAGCTGCCCCAGTCTTTGCCCAGCCCCACTTCCAGCAGGGCGCCCACGTTCTCCGGCGAGGTGGTGGTGGCGATGGCGAGGGTGAGACCGGCCTTGCGTGCATCATTGATCAGCTGCCTGATGCCGGGGCGCAACGGCACGTCGCCGGCGCGCATCATCGCGGTGTAGTGCGTGGTTTTGACCGCGTGCAGATTCTTGACGAAGCCTTCGTAATCGGCGGGCTTGTTAAAACCCGTTAAAAAAGATTCAACAAAATACTTGATCCGCTCCTTGCCGCCGGTAACCTTGAGCAGCTTGTCGTACAGCGCGACATCCCAGTTCCAGTCCAGCTTGTTTTCGGCGAAGGCCTTGTTGAAAGATTTGCGGTGCGCGTCTTCGGTATCGGCGAGGGTGCCGTCCACGTCAAAAATAATGGCTTTGATTGTCATTGTATATATTTGATTATATTGAATAAATTATGCATAATTATTTCGGTATATACCCGGTTTTCAGCGTTTGCCGGGCAGCATGCCCTTCATGCCGCGCATCATTTTGGCCATGCCGCCTGCGCCGCTGAGCATCTTCATCATCTTCTGCGTCTGCTCGAACTGGTTCAGCAACTGGTTGACGTGCATCACCTGCACCCCGGCACCAGCCGCGATGCGCCGCTTGCGCGTAGCCTTTAAAATTTCCGGTTTGGCGCGTTCCTGCGGCGTCATCGAATTGATGATGCCCTCGGTGCGGTTGATCGCGCGTTCGTCTATCGTCGCCCCCGCGGCTGCCTTGCTCATCGAGGCGGGCAGCTTTTCCATCATCGCGGAGACGCCGCCCATTTTGCGCATCTGCACGATCTGCATCTTGAAGTCGTTGAGGTCGAAGCCCTTGCCGCTTTGCACCTTCTTTGCAAATTTTTCGGCTTCGGCCACGTCCACGTTGCGCTGCGCGTCCTCGATCAGCGACAGCACGTCGCCCATGCCCAGCACGCGCGAGGCCATGCGCTCGGGGTGGAAGGCTTCGAGGCCGTTCATCTTTTCGCTGACGCCGACAAATTTGATCGGCTTGCCCGTGATGTAGCGCACTGACAAGGCGGCTCCGCCGCGCGCATCGCCATCCAGCTTGGTGAGTATCGTTCCGGTCAGCGGCAGCGCATCGCCAAAGGCCTTGGCAGTGTTGGCCGCATCCTGTCCGGTCATCGCATCGACCACAAACAGCGTCTCAATTGGCTTGAGCGCGGCATGCAGGGATTTTATTTCTGACATCATCGCGTCGTCGATAGCCAGGCGTCCGGCAGTGTCGACGATCAGGATGTCGTGGTGGTGCTTGCGTGCGTAATCGTGCGCGGCCAGTGCGATGTCCAGCGGCTTCTGGCTGACGTCGGAGGAAAAAAAATCGATCTTGAGCTGCTCGGCGAGGGTGCGCAGCTGTTCGATCGCGGCGGGGCGATACACGTCGCAGCTGACCAGCAGCACTTTTTTCCGGTTCTGCTCGTGCAGCAGTTTGCCTAGCTTGCCGCTGGTGGTGGTTTTACCCGCGCCCTGCAAGCCGGCCATCAGGATGACAGCGGGAGGAACGGTGGCGAGATTCAGCGCATCGTTGTGCTCGCCCATCAGGCGCGTCAGTTCGCGATGCACCACGCCAATTAAAGCCTGGCCAGGATTCAGGTTGCCGATGACTTCCTGGCCTAAAGCGGCCTGTTTGACCTGTGCTGCAAATTCCTTGACGACGGGCAGCGCGACGTCGGCCTCCAGCAGCGCCAGGCGCACCTCGCGCAGCGCGTCCTGAATATTGTCCTCGCTCAGGCGTGCCTGCCCGCGCAGTGTTTTAATGACGCCACTAAGGCGTTGGGTCAGATTGTCCAGCATGGTTGATTTCCTGTTCGGCGCGTAAATACAGGTGCGCAAGATGGTGTAGAATTCTCGAAGTCTAAACACCCTGACAAAAAATGTCTAACCTTACTGTTTATATCATTACTTTTCTGGCATACGGCGCGCTGTCGGCAATCTTCCTGCGCGCGCTATTTGCCGGCAATGCTGAAACGCTGAATCGCGGATTAATAGCCAATGCGGTACTGCTGCCGCTCGCACTGCATGGCTATCTGCTTTACGACAACCTGTGGTTTGCCGGCGCGTTGAATCTCGGCCTGGTTAACGCGCTGTCGCTGATATTGTGGCTGACGATACTGGTGTACTGGTTGGCGCATTTTTTCTACCCGCTGGCCAGCCTGAATGCGCTGGTGCTGCCCTTGGCCGGGGTGGGCGCCATGCTGCCGTTAATTTTGCCCGGCACACGAACAATGCCGCAGACGGTTTCCTGGGCGTTTGATGCGCACGTGCTGGCGGCAATGCTGGCTTACAGTTTATTCACCATTGCAGCGTTGCATGCCGGATTGATGTCGCTGGTCGAAAGCAATCTGCACCGGGCGCGCCTGCCGACCCTGTTGCGCAATTTACCGCCGTTGCTGACGATGGAAAAGTTGCTGTTCCGTATTATTGCTGCGGGTTTTGTACTGCTAACGCTGACACTGCTCTCGGGCTGGGTCTTTTCCGAGCAGATTTTCGGCAAAGCATGGCAATTCAACCATAAAGTGCTATTCGGTTTTATTTCCTGGGTAGTATTTGGAGTGCTGCTGGCAGGACACAGGTTCTATGGCTGGCGTGGACGCACGGCAGTGAGCTGGACCATGATCGGCTTCGGCTTTTTGGTGCTGGCCTACATAGGCAGCAAATTTGTGCTGGAAGTCATCCTGCATCGTTGATCTTCAGCTGCGACCCAGGCCGTATCGGTAGTGGTAAGGCTGTGACGGGGCGGGAGACAGGCTAAAACCTTGCATTGCCAAGGTATAGGAAGATTGTTGTTGAAACTTTTTAAATTCCTCTGCATAATTACAAACCTCGAAATTTAGTCTGGTGAGTAGGTGGCGCTGGCTTTTTTTTAGCAAAAGTATATTAGCATTTAATTAGTTAATTATTTAATTACGATCAATTAGTTAAAGTCCTCGATAAGCAAACTTAGGGATACCTCTATGTCAAACGAACTTAAGAAACCAGGCCGCATTCTTCGGGCCCCAGAAAATTTTATTGATGCCTCGCTTAGTACAGCAATTACTAAAGATGGTTTAAACGAGGAGCGCCGTGACTTCCTCCGCAAAAGCTTTGTAGCTGCAAGTGCGGTGGTTGCAGGTAGCGCGGCGCTTACTCAGGCTGCGATGGCGGCAACGCCTGAGGGCGACCCGCTGATTCTTAATCACACTGAATACGACCAGACACTGGGTTTGCCCGTTGCTGCGAATCCGTATGGCGTGCCATCAAAATACGAAGTTAATCTGGTGCGTCGTGAGTCGCCTGGCTTGACTCAGGTAGGCGGTGCTTCTGTAGCGTTTGCGCCATTGCAAGGCCTGTTCGGAATTATTACTCCCAGCGGTTTGCATTTCGAGCGTCATCACCAGGGCTGGCAGGATATGGACCCAACTAAACATCGCCTGATGGTGATGGGTATGGTCAAAAACCCCAAGGTCTACACCATGGATGACCTGATGCGTCTGCCTTCCGTTTCTCGTATGCACTTCATCGAGTGCGGCGCCAACACCGCGACCGAGTGGGGTAATGTGGCTGTTCCAACCGTGCAGTACACACACGGTATGGTTAGCTGCAGTGAATTCACCGGCGTTCCTCTGTCCGTATTGCTGGATGATTGCGGCTTCGATAAAAAGAACGGCAAGTTCGTTCTGGCCGAAGGTGCTGACGGTTCTGGCATGACACGTACCATCAGCATGGAAAACGCGCTGGATGACGTGATTGTTGCTTATGGTCAGAACGGCGAAATGCTGCGTCCAGAAAACGGTTATCCACTGCGTCTGGTTGTTCCTGGCGTGCAGGGTGTTTCCAGTGTCAAATGGCTGCGTCGTATCGAAGTGGGCGACAAGCCATTTGATACAAAAGACGAAGTAAGTCACTACGTGGACCTGATGCCGAATGGCATGACACGTCAGTACACCTCCATTCAGGAAGCCAAGTCAGTTATCACTTCGCCATCCGGTGGTCAGGTATTGATGGGTAAGGGCTTCTATAACATTACCGGTCTTGCATGGACCGGTCGCGGCAAGATCACCCGCGTTGACGTGTCTGCAGACGGCGGCCGTACATGGCGCACGGCAAGACTGGAAACTCCGGTGTTGAGCAAAGCACTGACACGCTTCAATATTGACTGGGTATGGGATGGCTCTCCTGCTATCTTGCAATCTCGCGCAATGGATGATACTGGCTATGTTCAACCTAAGATTAACCAGTTGCGTGGCGTTCGTGGCACTAAGTCGATTTATCACAACAATGCGATCCAGTCTTGGAGAGTCGCAGATTTCGGAGAGGTAACCAATGTACAAGTTAACTAAAGCTATTCTGACTGTTTCGCTGCTGGCGTTGAGCTTTGCTGCGACGGCGCAATCTCTACCAGGCATTGGTCGCACAGCTACACCAAAAGAAATCGCAGCGTGGGATATCGACGTGCGCGGTGACTTCAAGGGTATTCCTAAAGGCAAAGGTAGTGTTGCCCTGGGTAACAAGGTTTGGGATGAGAAATGTGCATCCTGCCACGGCACTTTCGGTGAATCCATGGAAGTGTTCGGTCCTATCGTTGGCGGTACAACAGCTAATGACGTGAAGACAGGTCATGTACTGGCGCTGGCAGATGGCTCTGAGCCCAAGCGTTCGACCCTGATGAAGGTTGCCACCTTGTCCACAATCTGGGATTACATCAACCGTGCGATGCCTTGGAATGCTCCCAAGACTTTGACGACCGATGAAGTTTACGGCGTTGTCGCTTACATCCTGAACATGGGTGAAATCCTGCCATCTGACTTTGTATTGTCAAACGAAAACATTGCCGAAGTTCAGAAGCTGATGCCTAACCGCAATGGTATGACTCGTGACCACGATATGTGGAAAGTAAAAGGCAAGGGCGATGTTAAAAATCCAGCTTGCATGAAGGATTGCACCAAGAAGGTTGAAATCACATCTGTGCTGCCTGACTATGCCTGCGATGCACATGGCAATATTTCTGAGCAGAACCGTCATTTTGGTGCAGTACGCGGCGCGGATAAACTGATCGCTTGCGACCCTCATCCAAGCATTGCAGAGTTGAACCGCATCTATAACACCCCGTATAAGCCAAACGGAGGCTCAGCCAAGGCAGCCACAGTTGCAATCAGCAAGCCAACAACGGTTGCCCCTGAAGTTGTAGAAGCAACAGGCGTGGAACTGTTGAAGCAGAACAAATGTACAGCTTGCCACGGTATGACCAAGAAAATTGTTGGTCCAGGATTTGCTGAGATTACTGCCAAATACAAAGGCGATGCAAAAGCAGAAGAGCGTCTGATTGGTGTAGTTACCAATGGTGGCAGCGGCGTATGGGGCGGCACAATGCCACCTCACGGCCATATCAAAGCTGAAAATATCAAAACAATGGTTAAAGCGATTTTGGCTGGCGAAAAATAAGCGTTAGCTACTTGGTTTCACCTGTTGCATGAAATGGCGTCTTCAATTGAATTATCCTGACTCCCTGCTGTCTGAAGCAAGGGGGCAAGCTGAGTGAGGATGGTTTGGTTGATGGCGCCATTTCTACGTCCAAATTCCATTTTGGCCACGCAATAATCAAGAAAATTTGAACAGATTTTTTACTTTAGGAAGAGCATAGGATGAACTTTGTAAATATTATCAAGAGCCTGATACTGGTTGTCGTATTGAGCGAACTAACAGGCTGCGGCACGATCCATGCCATGCGTAATCTGGAAGAGGGTTCTGGCGGCACCTTCATGGATATGTGGGATAAGTGGGTGCAATCTGAAGGCGACATCGCAGTGGCCACTACCTGGGCGATGAAAGTAAAGCCTGGCGTTACTGTGGAAGATATCGAAAACGCGCTGGCAACAGTGGCAACTGACGAGAACATCAAGGCTGTAGGTGTATTGCCATTGTCTGATGAACTGCAAGCACGCAACCCCGGTACGAAACAAAAGATGCTGCGCGTGATTTCTTACTGCTCACCGACTACAGCCCGCATGATGGTTGACTTCAGCCCTGCGATGGCAGCCTTCTTGCCATGCCGTATTGTGATTGCAGAAAAGGATGACGGTCTGTGGTTGTACACACTCAATATGGACATGATGATCAAGATGGGCAAGAAAATGCCCCCAGAGCTGAAAGTGGCCACCATGAAAGTGCGCAACACGATCTGGAAGATGATGGAAAAAGGCGCTGCTGGCGAGTTCTAATCTCCGGCAACAATGCACTAACGCCTCGCAAGAAAGCGGGTCGGGACTTCGGTTCTGACCCGCTTTTTTTTGCCCCTTGAAAACAAATCAACACTCCTCACTTCAGGTAATTTCGCAATGTGAAATGAACATTGAAGTGCGAAAAAATAAATCAGCTTATAATGAATCAAGCAAAGCGCTCGAAGGCAAATTGCGAGCGCTTTGAATTTATATTCAGATGGAAGGTGTACCGCAGTCCATCTCTGAATATTTCACTGCAGAATATCCGTGCGCATCTGCACACCGGCTTAATAAATGAAATTAAAATGAGGAGATTTTAAAATGGATATTACTCGTCGCCGTATCTTGCAAGGTTTGGTGGCCGCTCCTGCGGTGGCCATGTTTGGCAGCAACGTATTTGCAGCAGACACCGTTAATCTAAAAATCTCCCATCAATTCCCCGGCGGTTCAATGACCGAAGGCGACTTCCGCGACCGCCTGTGCCGCCGCTTCGCTGCCGAGGTCGAGAAGCGCACCGGCGGCGCAGTGACGGGCACCGTGTATGCGGGTTCTTCGCTGATGAAGACCAATGCGCAATTCAGCGCAATGCGCAAAGGCGCGCTGGATATGTCGCTGGTGCCGCTGTCCTATGCCGGCGGCGAAGTGCCCGAAACCAACATCGGCCTGATGCCGGGCGTGGTGACCTCCTATGAGCAGGGCATGTCATGGAAAAATGCCGAAGTGGGCAAGGCACTGTCCGATGTGCTTGCGGACAAGGGTGTGATAATCGTTAGCTGGATCTGGCAGGCGGGTGGCGTGGCCAGCCGTACCAAACCTATTATCGAGCCGGAAGATGCCAAGGGTATGAAGGTGCGCGGCGGCAGCCGTGAAATGGACATGGTGCTGAAGGAGGCGGGGGCCGCGGTGCTGACAACGCCCTCCAATGAAATTTATGCGGCGATGCAGACCGGTGCCCTGGATGCCGCGATGACCTCCTCCACCAGCCTGATTTCCTTCCGTCTGGAGGAGGTGGCCAAGCAATTGACCACAGGCCGTGGCAAGGCTTACTGGTTCATGCTGGAACCGTTGATGATATCGAAGCAGGTATTTGAGAAGCTGCCCAAGGCGCATCAGGATGTGATTATGGCGGTGGGTGCGGAGATGGAAAAATTTGCGCTTGAGCAGGCCAAGGCAGACGATCAGAAAGTGGCAGCGGTATATCAGAAGGCCGGTGGCACAGCCCATGACATGTCGGCAGCCACCGTTAAAAAATGGCAGGACATCGCGCGCGAAACTGCATGGAAAGATTTTGCGGCGAGAAACGAAAGCTGCGCGCGTCTGCTCAAACTGGCTGAGAAAACACTGTGAGCCACGGTTTTGAACTGGAAGGGCATGGAGCCGCGCCAACGCAGCCGGCAGGGGGCGTTTTGGGCATGCTGCTGAAGCTGCAGGACCGGGTGAACAAGGCGGTCCTGCTGCTGTCCATGCTCGCCATGCTCGCTGCCTGTGCCATTCTCACCGGTAGCGTGTTTCTGCGCTACTACTTCAAGGCGCCTACCGACTGGCAGGATGAGATGTCGGTCTTCCTGCTGGTAGGGGCGATGTTTATGTGCGGCGCCTACGTGCAGTCGCAACGCGGCCATATCGGCATCGAGGCGCTGGCGGGATTTTTCTCTCCTGTCGCAAATCGCTGGCGTGTGTTGTTCTGCGATGTGGCCTCCTTTGCCTTCTGTGCGTTTTTCACCTGGAAGACATGGAGCATGCTGCATGAAGCCTTTGTCGAGGGGCATACCACTTCTTCGTCCTGGGCGCCACCGCTGTGGATACCCTATGGTCTGATGACGCTCGGCATGACGCTGCTAACCCTGCAAATCCTGCTGCAAATTTTTACCAGCCTGAGCAATAAAGGAACAAGCAAATGAGTGTCGGCGCTATTGGATTACTCTACGGGCTGGGCACGCTATTGCTGATGTTTTCGGGCATGCCGATTGCGTTTGCGCTCGGCGGCATTGCGGTCATTTTCATGTTCATCTTCATGCCGGGCGCCTCGCTGGATACGGTCACGCTAAATGTCTACGAGGAAATGGCCAACATCACCCTGCTGTCGATACCGCTGTTCATTCTGAAGGGTGCGGCCATCGGCAAGTCGCGCGCCGGCGCCGACCTGTATCTGGCGATACACGCTTGGATGCACAAGATTCCCGGTGGTCTGGGCATCGCCAATATTTTCGCCAGTGCGCTGTTCGCGGCGATGTCCGGCTCCAGCCCAGCCACCTGCTCAGCGATAGGCAGTGCGGGCATTCCGGAGATGCGGGCACGCGGCTACTCGCAGCGCTTCGCCGCGGGTATTATCGCGGCAGGCGGCACGCTGGGCATACTGCTGCCTCCATCCGTTGTGATGATCCTGTTCGCTGTGGCCGCGGAACAATCGCTGGGCAGATTGTTCCTCGCCGGTATCGGCCCCGGCCTCTTGCTGGTGGCGCTGTTCTCGATCTATGCGGCATTCCGCTACAAGAAAGAATACAAGGAGGCGCACGGCATCTGGCAAGACGGAGGCGCAAAATCCGCCTATCTGGATACGACCGAACTCACCCTTGCCGAGAAAACACGCATGTTGCCGCGCGTGCTGCCCTTCGTCACGCTGCTGATCGGCGTGATGATCGCGCTGTATGGCGGCTACGCCACGCCTTCCGAGACTGCAGGTCTGGGCGGCGTGCTGGCGCTGTTCCTGATTGCGATCATCTACAAGGTATGGCGCCCGTCGCAGCTCAGCCCCATCCTGACCAGCACACTTAAGGAATCGACCATGCTGATGTTCATCATCGGCATGTCGCTGCTCTATTCCTATGTGATGAGCTACCTGCATATCAGCCAATCGGCGGCAGAAGCGATCGTGGCGATGAGCCTGTCGAAATGGGCGTTGCTGACGGTGATCCTGTTGCTGGTGGTGATGCTGGGATTCTTCCTGCCGCCGGTGTCGATTATCCTGATGACTGCGCCTATCATTCTGCCGCCTCTGAAGGCTGCCGGGTTCGACCTGATATGGTTCGGCGTGGTGATGACCATCGTGATGGAGATGGGGCTGATCCATCCGCCCGTCGGGCTGAATATTTTTGTAATCAAGAATATCGCACCCGATATCCCGCTGAAGGAAATCATTTGGGGCGTGATTCCGTTTGTCGGCCTGATGATACTGGCGGTGCTGGTTATCTGCCTGATCCCCGGCATTGCCACCTGGCTGCCTGACCTAGTGTTCGGTGCTGCCGGAAAATAAGCATGCAAATGAGGCAGGAAAAATCATGAGCGATACAACTTCATCGCGCTGGAACAAGCTGGCACACAGCCGCGGCGAACGCCTCGCACGCGCTGCAGGACTTGCCAGCGGCCGCATCGTTTCCGCCGACAACATCGTGCCGCTGCTAGAAGCCGTGATAGAGCCTGGCGACCGTCTGTGCATAGAGGGCAACAACCAGAAGCAGGCCGATTTTCTGGCGCGCAGTCTGGTCAGGACCGATCCGGCAAAGCTGCGCGACCTGCATCTGGTGCAGTCGGTACTGGCGCTGCCCGAACACATTGACCTGATCGAGCGCGGCCAGGTCAGCCGCATCGACTTTTCTTTTTCCGGACCACAGGCCGCGCGGCTGGCGCGGCTGGTGGAAAGCAAAAAAATCACCATAGGCGCAATCCACACTTATCTTGAATTGTTCGCGCGCTATTTCGTTGACCTGACCCCGCGTGTCGCGCTCATCGCGGCACAGATGGCCGACCGCGAAGGCAATCTCTACACCGGCCCCAACACCGAGGACACCCCCGCCATCGTCGAGGCCACCGCCTTCAAGGGCGGCATAGTCATTGCGCAGGTCAACCAGATCGTCGACAAGCTGCCGCGCGTGGACATCCCCGCAGACTGGGTGAACTTCGTGGTGCAGGCGCCGACCCCGCACTACATCGAGCCGCTGTTCACGCGCGACCCGGCCTTGATCACTGAAATCCAGGTGCTGATGGGCATGATCGCGATCAAGGGCCTGTATGCCGAATACGGCGTGCGGCGCCTCAACCATGGCATCGGTTTCGATACCGCTGCGATCGAATTGCTGCTGCCCACCTACGCCGCCGATCTCGGGCTCAAAGGCAAGATCTGCACGCACTGGGCGCTCAACCCGCATCCGACCCTGATCCCGGCGATCGAAGCCGGTTTTGTCGAATCGGTGCACTGCTTCGGTTCCGAGGTCGGTATGGAGCGCTACACCGCGGCGCGACCGGATATTTTCTTTGTCGGTGCGGATGGGACGATGCGCTCCAACCGCGCCTTCAGCCAGGCTGCCGGCCACTATGCCTGCGACCTGTTTATTGGCTCCACGCTGCAGATTGACCTGCAGGGCAACAGCTCCACCGCCACCAAGGGCCGCATTGCCGGCTTTGGCGGTGCGCCGAATATGGGCGCCGATGCGCGCGGCCGTCGCCATGCCTCGCCGGCGTGGTTGCGTGCCGGGCGCGAAGGGCGCGGCAATATCGCGATGCCGCGCGGACAGAAGCTGGTGGTGCAGACCGTCGAGACCTTCCGCGAACACATGCAGCCGACTTTTGTCGAACGCCTCGATGCGTGGGCGCTGGCAGAGACAGCCAATATGGAATTGCCGCCGGTGATGATTTACGGCGAGGATTTGACCCACATCATCACCGAGGAAGGCATCGCCAATCTGCTGCTGTGTCGTACAGCAGAGGAGCGTGAACAGGCTATCCGCGGCGTGGCGGGCTACACCCCGGTCGGTATGGCACGCGATAAACGCCTGGTGGAAAACCTGCGCGACCGCGGCATCATTCGCCGCCCCGAAGATCTCGGCATCAGAAAGAGCGACGCCACGCGCGACCTGCTCGCCGCGCGCAGCATCAAGGATCTGGTGCACGCTTCCGGTGGCCTGTACGAGCCGCCCAGGCAATTCCGTAACTGGTAACAAGGTACGCAGCATATGGAACAATTTACTCTAACCCTGCCGTCGAAAGCACCTCAACCGAGCGCCGTTCATACGGTGCTCTGCGGTGTGGTCTCGTCGGGCAATCTGGAAGTGCTGGTGGAGCCGCTGGCGGCTCGCGACACATGCGAGATCGTGGTCAACACCTCGGCGCACGGCTTTCGCGATATCTGGCAGGCGGTGCTGACGGATTTTGCCGAGCGCCACGCCGTGGGCGGACTAAGACTCTCGCTCAACGATGCGGGTGCGACCCCGGCTGTGGTGAGCCTGCGCCTGGATCAGGCCTTTGAAATGTGCGTTGGAGACCGCGCATGACAGGCCGCCGCATCAGCTATTTTGAAGCCTCGGCGCGCCAGCGCCTGAGCGGCCTCGTCGACGAAAAATCATTCAGCGAATTCTGCCCGCCCGAGCTAAGAAAAACCAGCCCGCATCTGGCGCGTCTGGATGCACCGCTGGCGTTTGATGACGGCGTGGTGGTGGGGCGTGCGACGCTGGCGGGCCACAAAATTTTTATTGCCGCGCAGGAAGGCCGCTTCAACGGCGGCGCGGTCGGCGAAGTGCACGGCGCAAAGATCCGCGGCCTGCTCGACAAGGCCTTGCTGGAAAAACCGGCTGCGGTGCTGCTGCTGGTGGACTCGGGCGGCGTGCGGCTGCACGAGGCCAATGCCGGTCTGATCGCGATCTCCGAAATCATGCGCGCCGTGCTGCGCGTGCAGGCTGCGGGCATCCCGGTGTTCGCGCTGGTGGGCGGCTCGTGCGGCGCGTTCGGCGGCATGGGCATCGTCACCCGCCTGTGCGCAGAGGTGGTGATGTCGGAGCAGGGGCGTCTGGCCCTGTCCGGCCCCGAGGTGATCGAGACCGTGAAAGGCGTGGAAGAATTCGACTCGCGCGACCGCGCGCTGGTGTGGCGCGTCACCGGCGGCAAGCTGCGGCGCGCATTGGGCGAGGCAACCATGCTGGTGGACGATCTGATTCCGGCTTTCCGCGATGCGTCCATAGATCTGATCGCAAAGTATAAAACTTATCCACTCGCTCCAGCCAGCCTCGAAACCCTGCTCGCCGAGCACGCAAGGCTGACCGCGCGCAGCGAACGTTTCGCCACTGCGCGCGATGGCCGCGAAATTTGGCAGGCCACCTTTGTCGATGCAGCGCGCGTGCCTGAATTAAGTGTGGATGAATTCAATCGCCAGTTGGGTGAGCAGGTATGAGTGAGCAATTATTATTTGACCGTTTGTTTGGCGCGGATGGACATAAAATATCCAGCGAGGGCTTGTTCCTGCATGGCCTGGCCGAAGTCGATGGACAAACAATCAGCGTGATCGGCACGCGCGACCATGCGGCGATCGATGTTACGCTGGCGCTGCGCATTGCGGATGCGATTCTGCACACCGTGCGCGCTGATGCGTCCACCTCGCCGCGTCCCATCCTGTTTATTGCCGACACCCAGGGCCAGGCCCTGTCGCGGCACGACGAGCTGCTCGGCCTCAACGGCTATTTTGCCCATGTCGCGCGCTGCGTCGACTTGGCGCGACGCCAAGGGCACAAGCTGGTCACGCTGATCCACGGCGAGGCCGTCAGCGGCGGCTTCCTCGCCTACGGCATGCTGGCCGACCGCATCTGCGCCTTGCCCGATGCGCAGGTGCGGGTGATGGATCTGCGCGCGATGTCGCGCGTTACCAAGATCAATCTGGAAAGGCTGGAGGAGCTGGCGGCAGTGTCGCCGGTATTTGCGCCGGGTGCGGAGAATTACTGGAAGATGGGCGGCATCCACGAGATTTGGACGGCGCGGGACCACTGGGGCGAGCGCCTCGCCGCCGCCTTCGGCAGCATTGCTGATAGCGACAGCCGTGCAACTATAGGCAATGAGCGCGGAGGGCGGCAACTCGCCGCGTCCATCGCACAGTTAGTGGCGGATGCCTGAGCATGGAAGGATTCCGTCGCCACGACCTGGTGTGGCTAGACCCTGACACCGACGTGAAGACATTGCTTGTCAGCGACGAGCATGCCGACATGGCACGCAACTGGATACAGCAAAGCTGGCCGCTGGTGGTGGCGCGCCAGCCCGATGAAGCAGCCAGGCAGGCAGGACTGTTGCAACTGGGCATCACGCTGCCATCTTCTCCAGCACGCACGCGTGTTGCTCTGCGTGTGTCGCAAGCCACCATCATCAGCTATTCCCGACCGCTGCTGCTGAAAGATGCCATTGCCTATGCGCCTCCGGCATGGCGTGAGCATCTGTCTGCCGTGTCCGAAATTTGCGCAGCACATGCCGTGGAAGCGCGGGTTTATGGTTCGCTCTCCACCCAGGCTTTCACCGGAAAAAACTATCTGGATGCGGCGAGCGATGTAGATGTGCTGTTTGAATGCAGCAAGAAGACAACACTGCAAAAGTTGCTGGACGAACTGCAAGCACTGGAGATGGAGCCGCTGAAAATAGATGGTGAAATATTGACACTGAGCGGATGGGCTGTTGCGTGGCGCGAACTGGCCACCGCACTGCAGAAGAATACGTCCGTTATACTGCTCGCCAAGTCTTATAGCGAAGCCCGTCTGCTTCGCCTTGATCAATTATTTTCACAGCAGTTATCAGCTGCCGCCTGATATGGAAGCCGCATTCTGTATTGCTGCCAAAATTGAATCACCTTCCCTTGATTTGCAGGCCGGGTATCTGCAGCTGGAACAAATTTGTGTGGATGCCTTGCGCTGTGAGGCAATGGCCTGGCCCAAGCCCGGGCTGGTCACGCCGGTAGATTCTGGCAGCCATTGCGATATGAATATCGCTACCCTTCTTACCAGCATAGAAGCGTTGCGCGGCAGCTTTGTGCTGCTGGCTGAGGCTGGCGCGCGCGGTGCATCCTTTGCGATGCTGCGAGAAATTGGCATGACAGCCGAGCGCAGCATGCTGCATGCCACTGACGGCATCAACACCCATCGCGGCGCGATTTTCAATCTTGGCCTGCTGGTCGCGGCTGCGGCGCGGAGGCCGCTTGATTATTCCTTACACAGCTTGGGCTGCGGTGAAATCGTCGCACGTTTGTGGGGTGCTGAGATTGTTGCAGCGCGTAAAAATTCGCCTGCCTCGCATGGCAACAGCGTGTTTAAGAAATATTTCGCTGGCGGTGCAAGGACGGAAGCGGCAACAGGTTTCCCATCTGTATACAACATTGGCCTGCCCGCGCTGCGCCGTCATCTTGCTGCAGGGCATGACAGGGAAAGCGCGCTGCTCGCAACATTGTTCGCGCTGATGGAATATCTGCCGGACAGCAACCTGTTGTGGCGCGCCGGGGAGCCAGGTCTTGAATTTGTGCGGAAATCCGCGGCGGATTTCAATCGCGATGGCGGCGTGGAGATGCCGGGCTGGCGCGAGCGCTTGCTAGGGCTGCACCGTGAATATGTTGCGCGGAACCTCAGCCCCGGCGGCAGCGCCGACCTCATGGCGGCGACCTGGGTGGTGCACCAGCTTGAGTTGAATTTCTTTGCTGTTTAGCACCATGCGTCTCGCGATACTTTGTTCCGGGCAGGCAGGTCAGCACCGCGCCATGCTGGATGATCTGCTTGCCGAGCCCGAATGCGAGCCAATACGCGAGGCAGCGAGCGCAGCGCTGGGGCGGGATGTCGCGCAGTGGTGGCGCGCACTCGACGACAAAGAAATATTTTTCAACGCCAATGCACAGTTTGCCATCGCTTGTTACCAGATTTCAACGTGGAACAGAATTGCACATTTATTGCCGCAGATCAGCATGGTGGCGGGTTATTCGCTGGGTGAATTGATCGCCTATCACGTCGCGGGTGCGCTCGATGCAGCCGAGACCTTGCGGCTGGTGCGCACACGGGCACAGTTGATGGATGCGGCGATGCAGGGCAGCAAGGGCGGCTGCATGGCGCTATGGCGCGGCCGCGTGTCTCCCGCAACCATGGCAAAACGCGAGCAGATGATTGGCGAATGCGGCCTGAGTGTGGCGATCAAGCGCCGCCACGGCGAAGAAGTGCTCGCCGGAACTGCTGACGCCATCGAGCGTTTTGTCGTCGAGCTGCAGCCCTTGAATCCGGGTTTGATGCGCTTGCCCGTCACCATCCCATCACACAGCCACCATCTTGCGGCAGCGGCAGCGGCTTTTCGCGAGGTGCTGAATGAAAGCGCGTTAGCTGCGCCGCAGATACCAGTTCTGGGTGGGGTAGAGGCTGTTCCGGTTCGTACACGCGATCAGGCTGTAAATGCGTTGTCGCAGCAGATGGCAAGCACCATCGACTGGAGCGGCTGTATGGAAACGCTGGTTGAGTCAGGCATCGACAGGGTAATTGAATTGGGACCTGGTAACGATCTTGCAAAGCTGCTTGAAACCGAGTATCCCCGCATCGCGGCAAGGTCGGTTGCTGAATTTAAAGATTATCGTGCGATGTCAGACTGGTTCGCTTAATTGAAATTATCAATCGAATCCGCAGCCTCATGACATTCAATACGAGTACGAGCAATGAATAACGCTGGGGTGGGTTCAAACTCAGTAAATGCTTCTACGCAAACCCGTTTTAAACCGGAATACCCCAAATATTGCCCTCCCCCTCGAGACAGTGTAGAATTCCCGCCCTTTCGCTTTTGAATGGGCAACGTGGCTAGTTGAAGCTGGCAATTCATGTTGGGGCGCTTTTTTGCGACGCCACTTTCTTTGCTGTAAACGATTTTATTGGGGAACTAAGTGAAGCATCTTTCCTTACCTGTAGCGCATGGCACTTTATCATCCGGGCAGCAGGGTACACCTGTGAAGCAGGGATTCTACGATCCGGCGAACGAACACGATGCCTGCGGCATTGGTTTCGTGGCGCACATTAAAGGTCACAAGAGCCACAAGATCATCGAGCAGGGATTGCAGATCCTGAAGAACATTGACCATCGCGGCGCGGTGGGTGCGGACAAGCTGATGGGCGACGGCGCGGGTATTCTGATTCAGGTTCCGGACCAGTTCTATCGTGAAGAAATGGCGAAGCAGGGCGTGAATCTGCCACCTGCGGGTGAGTACGGTGTGGGTATGATCTTCCTGCCGAAAGAAAACGCGTCGCGTATTGCCTGTGAACAGGAAATTGACCGCGCGGTGCGCGCGGAAGGACAAATCGTTCTGGGCTGGCGCGATGTGCCGGTGGACAGCGAAATGCCGATGTCGCCCACTGTGCGCGCAACCGAGCCTGTAATCCGCCAGATATTTATCGGGCGAGGCCACGATGTCAAAACTACCGATGCGCTGGAGCGCAAGCTGTATGTGATCCGCAAGGAATCGGGTCATGCGATCCAGGCGCTGAATCTGATACACGGCAAGGAATTTTTCGTGCCGTCACTGTCTGCGCGCACCATCGTTTATAAGGGCCTGTTGCTGGCTGACCAGGTCGGTCTGTACTACAAGGATTTGCAGGACACTCGTTGCGTGTCAGCGTTGTCACTGGTGCACCAGCGCTTCTCTACCAACACCTTCCCCGAATGGCCGCTGGCTCACCCGTACCGTCTGGTAGCACACAACGGTGAGATCAATACGGTGAAGGGCAACTTCAACTGGATGCGTGCACGTGAAGGCGTGATGGAGTCTGCGCTGTTCGGCGATGATCTGCAGAAACTATTTCCGCTGATCTACGAAGGCCAGTCCGATACAGCGTGTTTCGATAACGCGCTTGAACTGCTGGTGATGTCGGGCTACCCCATCGCGCAGGCGATGATGATGATGATTCCGGAAGCATGGGAAAACCATGCGCTGATGGACGAGAACCGCCGCGCGTTCTACGAATATCACGCAGCGATGATGGAACCGTGGGACGGCCCTGCCGCGATGGCGTTTACCGATGGCCGCCATATCGGCGGTACGCTGGACCGTAACGGTCTGCGCCCGTCGCGCTACATCATCACCGATGATGACTTCGTCGTGATGGCATCCGAATCGGGCGTGTTGCCGATTCCCGATTCCAAGATTGTGAAGAAATGGCGTTTGCAGCCGGGCAAGATGTTCCTCATCGACCTTGAGGCCGGCCGCATTATCGACGACAAGGAAATCAAGGATACCTACGCCAATGCCAAGCCGTACAAGGACTGGATAAAATCGGTGCGCATCAAGCTGGATGAGATCAAGCTCAAGGACAGCAAGTCAATCGCTGCGCCTGCGGCATCATTGCTCGATCGCCAGCAGGCATTTGGCTATACCCAGGAAGACATCAAGTTCCTGATGTCACCGATGGCCACCAACGCCGAGGAAGCAACCGGCGCGATGGGTAACGATTCGCCGCTGGCGGTGATGAGCAACAAGCTCAAGCCGTTGTACAACTATTTCAAGCAGCTGTTCGCGCAGGTAACCAATCCGCCGATCGACCCGATACGCGAAGCGATGGTGATGTCGCTGGTGTCGTTCATCGGCCCGCGCCCCAATCTGCTGGATACCAACAACATCAATCCGCCGATGCGTCTGGAAGTATCGCAGCCGGTGTTGAGCATTGATGATATGGCGCGCCTGTGCAACATTGAAAAATTGACCGATGGCGCGTTCAAATCCTATCAGCTGGATATTTGCTACCCGGTGGTATGGGGCAAGGAGGGTATCGAAGCGCGCATTGCGTCGCTGTGCGCCGAGGCCGTGGATGCAGTTAAATCCGGCCACAACATTCTGATCGTCTCCGACCGCAAGATGGATGCCGCCAATGTGGCGATTCCCGCGCTGCTGGCAACCTCAGCCATTCACCAGCATTTGGTCAGTAAAGGCCTGCGCGCCTCCACTGGCCTGGTTGTGGAAACCGGTTCTGCGCGCGAAACACATCACTTCGCGCTGCTGGCGGGTTACGGTGCGGAAGCTGTGCATCCTTATCTTGCCATGGAAACACTGGCCGATATGGCCAAGGGCTTGCCTGGCGATCTGTCGCCAGAAACAGTCATTTACAATTACACCAAGGCTATCGGCAAAGGCCTGCTCAAGGTGATGTCGAAGATGGGCATCTCGACATACATGTCGTACTGCGGGGCGCAGATTTTTGAAATTATCGGTTTGAATTCCGCGCTGGTAGACAAGTATTTCAAAGGCACCGCTTCCAACGTAGGCGGCATTGGCGTATTTGAAGTGGCCGAAGAAGCACTGCGCACGCATATCGCCGCGTTTGGCAACGACCCTGTGTTGGCCAATGCGCTGGATGCCGGTGGCGAGTACGCCTTCCGCGTGCGCGGAGAAGAGCACATGTGGACACCCGATGCGATTGCAAAATTGCAGCATGCGACCCGCGCCAACGACTACAAATCGTTCAGGGAATACGCAGACATCATCAACGACCAGAGCAAGCGTCACATGACCTTGCGCGGTCTGTTCGAGTTCAAAATCGATCCGGCAAAATCCATACCGCTTAAAGATGTTGAGCCCGCGAAAGAGATCGTCAAGCGTTTCGCTACCGGTGCGATGTCGCTCGGTTCTATCGGTACCGAAGCGCACGCGACCTTGGCGATTGCGATGAACCGCATTGGCGGAAAATCCAATACCGGTGAAGGCGGTGAAGACCCGAACCGCTACATCAGAGAGATGAAGGGTATAAGTATCAAGCAGGGTGAGACCATGGCTTCGGTCATTGGTGCTGACAAGATCGCTGTGGATATTCCCTTGCAGGCGGGCGATTCGCTGCGCTCCAAAATCAAGCAGGTTGCGGCAGGCCGTTTCGGTGTAACAGCCGAGTACCTGAGCTCAGCCGAACAGATTCAGATCAAGATGGCGCAGGGTGCGAAGCCCGGTGAAGGCGGGCAGTTGCCCGGCGGCAAAGTATCCGAATACATCGCTCAGTTGCGTTTCTCTGTGCCGGGTGTCGGCCTGATTTCGCCACCGCCGCACCATGATATTTATTCGATTGAAGATTTGGCGCAACTGATACACGACCTGAAAAACGTGAATCCGTCCGCATCTATTTCGGTCAAACTGGTCGCCGAGGTAGGCGTGGGTACGGTTGCAGCAGGTGTGACCAAAGCCAAGGCGGATCATCTGGTGATCGGCGGCCATGACGGCGGTACAGGTGCGTCGCCATTGTCATCAGTAAAACATGCGGGCGCACCGTGGGAGCTGGGTCTGTCCGAAACACAGCAGACGCTGGTGCTGAACGGCCTGCGCAGCCGCATACGCGTGCAGGCAGACGGCCAGATGAAGACCGGGCGCGACGTGGTGATCGCCGCGATGCTGGGCGCGGATGAAGTGGGTTTTGCCACCGCTCCACTGGTGGTAGAAGGCTGCATCATGCTGCGCAAGTGCCACCTGAATACCTGCTCGGTGGGTATCGCGACACAGGATCCGGTGCTGCGCGCGAAGTTCTCCGGCAAGCCCGAATATGTGGTGAACTACTTCTTCTTTGTGGCCGAAGAGGCGCGCCAGATCATGGCGCAGCTCGGTATCCGCACCTATGACGAGCTGATTGGCCGTGCCGATTTGCTGGATAAAGCACGTGCGATTACTCACTGGAAAGCCAAGGGGTTGGATTTCAGCAAGATTTTCTATCAGCCACAACACGCGGCAAATATGCCGGTGCGCCATGTGGACGAGCAGGAGCATGGTCTGGAAAAAGCGCTGGATCACAAACTGATTGCACAGGCCAGGGCGGCGCTGGATAAAGGCACAAAAGTATCCTTTACTTCACCGATCAAGAACGTGAACCGCACTGTGGGGGCAATGCTGTCCGGTGAGGTGGCGAAGAAATACGGCCACGCCGGTTTGCCTGACGACACCATCCATATCGAGCTGCATGGTACGGCGGGTCAGTCTGCTGGCGCATTTCTCGCGCACGGCATCACGCTGGATCTGGTAGGCGAAGGCAACGACTATGTGGGCAAAGGCTTGTCCGGTGGCCGCATCATAGTGCGTCCGACCCAGGAGTTCCGCGGTGATCCGCTGGAGAACATCATCATTGGCAATACCGTGCTGTACGGTGCGATTGCCGGTGAGGCATTCTTCAATGGTGTGGCTGGCGAGCGCTTTGCAGTGCGTAACTCGGGTGCAGCTACTGTGGTTGAGGGCAGCGGCGATCACGGCTGTGAATATATGACTGGAGGCACGGTCGTGGTGCTCGGCTCTACCGGTCGTAACTTTGCTGCGGGGATGTCCGGCGGGGTTGCCTATGTCTACGACGCCGATGGCGACTTTGAGAAGAAATGCAATATGGCAATGGTGGCTCTGGAGCCAGTGCTTGACAGCGCAGAACAGGAAGCGAAGATCGATCGTGGTATCTGGCACAGCGTGTTGCGCGGTGGCAAGGGTCAAACAGACGAGGCGATTCTGAAAGGCTTGATTGAGCGTCACTTCGAGTACACCGGCAGTCAGCGTGCACGTAAACTGCTGGACGACTGGAGTACCAGCCGCAGCAAGTTTGTAAAAGTGTTTCCGCTTGAGTACAAACGCGCACTGGGCGAACTGGCAGCCAAGGCAGCCAATAAAGCAAAAGTTCCTGCATAAAATTTTTTCCCCTGCATTGAGAAACGGGGATTGGATAAATCGAGGTATGTAATGGGTAAAGTAACCGGCTTCATGGAATTCAAACGGCAAGACGAAGCGTATTTGCCAGCTGCCGAACGTGTAAAAAATTACAGAGAGTTCGTCATCGCATTGAAGGACGATCAGGCAAAGATTGAAGGTGCGCGCTGCATGGATTGCGGCACGCCGTTCTGCACCAGCGGCTGTCCGGTAAATAACATCATTCCCGACTGGAATGATTTGGTCTATCGCGGCAATTTCCGTGCTGCGCTGGATACTTTGCACTCTACCAACAACTTTCCGGAATTTACCGGCAGGATTTGTCCGGCACCATGCGAGGCAGCATGCACGCTGAACATCAACGATGATGCGGTCGGCATCAAGTCCATCGAGCATTTCATTATCGATAAAGGCTGGGAAAGTGGCTGGGTCAAGCCGCAGCCAGCCGCGGTTAAAACCGGCAAAAAGGTTGCGATTGTGGGTTCAGGCCCTGCCGGTCTGGCTGCCGCACAGCAACTGGCGCGCGCAGGTCACGGGGTGACAGTGTATGAGAAAAATGACCGCATCGGCGGTTTGCTGCGTTACGGTATCCCCGATTTCAAGATGGAGAAATCGCATATCGACAGACGCGTCGAACAGATGAAAGCCGAAGGTGTGGTTTTCCGCACCGGCGTGCTGGTGGGCAAGGATTTCCCGAAACAGGTCACCAACTGGGCGAAAGAAACAATCTCTGCGGAACAGCTGAAAAAAGATTTTGATGCAGTCATTTTGACGGGTGGCGCGGAGTTGCCGCGCGATCTGCCGGTGCCTGGCCGCGAATTGAAGGGTATTCATTTTGCGATGGAATTTCTGCCACAGCAAAATAAAGTTGATGCCGGAGACAAACTGCCGGAGCAGATTCTGGCCAGCGGCAAGCATGTCGTGGTGATCGGCGGTGGTGATACCGGATCCGACTGCGTGGGCACCTCCAACCGCCACGCTGCAGCCAGTATTACCCAGTTTGAAGTGATGCCGCGGCCGCCTGAAAAAGAAAACAAACATCTGGTGTGGCCCAACTGGCCGCTCAAGATGCGGACTTCCAGCTCGCAGGAAGAAGGCTGCAAGCGCGACTGGTCCGTTTTGACCAAGCGCTTCGTGGGCAAGAACGGCAAGGTTGAAAAATTGATCGCCTGCCGCGTCGAGTGGAAAAACGGCAAGATGCAAGAGATTCCAAAATCCGAATTTGAAGTGAAAGCCGATCTGGTATTTTTGGCGATGGGCTTTGTGTCACCGGTACAGCAAGTACTAGATGCTTTTGGCGTGGCAAAAGACGGGCGCAACAATGCGGGTGCCAACACCGAGGGTGAAGGCTGCTACCGCACATCGGTAGAAAAGGTGTTTGCCGCCGGCGACATGCGCCGCGGCCAGTCGCTGGTAGTATGGGCGATACGCGAAGGCCGCCAGGCTGCGCGCGCAGTAGATGAGTATCTGATGGGCAGTTCAGTACTTCCTCGATAACAATAAACAATCAGCCCGCAGCTTGTGCAGATTAAGCAGATTGATGTCTGCGACATCTGTGTCATCTGCGGATGGGGTTAAAAATTCATGAATTTTAAAGTTAAGAACGACACTTTCCTGCGTGCCCTGTTGCGCGAGCCTACCGAATACACACCCGTGTGGATGATGCGGCAGGCCGGACGTTACCTTCCCGAGTATTGCGCCACACGCAAGCGCGCCGGCAGCTTCCTTGACCTGTGCAAGAATCCTGATCTGGCAACCGAGGTTACCTTGCAGCCGCTGGAACGCTTCCCGCTGGATGCGGCGATCCTGTTCTCGGATATTCTCACGGTGCCGGACGCGATGGGCCTAGGTTTGTATTTTACCGAAGGCGAGGGGCCTAAATTTTCCAGTCCATTGCGCGACGAGGCGGCGATCATGGCGCTGCGCGTGCCGGATATCGGCAAGGATCTGCGCTATGTGACCGATGCGGTATCGCAAATTCGCAAAGCGCTTAACGGCAGTGTTCCGTTAATTGGTTTTTCCGGCAGCCCGTGGACGCTGGCATGCTACATGGTGGAAGGCGGCAGCAGTTCCGATTATGCGCGGGTGAAAACGCTGATGTATAAAGAGCCGAAGCTGATGCATCATATTCTGGAGGTCACCACGCAGGCGGTGATTCAGTACCTGAATGCACAAATCGAAGCGGGCGCACAGGCGGTGATGATTTTTGACTCGTGGGGCGGTGCGCTGTCGCATTCTGCGTATCACGAGTTCTCGCTGGCCTATATGCAGAAGATCGTCCAGGGCTTGAAGCGCGAGCAGGATGGCGTAAGGGTGCCATCGATAGTCTTTACCAAGGGCGGCGGCCTGTGGATAGACAGCATTGCCAATATCGGCTCAGATGCTGTGGGTCTGGACTGGACCATGGACATCGGCGTGGCGCGTCAGCGTGTCGGCAACAAGGTTGCGCTGCAGGGCAACCTTGACCCCAACGTGCTGTTTGCCACGCCTGAGGTAATCCGCAATGAAGTAGAAAAGATACTCGCCAGCTACGGCTTTGGCAGCGGTCATGTGTTCAATCTGGGTCACGGCATCTCGCAATTTACCAATCCGGACAATGCGGCAGCGCTGGTGGCTGCGGTGCATGAGCTCAGCAAAAAATACCACTAGCGGGGTTAAAAAATCAAAAAGTTGCTTGACAATGGCTGGTTATGCACAAGACCAGCATGAACATTGAGGCCGCGGGATAACCCCCTCGCGGCCTCAATTGTTTTTGCATAACATGTTGATTAATATGAATTAATATTCTGCATTTAAAATAAGCACAAGAAAAAAACTGTATACAGCGCTGATAGTTAGCCTACTTGTCAGGGAGTTACGCACATAGTTATCCACAGCATATGTGGGTAAGATAAAAACCCCAATTGAGTCAAGGCGCTTGGCAATTTTCCAAAGAAAATACTGGAGAGCAATTAAATAAATGCAGATAGTTCGTGTTGCACTGGATGTACCGCTGTCAACATTGTTTGATTATTCTGTGGCGGAAAATATGACCGTTGCCTCAGGGCAACGCGTCGTGGTTCCGTTCGGGCGCAAACAGGCAGTGGGCGTGGTGATGGAAAGTGCGCTCGAGTCCGATCTGGCTGCCGAGCGCATCAAGGCTGTGGTGCAAGTACTGGATGATGTGCCGCCCTTGTCTGCCGAATTGCTCAAGCTGTTAAAGTTCTGCAGCGACTATTACCACCATCCCCTCGGCATGACGGTCATGTCTGCCTTGCCAACGCGCCTGCGCGGCAGCCAGCCGGTCACGCTGAAGCAAGCGCTGACTTTTACCTTGAGTGCGAGCGGGCGTGCCTTGAATCTGGCGGAATGGCCGAAGCGCAAGGCTGTGCAGTTGCGAGTCCTCACTGCCTTGCAGCAAAGCGCCCAGAGCGCCGCACAAATAAAAGCCATCTCCACGACTGCGCCGGCCGCACTCAAGCTGTTGCTCGAAGCGGGGTGGGTGGAGGCTGGCGTGTCTGCTGCCCATGCAGCAAACTTTACATTCAACGAGCAGCACCAGTTAACCGCTGAGCAGCAGTCCGCCGTGGATGCCGTCAACCGGGCGCAGGGCTATCACACCTTCCTGCTGCATGGCGTGACCGGCAGTGGCAAGACCGAGGTCTACGTGCATTTGCTGCAGCAGGTGTTGCAGCGTGGTGGCCAGGTTTTGCTGCTGGTGCCGGAGATCAATCTTACACCGCAACTGGAATATTATTTCCGCAGCCGTTTCCCCGAGACCGAATTGGTCAGCCTGCACAGCGGGCTGAATGATGGCGAGCGCACGCAAAACTGGCTGCTCGCACAATCAGGCCAGGCGCGCATTATTCTGGGCACACGCCTGGCTGTATTTACGCCGCTGCCGAACCTGGCCCTGATTATTGTGGACGAGGAGCACGATGCCTCGTTCAAGCAGCAGGACGGGCTGCGTTATTCGGCGCGCGATGTGGCGATTTTTCGCGCCAATGAGTGCGGCGTCGCTATCGTGCTGGGCTCGGCTACCCCGTCGCTGGAAAGTTACTACAACGCGCGCAGCGGGCGCTATACCCTGCTGACGTTAAGCCAGCGTGCGTCGCAACAGGCGCAATTGCCCAGCGTGCGCTGCATCAATATCAGCCATGCGCTGTTGCCTGAAGGAATCAGCAAGGACTTACTTTCTGCACTGGATGAGCGTTTACTGCGCGGTGAGCAGAGCCTGGTGTTCATCAACCGGCGCGGCTATGCCCCAGTGTTGATGTGCACCGCGTGCGGCTGGCTGTCCGACTGCCCCAATTGCGCGGGGAAGATGGTGTTGCACCTTAAGGATCGCCGCTTGCGCTGTCATCACTGCGGTCATCAGACGCGCGTTCCGCATGGCTGTCCAAGTTGCGGCAATGTCGACTTGCAGCCGGTCGGCATCGGCACGCAACGCATTGAAACTGCCCTGCAAGCGCATTTTCCCGGGGCACGCATCCTCCGCGTGGATCGAGACAGCACGCGCAACAAGGGCACGTGGAATGCGATGCGCAAGCAGATTCAGGATGAGGCGGTGGATATTCTGGTGGGCACACAGATGCTGGCGAAGGGACACGATTTTCACAACCTGACGCTGGTGTGTGTGCTGAATCCGGATGGTGCTCTGTATAGCGGCGATTTTCGCGCATCGGAGAAATTGTTTGCGCAGCTCGCGCAGGTGGCGGGGCGCGCCGGGCGCGGTGACAAGCCAGGTGAAGTCCTGGTGCAAACAGCATTTCCAGATCATCCGCTGTTTCGCGCTTTGCGTGCGCATGACTACAATGCATGGGCGGCCACTTTGCTGACAGAGCGGGAACAGGCGGGGTTCCCGCCATTTGTATTCCAGGTGTTGCTGCGCGCGGAAGGCAAGCAGGAGTCAGAGGTGTACGAGTTTATGCAACAGGCGCGCAACGCAGCCGCAGAATTGGACATGCAGGTGGAAATTTACGGAGTCGTTCCTGCCGCCATGCCACGCCGTGCAAACCACATACGTCTTCAATTGCTGGTGCAAAGCGATACACGAAAAAGCCTGCAGCAGTTCCTGAGGGTATGGCGCCCCATGCTGGATGAAGTACCGGCTAAAAAATTACGCTGGTCACTGGACATTGACCCTTTGGAATTTTAGAAGATAACTGAGGTAGAATAAAAATACATGAATTATACTGCGTCAGGAATGAACAGGTCATAGAGCGGCCATTCTCAACGTAAGCGGTCTAACTCGCTTGAGAACGCACTATTTGCCCGCTCCGGTTGAAATAATACAAACTCTAACAAACTGAAAGGAACATGCAATGAAATCGCTACGCTCTCATATGGTCTGGCTAAATCTACCCAACATGCCGACGCCAGTCAAGGTTCTGTTCTCGGGGTATTTGCTGGTTATAGGTTTGGGGCTGGCGATGGCCGGATTGCAGATCATGCTGACGCACGGTATGGCCGATGGCAAGCCGGGTCTTTCAGTGGATGACATTGTGTACAGCTACTATGGCGATCGTAGCGCCAGCAAACTGGAAGCCAAGCTTAATGGTTCGATGAAGGAAATGGGCACGCCCGAAGCAAGACTGGAAATCATCAAATGGGTGCGCAATGGTTCGCCGCAAGCCGAGTGGGATTCACACATCAAGGCTACGTTCAGCCAGAATTGTGTGCATTGCCATGGCGTAATTCCTGGCCTGCCTGACTTTAACAAGTTTGAGGATGCGAAAAAAGTCGCCAAGGTTGATGAAGGCGCGAGTGTGCAAAGCCTGACCCGCGTGTCACATATACATCTGTTTGGGATCAGCTTCATCTTCTTTATGATGGGATTTATTTTCAGCTTCTCAGTCGGGGTACCGCGGATGCTGAAAATTGTAGTGATGTTATTTCCTTTCGCCTTCCTGATTATTGACGTAATGTCATGGTGGCTGACGAAATTTAGTCCCCATTTTGCATGGCTCACCATCATTGGCGGTATTGGTTACAGTCTGGCATCTACGTTCATGTGGATTGTCAGCATGTATGAAATGCTGATATTGTCACGCACAGGCAAGGTTTACGGCAACGCATGGGAAAATGACATGAAGGCCTGGGGAGTCGACCTGGACTTGCAGCGCGAGGAAGGCTGACTGGATTCAGGACGCGGGCGATGAAAACATAATCCCCGCGGCTACATCCAGATACAAAAAAATCTCTTGAGTAATTCAGCATTGCTCAAGAGATTTTTTTTTGCAGGGCCGCCATCTCTTTGTTGCAGGATTTTGCTGCTCATCCGCCAATACCGAATCGGTTTTTTAACCGCCTATGTAGGACATTTCTACTTTTTTAGTGGCAGGTGCATTGCCGTCAGTTTGTGAACTGCGCAATTCGGAATAGCGGTCATCACGCGCACGCCACAGATGTGCAATTGCAGTTGAAATTTCCCGATCTGACTTTCCATCACGCATCAGTGCGCGCAAATCATAACCGCTGCTGGCGAAGAGGCAATTGTAAAGCACGCCTTCGGTTGAAATTCTGGCACGAACGCAGCTATGACAAAAGGCTTTGGTCACGCTGGAAATCAAGCCAATTTCGCCTCCTCCATCAAGATAGCGCCAGCGTTCTGCGGTATCGCTGGCATTTCTGGGGGAAAGCTGTTGCAGCGGCATTTCGGCCGAGATACGTTTGACGACTTCGGAGGAGGGGATGACTTCATTCATCTTCCAGCCATTGGAAGCGCCCACATCCATGTATTCGATGAAGCGCAGTATGAAGGGCGTATCTTTAAAGTAGCGCGCCATCGGCACGATTTCCTGGTCGTTAAGACCGCCCTTCACAACCATGTTCACCTTGATTGAGTCGAGGCCGGCAGCGCGTGCAGCTTCCAGCCCCTCCAGCACATCCGACACGGGGAAATCGGCATCATTCATGCGCTTAAAAGTGGCATCATCGAGCGAGTCCAGGGAAACGGTGACCCGCGTTAATCCCGCATCCTTGAGGGATTGTGCTTTCTTGGCCAGCAGTGAACCGTTGGTGGTCAGGGTCAGATCAAGATTCTGACTGTCTATGGTTTTAATTTTGGCGAGCTGCTCGATTAAATTTTCTATGTGCTTGCGTAATAATGGCTCGCCGCCGGTCAGGCGAATCTTGGTTACGCCGTGAGCGACAAATATTTGTGTGATACGGATGATCTCTTCAAAGCTGAGCAGGGAGGAGCGCGGCAAGAAGGCGTGATCCTTGTCGAAAATTTCTCTGGGCATGCAATATACGCAGCGGAAGTTGCATCTGTCGGTGAGGGAAATTCGCAAATCCTGCAGGGGGCGTGCACGCATGTCGAGCAGAATCCCGGACGGCTCTTCCAGCACAGAAGGCAGAACAGGCGACGCATCTCGTTGGGAGATGTTTGCGATGTTTATAATTTTCTGGGACATAAGGATTCCATTATAAACACAATAGGAGCCAATTTGCGTGGTGAATAACCCTGATAGTGAGCTGGATTTTCGGCAGTTCTCATGCTACATGGGGGCCGCTGGAACAGATACTTGATCCAAAAGACGCAGCATCACTTCCACTGACAGGTGCAAATCAAGTAAAGTTCACTATTTATCGCTTATTACGCTGCAGGTGCATTGCCATGCACAATACATAGGCCGCCAAATATAACAAGGAGCAGAAAATGGCAATGTTTGATTTCCTGGATAAAGAATACACCATCGCCCAGTCCGGCTTTAACCGCTGGCTGGTGCCGCCAGCCGCGCTGGCGATACACCTGTGTATCGGCATGGCTTACGGTTTTTCGGTGTTCTGGTTACCCTTATCCAAGGCCATAGGCATCAGCAATCCGGTTGCGTGTGCGGCAGACGTGAGTTTCTTTGCACAGATTTTTTCATCTAGCTGCGATTGGCAGATATCGATGCTGGGATGGATGTTTACCCTCTTTTTCGTCCTGCTCGGCATTTCGGCAGCAGTGTTTGGCGGCTGGCTTGAGCACGCGGGACCGCGCAAGGCGGGTACGGTGGCCGCCCTGTGCTGGGCAGGTGGCCTGGTGATTTCAGCGCTAGGCGTATATACCCATCAAATTGTGCTGATGTGGTTGGGATCGGGCGTGATTGGCGGTATTGGTCTGGGGCTGGGGTATATTTCGCCAGTGTCGACACTGATCAAATGGTTTCCGGATCGCCGCGGTATGGCCACCGGCATGGCCATCATGGGTTTCGGCGGTGGTGCGATGATAGGCGCGCCGATGGCCAATGAACTGATGAAGCATTTCGCTACACCGACTTCAGTCGGTGTGTGGGAAACGTTTCTGGTGATGGCGGCTATTTATTTCGTGTTTATGATGGCGGGTGCGCTGGGTTACCGCATTCCGCCCTCAGGCTGGAAACCAGCTGGCTGGACACCACCAGTGACCAAGGCCAGCAGCAGGATGATCACCGACAAGCATGTGCATGTGAGCAAGGTATGGGCTATTCCGCAGTTCTGGCTGATCTGGGGTGTGCTGTGCCTGAATGTGACGGCCGGTATTGGCGTAATCGGCATGGCTTCACCGCTGCTGCAGGAAGTGTTCGCGGGAAAACTGATAGGGGTTGCAGCAACCTTCAATGAGCTGACGGGCGAGCAGAAGATGCAGATTGCGGCGATCGCTGCCGGCTTTACCGGCCTGCTATCCCTGTTCAATATTGCCGGTCGTTTTGTGTGGGCGTCTTTCTCCGACTATATCGGGCGCAAGGCAACCTACTTCGTATTTTTCATACTTGGCTTTATCCTGTACGTATCCGTCCCCACTCTGGGTCATGCCGGCAGCGTTGCGCTTTTTGTCGCTGCGTTCTGCATTATTCTGTCGATGTACGGCGGCGGCTTCGCCACGGTGCCAGCCTATCTGGCCGACCTGTTCGGCACGCAGATGGTGGGTGCCATCCATGGCCGCTTGCTGACTGCCTGGGCTACCGCAGGCGTACTCGGTCCGGTGCTGGTCAACTATATCCGCGAGTATCAAATTGCCCATGGCGTGGCCAAGGCGCTAGCCTATGATGTGACTATGTACATCATGGCCGGACTGCTGTTGCTGGGTCTGTTATGCAATGCGCTGGTGCGTCCGATCGCAGACAAGTACTTCATGACGGACGAGGAGCTGGCAGCGGAAAGGCAGCTCGCGCACGAACGTGCAACACCCAAAAACGTAACCAGCAACACAGCAGTTGCGGACGTGGGTGCGGGTAGCCATCCCGTCATGCTTTTATTGGCGTGGTCGGCCGTCGGCATTCCACTGGCTTGGGGTATATGGATCACGCTGCAAAAGGCCCTTATCCTGTTCAAATAAACCGGCCGGTAAGCGCTTGTTATCTTGCAGCGTAACCCAATTATCTTAAATAGCTGACTGAGTGTGCCTCTAGAGGTTTGAATGATGCAGGAGAAGCAGTGTGAATGCACAAGCCGCTTTAGATATCGATGTCATAAAGGCCATTATTGGCAAGAGCAAAACCATGCCCGGTGCAATGCTGGTAATCCTGCACGAGATCCAGGACGCTGCAGGCTGCATTCCCCCTGATGCTGTGCCGCTCATAGCCAACGGGCTCAATCTGTCGCGCGCGGAAGTGCACGGTGTCATCACTTACTATCACCATTTTCGGCAACAGCCTGCCGCGAAACATGTGCTGAAATTATGCCGTGCCGAGGCGTGCCAGGCCGTGGGTGCTGCAGCGCTGGCGGCACATGCCAAGGCAACCTTGGGTTGTGATTTTCACGAAAATTCCGCTGACGGCGTATTCACGCTGGAGCCGGTCTTTTGCCTAGGCATGTGCGCTTGCGGTCCGTCGCTGATGGTGAATGATGCCGTGGTGCACGCTCGCATGAGCAGCGGCAAATTCGATGCGCTGCTGCAGGAATTGAGGGGGATGACGTGAACGTCACCATTTTCGTTCCGCGCGACTCGGCTGCGCTGGCACTGGGTGCAGACCAAGTCGGTGCTGCGATACGGCAAGAGGCAGCCCGGCGCAGGATTGAAGTCAGCATCGTGCGCAATGGTTCGCGCGGCATGTTCTGGCTGGAGCCGATGGTGGAGGTGAAAACCGCGCAGGGACGGATGGCTTATGGCCCAGTGAGCACTGGCGATATTGCGTCGCTGTTTGAGGCCAATTTTCTGCAGGGCGGTGAGCACCCGCTAAGCCTGGGCCTGACTGATGAAATGCCGTGGCTGGCAAAACAGCAGCGCCTGACCTTTGCGCGCGTCGGCATCACCGATCCGCTGTCGCTGGACGACTATCTTGCGCACGAAGGCTATGTCGGCCTGCGCAATGCACTCAAACTCGAGCCTGGGCAGATCGTGCAGCAGGTCGCTGATTCCGGTCTGCGTGGCCGCGGTGGCGCGGCGTTTCCGACCGGCATTAAATGGAAGACCGTGCTCGCCATGCAAGCCGTGCAGAAATATATCGTATGCAATGCCGA
This sequence comes from Gallionellaceae bacterium, assembly GCA_035531075.1. Taxonomy (GTDB): domain Bacteria; phylum Pseudomonadota; class Gammaproteobacteria; order Burkholderiales; family Gallionellaceae; genus 39-52-133. Next base: position 53,836 of record DATKTO010000039.1, read on the forward strand.
CGAAGGCGATTCGGGTACCTTCTCCGATCGCATGCTGATGGAAGGTGACCCCTTCGCGCTGATTGAGGGCATGACCATTGCGGGGCTGGCCGTCGGGTCGACGCAGGGTTACATCTATGTCCGCTCCGAATATCCGCATGCGATTGTCGCGCTGAATGATGCGATCGCCACGGCGTATAAAAAGGATTATCTCGGCAACAACATTCTTGGTTCGGGCAAAGCCTTCTGTCTGCAGGTGACCAAGGGTGCGGGCTCCTATGTGTGCGGCGAGGAAACCGCCTTGCTGGAAAGTCTGGAAGGCAAGCGCGGCATCGTGCGGGCCAAGCCTCCGCTGCCTGCACTTCGTGGCCTGTTCGGCCAGCCCACGGCGATTAACAATGTGGTTACGCTGGCAACGGTTCCACTTATTCTGGCGCGCGGCGCGGCGTATTACCGTGACTACGGGGTGGGGCGTTCGCAGGGCACCTTGCCGTTCCAGCTGGCGGGGAACATCAAACAGGGCGGACTGGTCGAAACAGCATTTGGCATCACGCTGCGCGCACTGTTGTACGACTTTGGCGGCGGCACCGCCAGCGGCCGCCCCATCCGCGCGGTGCAGGTGGGCGGTCCGCTGGGTGCGTATCTGCCTGCCGCCCAATTCGATACGGTGATGGATTACGAGGCTTTTGCCGCGATCGGCGCCGGTGTCGGGCATGGCGGCATGGTGGTGTTCGACGACAGCGTGGACATGGCCAAACAGGCGCGCTACGCGATGGAATTCTGCGCGCTTGAATCCTGCGGCAAGTGCACGCCCTGCCGCATCGGTTCGACGCGGGGGGTGGAGGTGATCGATCGTCTGACGGCCGGCGAGGAGCGCGACAAGCAATTGCATTTGTTGCGCGACCTGTGCGACACCATGAGCAACGGTTCGCTGTGTGCGATGGGCAGCATGACACCCTATCCGGTGCTGTCGGCGCTGAATTATTTCCCCGAAGATTTTGAACTAAAAAGTTCGAGATAGAGCATGGGAGTTTCATCATGAATCTGCAACATGAAATCGACTACGGCACACCCGCCAGCGTGTCGGATCAATTGCTGACTCTGCATATCGACGGCAAGGAAATAGCCGTGCCGCAGGGAGCTTCGCTAATGCGCGCCGCGGCTGAGGCGGGGGTGATGGTACCCAAGCTGTGTGCGACGGACAGCCTGGAACCTTTCGGCTCCTGTCGTCTGTGTCTGGTTGAAATCGAGGGGCGCCGCGGTTTTCCGGCATCGTGCACCACACCGGCAGAGCAGGGCATGCAGGTGCGCACGCAGTCGCCGCAACTGGCTGCACTGCGCCGCGGCGTGATGGAGCTGTATATCTCCGACCATCCGCTGGATTGTCTCACCTGTGCCGCCAACGGCAATTGCGAATTGCAGACCATGGCCGGTGTGGTGGGTCTGCGCGAAGTGCGCTACGGCATGACAGGCGCCAACCATTTCGATGCAAACAGCGCGGTGCCTATCGACGCATCGAATCCCTATTTCAGTTTTGATCCCGCCAAGTGCATCGTGTGCAACCGCTGTGTGCGCGCCTGCGAAGAGACGCAGGGCACCTTTGCGCTCACCATTTCAGGTCGAGGATTTGAGTCGCGCGTGGCTGCGGGTCAAAGCCAGCTCTTTATGCAGTCCGAGTGCGTATCCTGCGGCGCCTGCGTGGCTGTCTGTCCGACCGCCACGCTGATTGAAAAAACGCTGATCGAGCAGGGGCAGGCCGAACACAGCGCGATCACCACCTGCGCCTACTGCGGCGTGGGCTGTGCGTTAAAGGCCGAGATGCAGGGCAACGAAGTGGTGCGCATGGTGCCCTTCAAACACGGCAAGGCCAACGAAGGTCATGCCTGCGTCAAGGGGCGCTTTGCGTGGGGCTATGCGACGCATCCGGACCGCATGCTGAAGCCGATGATACGCGCCAAAAATACCGATGCGTGGCGCGAGGTCAGCTGGGATGAGGCAGTGGCTTATGCCGCCGGTGAATTTCGCCGCATTCAGGCGAAGTACGGGCGCGATGCCATCGGCGGCATCACCTCGTCGCGCTGCACCAATGAAGAGGTGTATCTGGTGCAGAAACTTGTGCGTGCCGCCTTCGGCAACAACAATGTAGATACCTGTGCCCGCGTATGCCATTCGCCCACCGGCTATGGCTTGAAACAGACGCTGGGCGAGTCGGCGGGCACGCAGGATTTCAAATCGGTGGAGTTGGCCGAAGTGATTCTGCTGATCGGCGCGAATCCGACCGACGGTCATCCGGTATTTGCCTCGCGCATGAAAAAACGTTTGCGCCACGGCGCCAGGCTGATCGTGATCGATCCGCGCAAGATAGAACTGGTGAAGTCGCCGCATATCCAGGCCGACTATCATCTGAAGCTGCGCCCCGGCACCAATGTCGCCGTCATCACCGCGATGGCGCATGTGATCGTGAGCGAAGGACTGCTGGCGGAAAAGTTTATCGCCGCACGCTGCGAACAAAAATCCTTTGCTGACTGGCGCGAATTTGTGGCGCGGCCTGCCAATTCGCCAGAGGCGACAGAGGCGGAAACCGGCGTGCCCGCAGCAGAGCTGCGCGCAGCGGCGCGCCTGTATGCCACTGGCGGCAATGCGGCGATCTACTATGGCCTGGGGGTGACCGAGCACTCGCAGGGTTCCACCATGGTGATGGGCATTGCCAATCTGGCGATGGCCACCGGCAATCTCGGCCGTGCAGGGGTGGGGGTGAATCCGCTGCGCGGGCAGAACAATGTGCAGGGCTCGTGCGACATGGGTTCGTTTCCGCATGAGTTTCCGGGCTACCGCCATGTGTCGGATAGCGCCACGCGCGCGCAGTTCGAGCAGCACTGGGGCGTGCCCTTGCTGGCCGAGCCCGGCCTGCGCATCCCCAATATGATGGAGGCTGCTCTCGACGGCAGTTTCAAGGGCCTGTATTGCCAGGGTGAGGATATTGCCCAGTCCGATCCCAATACGCAGCATGTGACTGCAGCGCTGCAGGCGATGGAATGCATTGTGGTGCAGGATATTTTCCTGAATGAAACGGCGAAATACGCGCATGTATTTTTGCCGGGTGCCACCTTCCTCGAAAAGGACGGCACCTTCACCAACGCCGAGCGCCGCATCTCGCGCGTGCGCAAGGTGATGGAACCCAAAGCGGGCATGGGCGAATGGGAGGTGACCATGGCCTTGTCCAACGCGCTGGGCTATCCGATGCACTACGCGAATCCTGCGGAAATCATGGTCGAGATCGCGGCCTTAACCCCGACATTCGCAGGGGTGAACTACGAGAAAATTGACAGGCTGGGCAGCGTGCAGTGGCCATGCAATGCGCAGGCTCCAGACGGCACGCCTGTCATGCACGTCGACAGTTTCGTGCGCGGCAAGGGCAAGTTCATCATTACCCAGTATGTGCCGACCGATGAAAAGGTGACGCCCAAGTATCCGCTGCTGCTGACCACCGGGCGCATCCTTTCGCAATACAACGTCGGCGCGCAGACAAGGCGCACCGCAAACGTTGAGTTCTACAGCGAGGATCTGCTCGAGATTCATCCGCACGATGCCGAGGAGCGCGGCATCAAGCAGGGCGACTGGGTGGGGATAGAATCGCGTGCCGGGCGCACCGTTCTGCATGCCGATATCAGCGAACGGGTGCAGCCCGGCGTGGTGTACACCACCTTCCATTTCCCCGAGTCCGGTTCCAATGTCATCACCACCGACAACTCCGACTGGGCGACCAACTGTCCCGAGTACAAGGTGACGGCCGTGCAGCTGGTGCGCGTGACCCAGCCCTCTGCATGGCAGCAGAACTTCAAAAAATTTAGCCGGCAACAGATAGAATTGCTGCTTGGCGATGCATAGACCTGCTCATATGCCGTTTGCGCTGCCAGCAGAGTGCCGAGCCGTGCGCCCTGTTTTATGTAAACTATTGATTATATTAAATATTAATTTCAGCGGATGATGGGTAAGCCATTGAAATCAATGAGTTTCTGGCGAAATCCGAGCGCTTGGTAGTCTTTAGCAGCGGTGGTGAATGGAGAAAATAATGGCAGCCGAGTACATGCCGCTGGCACGGGTGGAAATAGAAAAGTGGCAAGATGGAGTCGGTACATTGTCCTTTGACAACGTGGCTGAGGAGGTGCCGGTGGCGCTGGTCTACAACAGCATCTCCCATGTGGTGATGCTGGCCTCGCCGCAGAATCTGCAAGATTTTGCACTGGGATTTTCGCTGAGCGAAGGCATCCTGCAGCGTGCCGATGAATTGCTGGACTGTTTTGTCAGCCCGGTCACGGACGGCATCCATATCGATATGCGCATCTCTGACGAACGTTTTGATGCGCTCAAAGAGCAGCGCCGCAATTTGACCGGACGCACCGGTTGCGGCTTGTGCGGTGCGGAAACGCTGAAGCAGGTGACGCGGCAAATCAGACAGGTGGACAGCAGCGCGCTGTTCAGCGCAGAGCAGATTTACGCAGGCTTTGCGCAGATGAAGCTGCAGCAGGAGTTGCAGCGCCTGACCGGCGCGACGCACGCCGCAGGCTGGCTGGGTGCAGATGGCAAGGTTGAAATCGTGCGCGAAGATGTAGGCCGGCATAATTCGCTGGACAAGTTGATCGGTGCGCTGGTCCGGGCAGAACACGACTTGTCAGCGGGTGCGGTGCTGATTACCAGCCGCGCGAGCTTTGAAATGGTGCAGAAGGCCGCCAATGCAGGCATCGGCATGCTGGCCGCGATTTCGGCGCCTACCGCTCTGGCGGTGCGTCTGGCAGGGCAGGCGCAACTGACCTTGCTGGGCTTTGTCAGGCCGCGTGGCCATGTTGTCTACACCCATCCGCAGCGCATCAGGCGCTAAAGATAGGCGAGGTTCACAGATGGAGATTCACAAATTAGTCACGATGGCGAACCAGATAGGCGGCTTCTTCGAGGCCATGCCGGATCGGGCACAGGCTCTGCAGGATATCGCCGGCCACATCAAGCGCAACTGGGACCCCAGAATGCGCCGCGAGCTCATGCAATATCTGGATGAACAGGCAGGCCGCGAGCTGAAGGCGATCGTGCTGGAAGCCCTGCGCACGCACAGGGATAGCGTGGTTTGAGTATGCGTTGCGCGCTGCGACAATATTATTCCCGATATGCAGCCATTTCCATTCAAGGCAGGCAAAAACGACTATCCCCGATTTTTCACGAAAGAGATTTATAATTAGAAACTTTCGTGCTTTTCATGTGTCTGCATCATGATGCCCCTACACCATTTCCCGATCTCAACTGTCATCCTGGCCGGCGGCCTGGGCCGGCGCATAGGCGGCGACAAGGGCCTGCAAACCCTGCATGGCAGGCCATTGATAGGCTGGGTAGCGGAGGCGGTCAGGCGTGACAGCGACGAGATTTTAATTAACGCCAATAATGCCCATGCAGCTTATCAACACTTCGGCTATCGCGTGATTGCCGATCAGCTCCCCGACTGGCCGGGGCCTTTGGCCGGATTGCATGCAGCCCTGCTGTGCGCGAAAAATGATTATGTGATGACGGTTCCGTGCGACACCCCTTTTCTGCCTGCCGATTTGATCGCGCGCCTGGGGCATGCGCTCAAACTGCGCATGACGGATGCGGCGGTGGCGGTGGCGGGCGGGCGCAGGCAACCAGCCATTGCCTTGTATCGCAAGAGTGTGCTGCCCGGACTGCTTGCCTATCTGGATGCGGGCGGGCGCAAGGTAAACGACTGGCTGGATAGCTTGCAGTTAAGCGAGGTGGTATTCGATAATGTCGCGGACTTCGACAATATCAACACCTGCGATGATTTGGCTCGTGCAGGCGAACGAATTAACGTCACGGGGAAAGTATAATGGATGCGCAGAAAGTAATCGGATTTGCGGGTTTTTCCGGCAGCGGAAAAACCACGCTGCTGGAACAGGTCATACCCTTGCTGACAGCACACGGCTTGCGCATTGCGGTGATCAAGCATGCGCACCACAAGTTTGATATCGACAAGCCCGGCAAGGACAGCTTCCGTCACCGCGAAGCGGGCGCGGGCGAGGTGCTGGTGGTATCGGGATTCCGCTGGGCGCTGATGCATGAACTGGTGAATGAGGCCGAGCCCACCCTGGAGGAGCTTTGCAGCAGGCTGTCTCCCTGTGATCTGGTGCTGGTGGAGGGCTACAAATACTCCGGAATTCCCAAGTTCGAAGTGCACCGCAGTGTGACCGGTCATCCTTACCTGTACCCGCAAGACAAAAACATCATCGCAATGGTGACGGATACGCGCAGCGATATTACGCTGCCACAACTGGATGTGAATGAGCCGCAACAAGTGGCCGACTTTATTTTGAAATATTTTTCTTTGGATTAAGCAAAACATGCAAATCAAAATTCTCTATTTTGGCCGTCCGAGTGAGAACCTGAAACTCTCAGACGAAACTGTCAATGTGCCCGCAGGTGTCGCTACATTGGGCGAGCTGCTGGCCTGGCTGCGCCTGCGCGGCGATATCTGGGCGCAGGAACTGACAGAAGCCCGAGTGCGCTGTGCCATCAACCAGGAGTTTTCCGCATGGTCAGCGCAGATCGGCGACAAGGACGAGATTGCGCTGTTTTCGCCCATCTCGGGGGGCTGACATGAGCGTCTCGATTCAGCACGAAGATTTTGATGCGGGCGCTGTCATGGCAGAATTGCGCGCCACCAGCAATAACGTGGGCGCGATGGTCAGTTTCGTGGGCCTGGTGCGCGATCTGAGCTATGACGACAAGGTGGAGAATATTTTTGTCGAGCATTATCCCGGCATGAGTGAGAAAGCCTTGAATAAAATCATCGCCGAGGCAAAACAGCGCTGGGAGCTGCTGGCGGTGAAGGTGATACACCGCGTGGGCAAGCTGGGAGCGAATGACCAGATCGTGCTGGTAGCGACTGCTTCATCGCATCGAGGAAACGCATTTTCGAGCTGCGAATTTATCATCGATTACCTGAAAACAGACGCGCCTTTCTGGAAAAAGGAAGTCAAAAATCAGGGCGGCGAATGGGTCGTCACCAAAGATAGCGATGTAAAGCGCATGGAGCGCTGGGGCCGCTCATCCGCGCAGTAGCTTTATGCAGCTATGGATGCAGTCTAAATAATTATCAGATGAAAGAAGCTAGCCATGAATAACGGATTAACGCACTTCGATAAAGAAGGTCAGGCGCACATGGTGGATGTTGGCGAAAAAAATGAAACACGCCGCATCGCCAAAGCTACTGGCCGTATCGAGATGAACGCCAGCACGCTGCAAATCATTGCCTCCGGTTCAGCAAAAAAAGGCGATGTGCTGGGCATAGCGCGGATAGCGGCGATACAAGGCAGCAAGCGCACATCGGAGTTGATTCCGCTGTGCCATCCGCTGTATTTGACCAGTGTCGCGGTGGAATTCAGTCTGGACCAAAAGAATAGCGCGGTGGAGTGCACGGTTACCGCCGAAACACTGGGCCGTACCGGTGTCGAGATGGAGGCTCTTGCTGCGGTGAGCATTGCCCTCCTCACTATTTACGACATGTGCAAGGCGGTGGACCGCGGCATGACGCTTACACAAATACGCTTGCTGGAAAAACAGGGCGGGCGTTCCGGGGACTGGCAGGCTGCATAAGCTGTTTTTGAAAAACAAGCACATCGTCATCGTTAGCCCTGCGCTGGCACATGCCAATAACGGCAACTGGCAAACTGCCAGACGCTGGGCCAGGTTCCTGGCTTCTGGCTATAGGGTGACGTTAGCGGTACAGTGGGACGGTGCAGGCTGCGACGCCATGATCGCGCTGCATGCGCGCCGCTCGGCGGCTTCGATTGCCGCATTTGCCGAGGCATTTCCCGATAAGCCCTTAATCGTCGTGCTCACCGGCACGGACCTGTATCGCGACATTCACACCGAGAGTTCAGCGCAACGTTCGCTGCAATTGGCCACACAGCTGGTCGTGTTGCAGCCAGCAGGATTGCAGGAGCTGGACTCTAACCTGCGCGGCAAAACACAGGTCATCTATCAGTCTGCGCCAACGCTCAAAGCCATCAGCCCTGAACGAAAGAGCAGTGCGCGCTATTTTGATGTCGTCATGATCGGGCATCTGCGCGACGAGAAAGATCCGGCAACTTTTATGCGGGCAGCTTCACAAATTAAGAGTTCACAAGTACGTCTTGCTCATATCGGCAGAGCGCTGGATCCGTCGCTCGGTGCACAGGCCGAAGCGACACAGGCTGCACATCAGCATTACCGCTGGCTGGGCGATATGCCTCATGCAACAACTCGTCAGCGCCTGAAGCGTAGCCAGCTGATGGTTATCACCTCCAAAATGGAAGGCGGGGCCAACGTCATTATCGAAGCCGTCACCAGCGGCGTGCCGGTGCTGGCCAGCGATATTTCCGGAAACCGTGGCATGCTGGGTGCGGGATATCCGGGCTATTTTCCGGGGGGCGATGCAACAAAATTGGCTGAATTGATAGATCGGGCTGCGACAGACGGAGAATTTTATGGGCAATTGCAGGCGCATTGTGCCGCGCTCACGCATTTGTTTGCGCCTGAAGTTGAAAGGGCGGCAGTGCACCAATTAGTGCATAATTGTTTGCTTCAAGCATGATGACTTTTTCAGTCAAATTTTATCAAGGTCAGGAATGAGCAAACAGCACATCAAATTAACTTCCTTTTCTCATGGCGGGGGCTGTGGCTGCAAAATTGCCCCCGGCATACTGGCCGATATTTTGAAGAACTCGACTGGGTTTCCGGTGCCGAAGGAGCTGATGGTCGGCATCGAAACTTCTGATGATGCGGCTGTGTATTGGCTCAATGATGAGCAGGCGCTGATTGCGACGACAGATTTTTTTATGCCTATCGTCGATGATCCCTATGACTTTGGCCGCATTGCAGCGACCAACGCAATATCCGACGTGTATGCCATGGGCGGCACACCCATCATGGCATTGGCGCTGCTGGGTATGCCTATCGATAAGCTGCCGATCGAGATCATAGGCAAGATCATTAAAGGTGGGGAGTCAATTTGTGCTGAAGCCGGCATTCCTATTGCCGGTGGGCACACCATTGATTCGGCCGAACCGATTTACGGCCTGGTGGTGATGGGCCTGGTTCATCCCTCCAAAGTAAGGCGAAATGCGGATGCCAAGGTTGGCGATAAGCTCATCCTCGGCAAGGCTCTGGGCGTTGGCGTATTGTCGGCAGCGCTGAAGAAAGATGCGCTGGATGCAGCCGGTTACGCCACGATGTTAGCCAGTACGACCAAGCTGAATAAGCCCGGAATCGCCTTGGCCAAACTGCCTGGCGTTCATGCAATCACCGATATAACGGGTTTTGGTCTGTTGGGGCATGCATTGGAAATGGCGCGCGGTTCGGGGCTGGCGGTAAAGCTTGAGATGGCGAAAATTCCGCTGTTGCAGCAGGTTCACCAGTTGGCAAGCAACGGCTTTGTTACAGGCGCCTCCATGCGTAACTGGGACGGCTACGGACACGATGTAGTGTTGGACAAGGATATTACTTCGGTTGAAAAAGCACTGCTGACCGATCCGCAAACCTCAGGCGGTTTGCTGGTGTCCTGCGAGCCATCTGCCGTGGATGAAGTCTTGGCATTGTTTGCAAGAGACGGATTTTCAGATGCGGCAGTGATAGGCGGAATTATTTGCGGTCAGCCCAAGGTTGAAGTGACAAGTTAAATCAAGTTTTATTTGGGTCGTTGCGCAGATTTTGGGCGGAATGCGGTGATCACTTCCGCGTTGGTTTCAATATAAGGCCCGCCGATCAGGTCGACGCAGTAGGGCACAGCGGCAAAAATTCCATCCAGCGTTTCCTTGATTGCCTTGGGCTGTCCCGGCAAGTTTATAATCAGACATTGACCACGCACCACGCCCACCTGGCGCGAGAGGATGGCAGTTGGCACATACTTCAGGCTGACCGCACGCATCTGCTCGCCAAAGCCTGGCAGAACTTTGTGCGCTACCGCAAGTGTGGCTTCCGGAGTGACATCGCGCAGCGCCGGGCCGGTACCGCCGGTGGTGAGAATCAGATGACAGCCTTCGTCATCGGCCAGTTCGATTAAATTTGCTTCAATGACAGCCTGCTCATCGGGTATCAGCCGCGTGATGGCTTGCCAGGGACTGCTCAGCGCGCTGCTGAACCAGTCTTGTAATGCGGGTAAGCCGGCATCCTGATAAACGCCGGTACTGGCTCTGTCGCTAATCGATACGAGGCCGACAGTCAGTTTGACTGGTTGAGTTTTGTCATTCATGGTTTATATTTTATTAAATTTAATGGCATCTTAAAATAACTTGCCAGGATTCATCAAGCCTTGCGGATCAAGGGTGTGTTTGATGCTGCACATCAGTTCCAGCTCCAGTGCGTTTTTATAGTGGTGTATCTCACCACGCTTGAGCTGCCCAAGACCATGCTCAGCGCTGATGCTGCCGTCGAGTTGTGCAACGATGTCGTATACGATGCGGTTGACTTCCGCGCTGCGCGCAATGAATTGGGCGTTTATGATCGCATCAGGCATGGAGGCGTTGTAGTGAATATTGCCGTCACCAATGTGACCAAAGGCGACAATGCGTACCCCCGGGAATTCAAGCCGTAATGCGGCATCGGCCAGTTCAAAGAAAGCGGGTACGTTGCTGATGGGTACAGAGATATCATGCTTGATGCTGATACCTTCTGCCTTCTGCGCATCGCTGATGTATTTGCGCAAATTCCACCATGAGGCAGCCTGTGTTTTATTATCTGTTACCAGAGATTCAATTGCACCTTCCTTGAAGCCTTGTAGTGATTTACGCAACGCCGCCTCCAACGGCACCTCCAGCACATCGGAAAGCTCGATGATGACCATCCATTGATGAGCTTGCTTAAACGGTTCCTCGGTGTCCGGGAAGTGACGCAATACGATATCGAGACATGGGCGCGCGATGATTTCAAACGCACTGATACGATCACCGCATGTTGCACGCAGATGAGCGAGCAGTGCCACGGCCGCTGCCGGATCGCGCAGAGCCACGCATGCGGTTGCCTGCGATAAGGGGCGGGGATAGAGCTTTAATACTGCGGCCGTGATGATGCCCAGCGTTCCTTCCGCACCGATAAATAAATGCTTGAGATCGTAGCCGGTGTTGTCCTTGCGCAGGCTGCGCAGCCCGTTCCAGATGCGGCCGTCCGGCAGCACGACTTCGAGTCCGAGCACAAGATCGCGCGTATTGCCATAGCGCAATACGCCGATGCCACCCGCATTGGTGGAAAGATTACCGCCAATTTCACAGCGCGACTCAATGGCGGACAAACTGAGCGGAAACAGACGATTATGCAGTGCCGCAATGTCGCGAATATGGGACAGCGTGCAACCCGCTTCAACCGTCATCGTGTAATTGACGGCATCAAAAGTTCGGATGCCGGTCATGCGCGATAAATTGATCAGCACTTGCTGATCAAATATTGAGTGATCAGCCTCTGCCAGCGGCACCGATGCGCCGCACAAGCTGGTGTTGCCACCTTGCGGCACGACTGCAATGCGGTGCGCCATGCAAAGTGATACAAGCGCGCTTACTTGCTGCGTGTCTGCAGGAAGTACTACCGCTAAAGCACTGCCGCTGTAATTGCCGCGCTGATCCCTGTAGTAGGGAGCGGCAGAGATACCGGTCAGCACATTATCATTGCCGACAATTTGACGTAACGCATCAATCAGACTTGTAGTCACAACAGACTCATCCCAAGGTCATCCAATATTCTCTTCATCAGTTTGCTCCTACTCAGTGTTTTCGCCTGCTGCGGCTAACGTTTTGGCATCAATTGAAATCCAGTTCCGTCCGGATTTGTTTCAAGCAATAAAGCCCTTCATGTATGCGACCGGCTCGACATGAAGGGCTTTATAATTTATCTGTGCATCATCAAAAAAATTCTGATGATGCAATTTTCAATGCTAACCGTTCCAGAGTCTACAACATTACCTATTAAGGAATCCTGCAGTTTCAACGTTTAAAGCCAATGAGGCCAATTCCGAAATACAACTATCTGTCTGCAACCTAAATAATTATTTGATGACAGTCACAGTTTTTTGCAGCGCATTACGGATAGCCTCAGGGGACTCCATAATATTCATGAAGCTATTGCTGCCCATCATTTTAAGATTGGGGAAGCTTAAGGCAATGCGGAAACGCGCATACAGAGCATAGACCTTCTTGTCGGAGACCAGTACTTCATAGGGCAGGTATGCAGTGGATTTGGTATCGCTAAAGTCGACGACGCTCATGATGTATTGGTCGGCTTCAGGAGCGCCAGTCATCAGTGTGCCAAATTGTTCATCTTGCCCAGGCGCAACTTCTTTTGTTACTTTAGTTGTACCTGGCTTGCCAGCCATGGCGACACCGAACACAGCCTCTTTCTTGCCCGGGATATCGATACGGTAGACCTTGGAAACGCCTTCTGTTTTTGCAGCAAGACCGGCTTCAACCGCTGCTATCGCTTCTTCATAGCTTGAGTACTCAGCCAATACACTTGGCTCGTTGAAATACTCCATGCCGAACATGTAATGATATTTGCGCGCTTTGCTGGCGGTTATGCCTTTAGAGCCGTACTCCTCAACTTTGCCTAAAGCTTTTTGCAGTGTTGCCGCTACATTTTGCAGGTCACCTTTCATGCGGTAGACATTTGCCATGTAAACGGGATTTGTGTAGCTAACCTGAATTTCCCCTTTTACTTTGGTTATCGCAACCCTTTGCGCAGCACCATAGCCGCCAAATTCGGATTCGGCCGCATTCTTTTTCAACTCATCATTTGTCACGATCAGGATAGTTGCGGCAGGGTAGGGAGAGTATGTGCCAACGATGGTGAAGCCATTGGCAGTTAAAGCTGCTTTTGCTGCCTCAGTTTTTGCTGAAATGTTCCCAGCTCCCTTTGAAGCTAATACAAAGGGTCTTAACAATTCATCATCGGCCATAGCCGTACTCAGACCGAATATCATCAGTGCAGCCAAAAGCAATGCTTTTATTATTTTATTCATTATCTTCTCCCTATCATTAAGTAGTTACAAAATTAAAACGGGTCATACAATCAACTGGTCTGCTAGGCCTTCTATTTATATTACAGATGCTGCATTTGATTCAAGTAGTTTGGTGCATTTTCCTGTTTATAGTTTAGCTTCTTCCCAAATTCAAATTAGTGCCCAGGTTTAAACCATGACAGTTTTTCCCGCAGGCTTACCACGCCACCGATAATGATCAGGGTGGGTGCCTGAAGGGTTTTCACCTCAGGGTTGACTGGCAAGGATGCTAGAGTACCGCAAATTGCCCTTTGTTGGGGAGTGGTTCCCTGCTGCACAATAGCTGCTGGCGTATCACTTGGCAAGCCATGCTTGATGAGCTGCGCACACAGCATTTCAAGCCCTTGCAGACCCATGTATACGACGATAGTCTGTTTTGGGCGTGCAAGCATCTCCCAGTCCAGATCCATGGAGTTATCTTTTAGATGTCCGGTCACGAAAACGCAGGACTGTGCATAGTCACGGTGGGTAAGCGGTATGCCGGCATAGGTGGAAACGCCGGATGCTGCAGTGATACCCGGCACTACCTGAAAATTAATTTTATGCTCGGCCAGTTTTTCGATCTCCTCGCCGCCGCGTCCAAAAATAAACGGATCGCCGCCCTTGAGCCGCAGTACCCGCTTTCCTTCCAGCGCAAGCCTTACCAGCAGTTCGTTGATGCCCTCTTGCGGCAGGGTATGATTGCCACGCATCTTGCCGACAAAGATTCGCTCTGCATCGCGCCGTGTCATTTCCAGAATGGGTTTTGAAACCAGATTGTCATACAGCACGACATCTGCTTTCTGCATCAGCCTGAGTGCCTTGAAAGTCAGTAGATCCGGATCTCCCGGGCCTGCACCCACCAGGAAAACTTCACCTGCGGGATTGGGGTTCCCGCGGCTTTCATTTTCTATCATGGTATGCAGCATTGTTTCAGCAGTTGACTCGTCACCGGCAAATATCTTCTCGGCAATCGGGCCTTCAAAAACATTTTCCCAGAAGATGCGTCTTTTGGCAGGGTTGGTCACGTGCTTTTTAACCAATGCTCTGAAGCGCGCGGAAAAAGAGGCCAATTGGCTATAAGCAGCGGGAATCATGGTCTCGAGTTTGCCGCGCAGCATTCTGATCAGCACCGGCGATGCGCCGCCACTGGAGAAGGCAACCACGATGGGAGAGCGATCCAGAATGGACGGCACGATAAAAGTACAGAGTTGTGGATTGTCCACCACATTGACCGGCAGATTTCTCTGCTTGGCATCTCTGGAAACAGCCAGGTTGGTTTCTTCTTCGTCGGTTGCCGCGATAACCAGGAGATGGCCGTCGAGTTGTGTTGCGCTATAGCGCTCGGCAATATGGGTAATACCCGCAAGCCTTGCCAGCGCAGGGTTAATCTCGGGCGAAACAATAGTGACCTGCGCGCCGGCCTGAACCAGCATTGTAGCCTTTCTTAACGACACCTCTCCGCCGCCGACGACGAGACATTTCTTTCCTTTTACATCTAAAAAAATTGGTAGATAATCCATTTGAACCTTCGTTGATTGCTCGTAGCTAATTTATTGATTTAATTATTTAATACTGGCCTGCAGAGTAGCTGTTTGCTCCCCCTGTTTGTGCCGTCTGACATATCTGACGAAACGCGTAGCCCAGTGGCAGTTACCCGCGCTGCGAAGATGTGCATAGGAAGCGAGCAGGTTATCACGCAGATAGCCGTCGTGTTTGCCATCAATGCCATGGCCGCGTGTCACGCGGTAAGCGAATTTTGAATCCTGTGGCAGGTTCTCAAGGCTGGAATAGTGAAACTCGTGCGCCCGGATGCTGATTTCGTTGGCGGTCTCCAGAGGCCATGGGTGTTGCGTGTTTTCAGTCAGATGCACATAGCCGCGGCCTATGGGTTTGTTGTGCATCATCACATCGCCCGGTATGGCGCCCACCATGGCATGGGTGCTGCCTTTGTAAGTGATTTGCCGCGACAAATACATTAGCCCGCCGCATTCGGCGTACACTGGCATGCCACTGTCAATGGCGCTCTTGATAGCGGCGCGCATCGAGGCATTGGCTTCAAGCTCGGCGGCAAATACCTCGGGGAAGCCGCCCCCAATAAACAGCGCGTCAACCTGCGGCAGCCGCTGATCCTCGGTAGTGTCGAAGGGAACAAGCTCCGCTCCAGCCTCGCTCATGGCGTCGAAGTCATCTGCATAGTAGAAACCGAACGCACGGTCACGCGCGATGCCGATTCGAACTTTGTCTGCCGATGGAAAGGAAGTCACAGTGGCTGACTGTGGCAAGTTGAATGGCGTCGTTCGGGATACCGAGAGCAGCTTATCTATATCGACCTGGCGCTCTATTGCTGCACCCAGCGCCTCGATATGCGCCGATGCTTCCCTGGACTCGTTGCTTGGCATCAATCCCAGATGACGTTCTACGATCATCAGGCGTGCATCGTGCTGGATAGCGCCGATAACAGGTACATCGGTATAGTGGGTAATGACTTCGCGCAGCTTTGATTCATGCCGGCTTCCGCCAAGATTATTGAGGATAACACCGGCGATCTTGATATCCTTGTCAAAAGCCTGATAGCCAAGAATCAGCGGTGCAATGCCGCGCGTCATTCCGCGTGCATCAATGACGAGCACCACGGGCAGATCCAGCAACTTGGCCAGCGCTGCATTGCTGTTGCTGCCATCCAGCGCCAGGCCATCGTACAGCCCCTTGTTGCCTTCAACCAGATTGAATTCTGAACTATTCCGCACGAAGGTATTTAGCACCTCGTCCTTATCCGTCAAATACAAATCCAGATTGCGGCAGGGCCGTCCGCTGGCCTGAGAAAGCCACATGGGGTCGATATAGTCTGGCCCCTTTTTGAATGGCTGAACCGAATGGCCGCGTTTTTTCAACGCGGCACATAGTCCTATACTAACCGTGGTTTTTCCCGAAGATTTGTGGGCGGCAGAAATCAGCACCCTGTTCATGATGTTAATCGTCGTTCTTTGCTACCGCAGCAGCGTCATGAGGTATTGAGTTAATTACTCGGGTGCTGATGATTGTGATCAGGAAGGCAATGGCAAGACCGCCAACGCCAAGCATAATCTCAGGCAGGGATGGAGCATATTTTGCAATCTCCCCGTCCCTAAAGCTGCTGCTTACTTCATAGCCGGGGAATATGGACAGTGGGTATGCCTGTCCGCCGAGGATAAAGACATAGAGCAGGGCGAAACTGCCGATAATGACGAGCAGCGATGCCGATACTACAACTTTTGAATTTACGCGGCTGGGGAGGTAGATCAGGGCCAGTGGCAGCAAGCTGCCAAGAAGAACATAACCTGCCCAGAATACCATTGGGTAGGTACCCCCATCGCGCAAAATAAAGTATTCAAAGCCGGTCTGTTTTGCAAAATAGAGATTTGTCATATGGTAAATCGCAACCAGGTACAGCGAGCTAACCACAAACAGACCCAGCAAGTTCTTCATTCTGCTCAAAATTGCCGGATCTAACGTCTTGTTGTTCCATGCATACATTGCTGCTTGTACGACCAGGAAAACCGCCATGCCCCATGCAAATGAAAGAACGATGAACATCGGTGGCAACAGAGCTGAACCATAAGCCTGGCGCACAACGAGGAAGGCGAAGATCATGCCTGTACCAGAGGTCAGGATGACGCGCCACGCGAACATAGCCAAGCCAACAGGCTTGGACCATACATTCATGCGTTTTTCCAGCATGGTCCACAGGTAAAGTGCGGCCAAAGTGAAAAATCCGCTGTACAGGAAAATATTCCATGCAAATACGGAGGTCGGATTGAAATGTGTGGCCGCGATGATAATACGGTCAGGGCGACCCAGATCCAGCATGAGAACCGCAAGACCTCCCACCAGCAATGCGATGGCGACCAGGCCGGCCAGGGGGGATCTTGCCTTGTAAGGCTTTTGCCCGAAGATCGTGCCGATGGAGCCGATGTTGAGTACACCGGAAGCGGCAACGATCATGAATATCGCAAACACGTGCGGTATGCCCCATACGATCTGGTTATTCATGCCGGTCACGATATGGCCGTGTTCCTCCATCGTGTGCATGGCCAGGTAGCCCAGAAATACAAACAGTGCGCCTAATGCGACCAGAGCGTAAAAATAGCGCGATTCGTAACGCGAAAAGGTTTTGGATTGCATTTGTCTATATTCCTTCGTAGCGGACGCCGGTATTGAGGCCTAGATCAGCTCTGACCTGGATAGAAGCGACGGAGCGGATGCGCTTGGAGATTGCACTTTCAGGATCGTTCAAGTCGCCGAACAGAATTGCTTCGTGGCCGGCTTTTGAGCATGCTTCAGCACAGGCAGTTGTGCCGCCTTTATCGATGCGATGAACGCACAAGGTGCAGCTTTCAACGGTGCCCTTGCCGCGCGGCACTTCTGTTTTTTGGTCAGTCAGCACTTCGTGCACAAATGATCTCGCCTGATACGGGCAGGCCATGACGCAATAACGACAACCAATGCAAATATGCTTGTCCACCAATACGATACCATCGGCACGCTTGAATGATGCCTGGGTAGGGCAAACATCTACACAGGGCGGATGTTCGCAGTGCTGGCACATCATGGGCAATGAGGATACATGGCCTGTCAGCGTATCTTTCAGTTGAACCTTGCGTATCCATTGAGAGTCGGTAGGCTTGGTGCCACCGGAAAGGCCGTTCTCGGTATTGCAGGCGGTTACGCAATCATTACAACCCGACTCGCATTTGGTGTTGTCAATCAGCATCCCCCAACGAACCTTGTTGCTGACCGCTTCGTCTTGAGCACGTCCGTGTGCAAGATCAAACAGCATCATGCCGGGAGCGATTGCCAAACCGGCAAGGCCAATGGAAGATTTGGTCAGGAAATCCCGGCGATCAAGATTGGGTTTGGTATCAAGATTTACTTCATTCATTTGCTTGCCTCCGCCGTGACTTTTCTTTTGCTGGTATGGCACTCGAAACAGTCAAGTTTGACCGCGGCATAAGTGTGGCATCCCTGACAGAATGCCTCGTTACTTCCCAGTACACTGTTCGTTTTATTGCTAGCATGGCATTCGACGCAATCCGCCAGGCTATATTTCTGCCCGCGTATGCCCTTGTGCATAGTCTCATCTCTCTGATGCTTGAGAAGATTCATATGGATTTTGCGCATCAATTTTGGATCCTCGACGCACTGCCCACCCTTGCCCACATCAAGCTGGGGTACTTGTGGTTTATCCGCAGCGCAGACTGCAGTGGCAATAAATACCGAGAATAGAATCGCAGTGAGCCGAATGCCAATTTTCATTATTCACCCAAACCCATTTGAATGTAACCAGTCGGACATACGTCGGAACAGATGTGGCAACCGATGCACTTGTTGTAGTCGGTGTCCACATAGCGGCCCAAAGTAGCTTTTGCTTTAGGCACGCGGAAAACTGCGGTTTGCGGGCAGTACACTACGCAGTTATCGCACTCAAAGCACATACCGCAACTCATGCAACGCTTGCCTTCTTCGACAGCCTGTTTCTCGGAGAGCGCTTCGATGCGCTCCTCAAAGTTGCCCAAAGCAGTCTGCTTGTCCAGCGTAATAATGTGGCGCAGGTTACGTGGCGTGAAGGCAAAATGGCCAAGGAATAGCTCTTCATGCGGAATGACATAACGATCCGAACGATTGTCGAAGTTGTGTACGGCAACAGTCGAACGATCCGTTCCGCGCATGGGCTCGTGAGCTTCTGTAACCGGAAGACCTTTTTCAACCAGTTTGCGCATCAGGTCAAATTGGTGAGCATCAATTTTTGGCCGTTTGCCCAGTTCCAAACCCGACAGGAATTGGTCAATTCCATCTGCCGCAATCGAGCCGTGACCTATTGCCGTTGTCAGCAGGTGCGGCTTGATTACGTCGCCACCCGCGAATATGCCTGGCTTGCCAGTGATCTGATAATTCCTGTCGGTTGAAATGGCACCTTTGCCATTGTCAAACTCTTCGAGGCCAGAAAAGTCTACCGCTTGTCCAATAGCTGAAACGATCAGGTCACCTTCGATATCGTATTCTGAACCTTCAATTTTTTTGATATCAAGCTTGCCCCCCGCAATTTTCGCTTCGCACTTAGCTACGCGAAGAGCAGTGGCGCGACCATTCGATTTAACCACGCCAACTGGCATCAAACCGCCCAAAATCGAAATGCCTTCGGCCAATGCCTGTTCAATTTCATGTTTGTTGGCTGCCATTTTGTCGATGCCAAAAATGGAGATCAGCGTAACATCAGCGCCCTGCTTGGCTGAAATCGACGCAACATCATGGGCCATATGACCGGCAATAGCCTTATCCATTTCTGAAGGCTGCGCATTGGCAATGTGGCCAAGACGTCTGGCAACTGTTGCAACGTCAATGGAAGTATCGCCACCACCGACGACCACGACACGCTTGCCTACGTGCTGCAAGCGGCCTTGGTTGAAGGCCTCAAGAAATGATGTCGCAGTCACTACGTTTGGTGCATCCGAATCAGCGATAGGCAATGCTCTACCAGCTTGTGCGCCCATGCCCAGGAATACTGCGTCAAAATCTTTGCGTATCTGTTCCAAAGTAATGTCTTTGCCAACGCGGCACTTCATGCGGGTTTTAACGCCCAGTTCGATGATGCGATTGATTTCCGCGTCCAATACTTCGCGAGGAGTACGGAAGCCGGGAATGCCGTAGCGCATCATTCCGCCCAGCAGTTCATGGTCGTCAAAAATGGTAACGTCGTGGCCTTTTAGAGCCAACTGGTAAGCACAAGACAGTCCCCCGGGGCCACCGCCCAGAATGGCTACTTTTTTGCCGGTAGGTTTGCTGCTATTGACATACTTGAGGTTGTTCGCAATCGCATATTCGCCAAGGAAATGCTCAACCGAGTTGATACCTACATGGTCTTCCACTTCGTTGCGGTTGCAACCTGATTCGCATGGAGCCGGGCACACACGCCCCATTACGGATGGGAAGGGATTTGCGGACGTCAGTCTGCGCCATGCGTATTCCTGCCACGGCACTCCTGCGGGCGGCTTTTCTGTGCCGCGTGTAATGGCTAAGTAGCCGCGGATATCCTCACCTGCCGGGCAGCTCCCCTGGCATGGAGGAGTTGACTGAATATAAGTTGGGCACTTGTATGTGTAACTTGACTGAAAAATATGATCACGTAAAGGCGTACTTTTTGTATCACCGTCTTTGAAGCGGCGGAAATTTAAAATTTTTTCTTCCGTAGTAGCTGACATTACTTATCTCCTAAAAATAACTTGTGTCTTATTTGTCGCCAAGCTTGATTGCACTGCTGACCAGCTGATGCACACCGCCAATCAAGCGCCTGTCGAAACCGTAATAGGGTAATACTTTTGTAAACTGCGCCTTGCAGATTGCGCAAATGCAGGCCATGAAATTCACACCGTGCGCATCAACGACATGTTGCAAAGCTTCCATGCGTGGCAATGATCCCTTTACACGCAAGTCAAGCAAATCGTCAGTCAGCAGGCCGCCGCCGCCGCCGCAGCAGAAGGTCTTTTCATGTGTTGTACCTTCCGGCATCTCATAAAAATGATTGGCCACCGCCTTGACAATGTTGCGTGGAATTTCAAACTGGCCGCCATACATATCACCCATACCCGATCCACGTGCCACGTTGCACGAGTCATGAAAGGTAATGATATGTTTGTCGTTCGCCTCTTTATCAAAGGTGATGATTTTTTGCTCGGTCAAATTCCAGGTCAGTTCGCAAATATGCATGGGCTGCTTGTAACGATGATCAAGCTGCTTCTGCAATTCGATTGCGTAAGGGTCGTTTGCGCCGTCGCCAACGCCTATCAAGGTGTTCCAGAAGCTGTAGGCAACGCGCCAGGCGTGCCCGCACTCTCCGACCACGATGCGCTTGACGCCCAGTTCAAGCGCGGCCTGGCGGATGCGCAAGGCAATCTTGCGCATTTGCTCATAGTTCCCCACAAACATGCCGAAATTGCCCGCCTCGGACGACATGGATGAAAGGGTCCAGCTGATTCCGGCTGCGTGGAACACTTTGGCGTAGCCGATCAAACTATCGATATGCGGTTCTGCAAAGAAATCGGCAGAAGGGGTAATCAGCAAAACTTCAGCGCCCTTAACGTCCAGCGGGAAGCGTATGTCGAATCCGGTATCTTCTTTGGTGTCTTCTTCCAGACCTTCCAGGGTATCCACAAGGGCAGGTTTTGGAAGTCCCAGGTTGTTTCCGATGGCATGTACTTTGCCGATAATTTCATTGGAGTACTTCTGGCCATAACCGGCAGAGTCAAGGATCTCTCTGGCGGCCATTGTCACTTCAGCAGTATCGATGCCGTACGGGCAAAACACTGAGCAACGGCGGCATTCTGAGCACTGATGAAAGTAGTTGTACCACTCGTCCAGCACTTCACGTGTCAGATCACGCGCGCCAACCAGCTTGGGGAAAAACTTTCCGGGCAAGGTGAAGTAGCGTCGATAAACGCTGCGCATAAGATCCTGCCTGGCAACCGGCATGTTCTTTGGATCACCTGTGCCTATGAAATAATGGCATTTGTCCGAGCAAGCGCCGCAATGGACGCAAGCATCCATATAGACTTTGAGTGAGCGATATTTACCAAGCAGTTCGCCCATTTTGCCGAGCGCTTTTTCTTTCCAATCTGCAGTTTCAAATACCGGGAAACCTAATGCTTCTTGTATCTTGTCATTCGCAACGAATGTTTTTGTACTTTCCATTGCCCCCGGATTAACCGCTGGAGCAATATTGAAAACTCTATATGGTGGTGCTTTAATTTCAATAGCCATTATTATTTCCCTGATTCCAATTTGGCTGCCCAAGCTGATATATGACGTTTGTCGCGAGAATTTTCGACTTGATTTCGAGACGGTGAAAAGAATATTCCAGGAGCATGCAGTAACTTACTGAACGGAAAGATGATCATCAGCATCGCTATCATGGAGAGGTGCAGATAAATCATCCAGTCAGATGGCAGGGTATTGATATTGAAGCTCATGAGCCCCATAAAGAAGTTTTTAATTGCGATAACATCCGTATGCGTGATGAACTTCATGACCAAACCGGACAGGCCTATGGTAATGAGCAAGGCAAGCATCAGGTGATCGGATGGTGTTGAAATATAGCGAATTCGGTCAACAAAAATGCGTCGCGCCCATAGTCCCATAAGGCCTGCAATCATCATGAATCCAGCGTAGATTCCAAATGGCTGGATAAAAACTACCCACGACCACACTGGATCGATGAAGTAACGCAGGTGCCGCAGAAGAACCAGGGCAAGACCGGCGTGGAAAAGCGCACTGAACAGCCAGGTCCATAGAGTGGCTTTGAACAGGCTTTCAAAGAAGAAAACTTCTCTGGCCATCAGAAGCACAACACCTGTGCGCGTACGCGGCGCAGGTGTCGTAGGAATTTTTAATGGCGCTGGTGTGCGCGCATAGGTAACGATACGATAAGTCAGGCCAACAGCAAACAATCCCGCTGCAAAGTAAAAAAGAACTGCGAACATTATTGTCATGGTCATTCAGAGTCTAGGTATTGAGCGGGATGTGCATTTAATACAAACTGATTAGCTTAAATACAGCCGGTTGGCTTAGGCAGGCCGGCAACTTTACATGCTTGCTTACCTGGGCCATATGGGAAAAGTTCGTACAGATACTGGCTAGTGCCCTTTTCTGCGCCGAATTTTTTGCCGATCGCTTTGGTCAGTACGCGGACTGCCGGAGCGATTTGATATTCATCGTAGTATTCACGCAGAAAGTGGATAACTTCCCAATGGTTATCAGTCATTTCTAGACTTTCTGTCTTTGCGATATACGCAGCGACATCCATGTTCCACTCTGCCAAATTCAGCAGATATCCTTCTTCATCCGTTTCGTAGCTTTTACCGTTAACTTCGATTTGAGGCATTGTGATTCTCCTAAAGATTAATACGTGTTATAGCCATGATTGGCAGTTTTTGTTCCCAGCAACTAAATCGACGAAACCGCCGTAATCCACTGGCGAAACGCCTTCGATGACTCTGTCAGCCAGGCCACGTGCCTCAAGATCAGGCATCAAGACGTTGATCTTGAAACGTCCCATAGCCTCGCGCACTTTGGCTTCGAGAGCACTTCCTTTTGTGGCTGCATAAACTGCATCTTCGATCAGTAAAATCTCTCCGGATTCTGCTGTGCGCAGACAGGATTCGAATGAACCGTTACTTAATGCAGATTTGTTAATGATGTGAAGCATTCTACTTTTACCTTTCCAGGAAATTCAGACCGCCAAAACCCCGGCCGTTAGTAACCCAAGTCGTTAGAAACTCAGGACTACGTCCTGCTGCCCCATAAGGGCACCCATTTCCTTGCTGGTCAAAACCGTGACATCAACCAACAGATCATCTTCAGTCAAACCGCGGGCATCCATAGACTCTTTTTCAACATAAAGTTTCTCAATATCATATCCGTCAAGTGCACGGTACGTTGTAGAGAAATTTTTTGTTTCAATGCCTTTGGTTTGCTGTCCCTTTTTTAACTGGTAGACACCGTCATCAAGGAATACAAGTGAAACATCCTGATCAAATGCAGCGGTAATCAGTACGACTTCCAGTGACTCGAGAGCGTAAATGGTACCGTGGGGTGCCTTACGATTGACAAACATAAATTTTTTAACATCGCTCATCAATATTCTCCTTAGTCGCCGAACGTGACCAAACGATCAGTCAGTGTGCCAGCTTCTACAAGTTGGCCAAGTCCTGAAATGCGGAACCCTGCCGCAAGGTTTTCGTCCCTGATGCCGCGACGCATCGCCGCAGCAACACAAACCACGAGATCTACACCATGCTCTTCAGCCAATTTGCTCCAGCGATTTACAATGTGACGGTCATCTTGTGGCGGATCAGTCAGTTTGGTGGCGTTGTTTACGCCATCGTGATAGAAGAAAACACGCCAAACAGTATGACCCTTTGCAATAGCCGCCTTGCAGAACAGGTAAGCAGAATCACTTGCCTGGTGTTGGTAAGGCCCTTCGTTCACTACAATTCCAAATTTCATGCAGTTAATTCCTATAAGAGCCGAATATTAAAACCGGATGTGTGTACTCTGATTCAGAGAAGCACGTGAACCTCTCCAGTCATCTACCAGGTACTTGGTAAATGGCAAGCCGGTTTTCTCAAAGAATTGTGGCCAGCCAATACGCTCGATCCAGTCAGACATACGCTCCCAAGGTTTGCCGTCTGCCTTGTATACACTGAGTATGTTTTTAACTGCCGCACCAACCTCTGGCCAGCGAGGAGGATTGTTTGGCAGGCCGGAGGCAACCATTTTCATGAAAGTAGGTTTGCCGCGTGCATTGGAGTTTTTACCGCCAACCCAGATCGCCAATTTGGAATACTCTGGATCGTTGATGTTCATAGGAGGGCAAGGAGGGAAGCATGCGCCACAGCACATACACTTGCTCTCGTCGATTTCCAGTGACGGCTTGCCATTCACCATTGCGGGACGAATAGCAGCTACCGGGCAACGCGCTACCACAGCAGGGCGCTCGCAGACGTTAGCAACCATTTCATGGTTGATCTTTGGCGGCTTGGTGTGTTGTATAACGATAGCCAGGTCAGCCTGGCCGCCGCAGTTAATCTCGCAGCAAGATGTAGAAAGGTGAACGCGGTTAGGCATTTCTTCTCTCTTGAATTCGACGATCAGTTCGTCCATCAGAGACTTAACCACGCCCGATGCATCAGTTCCTGGAATATCGCAATGCAACCAACCCTGGGTATGCGAGATCATGGTGATCGAGTTGCCGGTACCGCCAACAGGGAAGCCGTTCTTTTCCAGTTCCGCAATCAGTGGATCAACCTGTTTTGCAGTAGACACCATAAATTCAATATTGGAACGGATGGTGAAGCGAACGAAACCTTCGGCAAACTTGTCGGCGATATCGCACAGCTTGCGAATGGTATAAA
>DATKTO010000040.1:0-191972 GCA_035531075.1 Gallionellaceae bacterium
TTTCGCCGCGAGCGCGCATTTCAAACAGCACTGCTTCGATACCGTTTTTGTCGATGGTACGCAGACCGGCGTTCGACAGACGGATGGAAACAAAACGGCCTTCACCCTCTACCCACAAGCGACGACGCTGCAGGTTCGGCAAGAAACGACGTTTTGTTTTGTTATTCGCGTGGGACACATTGTTACCAACAACAGTGCGTTTTCCCGTTACTTGACAGACACGTGCCATGGCAATACTCCAACCGGTTTTCAAAAGAGGCGAGATTCTACCTTAAAACCAGAGCTATGTTCAACCTTCGTGTCGATTCTTTTGAGTTATCTGTCCGATCACGCGCGAATTATCGCCATGAATGCGGGAAACAGCGTGTTTTCTCAATATTGGGCTGTGCATGAATTCAGCTGACGCATCCAGGACTGCGGACTAACAAGGGGCCACGCACCAAACAAGAGCGGTTTATAGCCAACAGATCGATCCGCTTACTTGGTCATTATTATATGTATACAGTAGCTTGCTTGGTTTTTCATGCATTGGCATGAAGCTTGCTTTTGATAAGCAGGCAAGGGTGGTGGCGTAAGGTTTTGATATGTTGCAAGTCTTTTTATCTATATCAAATACTTATAACTATCTGATTATATTTATAATAATTTTTATTGGGAGCACAAAATGTCTGCTATGAGCTATCTGAGCGTCATCGAACGCTTTCATGAATACAAGAATGCATTGCACGAGCTGACAGCATCCATCCTCACCGGCATTGCCGAGCCTGCGTTGCTGGAAAGCGAAAAAAATCTGCGGGAAACTTTCCACAGCATCGCCGCGAACTATCCGTTTATGGCGCTGCTGTACACACTGGATGCAGCGGGCGCGCAAACCAGCAGCAATATCGCGTCGCTGCTACCCGGCAAAGCTGACTCGCTCGGTCTGGGCAAGAATCGCAGCGAGCGGCCTTACTATTCACTGGCAAAAAACAGCGACAGTGTGGTCGTCACCGAGCCGTATTTCTCCAACAACGGCAGCATGCTGTGCATCACCGCTGCCGTTAAGCGTTACCCTGCGGGCAGTAAAGAAGCCGGCTACATCGTGCTGGATATCGATCTCACCAAGGCGATCGAGTTCTTGATGGGCGACCTCGCGCGGCGGCGTTTTATGCCGGCCTTCAAGGGAATTTACAGCCTGATTGTGGCCGGGCTGTTCGCCGTGGCCGGTGTGCTGCTGTATGCGGCCGGCGCGGAAATGATCAGCCTGTGGCATATCGGCAGCAACAAAGAAGACCTGCACATGAAACCGTTTGGCGTGATCATCTTTCTCACCCTGGCGCTGGCCATTTTCGATCTCGGCAAAACCATTCTCGAAGAAGAAGTGCTGATGCACAAAGACATCTTCCGCCACAGCTCCACCCGGCGCACCATCACCCGCTTTATCGCAGCGATCTTGATTGCGGTGTCGATCGAGGCGTTGCTGCTGATGTTCAAGGCGGCACTTGGCGTGAATGGCGACATTCTTTCAGCGGTGGCGATGATGCTGACTGCGGTGGGGCTGCTGATTGGCCTTGGCATCTATGTTTACCTTGGTGCGCGGGCAGAGGCGATATTGAAGGGCAGCAGAAGATAAGGAATGACGGCTTGAATAAAGCATAAATGGCACAACCTCTGAAAAGTTTATTTAAACAATCAGGGGGTAGTGCCATGAGCATCGTAAAAGAGTTTAAGGAGTTTGCGGTAAGGGGAAATGTCATCGATATGGCGGTGGGCGTGATTGTCGGCACTGCGTTTGGCAAAATTGTTTCGTCCTTTGTCAGCGATGTGGTCATGCCGCCGATCGGCGTGCTGATCGGCGGGGTCAATTTCAACGACCTCGCCTTCACCCTCAAGGCTACTGAGGCTGCATCTCCCGCTGTCGTCATCGCCTACGGCAAATTCGCGCAGACCGTCATCGATTTTGCGATTATCGCCTTTGTCATATTCATGATGGTGAAGCTGATCAATACGCTCAAGAAAACAGCGGAGGCTGCCCCCGCCGCACCCGCTGCATCCACAAAAGACCAAGTCTTGCTCACTGAAATCCGTGATTTGCTGAAGAAGTAAGCTGCAGCTGAAAAATCAATTGACTGCCATGGCTGCACCGTGTCTTCGGCGACCCACCTGTCGAATGCGACCACATGCCGTGTGGCAGTGGAAAAGTTGGTGAAGGTGCTACGGATCTGTTTGCTGCTTGATTTCTTTTGCGCCGCAAAAATCGCCAGACAGACGCAGTAATTGCCTGATCTAAATGCATTATTAGTGAAGGGTAACTTTTGGATAGGTGGAGATGCAGAAATTGCCGCGTTGTACATTCGCGGTCCTGCAACGGGGTCATGACACAGCGATTTCCATGTTTCTCCGTAATCAGGTGATGTTATATGAGATGATTGCGCGTTGTATATTTACTGGGTATTGAAATGCACGTCGCGGTAATTATTTCTTCAAACGATTCCGAAACCGTCTGGAACGCTTTTCGTTTTGCCAATACATCGCTGGCTAACAGCAGCCTGGTCGATATCTTCCTGCTGGGCAAAGGCGTGGAGGCGGCAACCGTCAGCACGCTCAAGTTTGACATCCAGGAGCAGATGGAGATTTTCAGGGCCAGTGGCGGATCGCTGATCGGCTGCGGCATGTGCTGCGAGAGCCGCAAGGAAGAAATGCCTTTCCTGCAGGAGGGGCTCAAGTGCGAAATGGGTTCGATGCAGCAACTTTACGGCCTGGTAGCCGCAGCAGACAAGGTCCTTACCTTCTAGCCACACCATGCAACCTTCCCCATCACTGCAGCCTGGCGGCCTTGAGGCGCTGTTAAGCCAGTGCGCCGCTTATGATCTGCTTGAATCGGCGATTGCGGCATTCGACGCGCAAGGCGAGTTGCGTTATGCAAATCCCGCGTTTGCCCGCTTCAATCTGGCCGTGCGAGATTCGGTCGAAAGTCTCAGCAAGCATGCCACGTTGCTTGCGTGTCCAGCCTTCAAGACCTGGCTACGTGATGCGGCCTCGCTTAAGGACGCAGAGCCCCTGCACCAGACATTCTATTATGCGCCCCGCATTACCGTCGAGCTGACTATCAGCGCCCGCGCGCTGCTGGCGAACGATGGCAAGGTGCAAGGCGCAATACTCACGATTGGTGAAGAGTCGATCGAATTCGGCCGTCGTCATCTGGCGCAGCTGCAAGACACGCGCCGCACACTGGCTGAACGCATCAAGCTGCTGGATCGCGAAAAGAACAGTAACGAGCAGATGATCCGCGTGTTGCTGAAAGAAGCGCCGTTTGCGATGGTCTTGATAAATGCCAGGCGGCAGGTTTTCCAGGTCAACCGTGCGGCAGAAAAACTGTTTGGCTGCAACGCTGCGCAAATGATCGGGCAATCCTGTGAGCGCTTCCTGCCCTGTTACAGCGAGTGCGGCTGCTGCCCGGCAATCGACCGGGGCCACAAGATAGAAGCCGTGGAAATCAACGGCCAGACAGCTGACCGGCAGCCCGTTCCGCTGCTCAGGAGTGTTGCCATGGTAGACAGCGACAGTGGCATCATCATGGTCGAGGCCTTCGTTGACCTGAGAGAACGCAAGCAAGCTGAGCACGAGCTCGGCAAGCTCAGCGAGTTCAACCAGCTGCTGGTCGAATCGACAGGCGAGGGCATCTTCAGCGTGGATCGCGAACTCCGCTGCACCTTTGCCAACCGTGCCACGGCAAACATGCTCGGCTACACCCGGGAAGAGTTGCTGGGGCGGAATATCCATGAACTTTTCCACGGCCTGCGCGAGGATGGCACTCCCGTGCCGCGCGAAGCATTGCCGATCATGAAAGCCATGAGTGAGAACAGTGGCTACAAGGCGGACGATGTGTTCTGGTCCAAGGCAGGCCAGCCGTTGCCCGTCGAGTATCTGTGCAATCCGATTCATGACGAAGGCAGCGTGGTTGGCGCAGTGGTGGTGTACCGTGATGTCGCGGAAGCGCGTGCGCTGGCGAGCAAGATGGATTATCTGGCGGCCCATGATTCGCTGACAGGCTTGCCCAATCGTCGCACCTTCGAGCAGCGTCTCGACAAAGTGCTTGAAGAAGTCCGGCGCGAAGAAGACGAACATGTGCTGTGTTACATCGACCTCGACCAGTTCAAGGTGGTTAACGACACCTGCGGCCATGCGGCGGGCGACGAGCTGCTGCGGCAAATGAGCGACAGCCTGCATGCCCGGATACGCAAGAGCGACACCTTCGCCCGCCTGGGCGGAGACGAATTCGGGCTGCTGCTTGAAAATTGCTCCCTGGCACAGGGATTAACGCTGATCGAAGAGCTGCTGGCGATGGTGGGTGAATATCGCTTTGTCTGGAACGGCAAGAGTTTCTCGCTGGGCGCAAGTATAGGCGTCGTGCTGCTGAACAATATGTTTCTGACCCCGGGCAAGGCATTGAGCGCTGCAGATTCTGCCTGTTACGTCGCCAAGGAAAAAGGCCGCAACCGTATCCATGTCTATCAGCCCAACGACCAGGATATGGCGCAGCGCCGGGGTGAAATGGAATGGGTGTCGCGCATCAAGGAAGCGCTGGACAAAGACCTGTTCGAGTTGTGGGTGCAGCCTATCGTGCCGGTTGAAAAACCCCTGATACAGGGCGAGCACATGGAGATACTGTTGCGGATGCAGGATGGCGCGAACGATATCATCAACCCCGGTGCATTCATTCCCGCGGCGGAACGCTTTGGTTTGATGGTTGAACTCGACCGCTGGGTAGTGCGGCAGACGCTGGGTTACCTGGAGAAGAACATATCCCGCTTGCCTGCTCTGGAATTCTGCTGCATCAACCTTTCCGGCCCATCGATTACCGACGAAAAATTTCTCGATTTCCTGCTGGAGCAATTTTCCGCCTACCCTGATCTCGTCAAATTTATCTGTTTGGAAATCACCGAGACTGCCGCCGTTGCCAACCTCACGCGTGCCTCGCAGTTTATGCGCAGGCTCAAGGAAGCAGGCTGCCGCTTCGCGCTGGACGACTTCGGCAGCGGCATGTCATCTTTCGCCTATCTTAAAAACCTGCCGGTCGACTTCCTCAAAATCGACGGCCACTTCGTGCGCGACATGGCGCAGGACAAAGTCGACTACGCAATGGTCGAGGCCATCCATCGGGTAGGCAACGTGATGGGAATCAAGACCGTGGCCGAATTCGTGGAAAGCGGCGAGATCCTTGGCCACCTGAAAGAGATCGGCGTCGACTTCGCACAGGGCTACGGCATCTGCAAGCCCGTTCCGCTGGAAACCTTTTTGAGCAGCCTGAAAAATAACGCCTGAATGGATGGATATTGGCGAATGGCCTGCCGCTGTGGCAGGCATGCCCTGGCGTTTTGGTTTGCAACTGCAGAAGCGCCGCTTAAATTTTTTACTGCCCGCGTTTGCCTCACGTAGGGTGCGCCGTGCGCACCATGGTGCGTGGGACGCACCCTACCTGGCGCACGGCGAATTTAACTGTATCAGCATGATTGCATTAAATATTTTATATATTTCCGATGCCGGTTCGCTGCCAGGATCAGGGCGGGCGGTGCGCAAATTTAGTCGTGCTTCCCCCTTTAATTCAGCCTGGAGCGGCACCATCCTTTGGTGACACCACAAAGGAGAGTAAAACATGATCCGCAATCCGATAGACATCGCCAGCCGCGTCAGTCCAGAGCTCACCAGCCTCATCGAAACCCTGATCAACCAGCTGGAAACCGACGAGCCGATCACCCTGGGCAATATCCACTCATTTATCATGAATGAAATGCCCAACGAATTGAGCGAAACCGAAGAGATGCACCATTTTGACGTCGCCGAATCGGTGGTCGATGAGCTGGATGAGCTGATCGAAGGCTTCGGCGAGTCGGCGGCAGCGGTCGACTTTGTCTCTGCCTTTGCCAGCGAACAGCTCACGCGCGTGATAGAAGAAGTGATGAACGACGAGAACCGCGAAAATCCGCCCACGCTCACAACAATTAAAGACGCGATACTCGCCGGCTTGCCTGCCCGACTGATAGGCGAGGGGGTAATGGAAGATGATGAAGACGATCAGCTGCTGCCCGAAATCGATAACCTGATCGACCGTTTCGGCCCCGATGCCCTGGCAGAAGAATATTTGCGCTACGAATAGCGCCGTTGCGCAGCGATAAACCAGATGCAGCTGCCGGGATCAAAACATAATTTAGCTGAAAAATATGTGCAAAGGCTATTCAACAAAAAGGGAATGCAAATGCACGGCAACAAAACAATCGTTCGGCTAACTCTCGGCGCTACGTTTGCTCTCTTCGGCATCGCAAATGCACAGGCCGATTATGAGCCGAACGACAACTACTCCACCTTTGTCTTGTCGTACCAGCAATCAAACTTTGCCGATCCCATCTGCATCGGCGCCGAATGCCATGAAGGCGTAGCCGGCCCGGCAGCCTTTTTTGCGCGGCAGATCATGCCGAATCTGGCACTCGGTCTGTCCGGCTCCTACCTGCAATCAAACGGCAGCAGCTCCAGCATCAAATCAACAAATGGCTCGGTATTTGTGCAGGGCATTGCGGGCCTGAACTCAAGCGTGGACGTGGGCGCCTCGGTCGCAGCACTCAGAACAACCATGGAGCTCTGCGCAACCAGCCCAAGCACCTGCGCATCCTCCAGCGACTCGGGCACCGACCTCGGCATCTTCGGCAAGGTCTTTCTTAACGACGCGAAATCACTGAACGCCACACTCAGCTACGACACGATTAACTTCGACAAAGCGCCGGACAAGGCTATCGTCGCGCTCTCCTTTGTGGCTGTGTTGGCAAGGCGGCACCGCCTCGCCCTGTCTTTTAACAAAACCATGGATTCAGGCGGGAAACAGGTATCGGACGGCTACAGCTTCGGCTACAGCTACATGGTGTTTTGAAGAAAATTTGACGTTATATTGATTTATTGAATATATTCATGTCGTTGCAATATATCCAGTGCGTGCTTTGGCAGATGAAGAAAGGTGCATGATGGGCTATACCCCCGCCGGCGTACGATTTCTCCTCATCGTCACGGTCATGAGCTTCATGGTGGAAATGTACGCCGGCGAAAACGCTATCGCCAGCCTGGCGCTGTGGCCGCTGCAAGCCGAATTCAAACCGTGGCAGCTCTTCACCTATGCCTTCCTGCATGCCAGCACCGCCCACCTCGCCATCAACATGTACGGCCTGTGGATGTTCGGCAGCGAAATGGAACACCTGCTGGGGCGGCGCACCTTCTTCTGGCTGTATTTCGCCAGCATCTTCACCGCCGGGCTCACCCAACTGCTGGTGATGAGCTCAAGCGGCGCCGTCACCCCCACCGTGGGCGCATCCGGCGGCGTGTTCGGGCTATTGCTCGCCTACGGCATGTGCTTCCCCAAACGCATCGTCATGCTGCTGATCCCGCCCATACCCCTGCCGGCAAGGCTGTTTGTCTTCCTCTATGCCGGGCTCGAGCTGCTGCTGGGCGTCACCGGCGCGCAGGCCAATGTCGCCCACTTCGCCCATCTCGGCGGCATGATCGGCGGCTATCTCGTCATTCGCCGCTGGCGCAAACGGATGCGCTGGCATTGAGCGAACTGGAATTTCAGGCAAAAAAAAGCCCGGCATTTTCATGCCGGGCTTTTTTACCAACTCAAGAGACTGTTAAGCAGCTTGAATATTGGAGGCTTGCGCGCCTTTAGGGCCTTGAACGACATCAAAAGTGACCTTTTGGCCTTCCTGGAGTGACTTAAACCCGTTCATATTAATTGCGGAGAAGTGTGCAAACAAATCTGCGCCGCCATTATCGGGAGTAACAAAACCAAAACCTTTTGCATCGTTGAACCATTTAACTGTACCAGCTGCCATGTGTATATTTCCTAACTTTAAATTGCGGGAAAACCCCGCAGAACTATTTGAATCGAAGATTGCACATGGAAAACCAGTACTGCAAAAACTTAAAATCAAATAACGATGTCCACTCTATGCAGCGCTGCCTGCCGGCAAACCAATCCAGACTTAAGCTGAACCGCTTGCCTTAACCGGCACGCCGCATTATCGCGAACACAACTATGACTGGGGGATTTAGGGTTGGTTCCATTGGCCGGCGTCTATTTTTTGTCAGCTGGCTGTCAAGACTGTAGTCGCGCTTGCGGCAGTTTAGATAATACCCATTTAGGGATTGATTATTCCCATAATGGGTATTATCATGTGCCCATGAAAGATCAATCAATAAGCTTATCCGATGCCTTGTTCTCCAAGGTGCAGGCGCGTGTATTGGGATTGCTGTTCGGTAATCCTGATCGCAGCTTTTATGCGAACGAGCTGTTCAGGCTGGCAGGGTCGGGCACCGGCGCGGGTGTGCGCGAACTGGCCAAGCTCACTGCTTCCGGCTTGATTACGGTAAATAAAATAGGCAACCAGAAGCACTATCAAGCCAATCGCGAAGCGCCGATTTTTGAAGAGCTGCGCGGAATTGTGCTCAAGACCTTTGGCATGGCAGATGTGCTGCGCCAAGGCTTGCTGCCCATGGTTGAGAAAATTTCTGTTGCGTTCATTTACGGCTCCATTGCCAAAGGGTCAGATACTGCCAAGAGTGATATTGATGTGATGGTGATCGGAGATCACATCGACTATCCCGAAGTGTACACGGCGCTCATGCCAGCAGAAGCGCAGCTTGGGCGCAAGGTAAGCCCGGCTATATACAACAAGGAAGATGTCAGCCGTAAACTGAAAGCAGGAAATGCATTCCTCACCCGTATAATGGCGCAACCAAAAATATTTCTGATAGGCTCGGTACATGACCTCCCAGCAGCTCAATAACCTCGTTAAAGTTGGCCAACTCAAAGCCGAGCCGGGTAGTCAGGCTGAATTTAACGGGCTGCTGCGCTCAGGCAAGGCACGCTTGATTGATGCGCGCAATGCAACCTTATCTATCGAAAGCCGTTTTGATTTGGCCTACAACGCAGCTCATGCTTTGGCATTGGCTGCGTTGCGCTGGCAAGGTTTCCGCTCTGAAAACCGCTACCTTGTTTTTCAAACGCTTGAACATACCCTGGGCATAGCGCCTGCTGTGTGGCGAGTGCTGGCAATGTGCCACGACAGACGAAACCTCGCAGAATACGAAGGACATCTTGAAGTTGACGATCAACTCATCTTCGATCTGCTTAAAGCGACAGAGTTGTTGCTGGATAAAGTATCTGCGCTGGGCTCTGTTCCGAATTAATTCACTGTGTGGACAAGCATGAAAGTTGGCCCTGTACACGGATCTTGTCTATACGCTGTACTTAAAAGATTAATCGTTTGTCGAACAGACGAGCTCTTAGACAAGATTATGGATGCAATTGCCGGGAGGTTTGAGTTGGTGTGAGTTAGACTAGAATCTGTCCATTGTATTTTCTTTGAGTGCGGCCACTTAACTTCCCTTGAAAATGTGGAGTAAGAATAAATTATGAAAGAATACGATCAGCTGAAAATGCAGCTTCGGCAATTTGCCGAAGAACGAGATTGGGATCAATTCCATTCCCCGAAAAACTTGTCTATGGCACTAATAGCAGAGGCTGCTGAGCTTGTTGAACATTTCCAATGGCTGACCGAAGATCAATCTAGGGCACTCGATCAAAAGAAGTTGGAACAAGTCCAAGAGGAGCTTGCTGATATTCAAATTTATCTGATCAGGATTGCTGACAAACTAAATATAGACCTGCTGGGTGCAGTAAACAAAAAGATAGCTGCGAACGCGAAGAAATATCCGGCGGATAAAGTTCGCGGTAGTTCAAAAAAATACACAGAATATGAATAAGCTGACTTCTAAATTAGGCGGATAACCACGATGCTCGTTTATACCGCTAACAAGAGGGACTTCATCGATGATGTTCAGTCAAACGATATCGATACAAAAATTCTCGCTGCATTCGAACGTAACCTTGGTCATTCAACCTCAGAAAGTGAAATAACATCATGGAGAAATTCCATGATGTATATGAGCAATATACTCATAGATGAAGCCATTCCGAACGATGCGGGGATAGCCATTGAATACAAGCTGCCTCAAACCTCCAAAAGAATTGATTTTATCGTAACGGGTAAAGGTGTAAACAAAAGCAATACCGCTGTCATCATTGAGCTTAAGCAATGGACCGAGGCTAAGGCAACCAAAATGGACGGTATTATTTCTACATTCATTGGTAGAGGTATGCGTGATGTCAATCACCCTTCATATCAAGCATGGGTATATTCCGCTTTGTTGGAAGACTTTAACGAATCGGTGCAAACAGAAAACATTCTGCTCAAGCCTTGCACATACCTGCATAACTGCATTTCGGATGATGTCATCAATGATCATTTTTACGATGAATATACTGCAAAGGCACCTGCGTTTTTAAAGAAGGATGCAAAGAAACTCACCGAGTTCATCAAGCAGCACGTCAAATATGGTGATACCGATAACATCATGTATCGGATTGATAATGGAAAGATCAGACCTTCAAAAAATTTAGCCGACAAACTTGATTCACTCCTCAAAGGTAATCAAGAGTTTTTGATGATAGATGATCAAAAGCTTGTCTATGAAACCGCAATCGATCTGGCGAACAAATCAACCATAAAAAACAAGTATGTTTTAATTGTCCAAGGTGGCCCAGGCACAGGAAAATCTGTTGTCGCAGTTAATCTACTCGTTGCGCTCACCAAAAAACTATTACTTGCCCAGTATGTGACAAAGAACTCTGCACCACGCGATGTATATGCCAGCAAGTTGGTTGGCTCATTCAAAAAAAGCCATATCAATAATCTCTTTAAAGGATCGGGTTCATATACGGAAAGTGAAGCAAATATATTTGATGCGCTTATTGTTGATGAAGCGCATAGACTCAATGAAAAGTCTGGCATGTTTCAAAACATGGGTGAAAACCAGATCAAAGAAATTATTGCGGCCGCCAAGTTTAGTGTGTTCTTTCTCGACGAAGATCAACGAGTAACGATGAGGGATATTGGGGAAGGCGATGAAATAAAACGCTGGGCTACAAAACTAGGTGCTCATGTTCACGAGCTAGCGCTGCAATCACAATTTCGCTGCAATGGGTCGGATGGTTATCTTGCATGGGTAGACAATACCTTGCAGATACGAGAAACGGCAAACGAAACACTGAACGGAATATCCTACGATTTCAAGGTCTTTAATACACCCAACGAGCTGAGAGATGCAATCTACAAGAAAAACCGCATCAACAACAAGGCGCGGATTGTTGCTGGTTATTGTTGGGATTGGATCAGCAAAAGTGACGATGATGCATCGTTAAAAGATATCACCATCAAAGATCACGATTTTGCGATGACATGGAATCTGGCAAGCGATGGCAATCTATGGATCCTCAAACCAGAATCTGTAAGTGAAGTCGGCTGTATTCATACCTGCCAAGGGTTGGAAGTAGATTATATCGGCGTAATCATCGGCCCCGATTTTGTAATACGTGATGGGCAGGTGGTGACTAATGCTGCGAAGCGCGCCAAAACAGATTCCTCTATTAAGGGTTACAAAACGCTTTTAAAAACTAAACCAGAAGAGGCTAAGAAAAAAGCAGATGTCATTATAAAAAATACCTATAGAACTTTGATGACGCGAGGTGGCAAAGGATGCTACCTGTTTTGTACAGACCCTGAGACTAATGCATATTTCAAGCAGCTATTAGCCGATGCGCATGAAAATATCGAAGAAACCGCACATCTAGCAACTGTGAATTCTATCCCTGATGGACTCCAAGAAGTAACGAGTACCTTCCCCGGCTTAACGTTGAAGGTATTGAATGCAAAGGACGTTAAGCCCTATGAGAACAGTGTGCCCATATATGACTTGGCTATTGCTGCTGGCCAGTTCAGCGAATACCAATCAGTAAATGAAGTTCCCAAAGAGGGAGATATAGGCGCAATAGAGCAGTATAACTGGATTGAGCTGCCCGATGCTTTCAGGCCGCAGGCAGGACTGTTTGTTGCCAGAGTGGTGGGAGAATCCATGAATCGGCGTATACCCAATGGCTCATGGTGTTTATTTAAACTGGCACCAGGTGGCACACGGCAAGGTAAGGTTGTATTGGTGCAGCATCGTGGCATCGATGATATCGACACTGGTGGACATTACACTGTCAAGGTATACGAAAGCGAAAAAGCTAGCCATGACGATGGAGACTGGCAGCATACAAAAATTACCCTTAAGCCAGACACAACGGCAGCAGGCTATAAGCCAATAGTTTTAAAAGGTGATGATGCAGGTGAACTAAAAGTAATTGCTGAGATGGTGGCCGTATTGGGGTGATATGACACCAATGCATACTGAAATCGGATAAGTAGCGTTTGTATTAGACCGTACATGGTAGGGAACTGCATGCATTCCAATAGCTTGTATATTTGTGAAGAAAAGGAAATTGAATGGCCAAAATAAAGTCACCACTTCGATTTTCGCGTCACTTTGGTATCAAGCCTGAACTCATGCAAAAGCTCGGTGTATTTGATCCAATCTTGGAGGCAGATACCCCCCTCTTTATTGATCCAGTATTGGTTACTCATTCATCTGCGATAGAAATATCTAGTGATGGATTTAAGCGAATGGAGGAGTATTTCTCAGATTTATATCGGTTGATATTGGCCTCTAAGCGTGAAGGTGATGCTGCATGGAGCACCGCAAGGAAGTATCTACAATTTCATGAAGTGCCAGGTACATGTCTAGGTTATGGTGGTGGTTCAATTCATGGTAGCGGTTGGGGGCCGCAATTAACATCGGAATTATTAACTCGCGCAAACGAAATTATTAAGGCTGGTGTCGATGACCATAGGATATTTTTGCTTATTGGATTGTTCTCCGAAGGTATTGGTCCGGATCGTCTTAGTGATATGTCAACCAATATCATGCTTCCTGATATTGCCACTTATACCGAACGTATTTGCAATACCCTTGAAATAGAATTGGATATCTTCAAAATAGAAGGAAGCGAGTATTTTTTACCTCGTAATCCATTACAGATAAAGGCTACCCCTATTCTTTTGCTGCCTCGCGATATACTTCGTGACTTGCCTGTTGCATTTAGTGTTGAAGAAATATGGGAGGCGGCAGCACACAACGAAGCACTGAGAATAGGTATACATAAAAAAATTGGTGTTCTATGGGAAAAAGCAAACAAGGAACAAAAAGGTGAGGTACTGCAAGCACTGTTGAAGGATCCTGAATATGCACACAAGTTAATTGACCGATTAACTAAAATTAAAGTAGATGAATATGATCAAGTAAGAGATGAGCGAGGGCATTTGATTTGGGCAGATTTGGCATATGACATCGCAAGTACTTTTCCTAAATCAATTGCACCAGTAGCTGTATGCTCTACCGGCGAGCTTAACCGTGTGGTTGTTGAAATAATAAAACAGTTTAAATTTCTAATGGAGCAACGTGATTTATGGCGAGTCCTAAATGATTCAGATTCTAGAAAAACAGAAAAAACTGCGCAGAGGATATTTTTCGCAGTTGCTTTTGCTTACTGCATTGCCAATAACCTAGATATTACTCCTGAGGCTGATACAGGAAATGGCCCCATAGACTTTAAATTCTCTGGGGGCTTTCATTCAAAAATATTGGTCGAGTTAAAACTATCCAAGAATGATGTATTGCGCGGGCATAACGTGCAATTACCAATATATATCAAAGCAGAAAGAGCAGACTACGCTCATTATGTAGTAATAAACGTTGGCCACCTCGGTCAAAAATGGCAAACACTGCAAGCTGAACGTAAAGCTAATAAACAGTCAGAGCCGGCTATATGGCTTATAGATGCAGAACCTAGAGAAAGTGCTAGCACAAGGTCTTGAATGTAAAATCAACAGCTCAGAGCTGTTCCACTTGTTATTTAATAAACAGAAGTTAAGGCAAAACGAATGAAGCGTGAATATTACTCTGATTTAATTTCAAATTTTATTCTAGCTTCGTCCGATGAGATACTTGGCACGCTTGCAGTAAATAATGATTTTGCATTAATCCAAACTCAACGAGATGCCTGGTTGGCAGAAATAAATATTCTTCGCAATACCCTTGCCACATATGAAGGTTCGATTTATTTCGAATACTCAATTCCCCGCATGGGGCGTCGGATCGATGTTGTTCTCCTAATTGGCCCAGTAATTTTTGTAATCGAGTTCAAGGTTGGTGAAGGTGAATTTACTTCTTACGCCATCGATCAAGTTTGTGACTATGCATTGGATTTAAAGAACTTCCATGACACTAGCCATGAACAATACATTGCACCCATTCTGGTTGCTACAAATGCGAAAGACGTCATTCCGATTATCGCGGTGACGCCACAAAACGATAAGCTCCTCTTCCCGATCAAATCGAACGTGGTTCAGCTCGGTAAAGTGATAGAAGATGTACTCAGTTTTGTTGATGGTGGCGATATCAATATCAGTGATTGGGAAAATGGCCGTTATTGTCCAGCGCCTACAATTATTGAAGCCGCAATGGCTCTCTACAATAATCATTCTGTTTCTGAAATTTCTCGTAGCGACGCAAGCGCTACTAATCTGCGCCAAACCTCTACTGCAATTTCAGAAATTATTAAATCAGCACGAGATAAGTCACATAAGTCGATTTGCTTGGTAACGGGTGTGCCAGGTGCTGGAAAGACTTTGGTGGGTCTTGATGTCGCCACCAAGCACATTGACGCAGAAGACGATTTATATAGTGTTTATTTATCTGGGAATGGCCCGCTTGTGAAAATATTATGCGAGGCACTTGCCCGCGATAAAGTTCGGCGTGGCAGTGAGATGGGTGATCGAATAAGAATTGGCTCTGCTCGGAGTGATGTAAAGACTTTTATCCAGAATGTGCACCACTTTAGAGATGAATGTCTGCTTGATCAAAGTAGGGCACCCTTAGAGCATGTAGCTATATTTGACGAAGCTCAGCGTGCATGGAATAAGGAGCAAACATCTTCCTTCATGCAGCGTAAGAAAAATACACCAAATTTTAATCAGTCAGAACCTGAGTTTTTAATTTCTTGCATGGATAGGCATGATGATTGGGCTGTTGTTGTTTGTCTTGTAGGTGGTGGGCAGGAGATTAATACGGGTGAGGCCGGTATTGGGGAGTGGATTGAGTCGATTAATCGTTCATTTCCTGATTGGCATGTCTATATTTCAAATCGGCTTACGGGTAGCGAATACAACGCAGAGATAATCTTGCAGGAGCTGAAGAATCGCAAGCATGTTACTTTCCATGATGAACTCCACTTGGCGGTGTCGATGCGCTCTTTCCGGGCAGAGGACGTTTCACTTCTTGTTAAACAGATGCTTGATCTTGAGGTTGCATCTGCAAGACAAACATATGCGAAGGTGAGAGATAAATATCCGCTTGTAATTACACGTGATTTAAATAAGGCAAAGAAATGGCTTAAAGCGCAGGCGCGTGGCACTGAACGTTACGGCATGGTTGTTTCATCACAAGCCGAGCGTCTTAAGCCGCATGCAATTGATGTGAAATCACCCATGGACCCCGTTCACTGGTTTCTGGATAAAAAGGATGATGTGCGTTCATCGTATTATCTTGAAGACGTTGCAACTGAGTTTCATGTCCAAGGCTTGGAGCTCGATTGGGCGTGCGTTATATGGGATGCCGATTTTAGATATGTGCCTTCAGGTTGGACGCATCATTCATTTTGTGGCGACCGCTGGAACAATATTAACAAAGCAGAACGCAAGCAATATCTTAAAAACGCATATCGAGTATTGTTAACCAGAGCACGTCAAGGAATGGTGCTGGTTGTGCCAGAGGGCGATACAGAAGACCATACCCGAAACTCTAAGTTTTATGATGGTACTTATGATTATTTGAAAGCAATCGGTTTTTCTGAAATTTAGGAAGGGGATCTTATGATTACACCAGTTGTGCTTCATGAAGACGCTTTCTATGAGTATTTCAAGCCATATCGTCACCAAGAAGCGCGCCATGACATTTGGGGTGGCTTGGGGTTGGAAACTTTTGGAAAAGACATTGAGACCGTTCGAAAATTGGATGACTCTTATGTGTGGACCGTACTGGATGGGGACTCTAGTAATGACCAATGGATTGTTCCCGGTATTCATTTCGTTAATCGAATATGTTACTTAGTCACGGAAAAGTCTCATCGAGGGCTTGATGTCGAATTTCGTATCCCAAGTCGGTTAAATTCTTTAACCTCTATCGGGCTGAAGAGGCAAATGAATAAAATTACTCATTTAGTCAAAGAAAATCAGCAGGCTTAGAAAAATAATGCGATTAAGCGGAAGAATATAAAGGATAGCGTCACCTTAGTTGATTTAAGACAAAGTGAAATATACAAGTTGCGATGTGTAAATTACGATTGAAAATGGAGCGCTACAATTATGTCAACACCAAATATTACCTATTTGATTGAGGAATTCTTTCTCACATTCAATGCGCAAGCAAGCGATCAGGTGTGGGCGAAACAAAGCAAGCACTTCCAAGAGTTTTGAATCGATGGGGTCAGACTAATCGATGGGGTCAGACTGAGGTAACCCGCTGCTCACTTAACGGGGCATTGTGAAAAGAAATCGCTGTGTTCTGAACACGTTGCCAAGGACATGTATAGAAAATCCAATTTTTTATAATATGTTCGTGTGATCAACATACTCTCCTTATATGTCGATATTATTAAAAATAATCGACACATGATATTGACATGTCGATTTCATCGACATAAAGTGCTGACGTGTCGAAAAATACATGAAAAATAAACATGAGCGCTAAACTCTGGAATGCCGAGCGTCCTTACAATGAGCTCCCACTTTTGCCTCCCGCAGGGGAGGTTGAAACCCGTGTGGTGTTAAAACAGTGCATCACCGCGCGTGCTGCGCTGGCCGAGCTGAAGCAGGCAGCGCAGTTGCTCCCCAATCAGGCAGTACTCATCAATACCTTGCCGTTGCTTGAAGCGCGCGCAAGTTCTGAGATTGAGAACATTGTGACGACGTCGGATGAATTGTTTCGCCATGCAGGGAATGAGGCGCAGGCTGACCCTGCCACCAAAGAGGCGTTGCGCTACAGCCGCGCATTGTTCGAAGGGTTTGCGGCGCTTAAGCAGTACCCGCTCAGTACGCGTACTGCCGAGCAGATATGCACGAGGATCAAGGGTGTGGAGATGTCGGTGCGCCGCACACCGGGCACGACGCTGAAAAACGATGCGACAGGCGAGACCATTTACACCCCGCCCGAAGGCGAGAATTTGTTGCGTGACAAACTGGCAAACTTGGAGCGTTTTCTGCACAACGAAACGGAGCT
Organism: Gallionellaceae bacterium; assembly: GCA_035531075.1. GTDB lineage: Bacteria > Pseudomonadota > Gammaproteobacteria > Burkholderiales > Gallionellaceae > 39-52-133. The sequence continues at coordinate 17,296 of DATKTO010000040.1, forward strand.
CGATCCGCTAATACGCATGGCGGTTGGGCATTACCAGTTTGAGGCGATTCATCCGTTTGCCGATGGCAACGGGCGCACGGGGCGGGTATTGAACAGCCTGTTTTTGATACAGGAAGATTTGCTGACGTTGCCGATTTTGTACCTGAGCCATTACATCATCCAGAACAAAGCTGACTATTACCGCTTGTTGTTGCAGGTAACCCGCGAGGATGATTGGGAGTCTTGGCTGCTATATATCATCAAGGGGGTGGAAGAAACGGCAACTTGGACGACGGCCAAGATCGCAGCGATTCGCGCCTTGTCGGAACACACAACGGGGTATGTGCGCGAGTGTTTGCCCAAGGTGTATAGCCATGAGTTGGTGAGTTTGATATTTGCGCTACCCTATTGCCGCATCAGTAATTTGACTGAAGCGGGCATCGCAAAGCGCCAGACGGCATCGTTGTATTTGAAGCAGTTAGTGGATATTGGCGTACTGACTGAACAGGATGCAGGGAAGGAAAAACTGTTCATTCATCCCAAACTAATGCAGTTACTCACACGTGACAGCAATAAATTTTCCCCATACGGTAAAGCTGTGAGATGAACGCAGCCGAGACAAACTAAAGGGCTCAGCTTCACAATATTTTTTTAAAAAATTAGTGATGCCGTAAGGATTTACCTGTTACCAATGCTGTGAGATCAACTCAGTTGTTAAAATATAAATATTGAACCAACACTGATACAAGACAGCCAGGCCATATTTTATACGGGTGACAAATGAAACTGGGAATTGATCTTGGCGGTAGCAAGATAGAAATTATTGCACTCGATAACGACGGTAGTGAGCTTTTGCGTCGGCGCGTTGCCACACCTCAAGGTGACTACGCAGCCACCTTGCAGTCCATCGTCGGCCTGGTTCGCGCAACAGAAGCTGACTTAGGTCAGCAAGGCACCGTGGGCATTGGTACGCCAGGCACTATTTCCAAAGCAACTGGGTTGCTCAAAAATTCCAACTCGGTTCACCTCAACGGGAAACCCGTGCTTCAAGATCTGGAAGCACTGTTAAAGCGCGATATAAAGATTTCCAACGATGCTAACTGTTTTGCTCTCTCCGAAGCTACCGATGGCGCAGCGTCGGGTGCCTCGGTAGTGTTTGGTGTAATTCTTGGCACTGGGGTTGGGGCGGGCATTGTGGTTAATGGAAAGGTATTAACGGGTCCTAATGGCATTGCTGGCGAGTGGGGGCATAACCCGCTACCGTGGCCTATGGCGGAGGAGTTGCCCGGCCCTGAATGCTATTGCGGTCAGCAGGGTTGTATTGAAACCTTTCTCTCCGGCCCGGGCATGGCGAAGCTTCATCAGATGCAGACGGGGGAAGCGCTGAGCCCGGATGTCATTGTGGCAAGGGCAGCGGAGGGTGATAAAGACTGCGAGCTCAGCCTGCAACACTACGAAAACCGGCTGGCACGCTCTTTGGCGCATGTCATCAACATCCTTGATCCTGACGTTATTGTGCTGGGCGGCGGCATGTCTAATATAGAACGTCTCTATGCCAACGTGCCGCAGCTCTGGTCACGCTGGGTGTTCTCAGACCGGGTGGATACCCGCCTGGTTAAAAATAAATTTGGTGATTCCAGTGGTGTGCGTGGTGCTGCCTGGCTATAACTCAGGGTGATTGCTGAAAATTTTGAGGATTAATCTCGATAACCAATAGCGCCATCTTTGTATTTATTTAATATAATCAATGTATTGAGATATTCGTTGTAGCAGAGTATTACTCTGATTTCATTTCAAATTTTCTTCTTCCTTCGTCCAAAGTGGCTCTTGGCTAATTGCAGTCAATAATGATTCCATGCAATATTGACAATAGAACGAACGTTCCTTAGGATGAGGTTATCGCGTGACATGGCAAAATAAAATATGACCGACTCCCCACAGTTCCTGATTTACCAAAGTGAAGATGGCTCCACACGCATAGACGTAATGCTGGAGGGGGAAAGCCTTTGGCTGAACCAGAAGCAGTTGACCGAGTTGTTCGGCAAGGCCAAGGGGACGATCAGCGAGCATATCAAGCACATCTTTGAGGATGGCGAATTGGTTGAAAATGCAGTTGTTCGGTTTTTCCGAACAACTGCCACAGACAGCAAACAATATGAGGTGGCGCACTACAACCTGGACATGGTGCTGGCACTGGGTTTCCGGGTGCGCAGCCCGGTGGGAGTTCGCTTCCGCCAATGGGCCAACGACAAGCTGAAGGAATACATCGTCAAGGGATTTGTGCTGGATGACGCGCGCTTGAAGAATCCTGGCAAAGGGCGGGATTATTTCGATGAGTTGACCCGTCGTCTGCAAGACATCCGCACCAGTGAACGACGCTTTTACCAGAAGATCACGGACATCTACGCGACCAGCGTGGATTACGACCTCAGCCATGCGCTTACCCAGGCTTTCTTTGCCACGGTGCAAAACAAGGTGCATTTTGCCATCCACGGCCAGACAGCCGCAGAGCTGATTTCCACCAGAGCCGACAGCAGGCAGCCGAACATGGGGCTGACAACATGGGAGGGTGCGCGTATCCGTAAAGCAGATGTTAGCGTTGCCAAAAATTATCTGAGCCAGGAGGAGCTGCGCGCGCTCAATAATCTGGCTGAGCAGTATCTTATTTTTGCCGAAGGTCAGGCGGCAAGGCGTATTGCCATGACCATGCAGGATTGGATCAGCAAACTGGAAGGATTTTTGACACTGAATGACCGCGAGATTTTGCAAGGTGCAGGCAAGGTATCGGCTGAGCTTGCCAAGTTGCATGCTGAGCAGGAGTTCGGAAAATTTCGCGTATTGGATGATAAGCGCTTTGAATCTGATTTTGACAATATGGTGAAGAAACTACCGACCAAGTCTCGGGACAGTGAGAATTAGGTAAACACTGATTAAGTCCATGTCGTCATCCCCGCGAAGGCGGGAACCCAGTCAAATCAAAGAGCTGGTTCCCCGCCTTCGCGGGGATGACGACTTAATCAGCGTCTGGGTACATGGCAGGTATTTATCTGTGTGAGCACTGCGATTAAGCCGGAGGATTTATTGGTTGAAGCATGGATTGAGAGGTGAAAAATGGGAAAAACTTTTGACAGTATTTCACGCGGCTTAAATGAAGCCGTTGCACATGCCAAGGGAAAAAAAGTGGCTGTCAAAACATACAAGCCTGAGATGGTGGATGTTTCCGCTCTGCGCCAGGGTATGGGTATGACACAAGAACAATTCGCCGCACGGTTCGGCTTTTCGGTTGCGACGTTGCGTCACTGGGAGCGCGGGGATCGCACACCTCAAGGCGCTTCACTGGTGCTGCTAAATGTGATCAAGCGTGCGCCGGATGTTGTTGCAGCAGCGTTAAGTTGAATTGTTTAGGGAGACGGATTCATATTCGTCAGTAATGCAAGCATGATCAAATTTATTCAGTCGGTTACAAATTGTCACCGACTGAAAATGACTACCAGCCAAGCAGGGTGGGAAAGCTGCATTTGACCTTACAGAATGGTGCGCACAGCCTGCGGCCTTTGCCCACCCTACGGTACTAATGTTATCAAGGTGATAGGTCGTTTTTATGCTTGTTGCATGTAACAGAAAAGCGGGCTATTATGCGTTTCATGTAACAATAGTTATTGGGGGTAAACATGAGCGCAAGTACATCAGAGCGCGTGCAAAAACATCGCATGGCACTGCGCGAATCCGGGCTGCGTCCGGTGCAGATTTGGGTGCCGGATACTCGGCGCGCGGGCTTTGCCGAAGAGTGCCGCCGTCAGTCTCACTTGTTGCGAGGCGATGTGCATGAGCGCGAAACCGCCGCTTGGCTTGAGGAAGCAGCCGACACTGAAGGCTGGCAATGAGGCGTGGCGATCTGGTGATGGTGGCTTTGCAGGGGGATCTCGGCAAACCGCGCCCGGCATTGGTCATCCAGTCTGATCTGTTCGATGCACATCCTTCCGTTACAATTTTGCCGGTGACCAGTGAGTTGCGCCTCGCGCCGCTATTTCGCATTGCCGTGAATCCGAATGAGTTGAACGGCTTGTCCAAGCCATCGCAGGTGATGGTGGATAAGCCGCAATCGATCTCGCGCGAAAAAGTGGGCGCGGTGATTGGTCATTTGGACGATGAGACGATGCTGGCGGTGAATCGGGCGCTGGCGGTTTTTCTGGGATTCGCTTGACGAACAGCTTGACTCATACTTGACACATATTGCCCAAGGGAACGAAGCCGAAATCCGCGCCGAACAGTTTAAGCATGATCAAAACATCCTGGGGTTTAATTCGCACCTTCATTCTAACTTCTAGAATATGGAATATCGGTTATGAATATGACGACCCGCATCTGCTTTACTCGTCATGGTGAAACTGACTGGAATGTGGCCAAGCGCATTCAGGGGCAAACCGATGTTCCGCTGAATGAGACCGGCCGCAGTCAGGCGCTGGCGATGGCGTTTAATGCCGCGCATCATGATTTTAGCGCGGTTTACAGCAGTGATCTGCAGCGTGCGTTGGATACCGCAAAGATGGTTGCGGAAAGGCGCGGGCTTGAGGTGAACACTTTGCCGCAGTTGCGCGAGCGGCATTTCGGCATCTTTCAGGGGCTTACAGCCGAAGAGGGCTTGCAGCTTAATCCGGCCGCCCATGCCTGCTACATGGCACGCGATGTTAACTATGATTTTGAATCGGGTGAAAGCATGCTGCGCTTTGCCGAGCGGGTGAAGGAGGCGGTTGCTTACCTGACCAGGCACCACCCGCAGCAGACCATTGCGGTGGTGAGCCATGCCGGTGTGCTGGAGATTGTCTACCGCAAGGCCACCGGTCGGCCGCTGCACACCCCGCGTGATTTTGCCATTCCCAATTGTGCGTTGAACTGGTTTAACTTCGATGAACACGGCTGGCACCTTGAAACGTGGGATGACCACCATCACTTGCATAAGGTGTTGCTGGAGTCTGCGGAGTGAAGGGGACAGCGCCCTGCTGCTATTAATTCGCTAAAGGGTGGCGCTTGCCGTCAGCCGATCTTTTCTGTAACTCCGCCGCGTTAAAATGGTAATCTGCCTCATAAAGGAGCCGTCATGACCAACAGAATAACCCTGGCAGCAGCGGAGGTGCGGGTGGATGACCACATCTATAACGGTACCGGCACCAATGCCCATCCCACCCATGCCTGGGAGACCATCACGGAAGTGAGTGTGGTGGACGGTCTTGTTTTTTTAATTACCGGCGATAAAAAAGGGCAGCACGGTGAATTCTGGTTTGAACCCGATGAGCAAACCGTGGTGATACGTTATCCCAAATCTGATGCATGACATTCTTAAATTCCTGAAAACACATGGCGAGCGGCTCGATACCGAGATCGCCGAGGCGATGGGTCTCCCGCTGGCTAAAGCACGTCTGCAATTGGCGGAGCTGTCTGCCGCGGGGGAGATCATGACGTGCCATATCATGCGCTTTGAGAAGGGCAAGAAAATCGAGGGGGTAAGCTGCCGCTTGTCTGGACATATACCCAAAGCGGCACCGGGCAGGAAATCCAAGGTGCAGTTGAAGTTGCCGTAGCGTGGTGGCAGGTCTTTACCGTACAACCCACAACGCCTGTGCAGACGGGCTGCAAGATCACGGAACCAACAGGCTCGCCTCGATTGGCTCGAGCATTTCAAAACCCTTGATATTGAGCCTGTTTGCCCTATCTTCATTGCCAGCAGAAAAAATGACGGAGATCGCCATGCACAAGCTTAAGAATGAAACCGCATTGTTTAAGGAAGCGTTACTCGCCGGGGTGAAGTATGCTGAGGGGCGTGGCGTGGTGGAGTTTGAACCGACGGATTCTGCCAGTGAAAAATTGTTATACATCTACCGGCTGCTGGTGCACGATAAAGTGATTCAACCCTTGCCTGAAGAACAGGTCGCCGAAAAAACCCTGCGCCACAAAATTGCACTCTGGTACGCCAAGCAGTTGCCCAAGGATCATCCGCTTTTAAAATAGATCAAGCCCGCGCTTGTATTTTTTGCATCTACGCAAACATTCAGGAGATCTGTGAAAGGATGTTGAAATGCGTAATGTTTCTCTGCGGCAGTTGCTCAAGCATCGCTCCTTCCTTGTTCTGTTCAATATATTGATTATATTCAGTATTTCAACGCACGCCGCGCGGGCTGGCATTGCGACGCTGGCCTATGAGGAACAGTCGCTGACAGTGGAGGGTGCACGCAGGACAGTGCGCGTGCCCAAGGGCTACCGGCTGGAGTGGCTGAGCCAGCTGGATAAGCCGCGCATGCTGACCTTTGCCGAAAACGGCGATTTGTTTGCCGGCTCGAAGTCGGGCAAGGTGTATCGCTTGCCGCCGCCTTATACCAAAGCCGAGGTGCTGGTTGAACTGGGCGGTTATCCGCACAGTGTGGCGTTGCGGCCGGGGGAGATGCTGATTGCGCGGACAGAGGGCGTGTATCGTGCGCCCTACCGGCCTGGGCAGGCCAGCATCGCGCCGCAGGCGGTGACGTTGCTGGCGGCGCTGCCGGGCGGGAGCGGGCATAACAGCCGCACGGTGGCGGTGGGGCCGGATGGGCGGGTGTACGTGAGCCTGGGCATTCAATACAACTGCAGCGAGCAGTATCTGGGCGAGGGCTATGCGTTTGAAGAGCGGCGTGGCGGGGTGCTGGTACTGCGCGAAAGCGGCGGGAAGGCAGGCTGGGACACCTTCGCTTCGGGCCTGCGCAACCCGGTAGGTTTCGACTGGCAGCCGCAGACCGGCGTGATGTTCGCCGCCAACAACGGGCCCGATCATCTGGGTTTTGAGCAGCCGCCGGAATATTTCAGCAAACTCACTGCCGGTTCTTTTCACGGCATGCCGTGGTTTCAGTTCGATGGCAAACAGCTGCAGCGTGATGATTGCGCCTCAAGCACACCGCCGCGCCCGCTTAAAGACGTGACGCCGCCGGTCGCCACTTTTCCCTCGCGCAATGCACCGCTGGGCATCGCATTTGTGCCCAAGGGCGCAATGGATACGAGGCTGGAATTTGATGCGGCCGTCGCCCTGCATGGCTCGTGGGGCACGCAGCCCAACGGCAGTTTCATCGGACCCGCTGCGACGCGACGCGAGCCAAAGATTGTGATGGTGCGTTTTCAGCATGGGCAGGCAATGCGCGTGGATGATTTGATCAGCGGTTTTCAGCTGCCCGATGGTGAGCGCTGGGCGCGCCCGGCTGGCGTGGCCTTCGGTCCGGACGGCGCGCTGTACTTCAGCAGCGATAGCGATGCCAACGGGCTGTTCCGGCTGAAGCGGATACCGTAACGTCCTGCAGTGCCAATTACTCGAAATTGTCTGAGCTGCACTCATGAAAATACACCGCATCGCTTCCCCGAAACAACAAGCGACTTTGATGCTGCCATCAGGCGCGCCGCAGAGGTTGCGCATGAGCTGCTCGGCGACAACATGCTGCTGTCATGGTACGACCGCGAGCGCGATCCGGAATCACCGGATCACGCCAGAGAGTGCCACGAGGGCTGCCCCACCAAGGGCTATTTGGATTACGCGCTGAACCGGGGCGGGGCGCTGGCGGTGGAATTTGACGATGGCCGTTTTGTGTTTTGTTATATGCCATTGCGGGAATACGCCCCGCATTGACTCAAGCTGAACGCGGCGAAGTTCAGCAGCGGTTCCGCCGCTGAATCGAATACAATTACGCTTTGTTGTGCCCTGCGAGTTGGCACAGGCAACCCCTGCAGGATCAACGCGAAGAACGTGCAATAGTTCGCTTCCCACTACTATTTTTAGCTTGATTATTCTGGTCGTTTATTCTGATTGACTATTTTGGCGATGCTGAAAATCATTAATTTTCTGAAGTTACATCCACTTGTTTTCAAGGTGATGCGTCTGGCCGCCATTCTGGTCGGCGTAGTTATGGCTGTCGTTTTGTATGTGGCGCTGGTAGGCGTTTCTTTAGATATTTCCGGCGACACTTCCGGCTTGCGTGGCAAGGTTGCGGCGATGCTGACGCAAAATCTCGGACGTGAGGTGCGCTTCGATGGCCCGATGCTGCTGGAGATATCCGCTCATCCCAGCTTGAAGGTTCGCGGAGTGCATATCGCCAATGCTGCGGGTTTTGCCGGTGGCGATTTCGCCAGCCTGGGCGAAGCGCGGCTGGCGCTCGATCTGTGGCCTTTGCTGCGGATGCGCCTGCAAATTGAGGAGTTGTCGGGCAGCGCTGTGCGTATCCGTCTGCAGCTTAAAAAGAATGGCAGCAGCAACTGGACCTTTAATTCACCCCGGCAGAAGAACGAAGAGAAAGCTGACACCGCTACGGAACAGGCTGCCAGCATTGAGCTGAAAAGTCTGTTGGCGCGGCTCGATATCAAACGCGTGTCACTGCAAAATCTGGATGTTGAATTTATCGGTGCCGACACGAAAAGCCACTTTTTTGAACTGCAGTCACTGGTTGCGCAATTGCCTGCCGGGCAGCCGATTACACTGACACTGCACGGCAAGATTGAAAAAACGCATCCCTATCAACTCGATTTCACCGGCGGCAGCATCACTGAGCTGGCCAGCCTCGATGAGCCCTGGCCGATAGATCTGAAGCTCAGCTTTATGAGTTCGCAGCTGTTGCTGAATGGACAATTCTCCGCGGACACGGGGGCAATCAATTTTGCGGTTGGCACGCAAAACCTGGGCGAATTTGAGCAGTTGCTGCAAACCAAGCTGCCCGCGGTGAGGGTTGCCTATCTCTCGGGTGCGCTCAAATACGCCCCGGGGAAAATCGCACTGGAAAGCATCGGCGGGCAGATGGGCAAGACCACGCTCAACGGCGCGCTGCATTTTGATTATGGCGGCGCGCGCCCCAGGGTGCAGGGCGAGCTCGCGCTGCCGGCACTGGACCTTCGGCCGTTCTTGACGGACAGCCCGGATGACGATGAGCCCCCCCAGAGTTTTGCCGAGCTGTACCGCAAAATCGCCCGTGCGACCTTTAGCCTGAACGCGCTGAATGACCTGGATGCAGACCTGACCCTGCGTGTCGGGCAATGGTTGAACCTGCCCGGCGGGGTGCATGACACGATGCTGCAGGTGAAGCTCGATCATGGCCTGCTCAAGGTGCCGATGCAGGTCAAAATGGCGGATGTGAAGCTGAGTGGCAGCGCGAGTGTGGATGCCAGGGCCAGGCCGGCCAAGTTTAAGCTGGCGCTGGGGGCGCGTGATTCGAGTCTGGGCAGTCTGGGCGGGCTGCTGTTGGGCATGCACGACGTTAAAGGCCGCCTGGGGCGCCTTGATTTGCGCGTGGCGGCACGGGGAGATAGCGGCTCGGCGCTGATGCAGAGTCTGGATGTGCAGCTGAATGTGGCGCGCGGAAATCTGAGCTATGGCAACGGGCCGGGCGAGCGCCCGGTGCAGTTTACACTGGACAAGCTGGAGCTGGCACTGCCTGCGGGCGAGTCCTTGCGCGGCGAGCTGCAGGGGGCGTTGCTGGACAAGAATTTCAGTGCAACGCTGCGCGGCAGTTCTTTGAGCGCACTCGCGCAGGATGCACCTGCCCCCTTTGATTTTGAAATGCAGGCCGGCAGTGCCAGCGCAAAAATTCATGCGGTGCTGCAGGCAGCAGCACAAAACTCGGCATCCGAGATTTCTTTCGAGCTTGCTGCGCCGCATTCCGGCGAGATTGCATCCTGGCTTGGGCTCAAGCCGGGCGCAGATGCGCCCATCAATGTGCACGGCAACTTTAGCGCAGGCAGCGACAGTTGGCATCTGTCTGACTTCTCCCTGAAATTGGGGCGCAGCGATTTGTCTGCGGATGTGCTGCGCACTTTTTATAAAGGCCGCTCCCTGATCAAGCTGCAACTGACAGGCGAACTGCTTGACGCTGAGCAGCTGCAAGCGCTGTTGCCGGAGGCGAAAAAAAATGCGCCTGCGGCATCCTCTGCTGCATTGAATATGATGGATATTCCCATCCTGCCCAGCGGTATCAGTCTGGCCGATGCGGACATTTCTGTCGGCATCAGCCGCATTGTCAGTGGGACGCCCTTTGCTGTGCGCGATGTGCGTTTCACCGGACAAATTCGCGACGGCATGATGCCGATCTCGCCGTTTTCGGCCAACGTGGCGGAGAATAATTTCAGCGGTGCGATCCTGCTCGATTTGCGCACACAGCAGCCGCACTCTGTCATCTGGATCGCCTCGGATGCGCTTGATATTGGCAGGGTGCTGAAAAAGCTCGGTATCACCAGCAATATTGAGGCAGAAATTGCTCACTTGAGTATGCAGCTGGATTTGCATTCGAGCCGCCTGGGGCAATTGCTGGCACAGTCGGAAATGTTGGTCAACCTGGAGGGCGGACACATTACCCTGACCGATGCCAGCAGCGGCGGCAAGATGCGTATTGCAGTCGAACAGGGTGAACTCGGGTCTGCGGCCGGTGTACCCGTAAACCTCAGTGTGCTCGGCTCGCTCAACAGCGTCCCGGTCTATATCGGCATCAATACCGCAAGGGCGGCTGATTTGATCAATCCGAACTTGCCCCTGCCTTTTGAATTCAACGTGAGCACGGCGGATGCCACGCTCAAGTTGACGGGCGATATTGATCGGCCCTTTACCAAAAAGGGCATGGAGCTTGCGCTCGATATGAGTGGTATCCGTTTCGATAATCTCAATGCGCTGGCACAGACTTCTTTGCCACCGTGGGGGCCGTGGTCAGCGTCGGGAAAATTCCACATGTCGTCCAGCGGCTATGAGGTGTCAGGCTTGCAGTTGCAGGTGGGGACCAGTCAACTCTCAGGGCATGGAAAACTTGATATGAAAGTCGTGCCGCCGCGCATTGATGTCGCGCTGAACGCACCGACCATTCAGCTGGATGATTTCCGCTTCGGTGATTGGTCGCCGGAGAAAGCGAAACCCGCAACGCCAGAAAAAAGCCAGACTGTGTTAAGCCAGAAAGCGAACGCGGCGAGTGAGCATGCGCAGCAAATCCTGAGCCAGGAAGTGCTGAGCCGGCAGAATGCCTACCTGACGGTGCAGGTGGATCAGGTTGTTTCCGGCCAGGATATGCTGGGCAACGGCAAGCTCGACGCGCGGCTGGAGAATGGCCGCGCTGCGCTGGGTCCGGTTGTGGTCAATACGCCGGGCGGATCGGCGTCCTTCCTGCTGACGTATGAACCCGGAAAAAAAGATGTGCTGGTGAATCTGCGCGCCGAAGTTAAGCATTTCGATTACGGCATTCTGGCGCGCCGCATCGACCATAAAAGCGAGATGAGCGGCGTTTTTAGTCTGGATGTCGATGTGAATGCCCACGCGCAGTACCTGTCGGAGATCTTCAAGTATGGCAAGGGACACCTCGATTTTGCTGTGTGGCCGGAGAACCTGAAATCCGGTTTGCTCGATGTGTGGGCGGTGAATGTGCTGATGGCGCTGTTGCCCGCTGTCGATTCATCGAGCGAATCCAAAGTGAATTGCGCCATCGGGCGCTTTGTGCTGGCTGATGGCAAGCTGTCTGACAAATCCATCCTGATCGATACCAGCCGCATGCGTGTGACCGGCAAGGGCGGCGTGGATTTTACCGCGGGAAATCTTCAGTTCTACGTCAGACCCCGTGCCAAAAAACCGCAGTTCCTGAGCTTCGCCATTCCCATCGAGCTGAGCGGCACGTTTGATGATTTTAACGTTGGCGTCAGAGCGGCAGACGTGGTGGAATCGGTGGGGCAGCTTGCCACCTCGGTAATCTGGGTGCCGTTGCAGATGCTGTTCGGCAAGGAGACACCGGCCGATGGGCATGATGTGTGCGAGAAGGTGGCATTAAAATAATTGGCAATAAGGGCTGTTTAAAAGTCCGGGTCGCTGAACGCCGGGCGTAGTCCGCATGAAATTATTAGATGTCCGCCTCTAGTTGCAGAAGTCGTCCGCTTTAAGCTCAAAGAAGCGGGGATATTCGGTGGGGTGTCCCGCCAGCACTCTTACGCAATCGCCGACCTCGTGTTGCGCGTAGCTCATCACCTCGATGCGCTCCTCGCTGCCGAGCAGTTGCACGGTGTAACGCACAGCGCCCTTGGCTACCTGCGGCGGTTCATCAGCTATGGTGTCCTGGCTGCCCATCCCTATCATCATGCCGCCGAAGCGGCCATGGCTGCCTACACCAACGCCAAAGCCGCCGCCGACACTGATTCCGCTGCCGGGCCTGCTCGCTGCAGCCTGCTGGCGCTCCGTTTCGCTGAATTCATGCTTGTCCACCACGGTCGCCAGCTTTGAATAGCGCACATCGTCTTCAAGTCTGGCTGTGCTCTGGCAGGCGCCCAGCAACACCAGCGCCAGCGCTGCAATACCACTCTTCATGCCTGCGGTCATGATTTTATCTCTATGTTTATATTAAATATTTGTTTGATGCGTTGCTGCGATCAATATTCAACATTGGGTCTGTGGCCCGCTTCTCAAGGGCTGCCGTCGTGCGGGCTGCTGGGTATTTTCCGCGCGTGAGCCCGCGTGCGAATTCGTCAAGTGACATATACTTCAGGCTTACAGAAAGATATTAAAATGCATTCATTCACGATACGCCATTGCTTGTTTAACGCCCGGCTGAAGGTGGCGGGCGCGCTGCTCGGCGCGGCGTTGCTGCTACCCGCTCAGGCTGCGGCGGCCCCGGCTGCCGCGCCGGCTGTGCCGAGCACCTTTGGCGTCACGATAGGGCCGGCGCTGTTGTGCGTGGATCATATTGACCCTTTTTATTTCTGGTCCTATATGAACCAGTTTTTTGGCCCCCCGTATAAAAGGGAAGGCGGCGCCTACTGGTTTAAAGTCCAGGCCACGCTGTGGGGCGCAACCCTCACCGATGTGATGGTGAGCGACGGCGAGAATCAGCAGGTGTTTGTGGCTGCCAGCTTTAAGGCCAGTCCGGCTAAGCTTTCCATTGCGATACAAAATTCAACCGGCTTCTCCCACAAAGCCGAGATGCCATTTCTGTATTCGCCGCTGGTATCCGCCATGGGCAGCAAAATTGTGTATTTTGACCAGAGCTCAAAAATTTATTGTTCGAAATACAATCTGGATTATAACCGGCGACATCTTCCTCGCTGATCCAGCGCCCGACTGAACAACCTTTCCCAACGGCTGAGCGGCAAGCTTAAAAGCTGAACTGTTTCAGCCATCTGCACAAATAAATCAATCGCGTTATTGAAATGTCCCCGGGACGCCCAGATGTGCCATGTTGTGCATCCCCAAGCAGGCACTGACCCCTGTCTGCATTGGGCAAACAAAGCCACGACATGCTCGACAAGGTCCAGGCGTCTCCACCCGCCTGAGATCAAGCGATGCAAAGCCTTCATGGGGTCAGTGGTAATTTTACATAAGTAATTTTGTCGGGTATTAGTGTCGTATGTGCCAATTTTTTTTGTCATCACGGATTAAAAAAGTATCATGCCAATGAGATTGCAGCTTCTCTAACCGGAATAGTCTGGATTGTTTTTTGGGAGATAAAAAATGAGCTACCACGTCCGCATCAAACAGTTACCAGGCGTTATATCTTCCGCCTGCCTGCTTCTGTTTGCTTTCAATGCATATGCAAATATAGATGTCGAAAGCGCCAAGGCATTGGCACGTCAGAACAGCTGCTTCAAATGCCACAGCATCGAAAAGGATAAAGACGGGCCGGCCTATACCAAGGTTGCCGCCAAATACCGGGGCAAGGCCGATGCCCAGGAAAGATTGATCGCACATATCACCAGCGGAGAAAAAGCGACGTTTCCCGACGGTCATGAAGAGGAGCACAAGATCATCAAGACCAAAGACAAGGCCGAAATCAAGAATCTGGTTGACTGGATACTTTCGCTGTAACCGTTCAATTCTGTGCGGGAATCTTTGATCCTCAATTCTTGATTGAGGCGGTTCAAATAACTCCCCCAGCAAGCACTCATGATCGGTGGTGAGATTGCCACTGATGGCATGCCTACGTCGCAAGAAAGGCGCATGCGTAATCAGGTGTGGCGGAATCTTGCATAAGAATACCGTTTAAGGATATTCCCTATATATGGGGTCAGGTATCTATGATTTAATCCAGTCATAACCACGGTATCAAAGGCCTCAACATAAAAATAAAATCTTCGGGAAGCTCTGGCCGTCAATACGGATATCTAACTGGCGCAGAGCGCGAAAGCGGATTGCGAGCAGAGAAATTCAGAGGAAGGCAGGAACAATATCGCTAACACAGCTGCAATGGCTTCATTTTGAATTCAAGTAACGACACAGGGCCTGCCGCACTTGCAACATCATACAAGCCGGTTTTATTAAGTCGGAAATATCGCGGCCTGCTTCATCCGCATACCTTGCAAAGAAAAGTGGGGAAAAATGAAATTCACAGCAAAAAGTTTCGTCCTGTGTGTATGCATCAGCTGCCTGGCCTGGATGTCGTATGTGCGGGCCCAGGATTTGCCGGAGCAAGTGAATCCGGCGGCCAGCGCGGTGGCACCGGCGTCGAGTCAATCTGCAGCGCCGGTTCCGTCAGGACAAGCAGTTTCAGCCTCGAACAGGGACGCGGTCTGTACCCGATGCCATGATGAAAATGAGCCGAAACCAATTCTGTCCATTTATCAGACCAAGCATGGGGCCAAGGCCGATTCTCGTACACCGTCCTGCCAGTCTTGCCACGGCGAGAGCGAAAAGCATCTGCATGGCGATGCCGCGCAAAAAGGGCGCGCTGCGCCGGACGTGCTTTTTGGGAACAAGAAAGGCTCGTCTGGCAGCTTTTTGCCTAGCGCTGCCACAGCGCAGAACGAAGTCTGCCTCTCCTGCCACCGCAAGGATGCAAGCCGCTCGCACTGGGAGGGAAGCACACACCAGAGCCGTGATGTAGCCTGTGCCTCTTGCCACGAAGTTCACACCGCGCACGACAAGGTGCGCGACAAACGCGCTCAGCCCGAGGTTTGTTTCACCTGCCATAAGGAGCAGCGTGCACAAATCAACCGGGCTTCTCACCATCCGATTCCAGAGGGCAAGATGAGCTGCTCCGATTGCCACAACTCGCATGGCTCGACGGGTCCCAAGCTCATGAAGCGCGATAGCGTCAACGATACCTGCTACAGCTGCCATATGGAGAAACGCGGGCCGTTTGTGCATAACCACGAGCCTGTAAGTGACGACTGCTCCAACTGTCATAACCCGCATGGGACTACTGCAGAAAGCATGCTGAAAATGCGGCCACCGTTCCTGTGTAATTCGTGTCACACACCGCATGCTCCCGTACAACCTTCGCTGACTGGCCAGACGACACCTTCTCCAAATAGTCCGGGCTGGTGGAATGGCGCCGCCATCACGCAGGGCAGAGCTTGTCTGAACTGCCATAGCCAGGTGCACGGTAGCAACAATCCGAGCTCGGCGAATCCAGCTCCGCTGAATCTCTTCCGTTGAGAAATTGGGGTCAAAGACCATGAAAACACTCAAAAGGCAATTTGGTATCAGCCGGAAACTCCTGGCGCTTTCCGTGCTCGCGGCCTTCGGCTCGGCGCACGCAGAGGATGAGGAAATCGAGCAACTGACCCGGCCCGAAAGCTCCGTAAGTGTCGGCGTGGGTGCAGCCAGTGGCGACAGCAGGGACAGGGCAATCTATGGGCAATACAACGGCAGGCGCCTGGAGGGCAGCAATCTGCTGCTTGATATCGATGTCGATGTCGTCAAGCGCGACGATACGATGGGACTGTGGACGAATTTCAAAGGCAGCAACCTAGGCCTGGATAACCAGGAACTAAACTTCTCGCAGAACAAACAGGGGGACTGGAAATATTCGGTGGATTATAGCGAATTAGTCCGGCGTGATCCGCGTACCATCAATAGCGTTCTGGTGAACGCACTGTCTACTGCGTCAACCGTGGCGAGCCTGGCTACCCCGGGGACAGGTCCGAATCTGAACCTGGATATCCGGCGTAAGGCGACCAGCCTCAGTGCGGAGAAATGGCTAACCTCCAATCTCATGTTCGAGGCAAGCGTCAAAAACGAAGACAGAAAGGGAGCACGCTTGTCCGGCACAGGCGTCGCCTGCATGCCGCCAGGTTTCTCTTCCATCCCATGCAGCACCATTACTGCGGCTATGCTGATGCTGCCCGAGCCCATAAACTCCACGACTCAGCAGTTCGAGGCCAAACTGAATTATTCGGGCGAGAAATACTTGGTAAGCGGTGGCTACTACGGCTCATTTTTCTCCAATGCAAACGGTTCATTGAGCCCGCTGCTGAGCGGTAATCTGGTGAATCCGGATGGCACACCGCTCGATACAACTGTTGCTCCCGGCAGCACCGTGGCAGCTTACCTGCAGCAACCCGTGGCTTTGCCGCCTGACAATCAGGCACACCAGTTGTATGTCTCCGGCAACTATGCCTTCACACCGACGACGCAGGCAACCTTCAAATATGCCTATACCCACGCCACGCAGAACGAGGATTTCGGCGGCGCGGGTCTGACTGGTGCGCCAGCCGGCGTCAGCAACCTGGGCGGTGTCCTGGACAGCAACCTTGCACAGTTTGGTGTGACCGCGCGGCCAATGGCGAAGCTCTCCATGCTCGCCAATCTTCGTTACGAAGAGAAGGCGGATAAAACTCCGCTTGCCTTATATGACGGTGCGTATACGAATAATTTGAATTCATCGAGAAAATTGAATGGAAAACTGGAAGGGAGTTATCAGTTCCCGGAAAACGTTCGGGCGACGCTGGGCGTCGATTATGCAAGGGTGAATCGTGAACTCCCCGTTAGCACCTCTTCGATCATGAACACCACTCTTTCACCTCTTGCAGGCTTGCGTGAGGAAACACGGGAGCTCGGGTATCGGGCTGAGCTGCGGCGTTCACTGTCTGAAACAATCAATGCAGCAATCAGCTATGGACAGAGCGCGCGCGAAGGAGGGGGCTGGTTGAGCATCGGCACGTATAACGCCGCCGGCGCCTACCCGGTGACGATGGTGGATCGCAAACGCGACAAGGTGAGGGTGTCGGCGGACTGGACTGCGACAGATAACCTGTCGCTACAGTTCATGCTTGAAGATGGAAAGGATACGTACACGGCACCCATCGATAAAGGCTTGCGCGATACCGGAATGAAATCCTATGGCATTGATGCAGCCTGGACGCTGTCCGAGAACTGGAAGCTGACCGGATATGTAAACCAGGGAGTGCAGACCCTGCATGTAGACCACAACGTAGGCTATCTGGCCGAATTGGAAAATATAAATACCAGCGTGGGCGTGGGTGTGGCTGGCAGGCCAGCCAGCCGATTGGAGTTTGGCGGCGACTTGTCGTTTATGGAAGACAGCAATCGCTATAAACAAAGCATGGCTACCGGTGCAGCGATAGTTGGCGGAGGGTTGCCGGATGTCACATATCGCGTGACCAGCCTGAAACTATTTGGCAAGTATGCGCTGCTGAAAAATGCCGACCTTCGTGTCGACCTTGTTCGACAAGTAGTGCAGTTTGATGAATGGACCTGGGGGTACAACGGCACACCCTTTGCCTATTCCGATAACACGACCGTGTCGATGCAGCAAAACCAGAACGTGACCTTCCTTGGGGCAAGTTATATCTACAAATTCAGGTGATCACCCGCAGGCAGCGTCAAGGACACGCAGCCTGCAAAAATTTATCGGCAAGACTAACGTTATTGGATATGTACTTTGTAATTTTGAAAGCGAGAAAAAAATGAAAACTACATTTATTCGACTTGGACTGTTCGCCCTGATTGTCGCTGCTGTGGCAGGCTGTAGCGGCAGTAGCGGCTCCGCCGGCGCTGCTGGAACAAACGGCACCAGCTACCTCGTGAAAGTCGGCGACAACTCGGTTACGCCTACGGCAGACGCCGTTGCCGCGTGGAAAGCGCTTGCGCCGCAGGTTACGATTACTGGCGTTACTATCAGCAGCCAGCCGGTCGTCAACTTTACGGTAAAAGATGCTGCCGGCAATTCGGTCGTGGGTCTTGGCAATAAATCCAAAAGCACCAGCGCAACGGTCGCCAGCCTGACAAATATCGGCTTCACGCTGGCCAGGCTGGTGCCCGTCACCGGCGGCCCCAGCAAGTGGGTCAGCTACAATGTAGTCAGACCGTTAACTGTCGCAGAGACCACAGCTGTGCCTGCTTCGTCCTCGTGCAATGCTGCCAAAACATGGTGTGGCACCTTCCCGGCCCTTGACAACCAGGGCACACTGGTCGACAACGGCGACGGCAGCTACCAATACACCTTCCTGCGAGATCCCAGGCAGGCCGCAGCTATTGTTGCCGGCCTGACGGACTCGGCCGATGGGCTTTCTAAAAAATCCGATCTGGGCGACGTAGGCTTCAATGCAAGCCAGACCCACCGTCTGGGCATTCAAATCGGTGGAAACGCGCCGGGTACCGGCAGTAACACCCCCACTGCAGTGACGGCAACGCCGGGTGTTGCGATGGTTAACACGGCAAACATCGTGTATGACTTCAGGCCCGATGGAGGCGCGATAAGCAACACTCGCGATATCGTCAAAATTGATTCCTGCAGCGATTGCCACAAGGGAAAAGTTCTGGCCCATGGCAGCCGCAAGGATCCGAAATTTTGCGTCACCTGCCACACCGATCAGATCAGATTTAGTTTCAGTCAGGAAGCGAGCAGCACCAATGGCGGCCTGACCCTGAACGGAGCCACTCGCCAGACCACAGCTGTCGTCGACGGCAGGGCACTGGGCAACTACCCCAACCTGATTCATAAGATGCA
Organism: Gallionellaceae bacterium; assembly: GCA_035531075.1. Taxonomy (GTDB): domain Bacteria; phylum Pseudomonadota; class Gammaproteobacteria; order Burkholderiales; family Gallionellaceae; genus 39-52-133. The sequence continues at coordinate 35,982 of DATKTO010000040.1, forward strand.
TATGGGTGAGGAGCTGATCAAACAGGGCTATTTCTTCAACGCCGAAGTCAAGTTCAATGAAGTTAAGTTCCCGCAGGATCAGCGCAACTGCACCAAGTGTCATGATGGCGCGGCAACTGACGTCAACAAGAAGACGGCCAATGGTGACAACTGGAAGAATCTGCCCAGCAGGCTGGCCTGTGGCGCCTGCCATGACGGCATCAACTTTGCCGCTGCCGCAGGTGCAGTTGGAAGTATTACCCTGGCTGACAGGGATGCAGATGTGGCTGCAAATGTTGCAGTTGGCACGACGCATACCGGTCATCAGGGCGGAATACAGGCGGACGACAGCATGTGCAGCAGCTGCCATACGGCGGCGGCAATGATGGTCACACACATTCCGGTGACGCCGCCTGACTCGAACAATGCACTTCTGCTGGGTGGCACAAACTCGAATACCAACGCGGCATGGGTTGCTTCGAACACGAGCAACCTGCCGGCGGGCGCGATCAAGGTCACCTACGACATCAAAAGCGTATCGAGGAATGCCAGCCTGAAGCCGGTGATGGTATTCAGGATGCTGCAAGACGGCGCAAGGGTGGACTTCAACACCTACTCAGCGGGCGTAACGACAGAGTTGTGGAACAACTTCATGGGTGCGCCCAGCGTTTACTTTGTGTTCGCGGTGCCGCAGGACGGCATTGCCGCGCCGGCTGATTTCAATGCGAGTGCCTCAAGCTACCTCAGGAGTCTGTGGAACGGTACTGCGACCAACTCTTCCTCAGGCACGCTGACCGGCCCCGACGGCAGCGGGTATTACACCGCCACCCTTACCGGGGTGAACGTGCCTGACAATGCGGTGATGCTCACCGGCGGGCTGGGTTATTCGTACGCCGTGAAGACTACCTTGCCGCTTACCCAGACTAATCTTGCGGCCTATCCGGTTGTGGCAGCAACAGGATCCGGGCTGACCACAGGTATGCCCAACAAGACCGGCGGTCTGATTGTCGTCGCACCCGATGCACAAAAAGTTGCCAGCACAGGTGCGGCAGCAGGCGGTACGGGTGGCGCTTATAGCGGCCGCAGGGCGATTGTCGAAGATGCTCGCTGCAACAAATGCCACCAGGAGCTTGGTGTGTTTGTCAAAGAGACTTTCCATGCCGCGCAGCGCAACGACGGATCGACCTGTTCCTGGTGCCATAATCCAAACAGAGCCAGCTCAGGCTGGACTGCGGACTCGACAAACCACATCCATGCGATTCATGCGGGCTACGACCCAACGGGCGTTGGCACTACCGTCGGTGGCAAAGACAAACGGGTCAATAAATTCACCTGGCATGCGGCGTCCACGACAGACGGTTTCTGGGGAATTGGATTCCCGGGTGTACTGAAGAATTGCGAGACCTGCCATTTGCCAGGCACTTATGACTTCAGCGCAGCTGCGTCAGCCAGTGCACTGCCCAACCGTCTGTACCGGACAGTGGCCACTGGCATATTCAATGGCACGGCGGGTGTGGTTAACACTGCATATTCATATTCCGGCGGGGTCTGTGTGGCAGGGACAACTGCGCAGACAGCAGAGGGGGCATTCGCGCTGTCGCCTTACGTCACGAAGGACAATGCAACGAGCTATGGACTGGGCTTCAGCTTCAACGCCGGTCTGACGACCTCCAACTTGTGCCCACCTGCTGGCGGTGCGCCGGTTGCGGTTGCGGCTGGAGCGACCTACCCGGCGGATGCCGCAAGTCTGGTGGATTCACCGATTGCAGCGGTTTGTTTCGCCTGTCACGACACGGATATGGCGAGACTGCACATGGAAAGCAACGGCGGGTCAATTTACGCTCAACGTCCGGTCGCACTCGCAAAACCGGAACAGTGCATTATTTGCCATGGCACTGGCAAGATTGCAGACATCAAGGCCATGCATGATAAATAATGTGATCGACATGTAGCCACAGTAAGCGCTAACCCGGATGTGGCAACGTATCCGGGTTATTTTTTGAACATTCCGGACTTCTGGAAAATACGGCGCACGCCAACCGAAAAGGAATTTATGAAACATCACTACATCTTTGTTGCACTGACTGCAGTAGCTTTGCTTGTGAATGCCAGCCTATGCTGTGCTGTTGAAAGCAGGACGATTGCATTGCAGCACGCCATCAGCGAGACCAAAGCGAGCCCCAAAAAAGAAAACAGCAACCTTGCTGCGAAGCGAAAGGCGCACGCCAACATCAAGCTGGTCAACATCAACGGCGCCACGCGCGAAGAGCTGAAGACACTTCCCGGCATCGGTAACGCCGAAGCCGACAAGATCATTGCCGGCCGACCTTACGCCAGCAAAGCACATCTGGTCACCCAAAATGTCGTCCAGAGAGGGGTTTATGAAAATTTCAAAAAACGGATTATCGCCAAGCAGCCCTACCGGGATGGTGCCAAAAACGCGGCACTTTACAACAAGAGAAGCTGATGGCTAGCCCTGCCTGAAGGGGCTGGGATGACACGGAATGCACAGCTTATCTGCAATCGGTAGTCGTCAGCGCAGTCTTATATATTAAGAGTTATCTTGTCCAATTTTGATACGGAGAACGTTATGGATACCAAGTCAGGCACTTTTAAGCGCATATGGACCTTCCTGAAAAAGCCAAGTGCCAAATATTCTGTTATCGGCATCGCCAGCGTATGCTTCTTTGCCGGCATCATCTTTTGGGGCGGTTTCAATACTGCAATGGAGGCGACGAACAAGCTGGAGTTCTGTATCTCATGCCATGAGATGCGTGATACCGTGTATCAGGAATACAAGCAAACCATACATTATACGAACCGTACCGGCGTGCGCGCTATCTGCTCTGACTGTCACGTGCCCAGGGACTGGGGACACAAGATGCTGCGCAAAATCCAGGCAAGCAAGGAGCTATGGGGCAAGCTCACAGGCTACATCGACACCCCTGAAAAATTCGAATCGCATCGCATGGAACTGGCCACCCATGAATGGAATCGCATGAAGGCGTCCGGTTCTATCGAATGCCGCAACTGCCACAACTTTGAGGCTATGAGTGGTGAGATTCAGAAGCAGAGCGTGTTCAATAAGCACATGCAGGCGAAAGCTCAAGGTAAAACATGTATCGAGTGCCATCAGGGCATTGCCCACCATCTGCCGAAAGAGTACAAAGACCCGGACGAATAATTTCCCCCGCCAAATAATTTGGTCCTGACTTAATCCGCCATTTGCCATCGGTTCAGCCGCAAGGCTCGGCTATAGCACTTATATTTGCCGGTTCTAAGCAGTCGCTTGGGATTCGATTAATTCCATTCTGGTTGCACAGCGGGAAAGCGTAGCTTCTCCCAAAGAGGTTGGCGGGAAAGCCGTGCGTTCGATTTCGTTGCCGTCCGCGTTGCGGTAGATCAATTCGCTGGTTTCGAAATTAAACAGGGGCTGGCGCGTGTCATTCCACTGGTCGAGAAAGTGTTTGTAAAAGGGTTCGAAAAATCCGCGTTGCGGGGTGTCATGCTGCAGCCCGAAAACATACTCGGGCTGGTTATTTCCCTCGTGGCCGTTATTGCAATACTGTACCCAGACGTAATCCCCCGTCACGACCAGTTTCCAGAAAGGCGGCTCATCATAGAATTTGAGCTTGACCTTTTTGCCTGCGGCGGCAAGCTTGCTCAGGTAGGCGATGCTCTTTTCCGTTTTCTGGCGATAGTCCTGCAGTTTGGCCGCAGGATCTTCCATGGACTGTGCTCTGCAGGCGATACCTTTGCCATAGGGGTTGGCCAGCAGCACGCGAATTTCGTAGGCCAGGTCCAGAGTTTTCTGCAAGTCGTTGTTTTCAGAGCTGAAGGTGTCGTATCCGGAAATCGACATGATGTACACGTCACGCACGCTGGCTATCTTCTTGCGCATAATTCTCTGCTTCCAGCGCGACATCCAGCCGCGGCCCTCGCGCGCATGCACCAGTGATGCGATTTTGATGAGGCGCATGCTGCGCCTGCCGTCCCACGCGATCATCGATATATTGAAAAGCAGCACCAGCGCTGTGGCAAAGCTGATCTCCGTGAACAAGAGCAATCTTGAGCTGTCTTCTATCCTCGGCCACAAATAATACAGGATGTATTTCGCCACCACCGGCAGTGAAAAAGCGATGCCTACCGCCAGCAGCGTGATGGCTACATGGGCGAAGGCGTGATGAAAGCCTTTGCTGATGCTGTGAAAATGTTTGTCGTGATTCACGATAAAAATTCCTTATAAAAAATCAATTTGCCAGCAGAAATCGGCTGCAACTTCGGTCGTGAACAGGCAGGAACTATTGCAAGGGGCGATTCTGGGCGCGCTTTGCCAGTTGAGATGGAAAGCCGGGTTGGTTTTTGTATTGCAGATGCCTTGGGCTTGATAAAGCGTTTTATCTAGGCATAATTTTTGGACGCAAAATCCCAGTTGATCAGGTTGCTGAGGAAAGTTTCAACATATTTTGCACGCTGGTTGCGGTAATCTATGTAATAGGCGTGTTCCCACACGTCCACGCACAGCAGCGCCTTGTCATTTGTGGTCAGCGGGGTGCCGGCTGCGCCCATGTTGACGATGTCCACCGTGTGATCGGGTTTCCTTACCAGCCATGTCCAGCCGGAGCCGAAATTGGAGACCGCAGATGCCTGGAAGACCTTCTTGAAATCGTCAAGGTTGCCCCATTTATTGCGGATCGCCTCTGCCAGTGCGCCGCTCGGTGCGCCGCCACCATTCGGTTTCATGCAGTGCCAGAAAAAAGTGTGGTTCCATACCTGGGCGGCGTTGTTGTAGATGCCGCCGGCGGGCGCTTCCTTGATGAGTGCTTCCAGGCCCAGGTTCTCGTATTCTGTATCTTTGATCAGGCTGTTGAGGTTGGTGACATATGCCTGATGATGCTTGGCATAATGGTATTCAAATGTTTCCTTCGACATGTATGGTACGAGTGCGTCCATGGCGTAAGGCAATGAGGGCAAGGCATGTTGCATTTTAAATACTCCTTGTTTGATAACTGTTAAGCGCGACCATCGGCGCATCGTGCAAATCGGAAGCTGGCGTTGCAGCGCTTCGCATCTTGGGGGTGCCAGTCAAGGTGTATGCCATTCAAGGCGCAGAAGAGATTACTCCCGGCTAACATTCAAAATGCTTTCACAAGCGACAGTCGTCCGCATATCCAGGCTGAGCGGGTTTTGCCACAGCTTACGATTAAAAGACATGGTGTCGCTGTTTTCAAAATTCAAGCCCCGCGTGTGTGGCCTTAAAGCAGTGAAGGGCGGGTTCGTAAAGTGACTGTTTCCGCTAAAGTCTTGAGCTGTTTCAGATTGGACAAGCCAATGCGAATTCATGAAATTTAAGTTAATGGCTGAAATGAATAAAAATTCGCTGCCAGCTGCGAAAGGGGTATGGACGCTATGGGTGAAGTCGTGCGGCAAGGTGAATCTGGTAAGCTGGCATGGTTCCCCCTCCTTGACTGCGCTTGAACGATTGAACCGCCTTGAATTGCTTTGCGCAATGCAAACAAAGAAATCCATATCGCAGCTATTCTTGGCACTCAAGACATATTGACCGAATGCCGGGCGCAAAGTAAATTGCCGGGGTGGGTGAAAAATGCTGCCAATCAAGGCAGGCAATTTATAGGGGAATTCAGATGAAAAATACTATGTTGGCCAGTTTGATGGCGTTGCTGGGAATTATGAGCACCAATGCGGCAGCGGACTGGGTCAGGGTCTACAGTAATGACAAGCTGGTTGCGTTTGCCGATTCTTCCTCTATCCGCAAAAAAGGAAATATTTTAAAAGTGCTGAGTCTGTTTGATTTTAAGGCGGAGAATGTATTGACCGATGGTGAATCATATAATTCCATCATCAGGGAGACCGAATTCAACTGCAAAGATAATCAGCAGCGCATGATTTCTTTCTCCATTCATTCCGGAAAAATGGGCAAGGGAAAGATGCTTGAAAGTGGCAGCGATCCCCAAGACTGGAAACCGGTCTCGAAGGAGGCTGTTGCTGTGGAAATGAGGGATTACGCCTGCGGTAACAGCTAGGCTGTTTTAAGATTCTAAGCAGCGATTACAGCTCAGCGTTTCCGTTTTAGATAATCTGCAGCGATGGACTCTTGCAGTTTTTTCGCGCCTGCCTCATCAAAACCAACCAATACGTAGAGCGTGCCTGTGGGGCCGTACACGCTTTTTAAAATCCTGGTTCCCTGTAACTGTTCCTCGGTAATTTTGCCGATCAATGCATGGTCGCGTTCAGCAGGATTGCCGTTTTCGGCCTCTCCGCTATCCGCAAGTTTTTTTTGTACCGGTTCGCGTAATTTACGCGCAAGGTGCACACGCGCATCGGCTGCGGCCATCTGTTGCATAAATTCAATGCCCGCACCGGATTTGTAAAATGAACCCACGGCTGCCACCGCGAGGTTATCGGCCTGGCCACTACACACCCAATCCGGTGCGCGTTTTCTGGACTTTGGAAACAGACATTTTTTACTCTTTGCTACCGCGGTATCTCCGGCAGCCTTGTTCGGCGTGTCGCCATAGGCATTCACACTCAGCGCCATTGCTGCCGTCAGTAACACAAATATAAAGTTCCGCATAAATTTTCCTGGTTCGATTAATGCAGTCAGTTTTCAATCTGTCCGCTGGGGTGCGCATGGTCTGATGGCTCACTCTGAGCCTTCAGCCAAGCGTGTTAATGCGGCCATGTCTTTAATAATGAAGCCCTCTTTAGCGATTGAGATGGTGCATTTTTTGGTCAGGCTATTCAGGCTGCGTATCAGGGTCCTCTGCGTCATGCCGAGCATTTCCGCCATTTCTACCCGCGTTAGCGAATCAGCAAGAAAATTCAGATGATCCTCGCGCCTTTTATGTGTTTCGTGCTGGAATACCAGGTAGGACGCAACCTTGCTTTCCGCATTTTTGCTGCCGAGGTTGGCGATATGCCGGATATAGGCATTCAGGTTGCGTGCCATGGCCTGCATCATGGCGTCTGAAATTTCCGGAAATTTTGTGCTGGCTTCCCTCAGGAAGTCCCTTCTCATCATGCATACGGTCGTGTCGCTGATCGCTTCGGAGGTGCTGCTGGATGCGCTCAGGTATAAATCTTCGCAAGCGATGAGGTCGCCCGGAATGGAAGCAATCTTGTGTATCTGCTGGCGCCCGTCTGCCGTGGATTTGTATACCTTGACCTCACCGGATATGAGAATGTAGAGGTAGTTGTCATGCCCGCCCTCATGGTACAGCACGGTGAGGCGGGGGAATTTTTTCAGATGCATGCCCGGCTGGAGCGCAAGCTTGGCGTGCATGGGCAAAGTGGCGAAGTAACTGGAGTCGTCCAGGATGCAGGACACGCAGCGCTCCTTAAGAGGCTTGTGCCGGCACGGGCCGGCGAGGTTGTCGCTTGTTGTGTTTGCTCTGGGTGCCATCGGTGTGCTCCCCATCCACGCCCATGAAATATTATGACAATGATACTACGTATGTTGCATAGGCTGATGAAGCAACTTCATCTGATTTATCCGTGGACAATGCAGGCGAGCCTATAAATAATTGTCACAGGTGACATTTGTCATTGTCCGAAATATCTTTCCGCACAAAGATGCTGCCCGTAATAAATAAATCCCCGTCCGGTCAGTGATGGGCGACGAAAAGTGTTCAATACTCGGGAGGATTGATGATGGGAAACAATGGCTGGCGCACTGTGAGTTTCACGAAACGGGAGTTGCAGGAGCTTGCGCAGGATCGGCAGGCATGCAATCAGGACAGGCGCACCTTCATGAAATGGAGTTCGTTGCTGACTTCCCAGGCTGTAATCGGCGGGGGCGTCCTGAATCTTCTTTCCGGCGAGGTTCACGCCGACGACACCTTCATCAATGTGAGCAAGTGGGTGACTTCGGTGTGTGGCTATTGTTCGGTTGGCTGTGGTTTGAAAATCGGTGTCAATTCTTCGGGCGTGGCGGTAGCCGTCAAGGGCAACGACCAGCACCCGACCAACGCCGGACGCGTGTGCGTCAAGGGGTTGTACCAGTACAAAGTTCTGAATGACAAAGATTTGCGCGTTGGCGAGCGTGCCAAATATCCGCTGCTGCGCAATGCGGGCGGCGGCTGGGATGCGATCACCTGGGATCAGGCCACCACACTGCTGGCGCAGAAAATTATCGCAGGCGTGAGCACGTCCGGTGCGGATTCGATCGGTATTTACAATACCGGACAGTGGTCGCTTGAAGAGTATTATTCCATGGGCAAGCTTGGCAAGGGTGCAATCGGCACCAGCACCATGGATTCGAATACGCGCCTGTGCATGGCTGCTGCGGTATATGGCTACATGACCACTTTCGGTTCGGACGGTCCACCCGGCTGTTATGACGACATCGAGAGTACGAAGTGTTTCTTGCTGATGGGCATGAACCCGGCCGAAATGCACCCGCAGTTATGGCGGCGCATCGCCAACCGGCGCCGTGCCGACAGCTCGGTGAAGCTGATCGTGGTCGATCCGCGCCGCACCCAAACTGCGCGCAGTGCCGACCTGCACCTGCAGCTCAGGCCAGGCACCAACGTCGCGCTGATGAACGGCATTCTGCAGCAGCTGATCGCCAACGGCTGGATCAACAGCGGCTATATTTCGGCCTACACCCGAAATTATGCAGAGCTCGCGGCCAAGGTCGCGAGTTACACACCTTCTTATGTGGCGGCCATCACCGGGCTGTCGGTCGCCAATATTCAAACCGCCGCGCAGTGGATAGGCACCTCGGCCGAGGTTTTGTCGCTGTTCCTGCAGGGCGTTTATCAGTCCATGGGTGGTACCGATACTGTGCGTCTGTTATGCGCGATGCACCTCATCACCGGCAAGATCGGTCGACCCGGCTCGGCACCGTTCAGCATTACCGGACAGGCCACCGCGATGAGCAACCGCGAAGCAGGCGGTTCATCCGGACTCGCGGCATACCGCAACTACTACAACCCGGCACAGGTCGCCGACCTGACGGCAAAATGGAATGTGCCGGCTGGACGTATCCCCGTGCACGCGACCACCGTCGTCACTTCAAACAAGGATTTGCAGCCGACGATCGATTCGATGGTGGACATGATGCGCAACGGCAGACTCAGGGTGTTCTGGGTGGCCTGTACCAATCCGGCGGTGACGCTGCCGGATCTGAATAAATATTACTCATATCTGAGCTACGGTAATCCCTCCCGGCCATTTGTCGTGGTGCAGGATATCTACGACCCGATGGAGTCGAAGTTCCAGGCCGATCTGTTTTTGCCGGCTGCGATGTGGGGCGAAAAGACCGGCACCTATACCTGCTCCGAGCGGCGCGTCAATCTGGGTTTGCAGGCGGTCTTGCCGGTGGGTTCCGAGATGCGGCCAAGTTATGGTGCCTACTCCGACTTCGATATCATCAAGATGGTGGCAGACAAGCTGGCTGCAATTGGCGGTGCGCGTTACCAGGACGCGAGCGGGCGCTCACTCATCACCTACACCACGCAGGAGCAGGCATTCGAAGAATGGAAGCTGGTGTCAGCCAGCCGGCCTTGTGATATGAGCGGCATGAGCTATGCCAAGCTGACGGCCAATAACGGTATGGCCTGGCCGTCCACACCCTCCAATCCGCTGGGTGGCAAGCGGCTGTACACCAACGGCGTATTCAATACCAACTGGGATCGCGCGCAGTATGGCAAAAGCTCGACTGCGGCCTGGATTGATCCGGACAACAAGAGCCGTGCCTATCTGTGGGCGGTGGATTATGTCGCGCCGCCTGAAGTGCCGGATGGCAGCTATCCGTTCTGGCTCAATACCGGTCGCGTGATCGAGCACTTCCACTCACGCACCAAGACCAAGCGCGTGGCACAGTTGCACGAGATGGTCCCGGACAATTATGTCGAGATCAACTCAGCCGATGCTTCCAGCCTCAAGGTGGTCACGGGCAATCTGATACGGGTCACCTCGCGGCGTGGCGAGATTGTGGTCAAGGCGAAGGTGACCGACACAACGGCAGCGGGCGCGGTGTTCATCCCGATGCACTTCGGCGACCTCGATCCCTCGGATGTGGCGCAGAACGGCGGACGGCAGGTGGCCGTGAACCGGCTGACGATGAATTACGTCGATCCGGTCTGTGCGCAGCCAATCTACAAACATTGTGCGGTCAAAATCGCCAAGGCCTAACGAGAAGGAATGCAAACATGAACCATAAGTTATATATGCTGCTTATCTTGAAGATGATCGCGGGCGTGGCGCTGGCTCTCGGCACGATGTCCTTTGCCATCCATGCAAAGGGCGCACAGGTGTTCGATACCAGCTATGCCGTGGAGGCGAGTTCGTCCTGTCTTTCCGGCGGCTGTCACGAGAGTAATGCAACGCTGATGACAGGCTATAAGGCATCGTACATGACGCATGTGATGGTCAAGTGCAACACCTGCCACGGCACGCACACCGCCGCCGAGCTCGGCAAGCCGAAGCCCAACCTCACCGGCTATATCAGCGGCATGGGTGCCACCGGCTACAAGGTGCCCAAGGACCGATGTGTGGCCTGCCACAGTTCCGCCAGCGGGCAAGGGCATCCGAACAATCCAGGCGAGTGTTTGAGCTGCCACGCGCCGCATAAATTCCCGCGCTGACAAAATCAGTTCATCAAGAAATCCGGAAGAAATCCGGGCCGCCGCCAGGCGGCTTTTTCATTTATAACTGAGCGTGGCTGTAGCCCGCTTAGTGGATGAGCTATTGCCAACCATCAAGTGCCTCGCGAAAGTGATTCTGGCTTGCGAAGCACACAGCTATATTAGCGAAAAACCATATATATCATGGAATGATACTTTTCTTGACATACCACACTATGTTGTGTAATTTTGCACTGAGATACATTACATGTTGTGGTTAATGGCGAATGACAAGCTGGCTTATGCTGTTGCGAAGCCCGCGACAGATCATCCAGACAAATATAATTGAGGAGCAAGCAATGGCAGAAGTCCAGCAGGGAGTTGGCGGCAGCAATCTGGTTTCCCTACTCAAGGGAGTGATCAAGCGTGATGGTTCGCTGGCACCCTTCGACTCCGACAAGATCCGTTATGCAATTCAACGTGCCGGTTCTGCCACCGGTGAATTCGACGCCGATGAGGCGTATTTGCTCATGGCCCAGGTAGTCAAAGTCCTGATACACAAATTCCGCGCAGAGCCGCCGCACATCGAGAAAGTTCAGGACGCGGTGGAACAGGTGCTGATTACCGCCAATCACCTCAAGACTGCACGCGCTTACATCGTCTACCGCGAGCAGCACACCAAGTTGCGCAAGGATCGAAAAACGGTGGTGGATGTGGAAAGTTCGATCAACGAATACCTCGAGCAGATGGACTGGCGCGTCAACGCCAACGCCAACCAGGGCTATAGTCTTGGGGGCTTGATTCTGAATGTTTCCGGCAAGGTAGTGGCCAACTACTGGCTTAATCACGTTTACCCGCCTGAAGTCGGCATTGCCCATCGCGAAGGCGACATTCATGTGCACGATCTGGACATGCTGGCGGGTTATTGCGCGGGCTGGTCGCTGCGCACGCTGCTCAACGATGGCCTCAACGGCGTACCCGGCAAGGTCGAAGCCGGTCCGCCCAAGCATATGTCTTCCGCTGTCGGGCAGATCGTCAACTTCCTCGGCACGCTGCAGAACGAGTGGGCAGGCGCGCAGGCCTTCAGCTCATTCGACACCTATATGGCGCCTTTTATCCGCAACGATATGCTGCCTTACCGCGAAGTGAAGCAGCACATACAGGAACTCATCTACAACCTCAACGTGCCGTCGCGCTGGGGCACACAGACACCGTTCACCAATTTGACATTCGACTGGGTCTGCCCGGAAGACCTGCGCGAACAAATCCCCATTATCGGCGGCCAGGAAATGCCCTTCAGCTATGGCGAGTTGCAGGCTGAAATGGACATGATTAACCGCGCCTATATCGAGGTGATGACCCGGGGCGATGCCAAGGGGCGTGTGTTTACCTTTCCGATTCCGACCTACAACATGACACCGGACTTCCCGTGGGAATCCGAAAATGCCACGTTGCTGTTTGAAATGACCGCGAAATACGGCCTGCCATATTTCCAGAACTTTATTAATTCCGAGCTTAAGCCCAATATGGTGCGTTCGATGTGCTGCCGCCTGCAGCTCGACCTGCGCGAACTGCTGAAGCGCGGCAATGGCCTGTTTGGCAGCGCCGAACAGACCGGCTCGGTGGGTGTGGTCACGATCAATTGCGCGCGCCTCGGTTATCTGTATCAGGATAACGAGGTGGCGCTGTTAAGCCGCCTCGACGAACTGATGGAGATCGGCAAGAACAGTCTGGAAATTAAACGCAAAGTCATACAGCGCCACATGGATGCCGGGCTGTTCCCCTACACCAAGCGTTACCTCGGCACCTTGCGCAATCACTTCTCCACGCTGGGGGTGAACGGCATCAACGAGATGATCCGCAATTTCACCAACGATGAGCACGACATCACCTCCGAATGGGGCCATGCTTTTGCGGTGCGCCTGCTCGATCACGTGCGCGCAAAAATGCTGGTGTTCCAGGAGGAAACCGGCCACATGTACAACCTGGAAGCGACTCCGGCCGAGGGCACCACCTATCGTTTTGCCAAGGAAGACAAGAAGCGTTTCGCCGACATCCTTCAGGCCGGTACCCGGGAAACGCCTTATTACACCAATTCCTCGCAGCTTCCGGTCGGCTTCACCGACGATCCGTTTGAAGCGCTGGAACGGCAGGAAGAGCTGCAGAAAAAATATACCGGCGGCACCGTGTTGCACCTCTACATGACCGAGCGCATCACCAGTGCGGAAGCCTGCAAAAATCTGGTGCGGAGATCGCTGGAAAAATTTGGTCAGCCCTACATCACGATCACGCCGACGTTCTCGATTTGCCCGCAGCACGGCTATCTGAATGGCGAGCACAAGTTCTGCCCGAAATGCGACCAGGAACGCCTGGCCGAGAAGCGCAGCCAAAAACTGGCTGCAGCTTAAGCAGCCATCTTAAACTTTTGACAAGGAGCGTGCCATGAACGATTTGTCCAATCAGACTCACTTTGAAACACAGGAAATTATTTTGAGCGAAGCAGAACGCCAGCGCTGCGAAGTGTGGACCCGCGTGATGGGCTACCACCGTCCGGTCGCCTCGTTCAATATCGGCAAAAAAGGTGAGCACGACGAGCGCAAGCATTTTCAGGAATGCCGGGCCACGCTGACCGACCGATAATTTCACAGATAGTGCACCTGCGCGGAACACAAGCAAGTTGATGGCTGATCTTGGCTAACTTTCAAATCGGGGGCCTGACCCCGCTGACCAGTACTGATTTTCCAGGCTGCCTGGCCGCAGTGGTATTTTGTCAGGGTTGCCCCTGGCGCTGCGGTTATTGCCATAACCCTCATCTGATTCCCCGGCACGGCGAGAATACATTGGAGTGGCCTGCCGTGATGAGTTTTTTCCGGCGCCGTCGGGGCTTGCTGGATGCGGTTGTCTTTAGTGGTGGCGAGCCAACGCTGCAGGATGGGCTGAAGCAAGCCATGACAGAGGTTAAGGAACTCGGCTTCAAGATCGGCCTGCACACAGGCGGCGCTTACCCTGCACGGTTTGCGGAGCTGCTGCCCTTATCTTCGTGGGTGGGGATGGATATCAAGGCTGCCTTCAATGACTATGACAAGGTGACGAGTACTCCTGCCAGTGGCAAGAAGGCACGGGAAAGCGTCGAGCTGCTATTGGCCAGCGGCGTGCCGCATGAGTTCCGTACTACGGTGCATCCTCTGTACCACACTCCGGATTCCTTGCTGCGACTGGCGGAAGAATTGCAGCAGATGGGGGCGCGGCATTTCGTGCTGCAGCAGTTCAGGCCACAGGGATGTGCCGATGCAGCAGTCAGCGCTGCTTGTCACTTGCAGGAATTGCTGACTGATGAGTTATGCGAGCGCATGGCAGAAATGTTTGAGAGCTTCGCGGTGCGCAGGGCGTAATGCCAATTTTGTTGCAGCAATATTGAATTGGTAACGATTTGAAATTTTCTGTGCTATTTTTTCTGTGCGTTAGTTGTAACCGCAGCGAGTATGCCCTGTACCAGCGCGGTGGGGGTAGGGGGGCAGCCCGGTACCGCAACATCCACCGGAATCACGTTGGATATTTTGCCGCAGCTGGCATAGCTTGAGCCATCGCCAGAGTTGTCTGGGGAGAAAATGCCTCCGGTGCAGCCGCAGTCGCCCACGGCCACCACCAGCTTGGGTTCGGGGGTGGCATCATAGGTGCGCTTGAGTGCGATTGCCATGTGCCGTGAAACCGGCCCCGTCACCAGCAGCATGTCGGCGTGGCGGGGGCTGGCGACAAATTGGATGCCCAGGCCCTCGATATTGTAATAGGCGTTGTTGAGCGCGTGTATTTCCAGATCGCAGCCGTTGCACGAGCCGGCATCGACATGGCGGATGGCGAGTGCGCGGCCGAGATGCTGCAGGATTTGCTGTTGAATCTGCTGCTCGTTTAGCCGCAGCGAGCGGTCCGGTAGCGGAGGCGTTTCGGTCCTGATACCTGTGCGCAATATCTGTTTGATGATCTGGTACATGGCGTAGTCCTAAAGGTCCTGTCCGCTATAGCTCAGGTTGAACGATTTGTTGATCAGCGGGAAGTCCGGCACGATGTTGCCAATGATGGCGTGCTCCAGCACCGGCCAGTTCTGCCATGAGGGGTCATGCGGGTGCAGGCGATGGATGCTGTTGTTTTTGCCGCTGTGCAGGGCCACCATGATTTCGCCGCGCCAGCCTTCCACCCAGCCTATGCCCAGCTTGCCGTCGGCTGCATCTGCAATCTTTTCAATAAGTGACCCCTCGGGCAGCTTGCCCAGGAGGTCACGGATCAGGCGTATCGATTCGGCTATCTCTTCGAAGCGCAGGATGACGCGCGCGGCAACATCGCCATTGCGATGGGTGGCCATCAGCACGTCCAGCTGGTCATAGGGCGCACAGGGGAAGTCGGCTCGCAGATCCCAGGCCTGGCCGCTGGCACGTCCGGGCAGGCCGGTCAGCCCCAGCTGCGCGGCCAGCTCGGGGGCGACCTTGCCGGTGCTGAGAAAGCGGTCCTGCGCGCCGGTGTGTTCGTCGTAGATTTCTCTTAACTTTGCAGTTACCTGTTCAATATGGGTGAGCGTGCCGCGTAATTTATCGCCGCCATGGGCATCGATGTCGCAGGCGACGCCGCCGGGGGCTATTCTGTCCATCAGGTAACGGTGGCCGAACAGCTCGCCATTCTGGCGCAGTAAATCTTCCTTGAGTATCCAGAACTGCGCAAAGCCGAATGCCAGCGCCACATCGTTGCCCAGGTAACCCAGGTCACCCAGATGGTTGAGGATGCGCTCCAGTTCTAGAAAAACGGCGCGTATCGATATTGCGCGGGGCGATGGCGTCGTGCCGCAGAGGCTTTCCACAGCCTGCGCGTAGGCCCAGGCGTAGGCCACGGTGCTGTCGCCGCTGATGCGACCGGCAAGCTTCGCGCCCTGCTCCAGGTTCATGCTCTCGAAGCGCTTCTCTATTCCCTTGTGCTTGTAGCCCAGGCGCTGTTCCAGGCGCAATACGCGGTCGCCGATGATGGAGAAGCGGAAGTGGCCGGGTTCGATGGTGCCGGCATGCACCGGGCCGACCGGAATTTCGTGCACACCGTCGCCGGTGACGGTGACGAAGGGGTAGGCGTCGGCCGCGGTGGGGTGCACTGTGCCGGCGTCAAAGCCCTTGCGCAGCGGGTGCTGGTCGGATGGCCAAGAAGCATGGCGCAGCCATTTTCGCTGATCATCCGCGCCGGCAGGATGCAGGCCCAGCAGATCGGTCACGGCACGCTGCATGCGGGACGCTGCGGGGAACAGATCGCTGACATCGGGGTAAGCCGGGTGCGCAGCAGCCACAGACAGGGTCAGGCACAGCATGCCAGCTGAATTAACCAGCGCGACGTGCAGCGCATAGCCATTGCCGCGCGGCTGCTCATCGCTGCCCCACAGTGCGAGGAGCCTGCCGCCGTCATGCTTTACCTGCTCGCACAGGCTTCTGAATTGGACTTCATCCACCTCGCCATGCCACACCGGCATCGCACCGGGCAACCTGGGAAATTTTTGTGTAAATTCAGTTGGGGTCATGTTTATCCTGAACTGTCATTATCCTATCAGGGCAGCAGCCTGCTTGAACCAGGTTGCCAGATAGGGTGGGATGTAGAGGCCCAGTGTCAGCACCAGCCCCAGATGCACGAACACGGGGATCAGTGCTGGCGGGTGGGGCAGCCGCCGGCCGCTGGTTTCACCAAACACCATGCGCTGCACGCGGCTGAAGATGGCGGCAAAGGCCACACCCAGCGCGATGAGCAGGAAGGGCATGGTCCACGGGTAGTCGTGCATCGCGGTGGTCAGTATCATGAATTCGCTGGCAAATACGCCGAAAGGCGGCATGCCAAGTATCGCCAGCGTGCCTATCATCAGGCCCCAGCCGATGGTGGGATTGGTCTTGATCAGGCCGCGGATGCTTTCCATCAGCTGCGTGCCGGATTTTTGCGTGGCATGGCCGACGGCGAAAAATATCGCAGACTTGGTCAGCGCATGCATGGTCATGTGCAGCAGAGCGGCAAAGGTGGCGACGGGCCCGCCCATACCAAAGGCAAAGGTGATGAGCCCCATATGCTCGATCGAGGAATAGGCAAACATGCGTTTGACATCCTTTTGCCGCGACAGCAGAAAGGCGGCGATGACCACGCTGAGCAGGCCGAAGCCCATCATCAGGTTTCCGGCCAGATGGGAGTGCAGGGTGCCGTCCACCAGTACCTTTGAACGCACCAGCACGTACAGCGCCACGTTGAGCAGCAGCCCGGAGAGCACCGCGGACACCGGCGTGGGACCTTCGGCATGTGCGTCCGGCAGCCAGCTGTGCAGCGGTACCAAACCAACTTTAGTTCCGTAGCCTACCAGCAGGAAGACAAAAGCCAGCATCAGCACTGTCGGCTCAAGCTGATTTTTCACATCATCGAGATGGGTCCACAACAGCGCGGTTCCGCCGGCGCCCAACACTTTCTCCGCCGCGAAATACAGCAGGATGGTGCCAAACATCGCCAGTGCCAGACCCACGCCGCACAGGATGAAGTATTTCCATGCCGCTTCCAGGCTGGCCGGGGTGCGGTACAGCGACACCAGCAGCACGGTGGTGAGGGTTGCCGCTTCCATCGCCACCCACATGATGCCCATGTTGTTGGTCAGCAGCACCAGCAGCATGGTAAAGGTGAACAGCTGGTACATGCTGTGGTAGAGCCGCAGCATGTTCACGGTGAGTTTGCCGTGCGCCTGCTCGATGCGCATATAGGGGCGCGAGAACAGAGACGTGGTAAATGCCACGAAAGCGGTGAGCGTGACAAACAGCACGTTGAATGAATCGACAAAAAACTGCTCGTTCCATTCCGTGATGGGGCCGTCGCTGATGACGCGCACCGTGAGGAAGATGGATGCCACGAGCGTGGCAAAGCTCATCGCGGAATTCAGTTCGGCGGCATGACGCCTGCAGCCGAATAGCGCCAGCAGCAGGCCGCCTAGCAGGGGAGTCGCGAGAATCCAGAGTATTTCCACGTCAATCTTCCTTGAGGTTTTCCATATGTTTCAATTCCAGGCTGTCGAACGTGGCCCTGATCTGGAAGAAGAAAATGCCCATGATGAACATGCCCACCAGCACGTCGAGCGCAATGCCGAGTTCCACCACCATCGGCATGCCGTAAGTGGCGGTGATGGCGGCGAAGAACAAGCCGTTCTCCATCGCCAGGAAGCCGATCACCTGCGGCACGGCCTTGCTGCGCGTGATCATCATCAGGAACGACAGCAGCACGCTGGCGATCGCAATGCCCAGTGTGCCCTTGGTGATGGTGCCCGCCATCTCTGAAATGGGGCCTGCCAGGTTGAAGGCGAACACCACCAGCGCAATGCCGATCAGCATTGTGGTGGGAATGTTAAACAGCGTTTCAATGTCCCACTTCACATTCAGCTTGCGGATCAGCCGGTGCAGTATCCACGGCAGGAAGATCACCTTCAGCACCAGCGTCAGGGCGGCCGAGTAATACAGGTGGTGCTGGCTGGATGACCATGCCACCAGCGCGGTGCTGGTAGCCAGCAGCAGTCCCTGCAAGGCAAACAGGTTGATCAGCGCCAGCACGCGTCTCTGCGCCAGCATGGCGAAGGCAAGCAGCAG
This sequence comes from Gallionellaceae bacterium, assembly GCA_035531075.1. Taxonomy (GTDB): domain Bacteria; phylum Pseudomonadota; class Gammaproteobacteria; order Burkholderiales; family Gallionellaceae; genus 39-52-133. The sequence goes on from DATKTO010000040.1 coordinate 54,175, forward strand.
TACCAGTGCTGCAAACAGATTGATCAGTGGGCCTGAGTAATTGTTTAATATAATCATGTTGTTATGCGCCAATCAAAAAATGGGTCAGCATGCCGAGCACGGCCAGCAGAAAGGCGGTTCCCATGAATTCGGGCACACGGAAAATGCGCATCTTGGCGGAAACGGTTTCGAGCAGCGCGAGCGCGGCTCCTGCCAGTAACAGCTTTAATAGCAACATGCCCAGCGCCAGCGGTATCTCATCCAGCCTGCCGGCTTCGGCGATGCCCCAAGGCATGAACAGCGCAAAGCCGATGGTGGTGTAGGCAAACAGTTTCAGCGCGCTGGCCCATTCGATCAGCGCCAGGTGGCGCGCGGAATATTCCAGAATCATCGCCTCATGGATCATCGTGAGTTCGAGGTGGGTGGAAGGATTGTCCACCGGAATGCGCGCATTTTCCGCCAGCAGCACCATCACGAAGGCGATGGCGGCGAAGGCCAGACTGGGGTAAATCACAAACTGTTTGTGCGCCAGGGTTTCGACGATGGTGACCAGAGAGGTGGACTGGCTGATCAGTGCGGCTGAAAAGAATACCATCAGCAGCGCCGGTTCGGCCAGAAAGCCGACCAGCATCTCACGCCGTGCACCGAGCGTGCCGAAGGAGGTGCCGATATCCATCGCAGCCAGCGAGATGAATACCCGCGCCAGCGCAAACACGCCGACCAGCGCGATCACATCCACCGCCGGCGACAGCGGCAGGTCTGTCGCGATGACCGGCACCAGTGAGGCGGCGAGCCACATGCTGGTGAACAGTATGTAAGGGGTGAAGCGAAACAGCGGCGAGGCGTTGTGCGCCAGCACCGCATCTTTATGAAACAGCTTGATGAGCTTGCGGTAAGGCTGCAGTACGCCAGCCCCGCTGCGGTTTTGCAGCCACGCGCGGCACTGGTTTACCCAGCCGATAAGCAGCGGTGCAAGCAGTAGCACCAGCGCATTTTGTATTAGTTGTAAAAGTATGCTGTTCATCGCACAAACGCCAGCAAGGCGAGCAGGGTTACAAAACTGTAGAGCAGGTAAATATGGATGCGGCCATGCTGCAGCTTGCCGACCAGTGCGGATATTCTTTCGTTGAGTCCGGCGATCGGCAGATAACACCATTCCCACAGCAGGTCATGGGTTTCACCATGGTAGTGCGGCTTCTTGTCGAAAGGGCTGGGAACTTCGCGGATAATGCCGAAGAACAGGTCGAATATTTGCCGTATCGGCTGGCCGAAACCCTCGGCTGTATCCTGCATGCGCGCAGTCTGTTCGGGAAAGCCGCAATCCCAGGGCGCGCTGCGGCGCATGCGGCCGTGGTAAAACTTTTTCACCACATACACCGTGATCCACACACCGATGACGATGGCAGCGATCAGGATCAGCGGATTATAGCTGGCGCGCTCAGCCTGGACAGGCGTCAGCCACATCCAGCCGCCCTGCGCCGCGCCGCCGAGACTGTGGCCCACCAGCATTTGCGTCACAAAATCGATGTGCGTGATGACGAACACCGGAAATATGCCCAGGGCTATGCAACCCAGCGCCAGCCACGCCAGACCCAGCAATTCCATGATGCCGAGATCATGTGCCTTATCGACCAGATTTGCCTCGCGCGGCTGGCCGAGAAAAATGATGCCGTAAAACTTGACCATCACATAGGCCGCCAGAGCGGCGGCCAGCGCCAGGGCGGCAGCTGCAATCGGCACCAGCATGTTGAGATAGCTGTTGGGCAGGCCGGGCGACAGCAGAAAGGCCTGCAACAGCAACCATTCTGAAACAAAGCCGTTCAGCGGCGGCAGGCCGGCCAGCGCAAGCGTGCCGATCAGCACCAGCAGCGCCAGCTTGGGCATGCGCTGGATGAGCCCGCCCAGTTTGCCCAGATTGCGCTCGCCTGTCGCGTGCAGCACCGAGCCTGTGCCGAGGAACAGCAGGCTTTTCATAAAGGCGTGGTTGAGCGAGTGATACAAGGCTGCGGTTAACGCCAGCGCTGCCAGAACATCCATGTGGAAGCTGTGAAAGATAATGGCCAGCCCGATGCCCACCAGGATGATGCCGATATTTTCAATCGAGGAATAGGCGAGCAGGCGTTTCATGTCGGACTGCACCGAGGCGAACAGCACGCCGAACAGCGCGGTGATCAAACCGAGGGCCAGTGCCATTGCGCCCCACCACCACAGTGGCGCATCGAGCAGGTCAAAGCTGACACGCAGGATGCCGTAGATCGCGGTTTTCAGCATGATGCCGCTCATCATCGCGGAAATCGGCGAGGGCGCAGCAGGGTGTGCTTCGGGCAGCCACACATGCAGCGGCAGGATGCCGGCCTTGGCGCCAAAGCCGAACAGTGCCAGCAGGAAAGTGATGCTGGCCCAGAACGCGCTGAGGTGCGCCTCGCGCATGGTGGCGAAGGTGTAGTCGCCGTGGCCGCCCTGCATCACGCCGAAGCACATCAGAATGGCGATTGCACCGACGTGAGCGATCAGCAGGTAGAGGAAACCGGCGCGGCGGATTTCAGGCACATTGTGGTCGGTGGTGACTAGGAAGTAGGAGGAGAGCGCCATGGTTTCCCAGGCCACCATGAACAGGTAAGCGTCGTCGGCAAGGAACACCAGCGTCATGCCGACGAGGAAAAGGTGGTATTCAAAACACAGCAGGCCCAGCGTACCGCCGGCCATTTGGCGGAAATAGCCCGCAGAATAGAGCGAGATGCCGATGCTGGCGGCGCCGAGCAGCAGCAGGAAAAATGCTGATAGCGAGTCCAGTCGCAGATGAAAAGGCAGGTCGGGCAGGCCCAGCGGCAGCACCGCAATGTTGGCCGGGCCTCCCAGGCTCCAGGCCGCAGCCGCCGCTAGCAGTAATGAGCCGAGGGCAGAAGCCGGGAATAGAATTCTGGTGATGAAATGGCTGTTCTGCTTCAACAACCCCGCAAGCCCGAGCAGCAACCAATAGACAATCACACCCAGCGCAAGATCAAGAGGGAGCAGGGCGGATGCTAGTGTCACGAACGGTTCTCCAAAATATTAGGAAACTATTGCTTAGCTTTTGTAGATGTAACTTGCTTTGGCAATCATACCTCTACTTAGGCAAAAAAGCAGGCGCAATGTATCCAAACTCTGGTTACGCAGCCTCAGTAAATGTCAGCCAGGCTATCATGGATGAGACCTGCAGCAGTTGGCCATGCGCGATCAAGGCGAGCAATGCAAAGATGCGCCATTTAGGTTGTCTGGAATTCTAGGTGTTGCTGGCTGGAGTTTGTTTAACAAGGTTGGTGCTTGTCCGGAATGCGGTTGACTGCGACGCCCGTTAATGAATGCTGCCGCAATCTGCCCAGCAGGATTCTTCGTGACATCGTGGCTTGGATTTCTTCTTGTTAAAACTGACCACTCTAATTTGCTGCTGCGCCAGGCACGGTCAGATTCTTTTGCTGCGTATTTTCTTCGGTAACGTGAACAAAAAAATAGCCAACCTGCCGCAAAGCGCGAAAGGTTGGTCAGGCACAGTACGATCAGTCGGGCAACAATTGGGTAGGTTGTTGCATGGTAGCCAGTTCGATTTTTGTGTTGATTACACCGCGCGCATGCAGGGTGTCAAAGGCTTCCTGGTCTGTTGCAAAGATATTATCGGGGCCGATGCTTTTGTCCAGACCGGTTCGATCAATCACTTCCTGTACCTGCTTCTTGATTCCGCTAAAGCCCAACGCAATGCCATTACTTTTGAAGCGGCTGATCAGGCTTGACAGCATTTCAACGCCGGATGCGTCCAGGTAATTGATACCGTCGCATTTCACCAGTATGTAACGAACAGAGGGATTTTCTCTTTCAAGGGTCAGCAGTGCATCCTCAAAATAGGACACGTTTACAAATCTGAGCGCACCGTCGAATCGAATCGCGCCCAACTTCGGATGCAAAGGCGCCAGGTTGTGCCGCTGAGCGTCGCGCAGAGTACCGTCATGGTGCCTTCCCAGTACTGCTACGCGCGGCTGCATCATGCGGTAGAGCAGCAATGCAAGAGACAGGAGGATTCCCGTAATAATGCCATTCTGGATATTGGGTGCGAACACCAGCGTGGTTACAAAGGTGGCGACGGCCGCGAAGCCATCGTCCCTGCTGGCACGCCATGCTTTGCTTAGCGCGACAAAATTAATTAATCCGATAACGGCCATGATGATCACCGCAGCCAGAACCGGTTTCGGCAGATGGAACAGCAGGGGAGTGAAAAATATCAGTGTCAGCAACACGAAAATTGCAGAAACGACAGACGAGAATCCTGTTTGTGCATTTGTGGCGAGATTCAGGGCTGAACGGGAAAACGAACCGCTGACCGGCATGGAATGGCTGAAGGCAGCGGCGATTTTTGCCAGGCCCTGACCGATCAGCTCCTTGTTTTCGTCCCACGGCTGGCGCGTTTTGATGGCAATGACCTTGGCGCTGGACATGGCCTCCATAAAGCTGATGAGCGAAATGACGAATGCGGCAGGCAGTAACATCACGGTTGCATGCCAGTCGAGCAGGGGCAGGCTGATATCCGGCACGCCCCGGGGAACCACGCCGACTACTCTGCCGCCCATCTCGGCATAGCCAATCAGGTAACTGATGACAGTCAGCAGAACGACTGTTATCAGTACACCTGGAAGTTTCGGCAGAATTTTTTTAAAGAACAGCAGCAATATGATCGCAGACAGGCCGAATGCGACGGATATGCCATGCATGGTGTCAAGGTGTGTGAACACATGCCAGATATCGACGAGGAAGTGATCTGATTGGGCGGCTGAGATACCCAGCAGTGTCGGCAGTTGCGATAGTCCTATAATAATCGCAGCAGCATTGATGAACCCCATCAGCACCGGGTGGGACAGGAAGTTGAGCAGTACGCCCATGCGCAATGCGCCAAACAGCACCTGGAAAAGGCCGGACAGCAACGCAAGCAGGATGACGTAGGCATAAAACATTTCGCTGCCGTGGGCCGCAAACGGGGCGACACTTGCAGCGGTCAGCAGCGAGGTCATGGCTACCGGGCCGGTCGAAAGCTGCCTGGATGAGCCGAACAGGGCGCCAATGATGGTGGGGATAAGTGCGGCGTATAGACCGTAATAGGCTGGAACACCGGCCAGTTGCGCATAGGCAAGCGATTGCGGGATGGCCACCAAAGACACGGTGATACCTGCGAGCAGGTCTTGTTTGATTGTTGCAGGTGACGCGGTAACAAGTCTGGTGAAATCAGCAAACAGTCTGGCAAAAGGCAGGTGTCGAACCCGAATATTCATTTCAGGTTCCCGAATTCTTGCTGCGGAATGCATGGGCGGCTTCCAAATCGCCGGATTCACCCAATGCTATGGATGTTCCGATGCGATCAAATATTTTTAGCAGCGAGCCGGCCATTCTGCGAACCGCTTGCAGAAATGTTTCAGCTTTACCATTCGGATTTTTTTCCGTCTTGATTGAGTGGCTGGTTAGCGAAGATACATGCATTTGAACGCTCCTGTACGAAGGATTACATAACGTGCAAATGTTACGATCGCCAGCGTTAAACGAGCGTCAATTAACCGTGAAGGGAGTGTTAAGAGGTAGTGTTTTCTGTGGTCGATCTGGCAAAGAATAATTGAGCGGAAGTGCCTGTTCCCTCGGTACTTTCAATGACGGTTTCCCATCCGTATCTGTCGCAGATGCGTTTGACCAGCGACAGCCCTATGCCGGAACCTGTACTGCCGGAACCTTTGAAGTGCCGCTGGAAAACTTTACCGATTTCTTCGCTGTGAATTCCCGTCCCTGTATCGGTCACCGTCAAGCAGTTGTCTTCCACAGTGATCGTGACCGAGCCTGACGGTGTGTAGGTAAATGCATTGCGAATCAGGTTGGCCACAACAATTCCAAATAATGTGCGCTCGGCCTCAATATGCGGGTGGGCAAGGCAGACAAGCTTGGTCGTTGTATGTTCATTTAGCAGATGGCGATGCATATCGATAACGTGAGCCACGATGTCGCACACATCACATTTCTGTATCACGGGTTCATCGGCGCTCGCTTCCCTTGCCATCAACAGCAGGGCGGAGGTCACGTCGATCATGCCACGCGTGGCACGCCCTATCCTTTCGACGCGCTCCTTTTGCTTGTCAAGCAGCCGTGTATCTTCTTCCATCAGTTCAACGACGCCCAACACGATGGCAAGGGGTGTCCTGAGTTCATGGCTCACATCGGCGGTAAAGGCGCGCTCCCTGTCGATAAATGCGCGCATGCGTTTAAGGTAGCCTTCAAACACGATTGCCAGCCTGCCGATTTCATCGTTGGCTAGTCCTTTGGCGATTGCCAATGAACTGTTTTCAGGGCGTGCCTTGCCGACGCGGCGAGCCAGCTCGGTGATGGGCGCGACAACTCTTCCTGCCAGCCACCAGCCCAGCCAGGCTGACACCAGGGTCATGATCAGGGTGCCTGCTACCAGATAGAGCAGGAATGTCGTCTCCCTCTGCCGCTGGCGAATTTCGTTGAACATCATCACATAACGCTTATTTCCCTGGTCGGCTACCGCAATCCGATAGGGAATATTGTTGAGCGTCAGCTGGTACTTGCCGGGCATCAGAGCATGCAGTTCGGCAGGAATTTCAGCATTGGCCTGTCCGGGCAGAAAAACATAGCCTCGAATACTGACTGTCGACGGCGGCAGGGAATCAGGGTTGCGCGTGCGCCGGGAAATATAATCTTCAATTTCCGCACGCAAGGTCTCGTCTATCAGGCGTTCCCCCAGGTTATGTGCGGTAAGGGACAGTCCTGTCGCCAGGAGCAGGCTGACCATTGCGCCAAACAAGGCGAAGGTAAAGGCGAGCCGAAACCTGAAACTATGCCGGACGTTTTTCATCGATGATCTGGTAGCCTATCCCGCGCAGGGTTTTGATCAGTGGCTTGTCAGACTGTTTGTCGACAGCACTGCGCAAGATGTAGAGGTGCGCGCGCAAGGCATCACTATCCGGAGGTGTGTCTCCCCAGATCTCCCGTTCTATTTCCTCGCGCGGCAGTACGCGGGGGGACTGGCGCATCAGAATTTCAAGCAGTTTCAGCGGCACCGGAGGCAGCTCTATGGTGCGGCCCGCGCGCATGACTTTAAAGGTACCCGTATCGAATGACAGATCCCCGACTTGCAGGGTTGATCCAACTCCGCGCACCTGCGAGCGTCTGACCAGTGCGTACAACCGCGCATCCACCTCGCGCAAGGAGAATGGTTTGACGACATAATCGTCTGCCCCGGCCTCCAGCCCGGCAATCTTGTCGTCCAGGGAATCACGGGCAGTGAGCATTAAGATCGGCGTCAGCCTGCCTGCCTCACGCAATCGTCTGCACAAGGTCAGCCCGTCTATGCCGGGCAGCATAAGGTCGAGGATAAGGGCGTCGTATTGATTGGTTGCGGCGAAATGCAGTCCGGAAATTCCATCGCCGGCCAGATCCATGGCATGGCCTTTGGCTTCGAAATAATCGAATATATTGGTTGCAAGATCGCGGTTATCTTCTATCAGAAGAATATTCAATTTGTTGTCCAGTCAGTTGTTCCATTTTGAGTTGTCATTATTTCGCGTTGCTTTGTGGGAGGAGAGCATGCCTCGCGGAGATCCAGTGACCTCGGCTACTGCGTGGTAAAAAAATACCCGATACCATCAGGAAACCAGCAACTTTTTGAAGCATGCCTGCCACGGAGTAATGTCGGGCTTTACAAGTCTATCGGAAAATCCAGATTTAAGTGACTGCGCGAACTACAGTCTTTTGCGCCCCCGTGCGTCGCGAATGGAATTTTGAGGATAGTTCTTCCCATTCGATGACCAGGCTGCCTCCGGTGATCTCATGCTGCTTTTCCCAATTGGACAGCAAATCAAGACAGGCGTGGTCAATGTAGTCCAGGTGTTCAAAATGAATATGCACCACTGCTCCCGGTCTGACCTCTTCCAGTGCAGCCGCAAGCTTGGGCAGGCGGATCAGCGTGGCGGCGCCCTTCAGATGCAGTTCGACCCGGTTTCTGACGATGTCCTCATCCCACCTGATTTCCAGATGCGAGAACGCCTGCAGCAGTTTGAGTATGGACAGCCCCAGGCCGATCAGCACGCCTTCCAGCAGGTTGCTGGAGACGATCATCACGATGGTGATGATATAGATCGCCACTTCGCTCTTGCCGAATTTGAGCAGAGCGGGTACGGCCTTGGGGTAGGCGAGTTTGTAGCCGGTGAACACCAGTACTGCCGCCAGGCTGGCGACCGGAATGTAATTCAGGGTGAAGGGCAGCACTGCGGCAAACAGCAGCAGCCAGGCGCCGTGCAGGACGGCGGAGGCGCGGGTCTTTCCGCCTGCCTCGACGTTGGCAGTGGAGCGCACAATTACGCCTGTCATTGGCAGCACACCCAGCAAGCCGCAGATGGTGTTGCCTATGCCCTGGGCGGCGAGTTCCCTGTCGTATTTGGTGCGCGGTCCCTGATGTAACTGGTCCACGGCGCTGGCGCTGAGCAGCGTTTCGGCACTGGCGATGAAGGCGATAGAAACGGCGGCGGCGAGGATGGCCGGGTCGAGTGCACGCTTTAAGGTCTCCAGTGTCGGATATTGGATGACTGTCCAGATGTTGCTGATGTCATCGGGATTGGCAAGCAGGTCGGGAATATATTTGATCTTCAGTTGCATCGCCGCCGACACCATCACCGCCACCACCACAGCAATCAACGGGCCCGGTAATACCCTCAGCTTCCTCGGCGCAAAGATGCTCCATAGCACGATCAGAGCAATGGTCAGCAGCCCGATATATAGCGCCTGAATCGACGTGCTGTTTGCCGAGAAAGTTTCCATCAATGCGGCAGGGATGCAGGTAAAATTTTCTATGCCCGAGCCGATCGGCTTTTTATCCAGCATCACGTGGAATTGCGATGCAAAAATCAGCACGCCTATCCCCGCCAGCATGCCGTGTATCACCGCGGGCGATACTGCGCGAAACCACTGGCCCAGCTTCAGTACGCCAGCCAACAGTTGTATCAGGCCAGCCAGCAGCACGATGGTGCCCAGCATGGCGAGACCTTGATGTTGCACCAGTTGCCATATGAGTACAGTGAGTCCCGCTGCAGGGCCGCTGACTTGCAGGGGAGAGCCTGCCAGAAAACCGACCACAAGGCCGCCGATGATGCCGGTAATCAGCCCCGCAGTTGGCGGCACGCCGGAGGCAATGGAAATCCCCATGCACAGCGGCAGCGCAACCAGAAAAACCACAACCGAAGCCAATGCGTCGCTGCCTATTGTTGCCCTGAAACCCTGCTTACCCTTGCCGCCCTGAGTTGCCTGAGACATGACACGCCTTTCTTTTTTAACTTAATGATTTAATTGATATTCACGGTGCAATGCAGCATCTTTTCTTGTATTTTAAAGCCAGATTTTTACGCCGTCGTTACCGCCTATGTGCTGTTTCATCAAGCGACATTGCGCATTGGGATCGACTTCGAGTACTTGAGCGTAAATGGAAGTCAGCGCCTTGTCCTCGTCGGGGAAAATGTTTTCCTGACCGATGTAAGCCAGCAGGCCGGAATGTTGCATGATGTCTATCACCTGTTTCTTTAACCCGCTGAACACGACACGGATACCATTGGCGCGCAATCTTTCTATCAGATGGTGAATGACTTCATCCCCCGACGCATCAAGCTGATTGATGCCGTTCGCCACGATCAGCATGTGCCGGGCGCGCGGGCTGTTGGCCACGGCTTCCAGAATAGTATCTTCAAAATAGGGCACGTTGGCAAAGTATAGCGAACCGTCGTAGCGTATCGCAATGATGTACTCGCTGACCGGCAGCACATGCGCCTTGGCATCGCGCAGGGTGCCGTCCGGATGACGGCCGAGGATGGCAACTCTCGGCTTCATGGTGCGGTAAAGATACAGGATAATCGCAAGACCTGCCCCTACCATAATGCCGTTATCCAGATGCGGGGCAAAAGCCAGGGTGGCAATAAATGTCACGATCGAGGCGATACCATCGTGTTTGTGTGTATGCCAGGCATGGCTGATGGCGCTGAAATTGAGCAGTCCGATCACCGCCATCATGATCACCGCAGCCAACACTGCCTGCGGCAGGTGGTACAGCAGTGGCGTGAGAAACAGCAGCGTGATGAGTACGAACAAGCCGGCGAACACCGAAGACATGCCGGTTTTTGCCCCGGCATTCAAATTAACCGCAGAGCGCGAGAAGGAACCGCTGGTCGGAAAAGCCTGGCTGAAGCTGCCGACGATGTTGGCGATGCCCTGTCCGAGCAGCTCCTGATTCGGGTCGATGCGTTCCCTGGTTTTCGCCGCGATTGCCTTGGCGATGGATATCGCCTCCATGAAGCCCACCAGCGAAATCACCAGCGCGCCGGAAAACAGCGTCACCATCATGTCCCAGCTGAACTTGGGTATCTCCAGGCTGGGCAAGCCGGCCGGGATGGCGCCCACTACTTCTCCGCCACCGACCAGCCGGAGTTCGCCCCTGCTCACTTTTTTGATGCGCCAGCGGTAGCCGTCAGTCTTTTCATCCTGGGGCACCCGGCCCGTCAGGAACAGCCTGGGGGTTTGCGTATCACTGGCCGGAACCTGTTCAAAGATGAACTTGCGCAGGGAACGGGCGAGATTGCGGTTTTCATTCTCTGCATCCTTGAGTTCCAGTTTGAGCAGCTCGATTTCATAGTTGAGGGCGGCAATGCGCTGCCTGTTGCCTTCGTGATCCTGCTTGTGCAGTTTGAGTTCGGCGGATGTCGCGCTGAGCCTGTTGTTCAATTCGCCGATCTTGATTTCGGTGCGGGAGAAATCGTTGGCGAGCGTTTTTACTTCCGCATCCATGATTTGCTCGATCTGGCCTGTACTGTTGTGCTCGAAGCCGATAGACCAGCTGACGATGGTGGTGAGTGCGACGGCAAGCAGCACGCCGGGCAGCTTGGGGACATATTTTTTCAGCCCCCACATGATGGCAAAAGCCGAGATCCCCATCAGCAGTGTCGGAAGATGTGTGTCGCCAATCTGTTGCAGTACGCCCCAGATATCATTAATAAAATGTTCGCTGCGTCCCATCGACACGCCGAATAGTTTATTGAGCTGGGACAGTGCAATGATGATCGCTGCGGCATTAGTGAAGCCGACGATGACGGGGTGCGACAGGAAGTTGACGATAACGCCGAGCTTGAACACGCCCAGGGCGAACTGGAGGATGCCGACCATCAGCGCCAGCATGACTGCAAGTGCAATGAACTGGCTGGAACCGGATGCGGCCAGAGGTGCAAGCGCAGAGGCCGTCAGCAGCGAGACAACTGCCACCGGGCCGGTGGCGAGCTGTGCCGAGGAGCCCCACATCGCGGCGATGATGCCGGGCAGGAATGCCGCATACAGGCCGTAATAGGCAGGCAGTCCGGCAAGCTGCGCGTAAGCCATGGACTGTGGAACGAGCACCAGCGCAACGGTGATGCCGGCCAGGAAATCGCTCTTGATATTGACCGCTCGCAGGGGAAGCCAGCGCAGAAATGGAAGAAGGTGAGCTAACTGTTTCATCCTGATGGGCCCCTGTGGATAAGCTGATTTTTATTTTATATCACTGTAATCCATAACCAGTATTTTGGGTGACCGGTCAATGCGGTATAAGGCAAGCAGCAGGGCTATGGTAGAAACGAGCATGAAATACGGGCCGAACAACCAGAACACCAGTGGCACCAGAAAGTAGTAAGCGCGCATGCCGATGCTGTAAAAGCCTCCAGCACGATTCAGGTGTAGAGCAACATGTGCAGGCGAGATCATTTTGTGATTCAATCCGAGGGGAACATTTATCATGTAACCGACATGGTTGAATACCCTGATGGACATCGCGAAGCTGAAGAACGCCACAAACAGGTCGAGCAGCAGGAACATCAATTTAGTTATCCATAATTCAGGATGTCTAGCGCCTACCGTGTTGAGCGCATGCCAGGTTGCTTCGAACTTGCCACCTTCGCTAAGGGTGAGCACACCAATGATCAGCAGTATTGAGGTGGACGCGAGAAAAGTAGCGGCCATCGTGGAATTACGCAGGGTTTGCACCGCCAGAATATCTTTGTGGCCGTGCATAATGGTTTCCACCCATGCCGTCCGTGCAATTCTGTTAATCGCCTGCACCGTGTACGTAGGGTCTTTGCGGATTTTGCGGCGGAGAAACAGGTGATAAGCGATGACAAGCAATACACTCGCGATCAGACAAGCCAGGTCGTATTTTAAGGATGCGACAACGCTAACAAGATCGCCTGGCTCAAAATTCATTTTGTAACCTCTTGTAACCCTTAATCAGTTCGTGGTTGGCTTTCAGCACTGATTCAGAAAAATCGCTGGCCTGGGGCGACACTTGCTTGATGTTTATAAGATCTTGATTTGAATGAATATTTGTGGTTGACGGGATATGGAAGTTCTCGGGCACTTCGCAATGCTCCACCACCGAGTTATGCCGCACCACCGAACCGTTGCCGATCACGCAGTCAAACAGCACCGAGTTGAAGCCGATAAATACGTTTTCCCCCACGATGCAAGGGCCATGCACGATGGAGCGATGCGCGATGGAGGTGTTGGTGCCGATCTTGACCAGGCCACCGGCTTTGGAGTGGATCACCACGCCATCCTGGATATTGGAGTTTGCACCGATGATGATAGGGTCCATGTTGCCCTGTTCGTCGACTTCGTCTGCGCGAATCACTGCGTACGGACCGATGAAGACATTCTCCCCGACGATAATCTTGCCGCACAGAATGGCGGTGTTATCAACATAGGCGGATTCATGGATAAGCGGCAGATCGCCGCTGGGATTTTTGCGTATCATTTTTTTCTCGCTTCGCCATCAGGCAGATAAGTTTGGCACTCGGGGAAGATACGGACTTTGCAGTTGCGGCAAATTTCCGAATCCAGTGTTGCGTAGACAGGCTTGATCCAGTTGGACATGGGGGGGAAGAAAGCGCCTACGCCGATATCATCCAGCTTGTTGGATTTTTTCAGGAAGTCGTAAATCTTGTCCTTGCAGCGGTAAAAGTATAAGCCGCCCCCCAGCTTGCGTCTGCGGCGCGCCTCCTGTGCCAGCAATTCGGCGCCGGCCGCGTCGACAAAATTAATTCCGCTGGCAACAATCATCACGGTTTTCTGCTGTGGATTCGTTTCGTCGATATTCAGCAGGTTGTTCTGTACGTGATCAACGGCACCGAAGAAGATAGAGCCGTTGATACGCATGATGCGTATTTGCGGGCACTCGTCGTGATCGTATGCGCTCACGAAATGATAGGCGCCCTCTTCTTTGGCCGGCACCACCGGCACGATATTCGGCTTTGAAACGCGGTACAGGTAAATGATGAGCGACAGCAGAATGCCGAAGAAAATGCCCTGTTCCAGATCGACCAGTGTGCCCAGCAAGGTTACCCATAAAATAACCGCTTCCGTGCGATTGGTTTTTGAAATTTCAGCAATGTGATGGAAATCGATCAGGCCCCATGCCACCAGGAACAGGATGCCTGCCATGGCAGCCGAGGGGAGATAGGATGCAAGCGGGCCTACCAGTAACAGTATCAGCACCAGAAAGACTGATGCGTATACGGTGGCCAGCGGGGTGCGGGCACCGGCGGCATAGTTAACGCCACTGCGATTGAAGGATCCGCACGAAGCATAGCCGGAGAAAAAGCTGCCGAAAATATTTGCCAGCCCCTGACCGATAAATTCCTGGTTGCCGTCGATGCGCTGTTCAGATTTGACGGCGATCGCGCGCGAGATCGAGACGGCTTCCGTCAACGCCAGCATGGTGACAATCAGCGCCGGGAACAGAACCTGGTGTATTGTGCCATAAGAAAAATCAGGCAAGGATAGTGGTGGCAACCCTGCTGGCAGGGCGCCTACCGTCTTGATGTGCGTGGTATCAAAACCCAATTCCAGATTGAGGACGAATGCAACGATACTGCCGACGATCATCGCGACGATCATGTACGGCAGTTTGGGCGTTAAAATCTTGGCCAGTATGCCCGATGCCAGTGTGATAGCTGCCACCAGCGTGACGTAGGGATTGATGTGGTTGAATTGCAGGATAAATTGTTCGATCACGACATGGAAATGCGCACCGCGCACGATGTCCAGTCCGAAAAAGTTTTTCACCTGGCTGGCGGCGATCAGCAGCGCAGCGCCAGCAGTGAAACCTATCACCACGGTATGCGAGATGAAGTTTACCAGCACCCCCATGCGCGCCAGTCCCAGTATCAGTTGGAACAGGCCAGTGAGGAAGGTCAGGGTCAGTACCATGCTTATATATTGCGCTGAGCCCGGATCAGCGAGCGGGCTCATCGCGGCGAATACCGCGATTGAAATCGCAGTGGTCGGGCCCGAAACCAGATGCCAGCTGGAACCAAACAGGGCGGCGATGATTGCCGGCACCATGGCAGCATACAGGCCGTATTCCGGAGGCATGCCGGCGATGGTGGCGAAGGCCACACCTTGCGGCAGTACGATCATCGCGCCGGAGATGGCAGCGATTAAGTCGGCCTTATGGGTTTCGCCGTTGACCATGGGCCACCAGCGCAGAAACGGGAAAATTTTGAAGAGATAGGGTTGGCTGATGGCTTTGGACACGACTTTGACCTATGTGACTTTCATGGCAAAAATTAACTGAGGATTCAGTGCGCTCCTGAAATCCGCCCCTCCATTGCAGCACCTCATGGCCCGGAGAGATTGGATATCTTGGCGGCGACCTAAACGTGTTTTCCTGGGCTCAGGCACGAGCGCAAATTGGATCAGCGCGCTTCAAGTCCAGATGGACTGCCCATATGAAACCCGGCAATTATAACTTATAAGTTGTTATCAGAATATTGTTCACATCAAGGGCGCCAACCGAGCGAGTATATCGCCTGCAGTCTGTCTGTATTTATTGGGGTATACGGGCACATGTGATGGTTAACATTAGCCCTGTATGTTAATATTCTGTGCCATGGCTATGATTCGATTTACGCGTTTACCGTTACTGATGCTGTTCGCACTTTTGCAGTGCGTGGCGCCGCTTTCGCATGCGCATGTAGACGGTCATAGCGTTGATCAGCATGTGCACGTCCCCGACATTGATTCCCCCTGGATCAACGCTCACGATTCGGATTCGCCCCATTTATCTGTTGAACCTGATCATTCCAATGTTGTATGCATGCCGCCGGAATACCGTTGCAGTGACCTGACGGTTGACCAGGCTGCAATCGTAGGCAAGCATAATCTGTTGCTGCCGCGCGAATATGCCCCCGTCGTGCTTTTAGTCCCTGAGCGGCAGAGTCCTCCACTCCCTCCTTACCAGCATCCCTGTAGCCAAGCACCTCCTGTCTGACATCGTTGAACCGCCTGCTTGAAAGCAGGGGAATTTGCCCGATCTTAAACAAAATTAATGTTGCACATGCAACATCAGGAGCCTATCAACATGAGAGCAACGCTTGCCGCTGTACTGCTAATCTCTTTATGCACGAAAAACGCCATTGCATATGAGGAACTGGAACTGGCACCCAATCAAATACAGGCGCTAGGGATCAGCACAGCGCCCTTGCCCGCCAAAAGTGACGGTGAACTGACCGGCATCCCGGCACAAGTCGTTATTCCCGGCAATCAGCTTTTTATCGTCAGCACGCCATTGCCTGCGATGGTTGAGCAAACCCTGGTTGGTGTGGGTGATCACGTGCACAAGGGCCAGCTGCTGGCGCGTTTGCAGAGTCCAGCCCTGGCCGAAGCGCAACGCGGCTACCTCCAGGCAAGCACCCAGGAGCAACTGGCGAAGGGAAACTTCACCCGCGATGAGCAATTATGGAAAGACGGCATTATCGCCGAAAGCCGCTTTCGCGCTGCGCAGAGCCTGTACACCGAAGCCAGTGCGGCACTGGCCGAAAGAAGACAAATGTTGCTGCTGGCCGGCATGTCGGCGAGTGCCATCGCCCGGCTGCGATCCGGTGAAAATCTGAACAGCCTGCTGGAAATCACGTCGCCTATCACTGGCGTCATTCTGGAAAAGACGACCAGTGCGGGCCAGCGTCTGGAAAGCGCCAATCCGATATTTCAGGTGGCCAGGCTGCAACCGCTGGGCCTGGAGATACAGGCCCCGTTGGGCAGTTCACAGGGCATCAGCGAGGGCGCAGCGGTCAAGATCCCGGCCTATGCCGCAAGCGGCAAGATCACCGCAATTGGCCACGGCCTGAGTGACAGCAACCAGACCCTGCTGCTGCGAGCACTTATTTATAAAGGCGCGCAGAATTTGCGTCCCGGTCAGCATGTGGAGGTCGGCATTGCCATCCATTCCGCAGGCAAGGATCAGTGGAATATTCCGAATGGTGCGCTTGCGCGTATCGGGGGCAAAAGCATGGTCTTCGTCGAAAGCCCCAAAGGTTTCCGTGCGGAAACTGTCACCATATTGCAGGAGGGGGCACAGAGCACGCTGATTACAGGGAAGCTCAGTGGCAAGGAAAAAATCGTTGTCAGCGGTGTCGCTGTCCTGAAAGCCAAGTTGATGGGCATCGGCGGGGGCGAGTAATGCTATCCAGACTCGTAGAATTTTCCCTGACCCAGCGCCTGCTGGTTCTCGTCATTACCCTGATGGTCATTGGTGCAGGCATCGTGTCGTTTCGCGATCTGCCGATCGACGCCTTTCCGGACGTTTCTTCCACCCAGGTAAAGCTCATCATGAAGGCGCCGGGCATGACGCCGGAAGAGGTGGAGACACGCATCGTGGCGCCGATAGAAGTGGAAATGCTGGGCATTCCAAATCAGCGAATTCTGCGCTCCGTGTCCAAATACGCGATTGCCGATATCACCATCGATTTTTTTGACGGCACGGACATTTACTGGGCACGCCAGCAGGTTGCGGAGCGTCTGAATAATGTGCTGCGCGATCTGCCGCCAGGAACAGGTGGAGGACTGGCCCCCATAACCACGCCGCTGGGCGAGATGTTCATGTTTACCGTGGAGGGCGATGACTACACTCTGGAGCAACGCCGCACCCTGCTAGACTGGACCATACGTCCGGTTCTGCGCACTCTGCCCGGTGTGGCCGATGTGAACTCACTCGGCGGACTGGCGCGCAGTTTTGAGGTGGTGCCCGATCACACCGCAATGGCGGCACTCAATCTCAGCATGAAAATGCTGCAGGAAGCGCTGGAGGCCAATAATAGCAACGACGGTGCCGGACGTCTCACCGACGGCGACGAGGCTTTGCTGGTGCGTACCGAGGGCAGTATCAAGAACATGCAGGATGTGCGCAATATTGTTATCGCCAGCCCGCACGGCAGTCCGATCCGGGTGGGTGATGTGGCGCAGGTGCGCATCGGCAGCCTTACCCGTAACGGCGTAGTAACCCAGGATGGGCGGGGTGAAGCCGTGGAAGGCTTGGTGCTGGGCCTGCGCGGGGCGAATGCGCAGAAGGTGGTGGAAGGCGTGCGCGCCAGGCTGGCGGAGCTCGCACCGATGCTGCCGCCGGGCGTGACCACCAAAGTATTTTATGATCGCGGCAGTCTGGTTGAACGCGCCGTGGGCACGGTGTCCAAGGCGCTGTTTGAGGCGATTGTGCTGGTGCTGGTACTGCTGGTGCTGTTTCTGGGAAATTTGCGTGCAGCCCTGGTGGTGGCGATAACGCTTCCATTGGCGGTGCTCATCACCTTTATTTTGATGCAGCAGGCCGGCATGTCCGCCAACCTGATGAGTCTCGGCGGGCTGGCAATCGCAATCGGCATGCTGGTGGATGCTGCAGTGGTGGTGGTGGAGAATATCGTGTCGCACCTGTCCCATGGTAAAAATTCCGGGTCGCAAGATAAAAACCCCGAAAAACTCGCCTATCTGCACATCGTGTTTCGCTCGGTCAAGGAGGTTGTCACTCCCGTTGCGGCGGGTGTCGCCATCATCATCATCGTGTTTCTGCCGCTGCTGACCCTGCAGGGGCTGGAGGGAAAATTATTCATTCCGGTCGCGATGACCATCGTGTTTGCACTGGGCGCTTCACTGCTGTTGTCCCTGACCGTCATTCCGACGCTCGCTTCGTTTGTACTCAAGGCGGGCGCGCACAGCGAGCCGTGGTTGGTGCGCAAGGCCAATGCGCTGTACGAGCCCGCGTTAAACTGGGCGCTGTGTAATGTGCGCATGGTGCTGATTGCCGCCGCTGTTGCACTGCTGCTGACCGTGGTTGTCTATATGCAGATAGGCAAGACTTTCATGCCCACCATGGACGAGGGTGACGTGATTGTAGGTATCGAAAAAATACCCTCTATCAGTCTTGAGCAAACCGCAGCGCTGGACCTGAAAATTCACCAGGCCATCATGAGCCAGATACCCGAGGTGAAGGGCATCGTGGCGCGCGCCGGTGCCGATGAGCTTGGTCTCGACCCGATGGGGCTGAACCAGACCGACACCTTTCTGGTGCTCAAACCCATGCCGGAATGGCGTGAAAAAAACAAGGAGTGGCTGCTGGACGAACTGCGCAAGGTGCTCGACCAGCTGCCGGGTTTTTCCTACAGCTTTACGCAACCCATCGACATGCGCGTGCAGGAAATGATTGTCGGGGCACGCGGTGACGTGGTGATTAAGATTTTCGGCACGGATTTACGCCTGCTCAATGAAATTGGCGGGCAGTTGGTCAAGGTGCTGAAGGGGGTCAGGGGCAGCGAGGATGCCTACACCACGGAGAACAGTGGTGTGCAGTATTACCGCGTGGCTATCGACCGCTTGGCGGCCGGGCGTATGGGACTGAGCGTAGCCGACATCGGCAACGCACTGCGCAGCCAGGTTGAGGGGCAGCGGGTCGGCACGGTGATCGAGGAAGGACGCCGCACACCGTTGCTGCTGCGGGGCGCGCAATCTGTCCAGCAATCTCCTGCGCTGTTTGCCGCACTGACCCTGCCACTGGAAAATGGACACAGCGTGCCGCTGTCGGTGGTGGCGAAACTGGAACGGGTGGATGGGCCGGTCAAGGTGGATCGCGAAAATAGCCAGCGCATGGTCGTGGTGCAAACCAATGTGCGTAACCGCGATCTGGTCGGGTTTGTGGAAGACGCCAAGGCGGCAGCGGCACAGCAGCTTCAGCTGCCCGCGGGCTACCGCATGACGTGGGGCGGACAGTTTGAGAACCAGCAGCGCGCCGCGGCGAGGCTCACGGTGGTGGTGCCCATCGCGCTCGGCCTGATCTTCATGTTGCTGTTCGCCACTTTCGGCTCGGTGCGCCAGGCCGTGCTGGTGCTGACCAACGTGCCATTTGCGCTGATCGGTGGGGTGTTTGCGCTGTGGATCAGCGGCGAATACATGTCGGTTCCGGCTTCGGTCGGATTTATCGCACTGCTGGGCATTGCGGTGCTGAATGGCGTGGTGATGGTGTCCTATTTCAATCAGCTGCACAGCGAGGGCCTGGATATCACGCGCGTGGTTACCGAAGGCGCCAAGCGCCGGCTGCGCCCGGTGCTGATGACGGCGAGCATCACTGCGTTCGGCCTGTTGCCTTTGCTGTTTGCCACGGGGCCCGGCTCGGAAATCCAGAAGCCGCTTGCCATCGTGGTGATTGGCGGTTTAATCAGCTCGACGCTGCTGACGCTGATCATGCTGCCTATCCTGTACCGGCGTTTCGGTATTGAATCTGATCGGAAAAATACATGAATGAATTACTTGATTGTTGTCTGACACTGGTTTGTCACAAGTCGCTGGAAGAGCGGTTGGTCGATCATCTGCTGGGGCATCCGGAATGGGTGGATGGCTTTTCAGTCTGCCAGATAGAAGGGCATAGCCTGAAAGAACATCTCCCCAGCATGCTGGAGCAGGTGCGCGGCCGTTCGCAGCGTGTTGAAATCCGTTGTGTGATGAATCAGCAGCATGCGCAGGCTTTACTTGTTCATCTCAAGACGCGTGAAGCAACCAGCGAAATTGCCTACTGGATTACACCGGTGCTCGAATACGGGAGGCTGGCATGAAGCATTTTCTCCTGACTGCAGCAATGCTGCTGCTGGCTGCCGCAGAAGCTGCTGAAATCGATTTTCAGGATCTGCCGCCCGCGGCCCAGGTGGAGGCTGCGTTGGGCAACCACATTGACGTACTGAGCGCGGGCAAAACCGTTCAGGTGGAACAGGCCAATCAGCGCAAATGGGACAGCGGCAGCTATGAATTCAATCTGCGCGCGGGCAGTTCGCAGCGAAAAATCACGACGACCGGGCAGGAGCTCAGGGAATGGGATGTGGCAATCGAGCGTCCTTTGCGCCTGCCAAACAAGGTTTTTCTGGATAGCGATATCGGCGCAGAAGGGGTCAGCCGCGCTGAGTTTGCATTGGGCGACGCGCGTCATGAAGCGGCTCGTTTGCTGCTGCATCTGTGGTTTAACTGGCAGCGCGAGCAGGCAACTTTAGTTCAATTTAACCAACAGGTTGACATTCTTGCGCAGCAGGCAGGAATGACTGAGAAACGCATGCGCGCAGGGGATGCGCCGAAGATGGAGCTGAATCAGGCGCAAGCCGCGGCTGCACAGGCCGGTGTGTCCTTGCAGCAAGCCAGCATGCGTGTGCAGCTTGCCACCAGTGCGTTGCTTCGTCCCTTCCCTGAGCTGATATTGCCAGCCCGGGTCTTGATGGCCGTGCCGCAGCCTGTTCCAAATGATCTGGGCTACTGGCAACAGCAGGTGATGTCAGATAATCATGAGCTGCAGATGGTGCAGTCTGAAAATCGCTTGCAGCAGATACTGGCAAAGCGCAACAGCGCAGACAGAGTACCTGACCCCACCGTAGGGCTGCGTTACTCCAGCGAAAAGGCGGGTGAAGAAAAGGTTGTCGGGGTGTTCGTCTCGGTACCCATTTCTTTCGGCTTGCGTGGCGTTAATTATGAAATAGCGCAACACCGTGCAGAAATGGCAAGTAACCGCGAAATCTTCACCCGGCGCCGCCTTGAAGGGGATGTCTATGCGGCCCATACGCAGGCGGTCAGCAGTTATCTGGTCTGGCAACAGGCGCAGGAGGCGGCGCGCAGCGTGCGCGAGAATGCGGAACTGGTTGCGAGGGCGTACAGCCTGGGCGAGAGCAGTCTGACTGATGTGCTGAATGCACGACGCCTGTCACTGGAATCCAGTCTGGCTGCCAGCGTGGCGCAGCTGGACGCAAATGAAGCCCGTTACCGCTTGTTGCTGGATGCGCACCAGCTGTGGCCGCTGGAAAAACACGGGGGAGAAGCGAAGAAGTAATGCTTTTTCCTCTATCGAATTCTTCCCCGTGATTTAGAATGCTGCTTCGGTACGCATACCCAGCCACCATGTTTTGTCCTGCGTAATATCCTTGCTGTGATTTTGCAGGTATTGCACGAAAGGCTGCACGGTGAACCCGGGCAGCGCGCGATAGCGATAGCCCAGTTCAAATGATTTTTCGGAATACACCGTATTGCCCGAGGCAATGCGATATTTATCGCTGTTTCGTTCCTGCGCATAGGCAATGCCAAGCTCATCCTGTTCGCGCCCCGGGAAGACTGCCGCAAATACCAGGCCTGCACTCAGCGCAAGATCGAATTGCGAGGTATCGCCTTCGGTTCTCCCTATGCGAAAAAAACCGCTGATCTGTTCTTCATGGGAGCCCGCTTTATATTTCAGCACTTTTTCCAGCATGGCATAAGCGCCGCTGCTCACTCTTTGCACAGGCTTGCCGCTGGCGTCCACATCCAGAATGTCGTCGAAGCGCGTGGTGTATTGCCACACGCCGAATGCCAGCTTGTTGTTGTGCGCATTTTTAGGCAGACCAAGCGGGATGCCGCCCTCAATCACATTCAGTGCGCCATCGCCTTCGTCGAACTTTATATGAGTACCCTGCGGATTGTTGGGATCTCCAGGTACGCCGTCCAGCGTGATGGCCTGTACGTAATAGCCAGGGGCAGGCTCCGTCTTCACACGCAGCGCAATGGATGAGGTGGGGAATACAGAAGGCCCGTTCTTGCCGGTGCCAGCCAGTTCGGCGCTCATGCCAAAAGTCGGGTGCATGAACATGGCGGCCGATTCCGTGGTATAGAACTCTGCGTTTAAATCGTACAGTCCGCCCAGCACTGAAACGCGGCCATCGAGAAATGTTTCCTGCAGCCATGCCTGAAATATCTTGGTGGTGTTGCCATTTGCCGGCGTTTCAATATTGTCCACACCGTGCGGCAGGCGGTCGCTGTGTGCGCCGGGCTTGTCGCCGCGGTTACTGATCACATGAAGAAAGGCGGTGGTGTCTTTGCCTCCCGTGATCTTTTCAAAATCGAGTTTCAGCTTGATATCAAGATTATCAAGGCCGTAGATTCGTTCCCTTTCTACCGCGGTATTGTTAAGCAAGTCCAGTTTATAGACCACCTGCAAGTCATAACCTTTGGCAAACATCGCGCTACGTCTCCCGCGCCAGTCGCCGAACAGGGTATCGCTGTAATGTTCCATATCAGCTTTTTCAGCGGGGTAAGGTGCTGTGGGAATTTCCTCAGGGTCGGTTTCGGCTGCAATGGCAGGCAGGCTAAGAATGAGAAGTATTAAAGAGGTGCAAACCGGAATCTTCATCTATATGCCTGCTAATTAAAGAAATGCACCTGATTTAAAAAGTTGCAGTGACACGCCTTGAGCGCGGATCGGCGCAAGCAGCATTCACTAAACGATATTTTAACTTACCGTTAACATCATGTTGCAGACATTCGCGGTGGAATAATTTACTTTGGCTCGTTACCTGGGTTGAATTCAGATTTGTCCTGCAATTGTAGACTTACAACAATTGAATGAATGCGCCAGTGGTTGCATGCACCAAATCGCATGCACCAATCGCTTGCAGATGCACAGATAGCACGCATCGCATTTTTTGAAAGGAGGTTATAAATTTTAACCTATTGTTTCATCTAAAATTAATATCTGGCATGCGTATTGCTTGGTAAGCTGCATGAGAAAAAATACCAGGCAAGAAATCAAGGATGCCACGGAAGACATACGGTCAACGTGCTGTTACTGCGGCGTCGGCTGTGGCGTCATTATCAGCGCAGCGGCGGGTAAAATTACCGGCGTGCGCGGCGACCCCGATCATCCGGCCAATTTCGGACGCTTGTGCACCAAGGGCGCGAATTTACACCTGACGGCACGTGAGGAGATGCGCGCCTTGCATCCCGAACTGCGCAACAGGCGCGGCGAAGCGCGCCAGCGTGTCAGCTGGGATGAGGCGCTCGACACGGCGGCGGACAGGTTTGCGGACATCATTAAAAAGCATGGTCCGGACGCGGTAGGCTTCTATATATCGGGACAACTGCTGACCGAAGACTATTACGTTTTCAATAAGCTGGCCAAGGGCTTGATCGGCACCAATAACATCGACAGCAATTCGCGCCTGTGCATGTCCTCTGCGGTCAGCGCATACAAGGCGACGCTGGGGGCAGATGCGCCACCGGGGTGTTATGAGGATATCGATCACGCAGGCTGCATCTTCATCGCGGGTTCAAACACGGCTTACGCGCACCCGATCCTGTTTCGCCGCATCGAGGACGCGCGCAGCAAAAATCCCGATCTGAAGTTAATAGTAGTTGATCCGCGCCGCACGGATACCGCCTGTGCGGCGGATCTGCATCTGGCGATTTTGCCCGGCACCGATGTGGTGCTGTTCAACGCCATGCTGCATGTGATGCTGTGGGAAGGCTGGTGCGACCTTGCTTATATCGCGGCACATACCGAGGGTTTTGACGAGCTCAAGGCGACGGTGCGCGAATTTACACCGCAACATGCGGCAACTATTTGTGGTATCGCGGCAGAAGACATTGTGCGCGCTGCGCAATGGTTTGCCACCTCGAAAGCCACACTGTCCATGTATTGCCAGGGGCTGAACCAGTCGGTGCAAGGCACGCATAAAAACACCGCCCTGATTAATTTGCATCTTGCCACCGCGCACATTGGCCGCGCTGGCGCCGCGCCGCTGTCGCTTACCGGTCAGCCCAATGCAATGGGGGGGAGGGAGGTGGGCGGCATGGCCAATCTGCTGTCCGCGCATCGCGATATGGCAAATCCGGAGCACCGTGCCGAGGTGGCCAAGTTGTGGGGAGTCGTAGATGTTCCGGCGCAGGCCGGCAAGACCGCAGTGGAGATGTTTGAGGCGGTGCGCAGTGGCGAGATCAAGGCATTGTGGATCGCGTGCACCAATCCGGCGCAGTCCATGCCCGATCTGAAACTTGTGATCGAGGCGCTAAACGCAGCCGAGTTTGTGGTGGTGCAGGACGCGTTTCGCGCTACCGATACGGCGGCCTTTGCAGATGTGCTGCTGCCTGCCTGCACATGGGGCGAGAAGGAGGGCACGGTGACGAACTCCGAGCGTTGCATTTCGCGCGTGCGTGCGGCGGTGCCCCCGCTTGGCGAGTCGCGGAATGACTGGAAGATTGCGGTGGATTTTGCGCGGCGCCTGGCCGGGAGAGTGGGTAAACCCGGGCTGCTGAATTTTACCGACACAGAATCCATATTCAATGAACACCGCGCCTCCACAGCAGGCCGCGATCTCGATATCGGCGGCCTGAGCTATGCGTTGCTGGAAAATGCCGGCCCGCAGCAGTGGCCGATGCCGCAGGGAACGGCACAGGGCTTGAAGCGTTTGTATGCCGATGGCATTTTCCCCACTGCCAGCGGGCGTGCAAAACTTGTCAGCGCAAAATATGTGCCGGTTGCCGAGGACATCAGCGCGCGTTATCCGCTGCATCTCAATACGGGCCGCTTGCGCGACCAGTGGCACGGCATGAGCCGCACCGGCACGCTCGGGCGCCTGTTCAGCCACGTGGAAGAGCCGCTGCTGGCGATGCATGCCGCGGACATGGCGCGGCGCAGTCTGAGTGACGGCGACATTGTCCAGCTCAGCGGTCGCCGCGGAAAGTTAGCGCTGCGTGTGGAAGCCTCGGCCGAGATGCGTGCCGGGCAAACCTTTATGCCGATGCACTGGGGCAGCCAGTTTATGAGTGGTTTGGGCGTGAACGCATTGACAGCCCATGATTATGATCCCATCTCCAGGCAGCCAGAGTTGAAACATGCCGCAGTGCAAGTGGCAAAGCTCGATTTGCCGTGGCAGATGGTTGCAATGCGCAAGGGACATGCGCTGCGGCGCATGTCGTGCTTGCAGCCGCTGCTGAAAAATTTCGAATATGCGGCACTGGGTTTGTTTGGCCGGGATGAAGAACTGGTGGTGCTGCGCGCGGCCCATGCGCTGGCGGTTCCAGACGAGCTGCTGGCCGAGATTGATGCGATTCTGGGACTCGATGCTGCAGCCGAGGTGATGCAATATCGCGATGCGAAGCGCGGCATTTGCAAGCGCGCATTGATGGAAGAGGGCAGGCTGCTGGGGGTGCGCCTGACCGGTGAAACCGTGGCGCGTGACTGGCTGAAGGAAATCATCGCGCAGGGCGGCGATGCAGAATCATTGCGTCCCTGGCTGTTCGCTCCGTTGAGCGCGCCACCGGCAGGGCAGATACAACGTGGCCGTATTGTGTGTAATTGTCTGGACGTGTCAGAACTGGAAATTATGACCGAGTTTGGGCGCGGTCTCGATCTGCCTGCAATACAGTCCAGATTGAAATGCGGCACGGAATGCGGCTCCTGTATGCCCGAACTGAAACGGCTGGTCGCACAACCCGGATAGAAATGTCCGATGCACCGATGTTGTGAGCGATGCGTTGCGCGGCTCACCGTTCAGGTGCATGCAGCATTTGCACTGCACCATAACTTGGCGTGGCTGTTCTGCCAGTTCTTTGTGCAATTAAAATACTAAATAAATACATATGGATAAGATGTTGTCTGTAGGCTGGCACCAATATTGCTCAGGTATGTTCAGGTAGAAAGTTTTAGGCGGCGACATGCTGCAAACTATTTGAAATTCAGGAGACGCAGAATGCAAAAAATGAAACTGGTGATGGTGGGTAATGGCATGGCGGGTGTACGCACGCTGGAGGAGTTGCTCAAGCTGGAACCGGATTTGTATGACATCACGGTGTTTGGCTCCGAACCCTATCCCAACTACAACCGCATCATGCTGTCGCCGGTGCTGGCGGGAGAACAGGGGATTGAGGACATCATTCTGAACGACCTCGACTGGTACAGGGAAAACCTGATCACCCTGCACCTGAACAAGAAGGTGGTGCGCATCGACCGCAAAAACAAAGTGGTGTATGCGGAAGACGGCACAGAAGCCGAATACGACAGGCTGCTGCTGGCAACCGGCTCCAATCCTTTCATGCTGCCGGTGCCGGGCAAGGAGCTGGCCGGTGTCATCGGCTATCGCGATATCCAGGATACCAATGCGATGATAGACGCCGCTGCAAAATACAGGCATGCCGTGGTGATCGGCGGCGGCCTGCTCGGGCTGGAGGCTGCCAATGGCCTGGCGCTCAGGGGCATGGATGTCACCGTGGTGCATATCATGCCGTGGCTGATGGAGCGCCAACTGGACCAGAGTTCAGCACGCATGTTGCAGCGTTCGCTGGAAGCCAAAGGCCTGAAATTCCTGCTGCAGAAAAACACGCAGGAGCTGGTGGGCGATGCCGCAGGTCGCGTCAAGGCGATCCGCTTCAAGGATGGTACAGAGATGCCGGCCGATCTGCTGGTGATGGCGGTGGGCATCCGCCCCAATACCGCGCTGGCCGAATCCGCAGGCATCCACTGCAACAAGGGCATCGTGGTGAACGACACCATGCAGACCTACGACCCGAGCATCTACGCAGTGGGCGAATGCGTGTCGCATCGCGGCACGGCTTACGGCCTGGTGGCGCCGCTGTTCGATATGGCCAAAGTTTGCGCCAATCACCTGGCGCGCATGGGCATTGCGCGCTACCAGGGCTCGGTCACTTCCACCAAGCTCAAGGTCACCGGCATCGATCTGTTCTCCGCCGGCAATTTTGCCGGCACGGAGGAAACCGATGAAATCCTGATGCACGATGCCGCCGGCGGCGTGTACAAGAAACTGGTGTTGAAGGAAGACAAGCTGGTGGGTGCGGTGATGTATGGCGACACCAAGGATGGATCGTGGTATTTCCAGATGATACGCGACGGCAAGAATGTCGCGGACATTCGCGACCACCTGATGTTCGGCCAGTCGCATCTCGGCAACTCCGGCCATCAGGGGCAGAGCAGCGCGGCGGCGATGCCGGACAGCATGGAAGTGTGCGGCTGCAACGGCGTGTGCAAGGGCACCATTGTCAAGTCCATCAAGGAAAAGGGCTTGTTTACGCTGGAAGATGTGCGCAAGCACACCAAGGCTTCGGCCTCGTGCGGCTCCTGCACCGGCCTGGTAGAGCAGATCCTCGCCTCCACTCTGGGCGGCGCCTATGCGCCGCAGGCTGCGGCGGTGAAGCCGATGTGCGGCTGCACCGAGCACACGCATGAGGAAGTGCGCCGCGCGATCCGCATGGAGAAGCTGCTGTCCATTCCGCAGGCCATGCAGTTTCTTAACTGGAGCACGCCCAATGGCTGCGCCACCTGCCGGCCGGCGCTGAATTATTATCTGCTGTGTGCGTGGCCGCACGAGGTACAGGATGATCCGCAGTCGCGCTTTATCAACGAGCGCGCGCACGGCAACATCCAGAAGGACGGCACCTTCTCGGTGGTGCCCCGCATGCACGGCGGCATCACCACGCCGGCGCAGCTGCGCCGCATCGCCGACGTGGCGGAAAAATACAAGGTGCCCACGGTGAAGGTTACCGGTGGTCAGCGCATCGACCTGTTCGGCATCAAGAAGGAAGATCTGCCCAGCGTGTGGGCCGATCTCGGCATGAGCTCGGGTTACGCCTACGGCAAGGCGCTGCGCACGGTGAAGACCTGCGTTGGCAGTGAGTGGTGCCGTTTTGGCGTGCAGGATTCCACGCAGATGGGTATCGATCTCGAGTATGCGCTGGACCGCATGTGGACGCCACACAAGTTCAAGCTGGCGGTGTCCGGCTGCCCGCGCAACTGCGCGGAAGCGGCGATCAAGGACGTCGGCATCATCGGCGTGGAGTCGGGCTGGGAAATCTATGTGGCAGGAAACGGTGGCATCAAGACCGAAGTCGCGCAGTTCCTGGTGAAGGTCAAAACCAGAGAGGAGGTGCTGGAGTACACCCTCGCATTCACGCAGTTATATCGCGAAGAGGCGCGCTACCTCGACCGCACCGTGCACTATGTCGAGCGCGTCGGCATCGACTATATCAAGCAGCAGGTGGTGGATGATGCTGACAAGCGCAAGGCGCTGCACCAACGTTTGCTATACGCACTGCAGGGCGCCGGAAATCCATGGGCCAAAGAGAACATCAACGCGCGGGAATTCGCACCACTCACCATTTAAAAATCAAGGACACATCATGAACAACTGGAAACATGTCGCAACACTGGAAGAGATTCCGCCATTGGGAAGCCGCGTCGTCCAATCTGCACAGGGCGACATTGCGCTGTTCCGCACCGCAGAAAATGAAGTGTTTGCGCTGCTGGACAAATGTCCGCACAAGGGCGGGCATTTGTCGCAAGGCATCGTGTTCGGCAAGAAGGTGGCGTGCCCGATGCACAATTGGCACATCAATCTGGCAGACGGCAACGCGGTGGCGCCCGATGCTGGTTGCGCTCGCGCCTATCCGGTGAAACTGGAGAGGGGTCAGGTGTATCTGTTAATTGCTGAATAGACTGTATATGCGATTAGTTTTACAGCTGCAAATCGATTAAACTCGTGTATACCTCATGAACCGATGTTACGCCGGAAAGTGGCCGTGAAGGATACGGCCTTTTTCTTGCCTGATTGAATTGAAGATTTGCATATTCAATCACGGCACAATAAATCGTCTTGCAGACGATGGCGCTCATTGAGCGTTGCTGACGGGTGATTTCAGGTAATGTGCCATTCTGGCGCTAACGCTGATCCGAAATTTATGCAGCCTTTTTTGCATGCTTTTGGTACAGGAACTCCAGCACCGCACCGCGCAGATCGTGATAACTGGCGTCGTTGGCCAGCGCCAGGCGGTTTCGGGGCTTAGGCAGATCGACCGACAGGATTTCGCCTATGGTGGCTGCCGGGCCGTTGGTCATCATCACGATGCGGTCGGACAGCAGCACCGCCTCATCCACATCGTGCGTCACCATCACCACCGTGCTGCTGGTGGCCGCCACGATCTTCATCAGCTCGTCCTGCAGGTGGGCGCGTGTCAGTGCATCCAGCGCACCGAAGGGCTCATCCATCAGCAACACCTTGGGCTGCATCGAGAGCGCGCGGGCAATGCCCACGCGCTGCTTCATGCCGCCGGATATTTCATGCGGGTATTTTTGCTCGGCATGGCTAAGGTCTACCAGTGCCAGCGCTTCTTTCACTCGCTCTGCCAGCTGCGCCCTGCTTTCGGTTGCGCCGAATACGCGCTCGACAGCGAGATGCACGTTGTCAAAGCAGGTGAGCCAGGGCAGCAGCGAATGGTTCTGGAATACCACACCGCGATCCGGTCCCGGGCCGGCAATCTCGCGCTCGGCACAGAGCATCACCCCCGCGCTCGGAAACAGCAGCCCGGCGATCAGGTTCAGCAGGGTGGATTTGCCGCAGCCGGAGTGGCCGATCAGCGTGATGAATTCGCCGCGTGCAATCTTGAGGTCGATATCCTTGAGCGCAACAAAAGTCCCCTGCCGCGTTTCAAATGTTTTCTGCACGTTTTCGATGAGTACATATTTATGCATGTTATTTTTTCCTTCATTCCAAAAGCTGAAACCTAGCCACAGAGAACACCGAGATCAGAGAGAAAACAAAATCGGTGTGGAACGATATATGTTCATCTTTTCGGTGAACAGGTTAAAGAACGCTTTTCACATCTTTCTCTGTGAACTCTGTGTTCTCTGTGGCTAAATTGTTTTTATAAAATTTAGTACTTAACGCGATTGGCCAGCGTGACCAGCAGATATTCCAGCAGCAATCCGACAATACCCACCGTAAAAATGGCGATGATGATGTGCTCCACATTCAGGTTGTTCCACTCATCCCACACCCAGAAGCCGATACCTACGCCGCCGGTGAGCATCTCTGCCGCCACGATCACCAGCCATGCGGTGCCGATGGCGAGGCGGATGCCTGTGAGCATGTAGGGCAGCGTGGCCGGGAACAAAATCCTGGTGAATACTTTCCATTCCGACAGGTTGAGCACCCGCGCCACGTTGAGATAATCCTGCGGCAACTGGCGTACGCCCATCGCGGTGTTGATGATCATCGGCCAGATGCTGGAGATGAAGATCACCCAGATCGCGGCCGGGTTGGCGGCCTTGAATACCAGCAGGCCGATCGGCAGCCAGGCCAGCGGCGACACCGGCTTGAGCATGCCGACGATGGGTGAGGTCATTTTGTCGAGAAAATCAAAACGCCCGATCATGAAGCCCAGCGGAATGCCGACTAGTGCTGCCATGCCAAAACCTATGGCCACCCGTTGCAGGGAGTTTAGAATGTTCCAGCCTATGCCCTGATCATTGGGTCCCTTGATGTAAAAGGGGTCACTGAACAATGCCACCGCTGAATCCCAGGTCTTGACGGGGCCTGGCAGATTGGGGCTGGTTTGCGCTATCACCGCCCACAGCAGAATGAACAGTGCGAGCCCCAAAAATGGCGGGAGTAAATTTTCCTGAATATATTTTTTAGCTTTCATAACTTACCTTTTAAATCAGTTGAAGCAGCAGTTTAAAATTTCTTGTACTGCAACCATTTGCCATTAAGCGTTACCACCATGCGCGGTACACCGACTGGATCTTCAATCTTCTGAATATCCACCGACATGTCGATCGCACTCATGATGCCGTCGCCGAATATCTCGTGCGCCACGTCCTTGTACACCGGCCCATACAGCATGATGGCCTCATAGAAACGGTAGACAAAGGGATCGGTGGGCGGCCATGGCTGCGCCGGTTGCCGGTGCGGAACCTTCATCAGGACAGGCTTGATTTCCAGCGGCAGATCAAGCGCCTTCAGCAGGGCATCGGCCTCCTCCACCGTTGCCTGCCCATAGCCATACACCAGCATGGCGGTGTACACGGGACTGCGATTGAGCCTGTCAGACAGTTGCGGCCAGGTAATCGATTTGCTCTCCTTGGCCTGCAGCAACATGTCGCGCACGATCTCCTTGTTTAGCTTTTCCATTGCGGCACTTCCTTTGTATAAACCTGAAAATCGCAGAAACAATCCACAGAGAACACAGAGAGTGAAAATGTTTCTCGCCCTTTTTTGTGCATCTATAAAAGTGATATCTACCTACACATGAGAACCCGGCTAAATCACCCTTTGTCAACTCTGTATTCTCTGTGGCAAATTGTTTTTTAAGCTGCCCTGATCTTGAAGGAGGCCGCATATTTCTTGGGATCTTTGCCGTCCCAAACCGTGCCATCAAACAGCTTCGTGCTGCGCATCACATTTTTGGGGACGGGTACCTTCACCTGCGTGGCAGCCTGTTTGTACAGATCGATCTGGTTGATCTGTTTTGCCACGGCCAGATAATCCGGATCTTCCTTCAGCAGGCCCCAGCGCTTGTGCTGGGTGAGGAACCACATGCCGTCTGACAGATAGGGGAAGTTGACCGCGCCCTCGTTGTAGAACTTCATGTAGTTGGCGTCATTCCATTTCTTGCCGAGGCCGTCTACATATTTGCCTACCATGCGTTCGTCGATCACATCAACCGGGCAGTTCACAAAGGACTTGTCGGCAATAATGGTGGAGACACCGCGGCGGTTAGCCATCGTGTCTATATATTTAGATGCTTCCAGCACGGCCATGATCATGGCGCGCGCGGTGTTGGGATATTTCTGCACAAACTCTGCGGTGCAGCCCAGCACCTTTTCCGGGTGATCCTTCCAGATGTCCTGGGTGGTGGTGGCCGTGAAGCCGATGTTGTCGGCGATGGCGCGGTTGCCCCAGGGTTCGCCCACGCAGAAGCCGTCCATATTGCCGACGCGCATGTTGGCCACCATTTGCGGCGGCGGCACGGTGATGTTCTTCACGTCCTGGAACGGGTCGATGCCGTAATTGGCCAGCCAGTAATACAGCCACATCGCGTGGGTGCCGGTGGGAAAGGTCTGCGCAAAGGTGTAGCCGCGCTTGTCGCTATCCACCAGCTTCTTCAGTTTTTCGCCGGTTGTCGCGCCCTTGTCCTTGAGCTGGTTGGAAAGGGTGATGGCCTGGCCGTTGTTGTTCAGCGTCATCAGCACCGACATATCTTTCTTGGGGCCGCCTATGCCGAGATGCACACCATATATAAGACCATACAGCGAATGCGCCGCATGCAACTCGCCGTTTACCAGCTTGTCGCGCACGCCGGCCCACGAGGCTTCCTTGGAAGGCGTGATCTTGATGCCGTATTTTTCGTCGAACTTCATGACCGAGGCGATGACGACCGAGGCGCAGTCCGTCAGCGGGATAAAGCCGATCTTCACCTCTTTCAGTTCCGGCGCGTCCGAACCGGCTGCCCAGGCCGCGCTGCGCACACCGGGCGGCACCATGGACATCAGCGCAGCGCCGCCCAATAGCATGGCGCTGTTTTTCAGAAAGTCGCGACGGTCAGTCTGGGTATCTTCAGGGCTGGGCATATCGATTAGATTGTTCATGGCTATCCTTGTATAAAAATTTTGGGGGAGGGACGCAGGTATGATGAGCAAGCTTCGTGCCACGAGCCATGCAATCCATATTTTGTTGGTGACAGCGCTTAATGGCAGATGTAAATGAGCAGGCTGGAGGCTAATTCATGCATCTAATTGGTGCTGACAAAAGAATATGCACCAGAACGGATTAGATTTGTGCGAACTTTGCAGAATGCACGTACCCGTTATCGACGGCTTAGGGTTACACACTCATATGCAACGTAATATGAATACGAAAATAAATAATTGATTGATTATGACGCAGTGCAACTCTGGAGAATTCGCAAAGTTAGGATGCATCTGCAAAAATTTCATGCGGCAAATAAAGCGGCAGGATGCCGCTGCGGTAAGTGCCGTTGCGACGTTATCAGTGCGGGGACAGTAGGATGTCCGTGCAGGAATCCTGCATGCTTTTGACAGTGCATGATTGCCAATGTCGCAGAAAAATTGCCTGGGATCCGCTACATGTTTAACAGGCTGGAAATGGGGCTGAGAAATACCGATGCGAACTCACGCATGTGAATATAGTCCGCAGTCTGATGATGAACATCGCTCACGCGCTGTATTTATTACCGTTGCCAGAAACGAATATATGACTAGGGATGCTGTTGCCGGCATTGAAGACGCCCGCAACACCTGAATAACGGTTCGCCTCTGGCTAGGCCAGATTGTAGCGCTTCAGCTTGCGATACAAGGTGCGCTCGCTGATGCCGAGGGTATCGGCCACGTATCGGCGATGGCCGTTATAGCTGATCAGCAGTTTTGAGATATGCTCTGCCTCCAGCTCTGCGATTGATGCGTTGGGATTGGTATTTGAGCTTGCCTGACGAATCGTTTCAACGGGGATCTCATGTCTTAAATTATCCGGCTGCTTCACTTGCTGCTGCGAAAGATGAATGTTGGCCGCACTGATGATGCTGTTGTTGCTTTCGGAAACGGCTTTGAGCAGGATATTTTTCAATTCGCGTATATTGCCCGGGAAGGTATATCCCTGAAGTTTTTCCAGTGCATCCGGGGTGAATTTGCAGTGCGGCTTACCAACGCGGGTAATCCGTTTCACAATGGCCTGCGCCAGTGCGGGAATGTCGCTGCTGCGCTCTCTCAGGCTGGGCAGGTGCAAGTCGATACCGGCAATCCGATAATACAGGTCGTGCCGGAATTCGCCGTCCGCTACCTTTTTCAGCAGGTCGTTATTGGTGGCAGAAACGAGGCGCACGTCGGCACGCAATATATCGGTACCGCCTATGCGCCTGAACTCGCCGCTTTCCAGCACGCGCAGCAGTTTGGCCTGCATGAACAGCGGCATGTCTCCTATCTCGTCCAGAAATAGCATGCCGTTATCAGCCAGTTCAAACAGCCCCTGCTTTCTGCCGACGCATCCGGTGAATGCTCCACGCTCATGGCCGAACAGCTCGTCCTCAAACATGTCCACCGCAATCGAGGCGCAATTCAGCACCACCAGGGATTGTTTGTTTCGGCTGGAGCGTTGGTGGATGTATTGTGCCGCCAGCTCCTTGCCGACACCGCTTTCACCCAGCAGCAGGATGGCTGCATCCGACTCTGCCGCGCGAGTGAGATGGTCTAGGCAGGCAAGAAAGGCAGGCGAATTGCCGACCATCTGCATGTCCTTGCAGATCAACTCGTCCGAACTGGCGATCGGGAAAACGGCTTCACCCAGATAGAGTTTATGATTGGCTCCCCTTATCGGGTGACCTTTGATGCGCACATGTTCCGGCCGGTTGTGGCTGTCAAAATGGGTATGAATCACCTCGTGCATGCGGCCGGTGCGGAAAACTTCCTGGTGTGGGCAGTCTTCGCCATTCTGATGGCATGGCGTCGCCGACAGGTGTGAGATTTCATGACAGTAGCGGCCTACAACTTTTTCCTGGTCCACACCGTAGTTCACGCAATAAGCACGGTTGGCGGCAACGATCTGATAGTTCTCGTCGATCAGCACGAAGGGATTTTCCTGCACGTCGATCAGGGATTGAAGTTCGGAGAAGTTGGCTTTGTTCATTGCGGGATACCTGTCAAATTGTCATGATGCGCGCCTAAATTCTAATCCAATGCAGACATAATGACATGACAATGTTAATGTCATGTTTGCCTGCTGTAACTTTATTTGTTTCAATACAATGCGTTATGTATGTGGCACGGCTTTTGCTTGGTATTAGGCATAGCGTTGGTCAGTACTGGTCAAACTATAGAGTTTGCTAACTCTAAATAATTTTACGTTTAATTCACAGGAGAGAGAAAAATGGCACATATCGTAATTATTGGCGCTGGCATTGGCGGCTTGCCCATGGCATATGAAATGCGTGAAAACGCAAGGGCGGAAGACAAGGTAACCGTGATTTCCAACAATCCGCGCTTTCACTTCGTTCCCTCCAATCCGTGGGTGGCCGTGAACTGGCGCACTCGCGACGATATTGAAATGGAGCTGGCGCCGGTACTCAAGCGCAAGAAGATTGATTTTATTCCGGTCGGCGCCAAGCGCGTGCATCCCGATAAAAACCAGGTCGAGCTGGATGACGGCCAGAATGTAGACTACGATTTTCTGGTGATTGCCACAGGTCCTAAACTGGCTTTCGACGAAGTCGAGGGGCTGGGTCCCAAAGGGCATACTCAGTCGGTCTGTCATGTAGAACATGCGATTGAAGCAGAAAAAGCCTGGCAGGAATTCGTCAAGAGCCCGGGCCCGGTCGTGGTCGGCGCCGTACAGATGGCATCCTGCTACGGTCCGGCGTACGAATTTGCCGCGATCATGGATACCGACCTGCGTCGCCGCAAAATTCGCGACAAGGTGCCCATGACATTTGTGACCGCGGAGCCTTATATCGGTCACCTCGGCCTGGGCGGCGTGGGCGACTCCAAGGGCATGATGGAATCAGCCTTGCGCAGCCGTCATATCAAGTGGATCTGCAATGCGAAGACCACCAAGGTTGAGGCAGGCAAAATGTATGTCACCGAGCATAATGACGATGGCACGCCGAAGAAAGAGCACGTGCTCGATTTCAAATACTCGATGATGCTGCCGGCTTTCAAGGGTATTGATGCCGTGTTTGGCATTGAAGGCCTGACCAACCCGCGCGGCTTCATCCTGATCGACCAGCACCAGCGCAACCCGAAGTTCAAGAACATTTACTCGGTTGGCGTGTGCGTCGCCATTCCTCCGGTTGAGGCAACACCTGTCCCTACAGGCGCGCCCAAGACCGGCTACATGATCGAGTCGATGGTGACGGCAACGGCGCACAACATCCGCTCCGAACTCGATGGCAAACAGCCGGAAGAGCGCGCAACCTGGAACGCAGTGTGTCTGGCCGACTTCGGCGATACAGGTATCGCCTTCGTCGCCCTGCCACAGATTCCGCCGCGCAACGTAAACTGGTTCTCCGAGGGCAAGTGGGTACACCTGGCCAAGGTCGCTTTCGAGAAATACTTCATGCGCAAAATGAAGCAGGGCACTTCGGAGCACGTGTTTGAAAAAGTGCTGCTGAAAGCAGTGGGTATCATGAAGCTGAAGAGCAAGTGATCTAACTGACCACTTGGGCGGATATTCTCCGCCGTGACGCAAATTAGTCGGGGGCTGGCATTTTCGCGATGCCAGCCCCCGATTTTTTCTGTCGTGTAGCAGCGGCTTCTTAAGGCACGCTTGAGTTTGCCAGCACCGGTGTGTTAATCAGTCGTGCAATCTTGTCTGCTGCCACCGGTTTGCTGAAAAGATAACCCTGCATCTGCTCGCAGCCGCAGGAAGAAAGGAAGCTGGACTGTGTCGCAGTTTCCACTCCTTCAGCAATAACCTTCAATCCAAGATTCTGCGCCAGGGATATGATCGCTTTAACCAGCGAACTGCCATTGGCCTGATCACCAATATCGTTGACGAAGGAACGGTCTATTTTGAGTTTATGCAGCGGAAAACGTTTGAGATAACTGAGCGAGGAATAGCCGGTGCCGAAATCGTCGATGGCGAGGCTGATACCCATGTCGCGCAACTCTCCCAGCGTTCTGATAATTGTTTCTTCGTTATGCATGGCAATATTTTCAGTGATTTCCAGTTCCAGATAACATGGCTCCAGACCGGTCTGATGCAGCACCCGTCGTACCATGGCCGCGGGATCGGTCTGCTGAAACTGGATGGCAGACAGGTTGACCGCCATCCGGATCGGCGGCAAGCCTGCCTGTTGCCATGCACGGTTCTGTTCACAGGCCTTGGTCAGCGCCCATTCACCAACCGATACGATGAGCCCGGTTTCTTCCAGCAGAGGAATGAATTTAGCCGGCGATACCATATTGCCTTCAGGCAGCTGCCAGCGCAGCAGCGCCTCCACTCCGGTGATTCTGCCGCTGCGCAAATCGAGTTGCGGCTGATAATGCAGCAGAAACTCCTGGTGCTTGATGGCGCGATGCAAGGCGTGTTCAAGGAGCAACCGTTCCTGCCCGGACTCATTCATGCCGCGTTCGAAAAAACGGTACCTGCAGCCGCCCTCAGTGCGTGCCATGTTCATTGCGGTTTCCGCGTTAATAAACAATTCGTGGAAGTCGCGTCCGCCTTCAGGGTACACGCTGATGCCAACGCTACAGGTCAAAAACAGTTCCTGACCGGCAATGTTCAAGGCTTCGCTTGAATGTTCATTCATTTTGGCGATGCGCTGCAGCAGCTGCGCTTGCTCTTCGACTTCAGGCAACAGCACGGCAAAACGGTCTCCGCCCAGACGGGCGACAAAACCCGCTTCTCCGATCCCGTCCTTGATTCGCGAGCCCATGATCTGCAACAGCCTGTTTGCGGCATCGATTCCCAGGCTGCGGGGAATCTGCAGAAAACGATTGATGTTGATCACCAGCAGCGCAAATTTATCCGGTGCGGGGGAGCGCTTCAGCAGCTGGTTCACCTTACGCACAATAAATTCGCGATTTGGCAGCCCGGTGAGTTGGTCATAGTATGCGATACGGTTAATCTGTTCGCGCGCCAGTTTCAAGTCCTGCATGGTGGATGACTTTATCATTTCCCGTTCTATGGCCGGTACCAGGCGTGACAGGTTACCTTTGGCGATCGCGTCCGCCGCGCCCGCCTTCAAGGTGGCTAGCGCGATCTCTTCTTCGATCAGGGCGGAGACGATGATGAACGGGATATCCATATTTTCGTTGCGCACAATACGCAGGGCCGCAGACGAATCAAGTCCGGGCATGTTATGGTCGCACAGTATCACGTCCCATTTTTCCTGCTGCAGCACCGCGCGCAGCGCAATGGCCGTATCCACCCGCTGGTGCTGTATTTCACCGTACTCGCGATGCAGGGTATCGAGCAGCAATTCCATGTCATCTTCCGAATCCTCCACAAACAGCACCCTCAACAATTTTCTGTGGTACATATTTTTTCCCCTCTAACCGTTGACGATCACGTCAGAAATCGCGGTCAGGGGCAGGATTTTTTCTGCGGCACCGCGTTTAATTGCCTCCTTGGGCATGCCGAAAACCACACATGTAGCCTCGTCCTGAGCGATAGTGCGCGCCTTGGCGTTGCGCATTTCCAGCAGGCCTGCCGCGCCATCGTCGCCCATGCCTGTCATGATGATGCCGACCGCATTTTTGCCCGCCACCTTGGCGACTGAACGGAACAGCACGTCCACCGAAGGGCGGTGACTATTGACCAGCGGGCCGTCCATCACGTCAACAAAATACTGTGCACCACTGCGTTTGAGCAGCAAGTGCTTGCCGCCGGGCGCAATCAATGCACGCCCCGGCATCACGCGGTCGTTGTGTTGCGCCTCCCTGACCTCGATGCGGCAGAGCCGGTTGAGCCGCTCGGCAAACGCGGCGGTAAATTTTTCCGGCATGTGCTGCACGATCACAATGCCCGGGCAGACCCGTGGCAGTGCAGTGAGTACTAGTTCCAGCGCCTGGGTTCCGCCAGTGGAAGTGCCGATGGCGACGATGCGCTCAGTGGTTTGTGCCAACGCTTCGCCTCCGGCGGATAGCACGGCATCCGCGCTCAGCTTGGGCTGCACCACCAGGGTGGGAGCTGCAGCTAGGCGCATGCGTTTCACATTGGCCTGGGCTGCGGCCTTGACCGCGCCGACGATGTCCGATGCAGCATCTTCCAGAAATCGCTTAAGGCCGATTTTCGGTTTGGTAACGATACTCACCGCCCCGGCAGAGAGCGCCTGCATGGTGGTTTCCGCCCCGGCTTCGGTTAGGGTAGAGCAGATCACCACCGGCGTTGGCCGCTCGGTCATGATCTTGCGCAGGAAGCTGATGCCGTCCATGCGCGGCATTTCCACGTCCAGCACGATGACGTCGGGCCACTGCACACGCATGCGCTCCATCGCAAAAATCGGATCGGTGGCGGCACCCATCACATGAATCGCCGGATCTTCTTCCAGCATCGCTGTCAGCACCTGCCGCACCACGGCAGAATCGTCGACAATCAGCACATTTATTTTCTTTTTCAAAGGCTCTCCGTCGCGGCTGTACTGCTTTTTATAAGAGGATTTTGTCGCACCCAGGCATGGCCTGTTCCGATGTCGAACATGATCTGGCGATGGCCGCTGCCGCCGAGATGCTCTGCGGTCAGGCTGAAGCCGTAATGCTGGATCAGCTTGTAGGCGCTCTGCCTGTTGCGGCAGGACACGTCAATGCAATCGATGTGGGCCGTTGCCTGCTGCTGGAACATATTGCCACCGCCAAACAGTTTCACCTGGTACTCATCCGGCCAGGTGCCGGCTGCGCGTATCTCGCGCATAAACAGCTGCAAGGCCTCGTCGGCGTAACGGCCGTCCAGCTGCTTGCCCGCCTTTTTGCCGCGGCTGGGCAGCATGTAATGACACATGCCGCCGATACGACGTTGCGGATGCCACATGGTGATGGAGACGCACGAGCCTAGAATGGTGCGGATGCGTGTGCTGCGGTCGCCGAAATAGAACTCCCCCGGTTGCAGAAAAATATCCATCGCTTGGGCAAGAGGAAGTTTTTTCATGACAGGGGTCAGTGCTTGCGATAAATAGAGGGCTTCACTGATTGCATATCATCGACCACGCCATTCAGGCTTTCCGAATGGCCGATCAGCAGGTAGCCGCCGTGCTTGAGCTGCGCCATGATGCGGCGCACAACCTGGCGTTTTGTCTCCATATCGAAATAAATCATCACGTTGCGTAAAAATATCAGATCAAATTCGCCCATTTTAGGCAACGGCTGGTTGAGGTTAACCTGCATGAATTTGACGCGGCTTCGCAAATTACGCTCAACCAGGAAAGTGCCGTCCTGCGCGCCCACGCCCTTGAGGCAGTATCTGGAAAGATATTGCTGCGGAATGTCTTCAGCGTGTTCCATCGGATAGTGCCCGCCACGCGCCGTTTCCAGTACGCGCGTGCTGAGATCTGAGGCGGTGATTTCCCATGGCTTGTCGCCAAGGCCTTCCGCCAGGATCATGGCGATGCTGTAAGCTTCCTGGCCCGAGGAGCTGGCTGCGCTCCACACCCGGAACGGTTTGCCGGCAGGATGCAGTGGCAGAATATGGTCGCGCAGGAAATCGAAATGCTTGGGTTCGCGGAAAAAATAGGTTTCATTGGTGGTGAGCAAATCGACCGCCACCTGCAATTCTGCGCGGTTCTCATCTTTGCCAAGCGTGCGAAAATAATCGCCATAGCTGGCGAAGCCGTGGTGCTTGACGCGTTTGGCCAGGCGCCCGCTCACCAGCGGTTTTTTCGCAGGCGACATGCTGATGCCTGCAATGTTGTAAATCATGGTCTGGAACTGTTTGAATTCCTGTTCGCTCAAGGTGGGTGCATGCATGTTTTTGTCTCCTTGGCTTATGCCGGCAGGGCACGCGCCACTGCCTGCCTGGCAATACGCGAGTTGCGCTCGGGTTAAATGGCCGTGCCGATTTTGAAAAAACCGATCAGTTTCTGCAACTGCGCGGCCTGGTCGTTCATCTCCCCGGCGGTAGCGGCTAATTCTTCGGAGGAAGTAGCGTTCTGCTGCGTAACCTGGTTCATCTGGCTCATCGCAGCGTTGATCTGTGCCACACCCGAGGATTGTTCTTCCGAGGCGGCAGCGATTTCCTGCACCAGTTCGGAAGTCTTGTTGATCGCCGGAACCATCTCGCCCAGCAGCTTGCCGGCGCGCTCTGCCAGGCTGACGCTGCTGGAGGCGACATCGCCGATTTCCTGCGCGGCAACCTGGCTGCGTTCGGCCAGTTTGCGCACTTCTGCAGCAACCACCGCGAAACCTTTGCCGTGCTCGCCGGCGCGTGCGGCCTCGATTGCGGCATTCAGGGCCAGCAGGTTGGTCTGATAGGCAATATCGTCGATGATGCTGATTTTTTTGGCGATTGACTTCATTGCCGCCACTGTTTCCTTCACTGCTTCGCCTCCTTCCGCGGCACCGATGGAAGATTTGCTCGCCATATCATCCGTCACCTTGGCGTTGTCGCTGTTCTGGCTGATCGAGGCGCTCATTTGTTCTATCGACGCACTGGTTTCTTCCACACTCGATGCCTGATCGCTGGAACCCTGGCTCAAACTCAGTGCCGTGGCGGAAACTTCATTGGATGATGACGTCAACATGCTGGCGGCATTGCGTACATCGGCAACAATGCTCGCCACATTACCGGTCATGGTATTGATCGCGTGCATCAAACGTCCGGTTTCGCTGGCCAAATTCGAGGATGCCTGCAGCTGCAAAGTGCCGGCAGCAACCATTTGGCATGCACGCACAGCCCCGTCCAGCGGGCGTAAAACCTGAAATACAGAAAGCCACCAGATATAAGCTGTCACAGCAATTCCTGTTGCGACGAGGGTACTGCCTGGAAGCAGATGGGTCTCCATTCCAAATCCGAGCATAAGCAATGCCAGAATCAGGCTTGCGAGTGTGATCCTTGTTTTGATGCTCAGTGTCGCGAGACCGGAAAGCCAGCCCAGCAAGCCGCTGCGTGCCACAGCGCCTTCCTTCACCGTCAAGCCGCGTGCGCTTCCTTCACGCAGCTGGCGATACAGCCGCTCGGCTGTTTCTATCTGCACGCGTGAGGCTTTGGTGCGCAAGGACATAAACCCGACAACCTGCCCGTTTTCCCAGATGGGATTGGCATTGGCTTCGACCCAGTAATGGTCGCCGTTCTTGCAGCGGTTCTTCACCATGCCCCGCCATGGTTTGCCGCTCTGCAGGGTACGCCACAGGTCAGCATAGGCCGCTGGCGGCATATCCGGATGACGAATGATATTGTGGGCCTTGCCCAGCAATTCCTCTTCGGTAAACCCGCTGATCTCCATAAACGGGCGGTTGATATAAGTGATACGGCCTTTAGTGTCTGTTTTGGAAACAATATATTCACCGTCCTTGAGATGACGTTCGATATTGGTCACTGGCATATTGATGCGCATTACATTCTCCTTGTTACTATTGGCGGGCCGTGGGGAATTCAATCCGCGCGCCCGGGTGCTCAGCCTTTAGAATGGAAGAAGGCCGACACACTGCCGAGCCCTCTTACCAGTAAATTTTATTTATAGATGCCGCTACCAACAAAAGCGTTGGTGCCAGAAATTTTCTTAACGAAAGAAGTTTTATCCTGTATTTTCTTGGTTTCCGGATTGGTCCACTTATAGTCGACCCAGCCCTCACCCTTGGATTTGATGATCTCGATCATTTCCTTGAGGTAGTACTTTCCGTCGGCGGATTTCATTTCCAGCAGGTTCTTACCAGTCATCTTCGGGTTGGCGCCAAGAGCAAGATTGTTGCCTTCCAAGTCGTAAGCGAAAATATACAATTCGCCATCGAAAAACTGGCTACCTGCGGTATTGAATTCCTTATAGGCCTTCTCCGTGCCATTAACCTTGGCGTAGGTGACCGCCTTCTCTACCATGGCCTTGGCTTGAGCCGGAGATGAACCTGCGAACGCGCCGGATATCAACAACAGATTGATCAACAACGCACCGATTACCTTTTTTATTACGTTCATGTCTATTGCTCCTTTTACATTTTCAATTGATACCAACTGCCCTTTATTGAGCGAATCCGGCATCATCTTTCACATTCGGCCTTTTCGGCCGCCCTACAGAACCTTTCGCCCATTAGAGCGACAGGTTACTGTTCTGTCTGACCCAACAAGTCTCCTCGTTGCAGCCTTAGTTCAACTTTTTCTATCTCTCCGCGCACCTGTGCTGCAATTCTTTGTTGAATCTCCTGCACAAGGGAAGCAGCTATCTGGCAGGCAGCTAGGCTGCGACACTCTCTGCGTCCGGCACGCCGGTAAGAGTCGCCAGTTCTTCCACAGACAACACGCGGTTGACGTTAAGAAGAATCACAAATTTGCTGGCCACCTTGCCCATGCCGCTGATGAAATCAGTGCGGATCTTGGCGCCGAATGCCGGTGCAGGTTCGATGTCCTGGGGCAATATCTCCAGCACTTCATTAACTGCATCCACAATCACCCCCACATCCTGGCATTCGCCATCCGCTTGCATCTCGACAATCACGATGCAGGTGCGTCGCGTGATCCTCGTTACTGCGCGACCGAAGCGGGCGGAAAGGTCCACTACCGGCACCACCGCGCCGCGCAGATTGATCACGCCGCGAATGAAATCGGGCATCATCGGAACCTCGGTGAGATTGCCGTATTCGATGATTTCCTTGATCGCGAGAATGCCGATGGCGAACACCTCGCCACCCAGATTAAAGGTAAGGTACTGTTGTTGATCACGCTCTGCATCGCTGGCGAGCGACTGCACTTCATGTTTGGTTATTTTTCCCATGTCTTGAACTCCACAAAATTTTTCGGGGTGGCGCGAAACTCAATTCGCACCGCGGATGGTCTGCCCTTAGAAGCGCACGAACTCCGCTTCGCTTGGCATCGGAGCTGCCACTTGCCGCATCATCCCTGTTAGATTCGCGCCCACACTTGGCTTGGCCTGCCTGTTTGGCGCTTTGCGTGCGGCGGCAGTCGCCGCATTGCCCGATTCGATCCTGAAGAAACTCATCAGCTGCTGCAGCTGTTCCGACTGGCTGCTCATTTCCTCGGCGGTGGCCGCCAGTTCTTCCGACGCCGATGCGTTCTGCTGTGTGGTCTGGTTAAGCTGATTCATCGCGGTGTTGATCTGGGCAACACCCGAGGATTGCTCTTCGCTTGCTGCGGTTATTTCCTGCACCAGATCGGAAGTCTTGTTGATCGAAGGCACCATCTCGTCCAGCAACTTGCCGGCCTGTTCCGCCTTGTCCACACTACCGCCGGCGAGTTCGCCGATTTCCTGTGCTGCCACCTGGCTGCGCTCTGCCAGTTTGCGCACTTCCGCCGCGACCACCGCAAAGCCCTTGCCGTGCTCGCCGGCACGCGCTGCCTCGATCGCCGCATTCAGCGCCAGCAGATTGGTCTGGTAGGCGATGTCGTCGATGATGCCAATCTTGTCGGCAATCTGTTTCATGGCAGTGACGGTGGATTTCACCGCTTCGCCGCCCTCGGTGGCTTCCTTCGCTGCCTTGGCTGCCATGCCGTCGGTCACCTTGGCGTTCTCGGTGTTCTGGCTAATCGAGGCCGACATCTGCTCAACAGACGCCGAGGTCTCTTCCACGCTCGCCGCCTGCTCAGAGGATGCCTGGCTCAAGGACTGCGCCGTGGCGCTCACTTCTTCCGAGGCGGAAGAAAGGTTGTCGGCGGCGGAACGCACATCGGTGATGATCTGCGACAGCTTCTCCACCATGTTCTTCATGGAACCGCTCAACTCGCCGATCTCATCCTGCGTAGCCACCTCTATGCGAACGCTCAAATCGCCTTCGGATAAGCGTTTTGTGACCTCTGTCACCTTGGCAAGAGGGCGCGCCACCCAAATGGTGGTCATCCAGTAGAGAATCGCCAAAATCAAGGGAACAATCGCCAGCGCGGAAATCATGAGCGAGTTACGAATTCGAACGCTGTCACGGGTGAATTCCTCAAGATAGCTTCCAGACGCCACCACCCAATCCCACTCCTTGAAGTAGTTGTAAACCACGATTTTTTCGCGGGCCGAGGTTTCGCTCAATGCTGCATTCATCCATGGGTAGGTAATGACGCCTTGTTTCTTATCCAGGATTTCCTTAATGAACTCGCGGCCATTGGAGTCCTTGGCAGCCAGAATGTTTTCGCTCTCCTTGGCCGGATGCACAACGAGGTTCCCGTAGTCCTTACCGGGTTTTGCGTCCAGCACATATACATAACCGGTTTCACCAATTTTCAGCGACTTGATTTTGTCGCGCAGCACCTTCAGCCCTGAGGTGAAATCCTGCCCGACAAACAGAATGCCGATGGTCTTACCTCTACTGTCCTTGATCGGCACATACTGGGTCATGTAGTCCTTGCCGAACAATTTCGCCTTGCCCACGAAGGTCTGGCCCGCCAGCGCCTTAGCGTAACCAGGATTCTTGCGATCCAGGTCCGT
Source organism: Gallionellaceae bacterium (assembly GCA_035531075.1). GTDB lineage: Bacteria > Pseudomonadota > Gammaproteobacteria > Burkholderiales > Gallionellaceae > 39-52-133. Next base: position 99,148 of record DATKTO010000040.1, read on the forward strand.
GCCAATGGCCCGCTGCCCATCCTCTTTCTTGAGAGAGGTAGAAATGCGAATGAAATCATCTCCTTTGCGCGCGAACACGGTCGCCACGGCGTCGGTCGTTGCGGTAAAGCGATCAACCTGGGAAAAATTCAGGTTGAGCACCTCCTTATCCGATTTGAGGGTGGGAGTCGCCTTCTCGCCAATGGCAAGGGTGTTGTTTTCCTCCAGCACAAAAGCACCATGGAAATAGGATTCAAAAACCCTCGCCAGCTTATCCGTACTTTGCTCGATACTGGCGTTATATGAAGACATCATGTCGATGACGAGACGGTTCTTCTGTTCCAGTTCGGCAAGACTGCGAGATTCCATGGACTTGCTGATATAGGAAGTCAGCGCGAACACGGCGCCAATCACCACGCCACTAATCATTACGAACTGTACAATGGAGAGTTTTGTCCCTATGGACAGATTTAAAAATTTACGCAAAAACATATTAGCTACTCCCTTCAATGTTTCATGGGGTTACGCGACCGGGGTTACTTCAGAAGTGTCAGTAAGCATGTTTATTTCGTCATCGGACAACAGGCGATCCGCATTCAGAATAATGACGAATTGATCGTTCGCCTTGCCCATACCACAGATAAAATCGGCCCGAATTTTTGTTCCGAAGCCCGGGCCGCCGCCGGTCAGGCTGCGGCATACTCCGCGTTGTCGCCATCCACATGCGCCAGCGCCGCCAGTTCATTCATCGACAGCACGCGGTTGACGTTAAGGAGAATCACAAACTTGCTGGCCACCTTGCCCATGCCGCTGATGAAATCGGTGCGGATCTTGGCACCGAATGCCGGTGCAGGCTCGATATCCTGCGGCAGTATCTCAAGTACTTCATTTACTGCATCAACGATCACACCCACATCCTGGCGTTCGTCATCTGATTCCATCTCGACGATTACAATGCACGTGCGTCGAGTGATCTTCGTTCCCGCGCGTCCGAAGCGGGCGGATAGATCCACTACCGGCACCACCGCACCGCGAAGGTTGATCACGCCGCGGATGAAGTCAGGCATCATCGGTACTTCGGTGAGATTTCCGTACTCAATGATTTCCTTGATCGCCAGAATGCCGATGGCGAACACCTCACCACCCAGATTGAATGTCAGGTACTGCTGCTGATCTCGCTCCATTCCGCTGGCAAGCAGCTGAACTTCGTGTTTGGTTATCTGTCCCATTTTGTAACTCCAGAAATTTTCAAAGTTGGCGCGGAAGTCACTTCCGCGCCGTGGATGGTCTGCCTTTAAAAGCGCACGAACTCAGCTTCGCCCGGCATTGGCGCTACCGTCTGGCGCACCATGCCTGTCAGCTGGCTGCCCACATTCGCCTTGGCCGGTTTGCTCTGCACCTTGCGTGCGGCGGCAATCGCAGCACTGCCTGACTCGATCCTGAAGAAACTCATCAGCTGCTGCAGCTGTTCCGACTGGCTGCTCATTTCCTCCGCGGTCGCCGCCAGTTCTTCCGACGCCGATGCATTTTGCTGTGTGGTCTGGTTAAGCTGATTCATCGCGGTGTTGATCTGGGCAACACCCGAGGATTGCTCCTCGCTTGCTGCGGTTATTTCCTGCACCAGATCGGAAGTCTTGTTGATCGAAGGCACCATCTCGTCCAGCAACTTGCCGGCCTGTTCGGCCTTGTCTACGCTGCCGCCGGCGAGCTCGCCGATTTCCTGTGCCGCCACCTGGCTGCGTTCTGCCAGTTTGCGCACTTCCGCCGCGACCACCGCAAAGCCCTTGCCGTGCTCGCCGGCGCGTGCTGCCTCGATCGCCGCATTCAGCGCCAGCAGATTGGTCTGGTAGGCGATGTCGTCGATGATGCCGATCTTGCCGGCGATCTGCTTCATCGCGCTAACCGTATCCTTGACCGCGATGCCGCCTTCGGTGGCCTGCTTGGCAGCGCTGCTGGCCATGCCGTCAGTGACCTTGGCATTCTCGGTGTTCTGGCTGATCGAGGCGCTCATCTGCTCCACCGAGGCGCTGGTCTCTTCCACGCTGGCTGCCTGCTCACTCGAACCCTGGGAAAGAGATTGTGCAGTCGCACTCACTTCTTCCGACGCGCTCGACAGGTTGTCAGCCGCGCTGCGTACTTCGCCTATGATCTGCGACAGCTTGCCTACCATGTTTTGCATCGCAGCCAGCAACAGGCCGGTCTCGTCAGTACTGCTCACGTTGATACGTGCGGTGAGGTCGCCTTCCGCCAGCTGGTTGGCCACGCCCACCGCCTCGTTCAACGGACGGGTGATGCTGCGGGTGACCCAGAAGGCGATAGTCGCGGCAAAGAGCAGGGCGATTGCACCGATGGCAAACATGATGCGGCGCGCAGCGTCGTAACCTTGTATCGCAAGCTCTACCGATTCATCGCTGTTTTTCTGCTGGTTGTTGATCATTTCATCCAGCGCAGCCAACCACCTGGTCTGATTGGGGCGCACTTCCTTCAGCAGTACCCTGGTGGCTTCGACATTGCTGTTGGCCAGCCCCAGTTGCGTCACCCTGTCGATCAGTATCGTGGTCGCGGCGCGAAACTCGGCGATGCGCGCCAAGGTTGCCTTGCCTTCTTGGCTGGTAATCATGGCCGACAACTTGGCCAGCATCTCGTCGTATTTCTTGCTCTGTTCCTGGATGCGGTTGATTTCGGCCTGCATCTCCGAAACATCGTCCAGCAGTACGACGTTGCGCACCGCAGTGGCAGTTGTGCGTACCGCCCCGCGCATGTCGGCAGCAAGGCGCAACTTGACGTCGTTATCCAGCGCAATGTCATCCAGGCTGGCCTTGACCTTGCCCATGCCATTGAGGCCGAAACCGATTAGCAGCAGCATCAATACCGCCATAAAACCGAAACCAAAACCCAACCGCGCACCAATTTTCATGTTCTTAAACATAGTGATCCCCTTGGAAATAAAAAATATTGTGTGTGAATTAGTGCAGCCTGCCAGCCAGCCAGGTCACGCCTGCGAACACGGTCCAGTCGGGCATAGTGCCGCTCAGCCCCGTTGCCGCGCCGAAATCCAGCACCAGCCGATTGCTTGCTGCATAACTTGCCGCCAACATAAACTGTGACGCACTCTTTGCACCTTGCCGCGCGGTACCGGAGAATTCGCCCGCCAAAGTCCAGTCCGTTACGAGCTCCCTCGATACTGCCAATGCCCAGTTATATTGTTCGCGCCCCAGTCCTTGTTCGTTCAGGCCGAGCCAGGTGGCACCAAGATTGACATCGATGCGCGTCTGTCCCACATCCATGCTGTAAATGCCATTCACGATGTAGTCGTTCTCGCCGCTGCCCATGCCCACTGTTGCCGTGGCCAGTTTTGCACCCCATTCCACACCGAAAGCCTGTCCTGTTCCGGCCGCGAAATGGTTCTTCAGCAGCACGAGGTTGTCGCCCTGTCCGGTGCTTTCCTGCCCGCTGGCGTCAATTTGCCGGATGCGCAAATCACCGCCCAGCAAGATGCCGAAATCTTCGCTAAAGGCATATTTGATGGTGTATGGCTGGTTATCCTGCCAGTTATTGCTACCGCCTTTGCTGCGCGCCATGCCCCATTCCACCTCCAGCCATCCCGGCGCAGACAACTCTGCCGGATTGGAAATCGTTGGGCGGTACGGGGTGGCGGCTATTTCCTCGGCACTGGCCCATGGCATGCATAGCAGCATTCCCGCGCCAAGCAATATTTTATTTTTTATGTCCACTTTTCTCTCGCTTGTTGTAATCAGTTTATTCAGCAGTCGCATGCTGGCGCTCTTCTTCTGTCCCGGCACGCTGCACCAGCGTTGGCACATCCAGAATCAGCGCGACCTCGCCGCTGCCCAGAATAGTGGAGCCGCTTATTCCCTGCAGATGCTCGAAGATGCTGCCCAGCGGCTTGATCACTGTCTGGAATTCGCCCTGCAGCGCATCCACTACCAGGCCTGCTTTCTGTCCCGCAAACTGCACCACCACGATGTTCTCGCGGCGCGATGCTTCGCCGCCAATTTCAAACAGGTCGCGTAGCCGTATAAAGGGCAATACCTGGTTGCGCAGATTGACGTAGTTGCGCTCTGTGATCGCCTGCCGATCCTGCTCTGACATTTCGATGCACTCCAGCACCATGTCGAGCGGAATCACGAAGGAGGATTTGCCTACGCCGACCAGGAAGCCATCGATGATGGCCAGTGTGAGCGGCAGGCGGATGCGGATAGTGGTGCTTACCGTGTATGTGCTTTCGATTTCGATAGTTCCGCGCAAGGCTTCGATGTTGCGGCGCACCACGTCCATGCCCACGCCGCGCCCGGAAATGTTGCTCACCTGTTCGGCGGTGGAAAATCCCGCTTCGAAAATCAGGCGAAAAACTTCCTGTTCGGACAAGTTCTGGCCGGGCGTAACGATGCCTTTCTCGATGGCCTTGGCCAGAATCCGCTCGCGGTTGAGACCGCCGCCATCGTCAGAAACTTCGATTACGATGCTGCCGGACTCGTGATAGGCGTTAAGACGCACAGTGCCTTTTGCAGGCTTGCCGCGCGCTGCGCGCAACTCGGCATTCTCGATGCCGTGATCCATCGAGTTGCGCACCAGATGGGTGAGCGGGTCGCCTATTTTTTCAACGACCGTTTTATCGAGTTCGGTATCTGCACCGCTGATAAGCAGTGTTATATCCTTGCCCAGATCCTTGCTGACATCGCGCACCACGCGCTGAAAGCGGTTGAAGGTTTCACCGATCTGCACCATGCGCAGATTCAGCGCACTGTCGCGCACCTCCTCGACCAGACGACCCAGCGTGGAGGCCGCTTCCAGCAATGCCGGCTGGCGGATGTGCTGGGCCAGAATATTGACACCGGCACCGGCAATCACCAGCTCGCCGATCAGGTTGATGAGCAGGTCGAGTTTTTCCGCATCGACACGTAGCAGTTGCTGTTTGGCTTTGCCATCCTTGGTATTTTTTTGTTTTTCCAGCGCCGCTTCCACTACCTCAGGCTGAACCATGCCCTGTTCCACCGCGATGGTGCCGAGCAGTTTTGTATGCGCACCCGATGTGTTGTCAGGGCTGGCATCTGACTGTGTCTGCAGAGTCAGAATTGTCTCCAGCTCATTTCTGGTCAGGGTGCCGCAAAGTACAAGGATTTCACCCAGGCGCAGGTCTTCTTCCGGCAAACTTTTGATCATCTTTACAAAATCAGACACGCGGCTATGCGGCGGAAGAATATGGATATGGCAGTCGTCCCGCACAAATTCGAACACGCCTTCGATTGCTGCTTTTGTGGCTGTGCTCCTGAAGTTGATCTCGTAGCCCAGATAACAGGATTCCGCATCCATCTCGGCAGCGGACGGCAAGGCATCCGAAATCGTGGTGATGCCTGCGATCTCGCCCAGTGTGCCGAGATAGCGGAAGAACGACAGGGGATCCATGCCGTTGCGCAACACATCGCGGCCGAAACGCAGCGAAATATGCCAGTTGTCGTTATCTGCCAGACTGCCGGCTGAGCTTTCAACATGTTGCTCGCATGACTGCATTGCCGCGGCTGACAGTTGCGGGGGGAGGGTATGATGCGAGTCGAGATGTTGAGAGAGTTTTTCCATCAGCGCTGAACCTGTCAGCTGGTCGTCCTGATTCGGGGATGCCGAGCCGCTTTCAACATGGTTCACCAGTATCGCCATGTGATCACCGCACAGCAGGAATAGCGCCACCAGATCGGAGTCGATCTCCAGCTTGCCGCTGCGCACCCTGTCCAGCACGCTTTCCAATACATGGGTAAAGGCCACGATGTCATCCAGGCCGAACAGCCCTGCAGAACCCTTGATGGTGTGGGCTGCACGAAATATTGCGTTGACCGATTCACTCTGGTCCGCTTCGCTTTCTATGCCCAACAGACTGTCTTCCATGTCCTGCAACAGCTCGCGGCTCTCGACAATAAAGGTTTGCAGTGCCTGATCCATATTCATGATTGTTTCTCCTTGGTTGCTAGTGCGTTTTCGATGAAGCCGCGTGCGCTTCGGCGAAAAATGACATCATGTTGCAGAGTTCCAATACTTCTGCCACCGCCTTGCTATGCCCGACCAGATGCAGATTGCCATTGCGCTTTGTGCACGCGCGCTTGGCAAGAATCAGCAGTTGCAGGCCCGCACTATCCATTTCATTCACCTGGGAAAGATCGATTTCCAGGTCGATGCATTGCGCCAGTAAAGGCAATAAACGCGCTTTTGTTTCGGCTGCGGTATAGATGGTCATTTCGCCTTCTATGTGTAACTGGCAGGCAGTGTTGTTCATCGCAATCTCCTCGTCAGCGCTTAAGGCAGGATCAGTTTTGAAACGGCGTCGAGCATCTGTTCCGGCTTGAAGGGTTTGATCACCCAGGCCTTGGCGCCCGCAGCCTGGCCTGCCGTTTTTTTGTCCTCGCCCGCCTCGGTGGTCAGCATGATCACCGGTGTAAATTTGTAGGCAGGCAGCTTTTTCATTTCACTGACGAAAGTGATGCCATCCATATTGGGCATATTCACATCGCTTATGATGAGATGAACTTTCTGCCCGGTCAGCTTGTCGAGTGCGTCTTTGCCATCCGAGGCCTCGATCACGTCGTAACCTGCGCCCTTGAGCGCAATGGACACGACCTGACGCAGGGTGGTGGAATCGTCCACAATCAAAATTGTTTTAGCCATAACGTATTACCTCCTAGAAAAATGTGATTTCATCTTTTTGCTGCTGTACAGCTTTACCTCTTGCACCAATGCTCTTGCCATGGTTAATTTGTTCTTCGCTGGTGGCGTAGGTGCGTTCCAGATCGGCCAGTACCGTGTGTACATTCAGGACTTGCAGTTGCCCGCTTTCCTTGAAACGCATTTCGCTTTCCTTGAGCTTGCCGGGGAAGCTGGCTATGCTGTCGCGCACATGTGACAGTATCTGGCTGGTGCGATCCTGGAACTGGAGTTGCACCAGCGATTCCGCCACTTCATGCTTTATGCCGGCGCTGGCGTTGCGCAAGATGCCGGCGGACTGGACCAGGCCACCGGTGACCTGGCGAAAATCTTCCAGCACGCCGTGAATCGCTATCTCCGAGGCACTGATCGCCTTGCTGTCCTGAGCGGTGGATTTCTCGGCCGATTCGAAAGCTGTGTTTATCGCCTGATTGATGAGCTCAATCTTTTCGCTGATTTTGTGTCCCGTGTCGCCCGACAGTTTTGACAGCTTGCGCACTTCATCGGCAACCACGGCAAATCCGCGACCTGCCTCTCCGGCACGCGCCGCCTCGATGGCGGCGTTGAGCGCCAGCAAATTGGTCTGGTCGGCAATCTTGGCGACGGCGCTCGCCATCTCCTTCAGCTGTTCGATGAACTGCACCAGATGCCCTACGTCCTGCAGCAGCGCATCCTTGTTGTGCAGTGTCGCCTGCATGGAGGTCACCACCGATTGCATGCGGCGTTCGCTTTGCGTGAACACGGCGACCAGGCCATGTTCGCCACTTTCTACCGATTCAGCGGAAACATTTGACGCGGCCACTGCCTCATCGAGTTTGGCGACAATGCCGGTAAACTTGTGCATCAATTCGATCACTGCATGTTCGGCCTGGCTTCTGCCCGTTTCGATCTGTTTTTCCCACACCGGAACAACGGTTCCTGCGAAATGTTCCAGACCATTCAGATATGCTTCGGCAGAGACCCTGCATTCGGCCTGTACTTTTATTTCGCGCAGTGCAAGCTGCTGTGATAGATCGCTGCGGCGCAAGCCTGCAAGCCCGACGGCAGCTGCCACGCCAGTCGCAGCCACGCTAGCGGCAAGACCGAAGCTGAGCCAGCTGCCCTCGCCGACGATTAGTGTCGCAGCCACTCCGGCTGCGACCGGCAGCGCGGTGAGCAAGCTGCCGTTAAAATATTTTCTTGATTCGCTCATCTGTTCTCCCCGTTATCAGTTGCCGCTAGGGCGCTGCTGCTCATCTGCCGCACCACGTCGCGTACCCGTTCAAAATCCTGCGCCTTGTCAAAGAATCCCGCCGCGCCCATTGCCATGCACTTCTTTCGATAAGGCTGGCTGGCTTGGCTGGTGAAAACGATCACTCTGTTTGCAGGCAGCTTTCCATCCGTTTCACGCAACACTTCCAGTCCACTTGCGCCAGCCAGCTTCAAATCCAGCACCACCAGATCCGGTTGCATTTCCACAATGCCGGCGATTGCTTCAGAGGCTGATGATGCTTCGATCACCCTGGCGCCTGGGTCGAGTTCCAGCACCATGTCACGCAAGCGTTCGCGGATAACCGGCGAATCTTCTACCAGGTAAACCATCATCTTGTTAAGTCTCTTCCTCGGTTTCAGTTGCAACATCTTTGCTGCTTTTCGATGGCTGCATGATGAATGCATACGCCGCTGAAAAATATCGGCGTATGCTGATTTTGAGTGTGGGAAAACAGCTAGGGAGGTAGGAATTATCCGACAGTGTTATCGGATAAAAGGTGAAGCGATTTTATATAACTATTTGATTATATTTAATAACTTGATGTGGTGATGACTTGCGCAATGTTGCGACTGATGCCAGAGAGTGTTGAGTAGAGGCTTAGTCGTGCAAGTCATCAGCCTCGTCGAGCAGGCCGTGTTTGATGGCGTACTTGATGAGCACCGAGAGGTTGTCGGCATTCATCTTCTCCATGATGCGGGTTTTGTGGGTGCTGACGGTTTTGACGCTCAAGAAGAGTTCATCGGCGATTTCGGTGATGCCCTTGCCCTGCACCAGCATCATGAAGACCTGGTACTCCCGATTCGAGAGCTGTGTATGTGCAGGCGCATCGGACGGGGCGCGCAAGCCATAGGCCAGCTTTTCCGCCACTTCGGGGGTGATGAAGCTTCCCCCGCTGGCGACTTTGCGAATGGCAGTCACCAGTTGTGCGGAGGCGCTGTCCTTGGAAAGGTAGCCGGAGGCGCCGGCTTTCAGGGTGCGCACGGCGTATACGTCTTCCTTGTGCATGCTGAGAATGAGAATGGGCAGTTTCGGTTTTTCGCTCTTGATTTGCTTGATCAGCTCGATGCCGCTTTTGCCCGGCATGGACATGTCCAGTACCACTACATTCCACTCTTGCTCGCGAATCTTTTTCAACGCATCGTCGCCATTGTCTGCTTCGCCCGCGACGACCATATCGTGACATTCCGAGAGAATTTGTTTTAGTCCATCGCGCAAAATGGTGTGATCATCGGCAATCAGGATACGTATCATTGTTCTATCTCCGTGCCATGCAAAGGAATACTGGCGCGCACCGCAGTGCCTGCACCGGGCTGGCTGGAAATTTCCACCGCGCCGCCAAGCATGTTGACACGCTCCTTGATGCCCAGCAGGCCATAAGAGCGCTTTTTGGGGCCAGCTTGAAAGCCCTTGCCGTTGTCGGTTATTTCCAGATGAATTTCGTCATCGCGCTCTTCCACCACGATACGTACCTTGCTCGCCGCAGCATGGCGCGCCACATTGGTTAGCGCTTCCTGAACAATGCGAAATACCGAGGTGGCCACACGCTCGTCGAGTTCAAACTCGTCACGGTTCATGCTCAGCTCGCACTGAATAGTGGTGCGTTCCTGGAACTTCTCCACTTGCCACTCAATTGCAGCGGCCAGCCCCAGATCGTCCAGCATGCCGGGACGCAAATCTTCGGCGATGATGCGCACTGACTCCACCGTCTTGCCCAGGATGACATCCATGGAGCGGAATTTTTCTCCGACGCGCGCATCCATATTGCCGCAACGCGCTTCGAGCCAGTCCAGGTCAATTTTCAATGCTGTCAGTGCCTGTCCGAGCTCATCGTGCAGTTCGCGCGCGATGCGCTTGCGCTCTTCTTCGCGTACCGTTTGCAGAAACATCGACAGTGCGCGCAACTGCTTGCGCGATTCGCGCAGTTCATTTTCCATCTGCTTGCGCGCACTGATATCCTGAAACACCGTCACGGTGGCCACCACTTCATCGTGTTCGATGATGGGCGTCGCCACATAAGCGACGGAAAAAGTCCGACCATCGCGATGCACAAATATGTCGTCGTAGCTGCGGTAAACGCCACCCGTATGACTTACATTGAGGATGGGGCAGGCTTCTCTGGTATGGGCTGAGCCATTTTCTTGTAGTGCATGAATCGTGTCGTGAACATTCCGTTGTGCCAGTTCCGTTTCACTCCAGCCAAGCAGGCGTTCGGCCTCCGGATTCATGAATATCAGGCGGCTGCTTTGGTCCTGCACCAGAATGCCCTCGCCTAGTGCCGCGGTCATGGTGCGCAAAAATTTTTCGCTGTCCGCCAGTCGTTCCTGTGCCTGGCGTCGCTCGCATCGCAGCACCGCTTCGCGCAGCTCGCGTTGCAGCGCCGGTGCCAGGCGCGCCAGTTTGCCCTTCATCACAAAATCATGGGCGCCTGCCTTCATCAGGGTGACCGCGACTTCCTCACCGATACAGCCGGATACGATGATGAATGGAATATCCAGCTTTCGTGACTGGAGCATCGTCAGCGCTGCTTCGGTGGAAAAAGAAGGAAGATTGTAATCGGAGAGGACAGCATCCCAGACGCCAGTTTTAAGCGCGGCTTCCATTTCAGCAGCTGTTTCCACACGCGAGGCGGTGACCCCAAAACCCGCGTGGGTCAGTTCCGCGACGACCAGTTCTGCATCATCAGCAGAGTCTTCCACCATCAACAGGCGCAAATCGTTCGCCATCAGACCCTTGGGCATTGCCACGGCACCTCGTTGAGGCACAGCCAGTATTGCCCGATTTGCCTGACCGATTCGGAAAAAATGGAAAAATCGAGGGATTTCTGGATGTAGCTGTTGGCCCCCAATTCGTAGCAGGTGATCAGATCGCGCTCTTCCCGTGATGAACTGAGGATCACAATTGGCAGGTAGCGGGTAGCAGGATTTGCGCGCACTCTTTTCAGCACCTCGAAGCCATCTATTCGCGGCAACTTCAGGTCGAGCAGGATGACCTCGGGCTTCGCCACGGAACCATGAGCAGTACGCTGCAGATAATCCAGCGCCTCCTGGCCGTCGCGTGCCACCACAGTATGGCTGTTTTCCATGCCACTTGCCTGCAGTGCAAGCAATGCCAGTTCCACGTCGTCCGGATTATCCTCGACCAGCAGTATTTTTTTTCCCATCTGTGCGTGCTCTCGTCAGTACGTGTTCATAAGGTGAAATAAATGGTTGCGCCGTGTCCGGTTTGCCCTTCCGCCCAGACCCGTCCGCCATGGCGGTGAATAATGCGTTGCACCGTGGCTAAACCGATCCCGGTTCCATCAAATTCTTCGATGTTGTGCAGGCGCTGGAAAGCGCCAAACAGCTTGCCTGCATATTGCATGTCGAAACCTGCACCATTATCGCGTACAAAAATAACTTTTTCATTACCCTGTGCAATCAGCCCGAATTCGATACGCGATGCGGGCTGGTTGGCGGTGAATTTCCACGCATTGCCGAGCAGGTTTTCCAGTACCGCCTTCATCAGGCGGCTGTCAGCCTGCACCACGATATCGTCCTGGATGATCCAGGTGGCCTGGCGCTGCGGCGCTGTCTCCTGTATTTCCGCGGATATGCCTTGCACCATCGCGCTCAGATTTACTTTTTCCTTCCTCAACTCGGCCAGGGTCACGCGCGACAATTGTAGCAGGTCGTCGATCAGCTCCCCCATGCGTTTGCTGGCCCGGCGCACCCGCCCGAGGTAATCGCGTCCCTTGTCGTCGAGGCTGTCGGCATAAGTTTTTTGCAGTATATCGCTGAAGCCGTCGATGCTGCGCAAGGGCGCCCGCAAATCGTGGGAAACCGAATAGCTGAAGGATTCCAGTTCCTTGTTCGCATTTTCAAGCTGACGCGTACGTTCCGCAACACGCTGTTCGAGTTCCTGGTTGAGCTGCTGCAACTGGGTTTCCGCGAAAGCGCGCCTATCCTGCTGGTCAAATGCACCGAGCGCGAACGAGATATCCTGGGCCAGATCGTGGAGCAAGTGAATAATTTCGGCATTGAAGTAATGCGCTTGTGCAGCGTACAGGTTGATTGCCCCAACTACCTTGTGGCCGAGGTGAATCGGAAATGCTGCCGAGGAACCGTAGCCGCGCTGAACCGCTTTCCGGCGCCACGGATTCATGGCGGCATCTGCCGCGATATCCTGGCTAAGGTGATAGTCCCCGGTATGCAGTGTCTGTGCGGTTGGTCCGTTAAAGCTCAGGATGCCCACCTTGCGCAGACACTCCAGATATCCGGCATCGTTTCCCCAGTGGGCGACCGGGATGATTTCACTCAGATCGTTATCGATCAGGCCAACCCACGCCATGACGAACTGGCCATCTTCTACCGCGATGCGGCAGATATCCTCGAATAGCTGGCTTTGGCAGGTGGCGCGTACAATGGCTTCGTTGGCACGCGTCAGCACCGAATAGAAACGGTTGAGGTTTTTAAGCTGATTTTCAGCCTGTTTGTGTTGCGTCACATCCAGAAAATAGACGACGACTTGCGTTACCTGCCCGGTGTTGTCCAGTTCTGGATAAGCGTTGACCAGTGTCCAGGACTTTCCCGATATCGCCCCTCTGTCTATGCCCATGAGGTATGCGTGCAGCGGTTTTTTGTCTGCAAAAACCTGGTTGACGGGATACGTCTCCGCCGGCAATGGCGAGCCGTCCTCGTGCAGGAATCGCCACTCGGAGCTTTGCGCCATACGGCCCATTGCCTCGGCTTCAGTCAGGCCGAGAATATGTTGCGCTGCCGCATTGCTGTAGCGGATCGCGCCATCCGGGCCATGCACCACCACTGCCGCCGGCAGATCGGCCAGCAAGGCATGCTGATAGCGTTCGTTCTCCCTCAACTGCCTGCTGGTCTCGATTAGCTCCAGGTTCATTTTCTCCGCTAGTTGCAAGACGCGCCTGCGTCCGTTGACCAGCAGCCAGACGATCCAGGTGAGCAGCAGGCTGATTCCTGTGCCGGCAATGATGATTGTCTGTGTGCGTTCATTTTTCAGTCTGGACTCAAAGCCGGGCCGGGAGCGCATATAAATTGTCCATTGATGTCCGCCGAGTTCCAGATTTTCGGCGTGCTCGAATCGGGATTGATGCAGGACAGCATGCCCTCCGTGAGCCTGGTCTGCAACATACATCAGGTTCTCAGGTATAGACATGTCGCCATCGTAGATTTCAAGATCCAGCGTTTCGTTGATTTCGCCGAAGTGGCGCTCCAGAATGCCATTCATCAGGTCATTCATGCGAAACGGCGCATACACCCAGCCGAGTAAGTTGGCGCGGCGCTGTGCCAGGGTGTCATGCGGCACATCGTGGCGATATACCGGCAGATACATGAGGAAGCCGGCTTGGTTTTCGCCCTCGGTTTCCTGCAACAGCCTCACTTTCCGCGATATGGCTGCCCGGTTTTCATCGCGCGCTAGCGCCATGGCCGCACGGCGCAGCGGTTCGGCATACATGTCGTAGCCAAAGGCGCGCTGGTTACGCCAGTCAAATGGCTCTATAAATATGATGGTGCTGTACGCATCGCGCCCCCCTAACGGGTGTGAGCTGTAGTCGTGGAAGCTTGCGGCACGAACTTGTGCAAGACGGTGCGTTTTTGCCTGGGCAGACAGCCACCTGGAAAATCCGATTCCCTGAATTCCAGGGTAATCTTGTCTCAGATTGAGAGCGCTGATGTAATTGTGAAAGTCTTGCCTGCTAACCTCTCGCGAAGCATTGAACAGGGCCTTGCTGCCGCGTAATATCAATTCGTAGCCTTCGATACGGTTCTTGATGTCGGCAGTCACGTCGTTGACACGGAAATCAAATTCTTCTTTCTGCCTGGCCTGGGCATGGTTCTGTGCGTTATTCCAGAGAATATAGGTGGCTGCCAAGCAGAGGCAAAGAATCAGCCACGGTGTGGCGCGAAACAAAACTGACCACTTTGGTGTAATGGAGGAAATTGGCTGCATCTGATTGTCCCGGTTTTGCCATCAGCTGATTTTGAGCATCGATGTTATGTTAACCGTTTTTCAACGTGATAGCATAGAGACAGTGCTGTCGCGGCAGAATTTTCCTGCAATTAATCTGCCGTAAGCCTGAGGGACAGGTTCATAGGTGAGAATGTTTGCAGTCAAACATTGCCTGAACGGGCAAAATATACTTTTTATAGCGACCGCATGTTATTCTATTCTCAGCAAAATAATTTTAAATCAAGTTTATCTCTCGCAACCTGAACAAAATATCTATACAGCGTATTTGTTACTAAGGAGACAGAATGAATCAGTTATTTTCAGACGTGTGGATGGCCGCATTACAGGAAAAATGGAATAGTACTCCTCAGGTCTATGAGCCGCTGCAAAAGGCCGAGTTTACCGCACGCATTGGCTATGGGTTTAAGGGGGAGCCACGTGCCCGAGGCTTGCTCGATATCGTGAATGGCTTGGTGCAACGTGCAGGAGCAATGGATAACGGGGAGCTGGATTGGGATTTGCGCGCCACTCCGGAAAATTGGGCTTCCTGGATAGAAGACGGTTTTGGCCTGACCAAACTTGGACCCGCAATCGCCACGAATTCGCTCGAATTCATCAAGGGTAATTATCGGCAAATGATCAAGAATCCATCGCTAAGCAATCCATTCCTGCAGCATTTCAAGCTGATGGGAGAGGTTCAGTCTGGCGGTAATTCAGATTCTGCCGCAAAAAAGAAGTCGTGGTTTTAGAGGCGGGCGATGCGGTCTGACAGGTATCAAAAACTCATGCGATTTCAGTAATGTGCAATTAAAAGTGGATTGCATGCAGCATAAAGGTTAGTGCACTGAGACACTTGGTGGGCCAGGACGATGCACCAGAGTACATCCTCAAACTTCATACTCTAGAATCGTATATACGCGTATTTGCGCATCTGCAAATCAATCAGCCGTGAGTAAGCGTCGTGAACTATGACCACACCGGGCAAGATGTCCTTTTCTGTCCAGCCTTTCGCCTTCATGGTCGAGTTGCATATCTCAACACTCACTCCTTTTGCCAATAATTCCTGCACGATATGTTCATTGGGATTGAAGTCAAACGGATCGTTTTTATGGATCTGATAGGCATTCTCTTTGAGTAGCCAATAGGCAGTTGATCCATGCATGATGACACTGATATGCACTTGTTCCTGTGGCACACCCATTGCGCTATATGAGCCCATCAGACCGTTTAAAAAAAATAATGCCTTGCCGACTCCTGCTTCCCATACATCATCCTTTACATCGTACACAACATTAATATTCTGACGCTCATTGATGTTTACTGTGGAATATTGTGCTGTTTGATTGGCTTCATTGGATTCAGCATGGGAGGGATGGAGCGGGGTGAGAGCGGTTATCGTGATTGTAAAAAGAATTAAATTATTTAATGTGGGCATGGCGATAAACCTCACTGCATAACTATCAACGTGATTAATAATAGCTGTTCATCTCGGAATAAGCCAGAAGCGCTGGAAAAAGAGGAATAATTCTCATTCTTGTAACGGAACGACGGTAACCGGATAATAACTATTACGGTATATGTAACTCTGTGTCACTCTTGCATCCGGTATAAATGCAATGGTGACAGAGGTTCGCCCAATGACGCTGGGTTGACTGACGTAAGTGCGCGCGCCTGATGATGTTCTCAGCTCCACCGGATAACTGACGGTTTGATCGCTCCAGCCCAGCCATAAGTATTCAGGAAGATATCGAACAAAGCGATAATGAATGCTCGGATCCAGCTCCTGTTTGAACTCGCTGACGCTTGATTGATATCCTTCCGACGCGATGTTCCAGCCCCATGTAATGCTCGCTGCCGCCGTGATTAATCCATATTTAACCAGGTCATCGGATCCAGACTGGAAACCGGCATTTGAGATGGCAGCTCCCAATGCCGTTCCGGCTATTCCCACCAGTACACCCAAACCTGTTTTCGCCGCGATTTTTGTTGTCGCAACGGCGCCGCTGGCAGTCGCCTTTCCGCCAAAAGCGGAATCGAGAATGATTTCATGCAGCTCGCTCTCCCTCTCCAGATGACGTTCATACCATTTGCCTGCATCAGGGGAGATGTGTGTAATGATGGGCAGTCCCTTGCGGTCGAGAATGGCAAGAGAGCTTTTCTTGCCGCGCAGCTTGAAGCTGACTTGGCGCTGCGAGCGCAGGGGATTGAACTTCAGTTCCGGAGTCCAGACAGGTTCAGGTCCCGGGCCGCCCAATACCAGAAATAAATTGGCGGGTGCAAGTTCTCGCTCGGATAGCTCCTTGGCCCAGGCAAGGCGATTGTCCATCATCCATGCGGCGCGTAAATCGACCTGTGCCTCTCGCCATTCACCGCACATAGTCCATAAACCAGCCAGAAACAAACGCATTGCCGGATCATCAAAATGACCCGCGGGGCTCCACGGCAGCGACAACAGGCTGCTCGATACACGGGCTTCGACACAGGCGTTTTCGTGTTTTCCCTGCAGCGAGTACGACCAGCTCAGCAGAAAATGTAGCCAGATTGCCTCATGTTCAGCGGCGTAATAATCTTCAGGTGTTTGCAGATAGAAAAAAGTTTTGGCCTCGCGCGAGACATGGTAGCGGACCCGGTTTTCCAGTGCATCCACCTGTTGTTGCAGCATTTTGACCTGTGGCTTGCCCTGAATGAGGTTAAGGTAGGCCTTTTCCATGGTGGTAATGAAGTTGCCATTCTCCGCGCCTCGGGGAAAATCGAGGAAAGCATCATCGACTTTGCCCTGCAAAAACTGATTCTGGCTTTTCTGGTAATCCTGCCTGGTCAGCAGACTGGTCTGGCTGCAGCCAGAAACCAGCAGTATCAGCGGCAGCGATAATGGCAGGATGAGGGGGCGGATCCGCATGTATAGGGTTATATTCGGTGACGATGCTGCCTATAACATGCCTTGTTCGGCGAATGACAAGCATCCGGCTCCGGCAACGATGAAATGATCAAGCACGCGAACATCTACCAGCGCCAGGGCCTGTTTTAACGCATCGGTAAGCATGCGGTCGGATTGGCTGGGTTCGGCCACCCCTGAAGGATGGTTGTGCGCCAGGATCACGGCAGCCGCGTTGTGAAACAGTGCGCGCTTGACGACCTCGCGCGGGTAAACGCTGGTTTGGGTGAGCGTGCCGTGAAACAGCTCTTCAGCAGCCTGCACGCGGTGCTGCGCGTCGAGGAAGATCACCATGAAGACTTCCTGCCCGCGCCCGCGCAGCAGAAGCTGCAAATAGTCGCGCACCGCGCGCGGGGAGTTCAGCGCATCGCCGGCCTGCATCTCTTCCGCCAGGGCGCGCCGCGACATTTCCAGCACTGCCTGCATCTGCACATACTTGGCCTGTCCCATGCCGTGCAGGGTGCAGAAGTCTTCCTGGCTGGCGGCAAACATGGCGGTCAGCGTGGAGAAACGGCTGAGCAGGTCGCGTGCCAGATCCACCGCGCTCTTGCCAACGACGCCGGTGCGCAGGAAGATCGCCAGCAACTCGGCATCGGAGAGCGAGGCCGCGCCGCGCTGAATTAATTTCTCGCGTGGACGTTCGCCTTCAGGCCAGTCATTAATTGCCATAAACCTCCCCGTAGCTGTTTTTCGCTTAACCGGCGCTGATTTTTGTTAAGATACGCCGCATTATGGAACAAACAATAGATAAACGCATTGTGCTTGGCCTAACTGGCGGGATTGCCGCCTACAAAGCCGCAGAACTCACACGCCTGCTGATCAAGCAGGGCCTCGCAGTGCAGGTGGCGATGTCTGAGTCGGCATGCCACTTTATCACGCCGACCACCATGCAGGCGTTGTCCGGAAAACCGGTGCTGACCAGCCAGTGGGATGACAGCGGCAACGGCATGGCTCACATCAATTTAAGCAGGGCTGCGGATGCGATTGTGATTGCACCTGCAACAGCGGATTTCATTGCCAAGCTTGCGCATGGCCTGGCGGATGATCTGCTTTCCACGCTGTGCCTGGCACGGAATTGTCCGTTGCTGATCGCACCGGCCATGAACAAGCAGATGTGGGAGAGCCCGGCCACGCAGCGCAATATCACACAACTTAAAGCCGATGGCGTGATCGTGCTGGGGCCGGAGAGCGGTGTGCAGGCATGCGGCGAGGAAGGCTTGGGACGCATGCTGGAAGCCGAACAGCTGGCGCAGGCGATTCTTGCCAGTTTGCAGCCTAAATTATTAGCCGGCGTGAGGCTGTTGCTGACCGCCGGGCCAACTTACGAGGCCATCGACGCCGTGCGCGGCATCACCAATCGCAGCTCTGGCAAGATGGGTTATGCGATTGCGCAGGTCGCCATCGAGCTCGGCGCAGAGGTTACGCTGGTGTCGGGTCCTGTCGCGCTTCCTGCGCCTAATGCTGCGCGTCTGGTGAAGGTGGAGAGTGCGAGCGAGATGTTTGATGCCGTGAAGAAAGAGGTTGCTGCCAGCGATATTTTTATTGGTGTGGCAGCGGTGGCCGATTATCGGGTGGCGCAGGCCAGCGCGCAGAAGATCAAAAAGGACGGTGGGAACCTGACCCTGGAGCTGGTGCCAAATCCGGACATTCTTGCCTATGTTGCCGCACTGCCCAATCCGCCGTTCTGCGTTGGCTTTGCGGCCGAAAGCGAAAACCTGAAGTCCTATGCGGAACAGAAGCGCCGCGCCAAAAAGCTCCCCCTGCTTGCCGCCAATCTGGCGCAAGAGGCGATCGGCGCGGATGACAACGAACTGGTGTTGTTCGATGACGCGGGCGAACATTTATTGCCGCGCTCAGACAAGATCACACAGGCGCGCGCCTTGCTCAATCACATTATCAAACTTAAACATAAAGGATAACCACGATGAAAAAAGTGGACATAAAGATTCTCGACGCGCGCTTGCACGAACACCCCCCCGCTTATGGCACACCAGGTTCGGCCGGTATCGATTTGCGCGCCTGTATCGACCACAACATGACGATAGATCCCGGCCAGTGCGAGCTGATTCCCAGCGGCATCGCCATGCATATCGGTGATCCGCATTTCGCCGCGATGATATTGCCGCGCTCAGGCCTGGGGCATAAACACGGTATCGTGCTGGGGAATCTGGTGGGTCTAATTGACTCTGATTATCAGGGGCAGATTTTCGTTTCTCTATGGAATCGCGGGAATGCTGCGTTTAAGCTGTTACCGCTGGAACGCATGGCGCAGCTGGTGATCGTGCCGGTGATACAGATGGAGTTCAATATTGTTGAGGAGTTTCCGCTTAGCCAGCGCGGTGAGGGTGGATTTGGCAGCACAGGTAAACACTAACTTATTGTTGCCGGAATGCCAGATTGCACCCTCAGCCGTTAAGGCTGATGGTGCAGTACGAAACTTCCACCACCAATAGCTCATCAATCCCGTTGGGCAGGCGCAAGGTTATGGTATCGTCCTCGCGTGCCTTGAGTAGTACCCTGGCCAGGGGAGATACCCAGCTAATCAAACCGAGCGCGGGGTCTGCCTCATCAACACCCACAATGCTGAAAGTTCGGTTCTCTCCATCCAGCCCGCACACCGTCACTGTGGCGCCAAAAAATATCTGATCGCAATCCGCCCTGAGTGCCGGATCGATGACCTCGGCATTTTCCAGTCGTTTAGCTAAAAATCGTATGCGCTTGTCGATTTCGCGCAGCCGTTTCTTGCCATAGATATAGTCGCCGTTTTCCGAGCGGTCACCGTTTGATGCCGCCCATGTAATGGTTTGCACCAGTGTCGGACGTTCAATTTTCCACAGCTGATCCAGCTCGTCCTGCAGGCGCCGAAAGCCGGCAGGCGTGATGTAATTCTTGGCTCCCAGCGGGACTTGCTGGGCAGAAGGAGTCTGCTCAGCATCATCTTCCTCATCAAATTCTGTTGTAAAAGATTCTGTCATGCTTGTTGCTCCTGACACATTGGTTGCAGCTAAAATAAATATGGCGAAGTTGAAAAATTTGAAAAATACAGATGCATCTTGATTGCATAGTGTTAAAGCAAAACTCCCGGGAAACCGGGAGTTTAAATACTGCGGTGAAACCTGTTGCAGCTTAGTCTTCGCGCATCATCAGGTAGTATTGTATCTTCATGGTAACAGCAGAGCCGGCGATAATCGACAGCAGCGTCACGAATGAACCCAATGACAGGGTAGAGACGCCGGTAATGCCTTGTCCAATGGTGCATCCCATGGCGGTAATGCCGCCAAAACCCATCATGATAGCGCCTATGATATGAGAACCCATATCTTTGGCCGAAGTGAAGTATTCCCAGCGGAAGCTCTTGGTGAAGATGGCGTAGAGGAATGAGCCTAATGCCACACCAAACGCAGAAGCAACGCTAAAGGTAACGACAGTTGATGTGTCAGTCCAGTATCCCAGATATTCCAGGGTGTAAGCAGATGGAGCCACAAAGGACATGGACTCGGCCAGATGAGAGGCTGTGCCCATGTAGGTCATTTCCATGGTATCAGGATTTTCTGCATAACCCATATGGCCGGTAATATACCAGGCTGCAATAACGATCAGACCGATGGAGATGCCGGCGATAGAGTTATCCAGCTCGTGGCGGAAGTCTTTACTCATGAAGACAAAGATTAGCATGGCCAGTGCAATCACGCAGGCTACGATAATTTGCACGGTGTTGGCATCATACCCGCCGATAGAGAAGAAGGCAGGTATAGTTTGGCTGTGATCCATTTGCATGGTTACAGCAGGTGCTGTCAGCACGCTGACACGGAAGGCACCAAATATGCCTTTGAGAGTGGCAATTGCTGCAATACCCATAAACACGAATACAACGAGTGATTTCAGATTGCCGCTGCCGATACGCAGCAAGGTTTTGTTACCGCAACCCGAGGCCAGTGTCATGCCTACACCGAAGATAAAGCCGCCCGCCAGAAAGGTCAGAACAGGAAAGCTGGACCCGGTATATATGGTTTTGGATAAATCCAGATAACCAAGATAAGACAATATACTGGTACCGATAATTGCCACCGCAATCGCGAGTATCCAGGCACGCATGCGTCCCCAGCTGCCCATGTTTACAATGTCAGAAACCGCACCCATGGTACAGAAGTTGGTTTTGCTGGCGAAAATACCCAAAAGCACACCCAAACCCAGTCCCCACAGGACAATTGTCGTTGCCAAACTCATAATTCCATCCCCTCTATGATTTATTTAAAAATTGAATTCTGTTCAGTGTAGGTTGATGCTCAGCTTTGTTGTTATTTCCCTGATAGAAAAAACAACAGCCCGGTAAACAAGAGAAACTCTCTTATTCACCGGGCTGTATTAAGACATTAATGTGTTAATTAAGCAAGACCAGGATTGCCCTTGACGCCTATCAGTTTAGGCATATTCAGCTTGCGCGGGCTGATGACTTTTTTGCTGCGCAAGTATCCTGATACCACGTCAAAAATAGGCTCGCCAACAACACCTTCAGCAACAGGCGCCCAGCCAGCAACTTTGTACTTCTTGTTAGGATCGAGTGCCTTGCCATTCAACATCATGTTATTGATGCGCTTGCCAAAACCTTTGGTCAGGTCGCATGTGTAGTTAATGCCGCCTACACGCACCATGTCGCCACCTTGCTGCTTGTAAGGGTCAGCGTTAAACAGGTTGTCACAGACGTCTTCCATGATGGTTTTGATGGTTTCACCGGTCATTTCAGTGAGTGTTGTCTGCGGATAGGTAATGGCGGTCTGATCCATCACGTGCTCATAGGTAATCGCTTCGCCCGGCAACAATGATGTACCCCAGCGGAAGCCGGGTGAGAAGGCTGCGTCTGCACCTTTAACTTCCATCAGCGCATCCAGGATCAGCTGGTCGAAGGTACCGTTGAAATTGCCGCGGCGGTACAGTGTGCCTTCGGTAATCGCCAGTTTCTCAGCCAGTTTCGCCTCATAGGGGGCGCGGATTTTTGTGATGAGGCTATCCATCTCTGCATCAGGCGTGATCAGGTTTGAAAATACTGGCAACAGCTTATATTTGAAGCCTGCAACCTTGCCACCCTTTACGTCGAAGTCCATCACGCCAAGGAACTTGCCATTTGATCCGGCATTGGTAACCAGAGTCTGGCCCGTGCGATTCTTGACGATAGATGGAGCAGGGATACCGTCGTGCGTATGGCCACCCATGATGGCGTCAATGCCAGTAACGCGGCTTGCCATCTTCAGGTCAACGTCCATACCGTTATGAGAAATCACCACGACAACCTGTGCACCTTTGGCACGGGCTTCATCGACAACCTTCTGCATGTTCTCGTCCTGGATGCCGAAGCTCCAGTCTGGAACCATGTGACGCGGGTTTGCGATTGGTGTGTAAGGGAAGGCCTGGCCGACGATGGCGACAGGTATGCCATTGATTTGCTTCATTACATAGGGCTGGAATACAGGGTCACCCATTTCGTTGTCTTTAACGTTCTGCGCAACGAAATCCAACTTGCCCTTGAAATCGTTTTCGATAACGTGCTTGACGCGTTCTTGACCCAGCGTAAATTCCCAGTGCCCTGTCATCACATCGACGCCCAGCAGTTTGCATGCATCTACCATATCTTGACCGTCTGTCCACAGCGCGGTGGCAGAACCTTGCCATGTATCGCCGCCGTCAAGCAGCAGTGAGCCGGGACGGCTAGCGCGGACTTGTTTTACCAGCGTAGACAGATGGGCGAAGCCGCCGACTTTACCGTAACGTTTTGCTGCCTTTTCAAAATCAAGGTAGGTAAAGGCATGGGCTTCCATCGTGTTGGGACGCACGTTGAAGTGCTTAAGCAATGCTTCACCGACCAGATGTGGTGGCTTGCCAAAATTTGAGCTCAAGCCAATATTTACGTCTGGCTCACGGAAATAAATGGGTTTCAACTGCGCGTGACAATCCGTCATGTGCATGATGGATACATTGCCAAAGGCAGGCAAGTCGTAAAAGCTGTCTGTGCCCTTGTTGGCCGACAAGGCTGATTTGCTATTCAGCGCCAATCCGGAAGCAGACGCTATCGCTAGCAGTTGTAAAAATTCACGACGATTCATGGACATAAAATTCTCCTTTACGATTTGTCAAATATATAAAATTAAATGCAAGATGATTCATAAAAAATGCAATAACTTAAGAACAATAAAACAACCCGGGCACATTGTTTTGTGTCCGAGGCAACTTATTACATTACCGTATTGATTACTGCGAAATTGCTAGACTTTTAAGAATATCCTGACGTTTAGATGCGCATTGCTTAAGTATTAAATCAATTGCCTGTCCCGGCTTTTCTGATTTTGACGCTGTGAGCGAATGCAAAATTTGAATAAGCCCAGACAAAAAATGGACAGCTCTAAAAATCCAAATTTCCTGGTGACTCAGTAAGCTCTGTTTGTTCACGCCGGCCCCGATAAATATATCTGGCAAGTGGAGCAAGCAGAACGATACGCGACTCAACAGGAATTCTGAATTTTTAGTGATGCCCTTAACCTGATTTAGGCTACGGCAACTTCACCGTCAAACTTGGTACCCATATTGTCAACAGCATGAACTGCAATTTTGTCACCAGCTTTTACGCCTTTAACTTTGAATCCCAGGAACGGGTTCTTGGAAATTGCTGATCCCCACTGTGACTCGATAACATCTTTGCCGTTCAATGTGGCGACAACCATGTTGATATAGTGAGCTGGAATCATTTTGTCAGTCTTTGCATCTTTGCGCAGACCAGACTCCATAGGGTGACTCATTAATACTTTTACTTCAGCAACGTCGCCGTTAAGCGCCGCGCGCATTTTCATATCTCCAGCCATGTCATACTCCTCGTCAAACTAACTATTAATTAAATTTATTTCGAAACGTACCAGGGGCGATAATTAACCGCCGCAGCCGCCGATGGTAACCTTAACTTCTTTGGTTGTATTGTAAGTCTTGCCACCTGCTTTTACTGATACGCGAACCAGTGAAGTCTGACCCATCTTGATACGAGTCGAAATGTAAGGCTCGGCACCGGCCATGAATTCAAAAGAAGCAACCATTGGTGTTGGGTTCTTTTCTACAAAAATTGCCATTGAAGTTGTGCCAGGGATTTTGCTGGTTACTTCAACAGGAACTACAGAGCCATTTTCAGCAATTTCAGGAGCTTTGATTTCAATGTCTTTGCTCTCGGCTGCGCCGGAGAAACCAGCGGCTGACATCGCATCAGAAATGGTTTTTGCGCCGAAGGCGTTAGTGTTCCATGCTGCTGCAAGTGCTTCACCAGACTTGAGCAAACCTGCTGAGATTGCCAGTACTACTGATCCGGCAACACCGGCGCTCTTCAAAAATGTTCTACGTAATTGATCCATTTCAAAACCCCTCAAATAAAATTAAACTTAAACGCTTCAGTATCCAATCGATATTCCGATTAACTTTCTGCTCTGTGATTATTGATTTGCCAACAGGCGGAATCAACATAATGAAGTCTGGCAGGAGGACTTCCTGCCGTACCGCAAACTTCAAATTCCTTTTCAGCCGCTGTCTGGCATATGCCGCGAATCAGGGCCATTTGTTATGGCAGACTCGACGTTATAAATAACCGACTCGACTAGTTTACTCAAGTTATTCCATGTCTGACAAGCGATTTTTTCGTAATTTTCACTATCTTCACGATAAAAATCCATGCTTGAATCGCAACACATTTTTTGATGATTTGGGATAACTTGTTGTCTTTTGCGGGAATAAATATTAAAAAATCGTTATATTCTAACGTAACCCCATCCCTGTTGCATTCGTTTGTTAATTTGTTCGGCCGCGGAAGATGCAATTCCTGTATGGGGCAACAGTTGCACGTTTTCTCCTTTCGCTTTTAGTTTGCTGATTGTTTGACCGCAAACCAGGAAGTTCAAATTGGGGTATTTCTGCTGCATCGCGTTTATACGCGGGGCATATGCTGATACATTGCTTCGCAGTAAATCTACGGCGTGTTTATTTGCAATCACTTCAATATTAATCTGACGGTTGGCGCGCCTGTATGTATCCAGCAAATCCTCAGTTTCATCCAGAGCAGCTTTGAGTCTCACTGGATCGGAATTGCTTACATGAACAATAATTTTTCGCGATTCAGCAAGGTTATAGCCGGCCTGTCTGGCGTCAACGATGCTCATCAGATCTGGACCGCGCTCCCTGCTGATCCATGCGTGCGTAAGCCAGCCCGATA
Source organism: Gallionellaceae bacterium (assembly GCA_035531075.1). GTDB lineage: Bacteria > Pseudomonadota > Gammaproteobacteria > Burkholderiales > Gallionellaceae > 39-52-133. The sequence continues at coordinate 124,219 of DATKTO010000040.1, forward strand.
CCCCGCCTATCAACAGTATCAGGCAGGCTGCGATAGCATGGAAATGGCCAGACCAGCGATGTAGTTGTTTTGCCGATGGCAGCATGTATAGCGGAGGCTGGCTGTAGCTATGTTGTATCAGCTCTTTCAGGCCGCGCAATTCGCAGACGCGCTCTCTCATTGAAACGTTTCGATTGATCGCATCGAATGCCTGAGCTTTTTCCGCCGGATCGAGTTGATTGTCTACAAATGAATTCAAGTATTCATCAGAAATATTTTGATTTTGCATTATTTTATTCTCCTGATTTGCACAGCATGCACTGACTGCTGCGGATCAAGCTCTTTTAAAAGTGCCCTCATCGCCACACGCGCGCGGCACAAGCGGCTCATAACCGTTCCGATGGGTATGTCCAATATCGACGCAACTTCAATATACGAAAGCTCTTCCAGATCGACTAGCGTGAGCACTTGGCGCTGGCCCAGAGGAAGGCGTGCAACCGCGCTGCGCACGCGGGAAATAATCTGTGATTGGGAATGTGAATTTTCAGGTGTATTGTCGTGCGCATAACGATAATCTTCTAGTTCCTCGATATCGTCCATCTCCTGGTGTCGACGAAAATGGTCTCGCCAGCAGTTTGCAAGAATGCTAAACAACCAACTGTTTAATAGCGCCGGGTCGCGTAACTGGTTAGCATTTTTCAGCGCTTTAATCAGCGCCTCTTGCACCAGATCTTCAGACAGCGCAGCGTTATGGCTCCATGAATATGCAAGACGGTACAATCTGGGCCTGACTTGCTCAAGCTGATCCTGTAAGCTGTTCGAGCGGCAAAAAAGGGAAATAATTTTCATACTTGTATTTGCACAATCATTTATGTTTATGATCTTGTTAAACAGTCCTGCGTAAGACGCAAGCATATGCCCAATTATTCCATGCTCGATTCATTAATTGAAAAAAAATTGGAATAATATCTGTCAGTCTCGCGTCTTTACTCGTGTAGCTGTTTAAACAGTTGCAACTAAATAACATCATGGAGGAATTAAAATAATGAAACATATCAATGTGGTAGGTGCTGTGCTGGCACTGTCGCTGTCTTTTGTATCGCTTCATGCTGCTGCAGCCGATGCGTCGGTCGCCAAAGAAGGTGTGGTAGTGCAGGTCAGCGATGCAGATCCTGCGAAATGGAATTTGGCACTCAATAACGTTAAAAACGTTCAGCAAATGCTTGGCGCGGACAAGGTTAATGCGGAAATCGTTGTTTACGGCCCCGGGATCGCGATGCTCAAGATGGATTCCGCTGTTGCAGGCCGTATAGAAGAGGCAAAGAAAGCAAATATCACCATCGTTGCCTGTGAAAATACGATGAAAGGCATGAAATTGACGAAGGAAGACATGCTGCCCAATACAAGCTACGTACCTGCCGGCGTGGTTGAGCTGATGAAAAAGCAAAAAGAAGGCTACGCTTATATCCGCCCTTAGTATTTTCGGTTGAAATACTGGTAGTGTAACAAGCCATATGGCGCCCTTCAAAAGGGCGCCATATGGCATTTTGGCGCACCAGGATTCATGTTATGGTTGTAATTAGACCTAGCGGTTTGAATTGATTGCCTGCCAAGAAGTTGACACAGGCTCAGGAAATTTTCTCGCATCAGCTTGTTTGCGATAATATGCGTCCTCTCTAATATAGGAATGGCAAAATGGTTAAAGCTATCAGAATATTGCTTGCGTTTACGGCTCTGCTGGGAATGTCACCGCCCACCTTGGCCGATGGTGCCCACATGTCGATATCCATCAAGCAAGGCAGTTTTGCCGACGTAAGAGATGCAGTTGAAATGGCGATTACCGGGCGTGGTTTGGTGATCAATAATGTTTCGCATGTGGGAGACATGCTCGAGCGCACGGGCAAGGATCTGGGGGGCGGCAAACAGGTCTTCCTCAATGCCGAGTCGCTGGAATTTTGCAGTGCCACTGTGTCGCGCAAGATGATGGAGGCTGATCCGGACAACATTGTATTTTGTCCCTACATCATTTCCATTTACGTGCTGCCTGAGAAGCCAAACGAAGTTCGGGTGGCTTACCGCAAGACTCAGATGGTGGGTTCTTCAGCTTCCAGGAAGTCGCTCCAGGCTGTCAATGATCTACTCGGTGAAATTGTCAAAGAGGCTGTGCAGTAAGCGCTTCAGCTGGGGGGACTGGTACCCGCCTTAAGGATTGCTGGCTTTAGCGATGATCGTACACCGCATTAGGGCCATAGTGCTTATAGCTTAACTCCATCTTTTTGACCTCAGCTTCCGTCGAAACTGTCTTTATCTGCTTGTCAGGAAATGCAAAGTTGAGTGTGACAGGCACGCGCTCCCCAATTTTGAGCGGCTGCTTAATGCCCGTCATCATTAAAAAAATCGCCTGTGTCGGAAAGGTGATCGTGCGATGATCCGGTATCGGCAAATTGCTCAATACCTGCACTTTCATCTTTCCCTGGGATGCGGTCAAGCTTTGAATTTCCACTGATGCAGCAGCGGGGCTGCTCACCGACATCAATGTGGCAGCTTTCACCGTAGTCAGGTTGAGTTGCAGCGTGGCTGTAGATTGTCCGGGCACGCTTTCGCCGACCCATGCCATGGTTACAATAGGATCATAAGGGCCTGCCCAGACGTTGCCGAACCAGCACAAAGCTACCGCACACATGATATTTTTCCACATCGCGCTTCCTCCCGATTGACTGATCATTGTTTCGCTTAACGCGCACCCCGCGTTAAGCCTCAATGCTAGCGTTGAAGCTTGTGTTGCATCGCAGTGAGAGGTCGAACCTGCGCCTTAACATTGACCTTTTCTGTGCTATTGTCGGCAAACTGCACGGTTAATGTAAGTTCAACTGTATCGCCCGGTTTGAGGGCCTGCTTGAGGCCGATCAGCATCAGATGGTTGCCTCCCGGGCCAAGAGTGGCAGGCTTTTTCGCGCTTAAAGGCAACGCTTCAATTTGGCGCATTTTCATCACACCGTTATCCATCGTCATCGTATGAATCTCGGCAGTTGACGATGCCGGGCTCGACACGGCAATGAGACGTGCATCTTTTTGGCTGGTGACAACCAAACCCACCATACCAACCTCCTGCCCGGGAGCGGTTGCACGAGACCACGCATCGCTCACGGAAACTTCGCCTGCTTGCACCTGTGCTGCAAACAACAGCGCTGCAACACCCAACCAGATTGCATTTTTCATTTCATTTCCTATCTTCAAAGAATAATCGAATCCATTCAGCATAAAAAAAACGCTTTTCAAGCTAACTTGATTAAGAATACCCCAGGCAGGGTTTTTCAGTCCAGGCATTTTCAGGTGCGTAGAATCCAGTAAGGCCACCGATTTTGCTCCAATTACTTGTTTTAAGGATTCTTGCCGTGATTCCAGCTATATGTTTCGTTTCCCAGCTCTTTGCACCAGGCATATAACGCGTCGTAGATGATCATCCCCTGTTTCAGTATTTCATGATCGTTTGTGAAGTTGCGTGAGAGCCCGAGAGAAATGGCGAGCAACCCTGCCGCCTGAGGAGACAGATCAAGACGGTCAGTATCCGCAGCGCGAACGATGGTGGCGAGCTGTAGCAGAGCAGGGTCGGTCAGTTTGTACTTCTTGATGAAAGCATCAAAACTGCACAGCTCGCCATCGTGCCCCATCTCCACGCCGGGAATGTCATAGGGTGTTGCACCGGTTTCTTTGGCCGTGCTGAGCACATTACTGCTGGGAACATACAGAAACTCGGCCTCCTTATCGATGAAGCGAGCGATCAGCCAGGGACAGGCAATGCGGTCGATTTTGGGACGTTCACGGGTAACCCATTTCATGATGCTCTCCTCAGGCGGAAGTTAACAGGGACGGTGACTAGTTTGCGACGACGATGCCGCCATCTTCTTTCCAGGCGGAGATACCGCCCACGATAAAACACGCCTCGAGGGCTTGTGTCTGCAGAGCATCCACGACCGAATTCCTGACAGCGCCGCCGCGCACGCAATAAGCACAACTTCTCTCATGGTCATGCTTTTATGGCCCCGTATTGATTTGAATTCTTGCGGATTAATCGTTCTGATCATTTGAATTTCTCCTTATCCCAGTAAAGGCTTGATGAATGTATAGACCAGCCCAAACATCGCGCACACGCCAATGACTTTCATAATGTCGGCCTTGTATTTCCACAAAGCGATAAAAGCGGCGATGGCAACCACCACCGACAGCCAGTCGAAGGTACCTGCAAATGGAGTGTCTTTAACTCCCTGCGGCCAGAAGGTGTGCCATGCAAAGAATACCGCCAGATTGATAATCACGCCAACAACGGCCGCAGTGATGCCCGTGAGCGGGGCAGTGAATTTTATTTGTCCGCGTGAGGACTCTACCAGCGGCCCACCTGCGATGATGAAAAAGAACGAGGGCAAAAAGGTAAAGAAAGTTGCCGTCGCCGCGCCCGCCAAGCCGGCTGCAATTGGATTGCCAAAGACTTCTTTCGCCACGCCGCCCATGTAGCCTACCCAGGTCACAATCATTATCAGCGGCCCCGGTGTGGTTTCACCTAGCGCCAGCCCGTCCATCATCTGCGGGCCGGTCAACCAGGCAAAATCCTCAACACCACCCTGATATACATACGGCAGCACCGCGTACGCACCGCCGATGGTGAGGAAAGCCGCCTTGGTAAAAAATTCCCCTATGTCGGTGAGGGCTTGCTGGCCGCTGATCACCAACATTGCCGCAAGCCAGATGGCGACGAAGACTGTAGTGGAGGCAACTAGCTTGCCCCAGGAAAATTTTGCGTGCGCAGGCGTGGGGGTGTCGTCGTCAATCAGTGCCGGGCCATATGCTGCCTTGGAAGCGCCATGGCCGCCGCCACTCTTGAATTTTGCCGGGATAAATTTTCCGCCCAAAGCACCCAGAATTGCCGCCGCCAGCACGATCCACGGAAAACCGATATCAAGGAAAAAAATGCCGATAAAAGCAAGCGCCGCCATGCCCCACAGCACCTCATTCTTTAACGCCCTGTTACCTATGCGCCACGCGGCAAACAGCACTACTGCCACCACCGCAGGCCTGATGCCGTAGAAAATTCCCTGCACCATGGGTACCTCTCCCCAGGCAAGATAGACCCCCGCCAACAGCGACAGCAGTAGAAACGCGGGCATAAAAAACATCACCCCTGCCATCACCGCGCCTTTGATTCCATGCATCAACCAGCTAATGTATATTGCAAGTTGAGTGGCCTCAGGCCCCGGCAACATCATGCAGAAATTTAGCCCGTGCAGATAGCGGTGCTCGGAAATCCAGCGGCGTTTTTCCACCAGCTCCTGGTGCATGATGGCAATTTGCCCGGCCGGGCCGCCAAAGCTGATAAAGCCTAATTTAAACCAGTATCGAGATGCAACCCAGAATGACACAGGTGCCGGCGGGGTAGTGGGTATGCCTTCATTGCTCATCGTTACTCTCCTCATTATTGTAGGTCAGATACAGATCGTCGAAAATTATCGATGCCTCGTGGAGCAGGATGTCGTCGTCGGCACAGCGCTCGCGCATGCCTTTGAGTATCAGTTCCAGTCCGTGCGCCTCGGCCACCGGAATGCCGCCCACATCGAGGAAATGCACCACTGCCGCCAGGCGCTGCAATGCGGGGTCAGGTTCAAGGTTGAAGCTCGCTAGCAGCACCTCGAACGTGACGCGCGCGCCGACATGGGTGAAGCTGGCGCCGTCAAAGTCGAAACCCAGCGCGCTCTTCGGGCAATCCTGCGGCTTGTCCAGCCACTTGAATTTCGCAGCAGGATCGATAAAGCGGCGAATCAGCCAGGCGCTGGCCATGCGGTCTACCCATAATCCTTTGCGTGTTGCCCAGCTGCGTTTATGGAACTCCTCGCGTTTCAGTTTTTTTATGATGCCCTTGGTGGGATGCGGCTCATCCGGATTGACGATGGCAGATAGTCCTGCAGTTGCCTTGTCGAGCAACAGTGCGATCTGATCGCGAGCGGCATCCGGGAAAAAATCGATGGCCGAGATCACGGCAAAATCACGTGCGAGCCGCTTCAGCGTACGTTTGTTGGCGAGCATGTTCTGTGCGGGCAGAATGCCAATCAATGCATCAATCTCCTGCTTGAGCGTGGCGTAGTCATCGGTACGGTTGAATAATTTGCGGAAATTGATGTCCTGTGCGGGATGCATGCTGACCAGTTTAACGATTTGCGCGGCGCCGCCCGCAGCGATCACTGCCGCAGCCTGCTGTTCCAGGCTGAGCACCGCTGCAGCACTATCCGGCAACAGATACACGCCGTCGCGCAGTACCCCGCAGCCCAGACTTTTCAGTGCACGCCAGATGCGCATGCGTGCTGTAGCGTTGGAAGTGGGCAGGCTAATAATGAGGGTGAGCCAATGATTTATATCATTCATGTTATATATATTACGTGTTTGTAGTATCTATTACAATAAATGTTTTGTTGTGCCACGGTCGCTTGTAACTATTTGTGTTGCAATGATATTTTGTTTAAGCGAATACCATGGAGTACTGCACACGTCGCTCTGCAAGCGGAAAAACTGGTAGCATGACATTTGTGCGCTAAAAAATAACGGGCATGGAGCCGGTCAGGGCCTAAATGATTTATGGTCAATTGTATTGATGAGCACAATTTATTCTCCCAAAAAAAAGCTGTTTGAAAATTTCGCCCGTGTCGCAAAGGCACTGGCGAGCCCCAACCGGCTTGAGTTGCTGGAAGCGCTTGCGCAAGGCGAGCGCAGTGTGGACGGATTGGCGCAGGCCAGCGGCATGTCGGTGGCCAACACCTCCAACCACCTGCGCATCATGCGCGAAGGCGGGCTGGTAAAGTCACGCAAGGAAGGCACGCAGGTGATCTACAGCCTGACGGACGAGCAGGTGCCAGCGCTGTTGGCGGGCATCCGTCATGTGGCTGAGCGGCACCTGGCTGAAGTGGATCGCATCGTGCGTGAAAACTTCGACAGCCGCGACAAGCTGACCCCGGTCCGTAGAGACGAGCTGCTGGGGATGGTGAGATCAGGCGAAGCGATGGTGATCGATGTGCGCCCGTCTGCAGAGTATGAGGCCGGCCATATCGAAGGTGCAGTCAATATCCCGCTGGAATCGCTGGCGGAGCGGCTCAGCAAACTGCCCAAGGAACAGGAGATCGTCGCCTATTGTCGAGGCCCCTATTGCATGATGTCATTCGATGCGGTTGATCAGTTGCGCCAGCATGGCTATCGTGCACGGCGTCTGGAAGACGGTTACCCCGAATGGAAAACGGGGCAGCTTCCGCTCAAAAAGCACGCCGGGTAAGCAAGTTAACCTCCAGTAATCACTCTCGTGAAAACCTATTGTTTTCATGGCACCTGTAATTACACACTAAAATTTTCTTGACAGTCACAGACTAGTCTTTATACTTGTATTCAAGTATTCAAGTATTCATTTGAATACTGGATTATGTAAACAGCAAAAGGAGAGAAGACATGTTTTTCAGACAACGTTTAGCCAAGGAAGCAACCCTGTCCTATTTTCTCGGATGCGGTACCTGTGAAGTGGGTGTCGCGATGGACCCGGTAGCGGGCGATGAGGACTGGTTCATTGAAGAGGCAGCCAAACAGAACGTGAAAATCACCCATGTCTTCGATACCCATGTGCATGCCGATCACTATTCGGGCGGGCGCGCGCTGGCGGAAAAAACCGGGGCGAAATATTGTCTGCATGAGTCCAATCAGGGGCGCGTGAAATTTCCTTTCCATGGGCTTGCGGATGGAGAAATTATCGAGGTGGGCAACGTAGCGGTGCAGGTGATGCACACGCCCGGCCATACGCCAGACAGCATGTGCCTGACGGTTACTGACAAGCGCCGCAGCGCTGAGCCATGGTTTGTGCTGACGGGTGACACACTGTTTGTGGGCAGCATCGGTCGTCCCGACCTGGCAGGCAAGGGCAAAGAGTGGGCAGAGCAGTTGTATGACAGCCTGCATGCGAAGCTGATGTTACTGCCGGATTCTGTCGAGGTGTTCCCCGGCCACACATCAGGCAGCGCGTGCGGTGCAGGCATTTCCGGCAAGCCTTCTTCAACAATCGGCTATGAGAAACGCTTCAATACGGGGCTCCAGATCGCCAACAAGACTGAATTTGTGCAATTCATTCTGTCTGATATTCCGCCGCGCCCAGCTGAAATGGAACAAATCGTAGCCACCAATCTGGGGGCCGCATGAGCCATGTGATACACGATACATACCAGGAATACCGTCATGGTATCCGCGAGAATTTTGCGCAATTTTCCCACCAGCTGTTTCAGGTGTTTCTGGTGGGCATGACCATAGGCATGATGCGCACCGTTGTGCCGGCTTTGGGCGAAACCGAGTTCGGCGTGCCCAAGGGTTCCTTCATGCTGCTCACCACCTTTGTGGTGGCCTTCGGCTTCGTCAAGGGCACGCTCAATTTTGTGGCGGGCCGTTTGTCCGAGCGCATCGGGCGGCAGAAGGTATTGCTGCTGGGCTGGGCTGCTGCTGTACCGATCCCTTTCATGATTCTTTATGCACCCAGCTGGAACTGGATCGTCGCCGCAACCGTGCTGCTGGGGGTGAACCAGGGGCTGACCTGGTCGATGACGCAGACCTCCAAGCTGGATATCACACGTCCCGATCAAAGAGGATTTGTCATTGGCCTGAATGAGTTTTCCGGCTATGTGGGACTGGCGATTGCAGGCATCATCACCGGTTACATGGCGACTGCCTATGGGCCACGTCATGGCCTGCTGATATTCGGCATCGCAGTAATCGCGCTGGCAGCGTTACTCACGCTGTTGTGGGTCAAGGACACCTTGTCCTGGGCCAAGGCGGAGGGGGCGAAACACGCCGCCGGAAAGTCTGTCGGGCCAGTACCGCGCTATCCCACCAACATTTCCGACAAACCGAGCACCTGGGAAGTTTTCTCGCTGATGTCGTGGCGCGACAAGCGCATGGCCTCGATCAGTCAGGCAGGACTGGTGGAAAAATTCGTGGATGCGCTGGTGTGGGTGTTCTATCCTGTGTTTTTGTACCGGCATGGGCTGTCGTTGGCCAGCATCGGCTGGGTCATAGGCGTTTACGGTTTCGTGTGGGGCGGCTCGCAATTTTTTACCGGCAAATTGTCCGACCATATCGGCAGGCAGAAGCCTATCGTGTGGGGCATGTGGATATGCGGGGCGGGCGTGGCGATGATGCTGCTGGGCGAAGGAGTGGCCTGGTGGTCGCTGTCGGCAGCGGTTTCCGGGCTTGGTATGGCGCTGCTGTACCCCAACCTGTCGGCCGCAGTGTCGGATATCGCTCATCCCAACTGGCGCGGTTCGGCCATCGGCATTTACCGCTTCTGGCGTGATCTTGGCTATGGTATCGGTGCGCTGGCGCTTGGCATTGTGGCCAGTTTAAACGGCGTCATAGAACAGGCTTTCTGGTTTGTCGCCATCTCGATGTTGCTTTCCGGGCTGGTGGTGCAGATATGGGGAGAAGAGACTCATCCTCGCCTTAATCCGGCACCCGCAAAACCTTGATCGGGGCTGGCATGAAATTGACGCATGTGATTTTCTCGCTTTTCATCGTGGCAGTTGCCGGCGTTGTGTGTGCCGGCCACAGCATTTGCCGAAGACAAAGCCGCGATCTCGGCGATCGCTCGATCACTTGGCGGAATGGACGATGTGGGCGGATAACGTGCTGATTCTTTGATTTTTTTCAGCAAGATTCAATTATTCATTTGAATGATTGATATCTACAGGCTGGGGAGGGTGCATCATGTTGATTCTCGTGGTTCTGGCCGGCGCGATAACCGGCATCGTTCTGGGTCTGTTTGGCAGTGGCGGTTCCATCATCGCCATGCCCGCACTGTTGTATTTGCTGGATGTTGAGCCGAAGTCGGCAATCGCCATGAGCCTGGGCATCGTTGCCGTCACCGCCACCATTTCGGGTTGGGACAATTGGCGGCGCGGCAATGTGGATGTCAAGATAGCGGCCATGTTCGGTCTGTTTGGTGTGATTGGCACCTATGCAGGCGCGCGCCTGGGAATATATACGCCAGTGTCAGTTCAGCTCACTCTTTTTGCACTGGTGATGTATGTCGCAGCATGGAAAATGTTGCAGAAAAAGAAGCAGCCCCAGGGGCAGGCGGCGCAACTGGCCGTGGCGGGCGGCCAAGATATGGCGGTCGGGGAATTGGAAATCATCAAGGCGCACATGGGGCATATCGCGCTGCACGGCGTGGGAGTAGGTGTGCTGACAGGTCTGGTCGGTGTGGGCGGCGGCTTCCTGATAGTGCCTGCACTGGTGCTGCTGTCCGGCATTCCAATGAAGGTCGCCATCGGTACCTCACTGGTCATCGTTGCAGCCAAATCCTATTCGGGTTTTGCAGGCTATATAGGGGCAGTGCCGGTGGATTGGACAATGATGGCGTCGTTCACCTTGCTGACGGTGGCAGGCAGCTTTGCCGGCACGCGCATTGCGCATCGCTTCTCACAGGAAAAACTGAAGAAGAGTTTTGCCATTTTTCTGATCATTGTTGCGACCTATATTTTGCTGAAGAGCGTCATGTAGCGGTGCCTCTCGGTAATTGCTTTGTTTATCACAACTAAATTGGAGTAGTGTCATGCCGGAATTGATCAAGGTTATTTCACAAAATCCGCCCGGCGGGCGTTGCACGCTGTATGCGCTGTATGCCGATGAGTTGGCATGCAGCCTGGGCCTGACCAGGCGCGTGATTCATTCAGATTGCCGCGATGCCCATGGTGACGGCTTTCCCAGCCTGGTATTGAAAGGGGTGGTATTAAAGCCGTCAGACGGCGTGATACTGTCGCCGGAAGATATTTGTGCCGGTCTGGCGTGCTCCGGAATTGATCTGAGTGCTGTACCTGATCTGGCCGCGCGGCTGCAAGCCATTCAGGAACGTTTTCTAGAGGGTGTGTAAATAGTATTATGCAAGCCATGTGCATGGCGATTCAGGCGCCATCGCGGCCGTTTCTGTTCTGTAATTCGTTTTTTCCCTGATTCTGATAACAACAATTGCACGGGAGAGTGACAAATGATGATCGATGTTGAAAAGCGCAACGTGTTGATACTCGCATCTGCGCAGGCCCTGTTTCAAACCGTTTCAGTCATGGTGATCACCCTTTCCGGTATCGTGGGATGGATGCTCGCGGCGGAGAAAAGTCTGGCAACGCTGCCGATCGCCATGATGATGGTGGCGGCTGCCGTGACGATGATACCGGCTTCATTATTCATGCAGCGCTATGGCCGCAAGACGGGATTCCTGCTGGGCGCAATACTGGGCGGAGCAGGTGGTTTGCTGGCTGCAGTGGCGATCTGGCAGGAGAACTTCCTCTTGTTCGTGGCGGCTAACATGCTGGTGGGCTGTTATCAGGCTTTTGCGCAGTATTACCGTTTCGCGGCGGCTGATGCGGCGAGTGCGGATTTCAGGAGCCGCGCGATTTCCTGGGTAATTGCGGGCGGGGTCTTTGCCGCAGTGGCAGGGCCGAATCTGGTCAGGTTTACGCAGAATGTCGGCACGGTTCCGTCCGCGCTAACCTACCTCAGCATGGTTGCGCTGAGTATTCTGGTCATCCTGCTGCTGTCCCGGCTGGCTCTGCCGTCTGTAGCTGCAAGCGAAATTCATGGAACGGCACGCGACTTGCCGGCCATCATGAAGCAACCCATATTTCTGACCGCACTGGCGGGATCTTCCATCGGTTTTTCCGTGATGCTGCTGGTGATGACAGCGACGCCGCTAGCCATGCAATTGTGCGGCCAGCCTATCAGTTCAGCGGCAACCGTGATTCAGTGGCACGTATTAGGCATGTTCGCGCCCTCCTTCTTTACCGGCAATCTGATTCGGCGCTTTGGCGTATTGACTATCATGACTAGTGGCGTAGTCTTGCTGCTTGGGCATGTGGCGATTGCATTGTCTGGCATGGAGTATCTGCACTTTTTGTCCGGCCTGATCTTGCTGGGGGTGGGCTGGAATTTTCTGTTTGTCGGCGGCACCACCCTGCTGACAGAAGCGTACCGCCCCAGTGAACGTGCCAAGGTGCAGGCTGCGCATGATTTTTTGATGTACGTCGCCATCAGTATCGCAACATTTTCTTCGGGTAGTCTGCTCAGTGCATTTGGCTGGCGCGCGGTCAATCTGGCGGTGCTGCCCATGCTGGCCATCGCATTGCTGATGATTGTCGCGCTGGGAGTGAAGCAGAAACGCGCCCGGCAGAATGTTAAAGCGGAATTAGTCTCGCCAACGGTATGAGTACAGCCAGGGGCATCAACATCACCTATTTCAGTTAAAATTCACGTTTGAATCAGACGCGCCTCAACCCTGCAAAATAAACATTATGACCAATCAGCCCGACATCATTGCCCTGCGCAAATATCTGGAAAACACCATAGTCGGTCAGGCAGATCTGCTGGACAAGCTGGTGGTGAGCCTGTTGACCGGCGGGCATATTCTGGTGGAGGGGCTGCCGGGTCTGGCCAAGACCACTGCCGTGAAGGCGCTGGCCAGCGCCGTGCACGGCAGTTTCCGCCGCATACAGTTTACGCCGGATTTGCTGCCCGGCGATTTGACCGGCACCGAAATCTATAATCCGCAGGCGGGCAGTTTCAGTTTTGCCGAGGGGCCGCTGTTCCATGAAATCATCCTCGCGGACGAGATTAACCGCGCACCCGCCAAGGTGCAGGCCGCCTTGCTGGAAGCGATGCAGGAGAAGCAGATTACCGTGGGCGGCGTGACGCGGCCGTTGCCGGAACTGTTCATGGTGATGGCGACGCAAAATCCGCTGGAACAGGCAGGCACCTATCCCCTGCCGGAAGCGCAAATGGACAGGTTTCTGCTGCATGTGATGCTGGACTACCCCAGCCCCGAGGATGAGCTGCGGATATTGCAGCGCGATCGCGAGCGTCTCACCGGCACAGCACCTGCGCCACAGGGCGCGGTGCTGGATGTGGCTACTGTGCTCGCCGCGCGTGAAGAAGTGAAGCGCATTCATCTCGCGCCGGCGCTTGAGCAATACGTGGTGGCGCTGGTCGGCGCGACGCGGCAGATCGACAAGTGGCTGCCGCAGTTCGCAGGATTCATCGAGGTGGGCGCGAGTCCGCGCGGTTCGCTGGCGATTGTCCATGCCGCCGCGGCAGCGGCCTATATGCAGGGGCGCGAGCATGTGTTGCCTGACGACATTCTGGCGGTGGCGCCGGATTGCCTGCGGCACCGCATCATCCCAAGCTTCACCGCGCGCATGGAAAAAATCTCACGCGACGATATGGTGAGGACCTTGCTGGAAGTTGTGCCGATTCCCTGATTAAAAGATGTTAAGGACTCTACGAAGCAGGATATCGCGCTTGTTGCCGCGGCGCGCAATCGCAATGGATGCCCAGGTGCATGCGCCGCTGCTGGATGATGCCGATCTCGCCGGCATCATCCAGCAGGTACAGGCGATGGATCTTGCCCATCTGCACCTCAGGGACGTGCATTACCGGCAAGCGGGGGATTACCGTTCCGCCTATCTCGGCAGCGGTCTGGATTTTGAAGAGGTGAGGCTGTACCAGCGTGGCGATGAGCTGCGAGACATGGACTGGCGCACGACTGCACGCACCGGCAAACCCTATCTGAAGGTGTATCGCGAAGAGCACCAGCCGGCGCTGCATATCGTCATCGACCGCGGTGCCAGCATGCGCTTCGGCACCTGCACGCAGCTCAAGGTCACGCTCGCCGCGCGCCTTGCCGCGATATTTGCGTTTGCGGCGATGCCCGGAAATACCTGCATCGGTGGTACGCTGTGGCAACCCGGCGGCTTTAGTCTGCCCTGCCGCAATGGCGAGGAAGGGGCAACCCGGCTGGTGCGCGCCGCCATTGCGCCTTGCCCGCCGTTGCAGAATACTACGCAAGAAGAAGCGCGCACTTTTTCGGAAATGTTGCGCGAGCTGGACACGCTGTTGCAGCGCGGCTCAAGACTGGTGCTGATCAGCGACTTCGCGCAACTGCATGAGCAGGATCTGCCCGTGCTGATGCGTCTGGCAGCGCATCATCAGCTGCTGGCTTTGCAGGTGATGGACAGGGCGGAGGAATCCCTGCCCAACGTCGGCATGATGCAATTTATGGATGTAGCAACAGGCAGGCGGCGCTGGCTGGATACCGGCAGCCAGCGCGTGCGCAGTGCGTTCCGCAAAGAAGCCGAGGCCTTGCATGCGCAGCAGCGCTTGCTGTTTGAACGCATCGGCGTGCTGCTGCACCGCTGCGCTACAGATGAAGATGCGTATGGATTTTTTTCCAGGGTAAACGGGTATGAGTGAGCAAACGAACGGCTTGATTGACATTGTAGAACCCGCTATGCCGGTGGTTGCGGCGGGGGATGGCTGGTTGTGGATTGCAGTGTCGGGCGCTGTGTTTGTGTGCGTGATTCTTGTGCTGTTTATGCTGTGGAAATTCAAGTTGCCTGCCTATCGCGCGCTGAAGAATTTGCGCAGAATGCAACAGCAGCTGCGCGCCAAAGAGCAGACCCCCCATGAAAGCGTGTTAATGCTGGCACTGGAATTGCGTCACGCGTTGAACGTTAAACGATTGCTGGCCGGTAAAGCACCGCAACAGTTAAGGCCGCAGGATCACGCGCGCTGGACGGAATTCATGCAGCAACTGGATGTCATGCTGTACCAGCATGATGCCGAGCTGAGCGAAGACCGGCTGGCGACATTGTTTGAGCAGGCAAAATACTGGCTGCGCCGCTATAGCCGCCGTTCAACACTCAGGAAAATCGGCACCTGACATGCTGGCAGATTTCAGCCTTTACCAAAGCATCGCAATCGCTTTGCTGTTTGTGTGGACAGGTTTCGTGCGCACTGGCCTGGGCTTTGGCGGTGCCGCGCTGGGCCTGCCCTTGCTGCTGTTTGTCAGCAACCAGCCGATCTTCTGGCTGCCGATTATCAGCGTGCATCTGCTGTTTTTTTCCAGCCTTACCTTATTCACTCGCTTGAATAATGTGGACTGGGCTTATCTGCGCCGTTCATCCCTTTACATTGTGCCGCCGGCCATTGTCGGTGTCTTCGGCCTGGTCA
Source organism: Gallionellaceae bacterium (assembly GCA_035531075.1). GTDB lineage: Bacteria > Pseudomonadota > Gammaproteobacteria > Burkholderiales > Gallionellaceae > 39-52-133. The sequence continues at coordinate 139,261 of DATKTO010000040.1, forward strand.
ACCTGCCCGCGCTGTGGCTGAATATTTTTATCTATACGGTCACGCTGTTTTACGGCGTGATCTGGTTCCTGAACTATGTGATCGAAAGCCACCACAACTGGGTGGATAAATTGCTGCTGATGCTGGGCGGCTATATCGCCGGCACCTCATTGACCGGTGCACCGTTGATGGTCGCCGTGTTCATGCGCAAGGTGCACAGAGAGCAATTGCGCGACACCTTGTTTGTCTTATGGTTCGTGCTGGTGGGCATCAAGATGTCAACTTTTCTGATGCTGAAAGTAGAGCTGCATTTCATGATGGCACTGAGCCTGATACCGATTGCAGCGCTTGGCCATTATCTGGGTCTCAAGGCGCATGACAGCATCGGCAAAAATGATAGATCCTTCAAGCGCTGGATGGGCGCCGGAGTGATCGTGATCAGCGCGCTGGGCTTGTGGAATCAGCTGTCTGCCGCGGCACAGTGAATGAAATTGGCATCTCCGCCCTGACGCGGATGGACATGTATCGCATTATTGCAACAATATGATTATATTTAATATTTTGAGTACCTTTGCGGCTGTGGCGCTTCTTGTGGCTGACAGTCTGTTTGTTATGGATAGACCCACGCGCATTTCACAATGATCACCCTTGCCCAACCCGCCTGGTTGCTGTTAATCCCGCTGCTGCTTACCGCGCTGTGGTTCTTTGCACGCAGCCGCAGCGGGCAAAATGATGCCGGCAGTTCGCGCATGCTGCTGGTGCATCCCGATCTCAGTCCATTGCCGGATGATAAAAATTCAATGCCAGTGTCATCGCACTGGCATCTGGCGCTGAATGGCAGCGCACTGTTGCTGCTGATCGTGGCGCTGGCGCAGCCTCAGCGTATCGGCGAGTTGATACCGGAAAAGCCGGAAGGCCGCGAGATTGTGATGCTGATCGATACCTCAAAAACCATGAGCATCGACGACTTTGAATTGAATGGCCAGCGCGTGGATCGACTGGCCGTGCTGAAGGGGGTGGTCAGCCATTTTGTCGAGGCGCGCCAGGGTGACCGCTTCGGTGTGATTGTGTTTGGCTCGACCGCCGCTACCATGGTGCCGCCCAGTTTTGACCGTGACCTGGTGGGCGGCATGATCCGGCAGGTGCAAGTTGGAATTGCCGGTGACAACACGGCTATCGGTGATGCCGTGGGGTTGGCATTGAAGCAATTGGGCGAGCGGCAGGCATTGCGCCCGGCATTGATCTTATTTAGCGACAACACGGAAAATACCGCCGGTGACATTTCGCCGTCTGAAGCGGTGGCGCTGGCCAGGCACATGGGGGTGGCGATCTACACGGTGCAGGTCGGCAGCGACCTGTTTGCGGAAGGACGAGCGCCTGCGGCGAATCAATCGCCAGTCGAGCCGGATATGCAGCAGATCGCCGCGCTCACCGGCGGGCGATACTACCGCGCCGACAATAGCGGTTCCCTGCAGCAGGTAGTGGAGGATATCGGCAAGCTGGAGCAGACCATCAGCAAGCCTTCTACCCGCAGGGCGGTAGAGGAGTGGTACGGCGCGTTGCTGTTAATGGCCGTCTGTCTGTTTAGCGTCGCGCGTCTGCTGCGGATACACAGGATGGCAGCATGATGAGCTGGTCTGAGTGGTCGCAAATTGAATGGGCACACCCGTGGTGGGCATTGCTCGCCCTGCAGCCGCTGTTGATGAGTTTGCTGCTGAAGCTGCGGCGCCGGCAGATAATGCATTATGCGGATGCGCATTTATTGGCATGGGCGGTGCGCGGCAGTGAGGATGTGAAGCAGGACAGGTGGCGCGGCTTGCTGAATTTCATTGCGTGGCTATTGCTGGCCTGTGCAGTGGCAGGGCCACGTCTCCCGCTTGTGAGCGGCCCAGTTCAGGCGCTTGTGAGCGGCCCAGTTCAGGGTACTCCGGGGCAACAGGCAATACAACGCCATGAACTGGACGTAATGCTGCTGCTGGATGTATCGCCGTCGATGTATGCGCGGGATATTTCGCCGCAGCGGCTGCAGCGCGCCAAGCTTGAGCTGCTGGATCTGTTGCCCCGGCTGCGTGGCGAGCGCGTCGGGCTGATCGCCTTTTCCGGCAGCGCAGGATTAATCATGCCGCTGAGCCGCGACTATGCGGCCTTGCGCTACTACCTGCAGATCGCAGAACCCGCGTTGTTCGATGCGCCAGGCACTGCACTGGCCAGTGCACTTGAACTTGCGCTGCGCGATATGCAGGAAAATAGCTCTGCGCAGCGTGCGATCCTGCTGCTGACCGATGCCGAGACCAGTGCATTGTCCGGCCCGGCAGGCGCGGCAGCGTGGGAGGCGGCAGACAAACTGAAACAAGCGGGAGTACGCCTGTTTATCCTCGGTGTGGGCACCGAAGCAGGAGCGATTATCCCCATGCCTGACGGCAACACCCTCGTGAACGAGGGCGTGGATGTAGTGAGCAGTCTTGATCAAACAGGCTTTGCGGAACTGGCCGGCAGAACCGGCGGCAAATTTGTAGCGGTGGCAGACGGCGACAGCGACTGGCACTCACTCTATGACAATGGTCTGTTGACGGTGCCCGGCAGTAAACAGCGCAGCGAAAATGTGCAGGCTTGGCGTGAGTTGTATGCTGCTTTCCTGTTGCCTGCACTGCTGCTGTTCTTCGTAGTCAATTTTCCGTTCAGATTGAAGCGGCTCCAGCCGCAGCTGACGCTGTTGCTGCTGCTGGCGGCAGCAGATATGAGCGGGCATGAAGCGTATGCGGCAGAGGTTGATGCCTATGCTGCCTATCGCAATCACAACCATGCTCTGGCGCAAACCCTATACGGAGATGTGCAAGGGTATGCCGGTCGCGTGGGCGAGGGAGTGGCGGCATACCGGCGCAAGGATTTTCAATACGCGATCCAGCAGTTCGGCAACGCACTGCTGGAAGCGCGCGACAACAGGCAGCGCGAGCAGGCCTTGTTCAATCTCGGCAACAGCTATTTCATGGCAGGTGGCTATCGCGCCGCGGCTGAAGCGTTTCTGGGCGTGCTGAAATATGCTGCGGATAATCAGGACGCGCGTGCCAACCTGGCGCTGACTGCCGGCAAGCTTGCCGCGCTCGACAAACCCGGAAAAAATGCCAACGGCATTGCGGGCCGCCGCGGGCACGAGATTGGCGGTGCGCTGGGCGAGGATGCGAGCGACAGTCCAGTGTCAATGGACGCGACTGACGACAAGAAAGCGCAGAAGTTGGCGCTGGGACAGGAACTGGCAGAAGCAGAAAAGGCCAGGCTGCATGCAGGAAACAATCAGGCCGGAATGCATGAGCAGCCTGACGCTTTCGACAGCGATATGACTTACCGCGCAGCCCTAAAAAAGCTGGAGCTGGCGGCAGACAGGCCCTCTGCGTTGCATAAAGCACTGATCAGGATCGAAGCAGCACGCGAGTATGTGCCGCTGCCGGAGATGCCGCCATGGTAAAACAATTATGGCAGCTGGCATTGCTGCTATGTGTGACCTGGTCGGGCATCGCGCTGGCCGACGCGCGCTTTACCCTGAAGGCGGATAAAAAAACAATCGCGCTGGGAGAAGCGCTGACCGTCGAGCTCAGGGCAGAAGATGCGCGTGCGCCGTTAAGCGGTGTCAGTCTGGACAAGCTGAAACAGAGCTTTAATGTGTTCGGTATCTCCAGCAATATACAGACACGGACACGCAAAGGGCGGACTGTCAGCAGCGAAAGCATGACGCTCATCCTTTATCCACTGCATAGCGGCAAGCTGCTGGTGCCTGCGTTGCGCTTCATGAATAAATCCAGCAAGGCGCTGGAAATATCCGTCACCGAATCGGGCAAGAATGCGCTGCCGGTGATGTTTAAAACTGCTGTCGATGTCCCTCGCATGCAGGTACGCCAGACGGCGACGCTGACGCTGGATATCTATGACGATGGCACGCTGCAATGGACTGTGCCGCGCGAGCTGCGTGCTGCCGGTGCACACCAGCGCTGGCTGGCAGAAAGCCAGCGCGAAGCAATGTTGGATGGCATACGCTACACCGTGCATCGCTATGCATGGGCGCTGATGCCATTGCGCGAGGGCGGCCTGACGCTTGAGTTTCCGCTGCTGGATGCGTTCAAGTTTGGCACGCGCCTGCGCTATCCGCTCGCTGCGCTCAAATTCGATGTGGCCGCTGTGCCGGCCTATCTGCCGGTGCATTTGCCCATAGGCAAACTGCAAGTGACAGCAGAGCCGCTGCCGGATGAAATCGCGCTGGACAGGCCGGTAAACTGGAAGGTGACCATACAGGGTTCAGGCCTCAGTGAGGCGGGGCTGGCGAAGTTGCTGACCTCAATTCGCAGCAATGAATCGCTGCGATTTTATCCGGCCATGATAGTCAAGGCAGACAGTGAGCGCGCCACCACTGCCGCACAGAAGCTGCTGGTGACGTTGCCATTTGTGCCATTGCAGACAGGCACCCTGCAATTGCCCGCAATCAATCTGCCGTATTACGATCCTGCAAGCGAACGGGTTGATTCTGTCGTCATCGCAGGTGCCAGGATTAAAGTGTTTGATCCGTTGTGGCTGACAGTGCAAAGAATTGCACTCGGGTTGTTGGCCTTGCTCAGTGTACTTGTTGCAGGATATTGGCTGTCTGGAAAGCTGCGCTATCTCCTGCGCAGGCGCAAGGCATTGTTGGCGATCAAGAATTCCATGAATGCGGATGAATTGCAGCATGCGTTGCTGCACTTTGATATCGGCACTGCAGCGGTCCGCTATGCCACCCTGCAGCAATGGTTGCAGCGCATGCAACTGCTTTACGGCGATGATGAACGATTGGCCGCGGTAGTGCGGAAGCTCGCAAGCGTGCAGTATGGTGCTGATGCAACAGACAGCGGTATATCCGGGCTCGCGCATGATGCAGCTATACTGTTGAGAAAGCTGCCCGCCAGAAAATCCGGCAGTCGTCATGGTGTGCACAGATCCTTCTTCCTTACCCTGTTTCACCCATCTGCGCGTACCCCGAAATAAATGGATTGGTGCGCGCTTGATCTGCACCCCACGGCATGGCACCGGCAGTTTGTCCATCCGCTGCCTTGAGCGATCGGCTTCGCCTTGTACGTGGCGAATGCCTATAGAATTTTAGTCAACTCAGCTGCAGCCATGCATCATATGTGACCCAACCGCGGTGACGAACGTGGCCGCTCCAATTAGCCGCTCCTGCCCCGCTTGGGAATACGCTAAATCTTCCAGCATATTCAGAATTCAAAAATGGCTTGACGTTGAACTTGCCAATATCACAGGCGTAGTTTTTTCGCTGACAAGTTTTCATGTGTTGGCTTCTCTGTGCAATTGAAGATTTTTTTGTGAGGCGCCTTGATTTCTTGCACGCATATCCTCAGGTCATTACCACCAGTGAAGCGGAGGTTATCGTGAAAACAATTAAATTTCTAGTGGCAATACTTGTCAGCATCGCCGTTGCCACCTGTGGCGGTGGCGGGGGAGGAGGGAGCAGCACGACACCCGCGGCATCCACGACCCCCACCTATAAAATTTCCGGAGCGGTAACCGGGACATCGGTCCAAGGCGTGACGATTACCCTGTCTGGCGGTTCGAGCGCCACCAGAACCACGAATGCACTGGGCGCTTACAGCTTTGACGGGCTGGCGGCGGGGACTTATACCGTCACCCCTGCTGCTCCCCTTGGGTCGGCGGGCCATACTTACAGCCCTCCCTCCGCAACGCTTACCATTTCAGCAAACACGACGCAGGACTTTGTTTCTTCGCCAGACATCGCTTATAGCATCTCCGGCCAGGTGAGCTATGGAGGAACGAAGACGGGCCCTATAGCTGTCCGGGTGTACTCTACGGCTTGTCTCAGTTGCAGTTCCGTGGGGGGGACGGCCATCGCTGCTGCCGGCCCATACACGGTCAGGGGTCTCAAGCCCGGAAGCTACGTGGTTGTGGCGGAAATGTATGCGCTGGGCACAGTAAGTCCCAATGCAAATAATCCGTTTGGTAAATCAGGTCCGGTTAGCATTTCTGCGGCCAATGTTACAGGTGTTAACCTCGCAGTCGCCGACCCGGCAGTCCCTCCTCAGCCGCTGACGCCGACCTCGCTGCGTGTCGCTCCGGGAGACGGCTCGGCGTTCGTGATGTACAGCCTGCCTAAGAACAATTTCGGCCAGGAGTACGCGACCAGTTACAGGATCGACTGGAGCCCGAATCTCGCGTGGACCGGCGGTGGCAGCGCAATCTTTGACGGGCAGGGCGACAGGGCTAATTTCACAAATTTCTATGTCCTGAGCGGCCTCACCAACGGTGCCACGTTGTATTTCAGGATGACCGCACTGGTTGGAACCATGGAAAACCTGCAGCCCGCTGTGTTTGGACCGGTGACCATCGGTGCCGCAGCCGGATCCAGCACCGTGTCCGGCAGAGTCACCTTTCCCGGGGCGGCCACGGGGCCGCTGATAGTCGGCCTCTACAGCAGTACTACCGGTGTGTATTTCACCCGTATCGCGAATCCCGCTAACCCGCAGAATTACACTATCTCGGGCGTCAGTAACGGCAGCTACTTTCCCTTTGCCGCGATTGACGCGAACAGCAACGGCGTAATCGACAGCGGCGAGATTAGCAACGTCAATGCCACCGGCGGGCTGATTAGGGTGGCTGGTAACATCTCGGGGAGTGACATCGCACTGTCCCAGGCCAGCGCGACAGCCAGTGTCAACACGGAGCACTACTCGTCTCCCGGGTGGAACAATTACAATCTCATTCTGGGCGTCAATGATGGCAGCAAACACGCTGTGGCCGTGAGGCTGGACTCAGGGCCGAACGTGGCCGTGCCATTCGACATGGGTGCCAACAGGGTGATATCGCTGGGCAGCACCAGACCGAAGATAGGGGATCGCTATACGTTCACCGTGACCTACTCCGACAATAGCACCGAGCCTCTGTCGGCCAGCGTGACCGACGTGCTCGATTCTTTTGCAACGAACATGGGGGCTACCGGCGGCGTCACTCCGACATTCACCTGGGCCGCTCCCGCATCTCCCCCTGCGTCCTACATCTATGGCCTGACTCTGTGGGGCAATGCTGATCAGATTGGCTGGCGTTACCCGCAAGATTTCGGCCTGCCGAGCACCACGCTCAGTGCGTTGTATAACGTGGATGGCAAAGCATCCAGTTCTAGCCTGACGCCGGCGCATGCATACAACTGGGCAGTTCAGGTTCGCGATGCCAACGGCAACAGCGCAGCGCTTCAATCCACCTATACCCCCCCTTAGGCAGCAGTATGACCAGGTAATTATAAAAACAGGGGAAAGATCAAGGGGCCTCCGGGTCCCTTTTTTTCGCGTCAAACTCGCGCGTGAAGCAGTGCGGCTGTTGACGTAATTGTCACTCAAAAGAGCGGACGACAGCAGTGTACGAGCTATTGCTTATTGTCTTGTTGCATCCTCCCGGGCGATTCTGGAAGATACTGACGGAACACGACTAATACATCTTCAGCCTGAGTTGCAGTGTGAGCGAACCATGCACCACATCTTTGTAGGTGGGTACCGCAGTAAGGCTGATGCCGATATGCTTATATTCATAGCTTGCGACAGGAAGGGCCATTGGAAACCAGTCGCCATTTCTGGCTTTCGGGTATCCATCAATTGCGCCCAACAAGGCTCCGATTCGAACTGAACCGAACTCAAGCGGCTGCCAATACCAGGCGGCATAGCTTGACATTTGCCAGTCACTGTTATGAAACCGTCCGGCCGTGATAGCGCTGACTGTCGAATAGCGGTATTCGACGCCGAATCCCAGATTATTATTGTTCAGGTTGATATCCTTTTCAAAATGATAGGAGTGAAAACCGGGATTTAACCAGACTTCGTCCAGGGGTTCTGCTTCGATGATATTGAAAGGCCCCCACGAGGCCGCACCTGAAATTAGCGGGAAGGCGGCAAGGAAAAAAAGTATTAATGTTTTTGGAATACTGGTGAAGATCATTTTGTCTGGTTCTTTTGTTTGTTGTGCCTGTTGCGAGGAATTCAACGTGCAGTCAGGCAGATCAAGGTTACCTCATTCACGCTTGCCATAACAAGGCGCAATGCATGCAAGGAGAAAGAAAACTGCAGTGAATGCGGTACAGATCCGGCGCTGTGCCGGACAGGGTGAATAAATTGTGTTTTGCCAGGTTTTCCCATGTGTTAGGATAAACTGATCTTACAGCGGCGACGGCATCTCTTGTCTGCATGCCTGAATTTGAAATGGAGAGGTACATAATAAATGGCCGGACAAACTGAAATAAGCAACATGGCATTGTTCTGTGATTTTGAGAACGTGGCGCTGGGGGTGCGTGATGCAAAGTATGCGCAGTTCGATATCAAAAAAGTGCTGGAGCGCTTGCTGCTGAAGGGCAGTATAGTCGTCAAGAAGGCCTATTGTGACTGGGACCGCTACAAGGAATTCAAGGCCACGATGCACGAGGCGGCATTCGAGTTGATAGAAATCCCGCATGTGCGGCAGTCGGGCAAAAACTCGGCCGACATCCGCCTGGTGGTTGATGCGCTCGATCTTTGCTATACCAAGTCACATGTGGATACCTTTGTGATCATCAGCGGTGACTCCGATTTTTCACCGCTGGTTTCCAAGTTGCGCGAGAACAATAAGTACGTGATCGGCATCGGCGTAAAAGATTCAACCTCGGATTTGCTGAGTGCCAACTGCGACGAATTCATTTTCTATGACGATCTTGTGCTGGAACAGGAAGCCAAGCAGAAGCGCAAAGCCAAAAAAGCACCGGCGAAGGATACAAGCGACAAGAAGAAAACTGCCAGCAAGAGCGATGATGATAGACGCCAGGAAGCGCTCGATTTTATCGTTGAAACCGTAGAGGCGTTGATCGCAGAGCGCGGCTCGGACGAAAAAATCTGGGGCTCGCTGGTCAAGAACACGATGCAGCGGCGCAAGCCGGGATTTACTGAATCCTCCTACGGATACCGCTCGTTTAAGGAGCTGGTCGAAGATGCACAGAAACATAAACTGCTTATTGTGGTGCGTGACGAAAAATCCGGACCGTATACGATACGCCTGGCGGCGCCCGACTGATTTTTTGAGCTGCGGTCCTCATTACTTTTTCCGGAGTGTGTGCGATGTTTAAATTATTCTTTCTGGTTTTCATGTTGGGCCTGAATATTTCTTCTTGTGCAAACGCTGCAAGCAGGGTGGAAATAACCCTGAAGCCGATCAGGGTGGCCCCTCACAGTTATTATGTACAGGGTCTCTCTGGCGCAGCCTCCGCCGAAAATCAGGGTTATATGTCGAATGCCGGTTTTGTGGTGACCGATGCGGGAGTAATCGTGTTCGACGCGCTGGGTACCCCGGTGCTCGCGCAAAAACTGGTTGCAGCGATAGCGAAAATCACCAGGCAACCCATCAAGCGAGTCATCATCAGCCATTATCATGCCGACCATATATATGGCCTGCAAGTATTCAAGGCACTGGGAGCGGAGATATGGGCGCATGCCGCAGGGCGGGAATATCTTGGCTCTGAAGAAGCGCAATTGCGCCTGCAGCAACGGCGCGAAATATTGAAGCCGTGGGTTGATGAAAATACAAGACTATTGCCGGCCGATAAATGGCTCACCGAGGACTCAAGCTTTGAAATGGGCGGCTTGCATTTTGCTTTGAGCCACGTGGGGCCGGCGCATAGTACGGAAGACCTTGCCTTGTTTGTGCAGGAGGATGAGGTGCTGTATTCCGGCGATCTGGTTTTTAAGGGGCGTGTGCCGTTTGTGGGCAACGCAGACAGCCGCTTGTGGCTGCAAGCGCTGGATAAGCTGAGTGCATTCAAGGCGAAACACCTGATTCCCGGCCATGGAGCGGCTTCCAGCACGCCAGTGGAAGACCTCAAGCTGACCCGCGATTACCTTATTTATGTGCGTCAGGCGATGGGTCAGGCGGTGCAGGATTTCGTGCCGTTTGATGAAGCTTATGCACATACCGACTGGACGCGATTCTCGAAGTTGCCAGCCTTTCTGGAGGCCAACCGCGCCAATGCCTATAACACTTACCTGTTAATGGAGCGAGAAGCGCTGACCAAATGAGGGCGAGCCGGCTTCAAGCAGGAAACCACAGGCACTTTGAAACTATGTGACTGGCAGGATGTCGAAATTCCAATGGCAGTCGGTCGAAATTTCACGGCTTGTTGCGATGACTTATTTGTTGGGCAAGCTCTTGCGCAAACAGCGCCATGCACGCATCATATTCATGCTCCACAATCCGGGTGAAATTGGTCCGGGCGAAATCGAAAAGTCTGCCTGAAGCCGGCAACTTTTTCAGGTACGCACCGGATTGAATCGCTTCAATCACAGCGCCAATCAATGATACACGCTGTATTGAGAGCTTCTTTAGCGGACAGCGTTAATCCATTTTATAAGCATCGGCAAAAGATCCATATGGTTGCTTTGAAACTTCAGGAAAAAATTACCGGCCTGCTGCTGTTCTATTTTCTCGTTTCACTGGCCGCGATCAGTTCGACGCTGTACGTGTCCTGGCTGTTGGAAGGCGGTGCCGCGGCGATTAACGATGCCGGCAGCGAGCGCATGCGTTCGTATCACATTGCTTTCCTGCTTACGCAGCAGGTGCAGCAGCCTTCCGACAGCCTGAGGCAGGCAATCAAAACAGAGATCGCACAGTTCGAAAAGGTGCTGCTCAACCTTGACCGCGGCGATCCGCGGCGGCCGCTTGCGCTACCCAAGGACAAGGTAGTGCGCGAGCAGATGGGCAAACTGCACCAGGCCTGGCGCGCTGATCTAAAGCCTCGTATCCAGCGCATACTCGATACGCCGCAACGTTCGCATCAGGAACTCATGCTGGCAGACTATAAGCAGGTCGTGGAAAGTTATGTCAGCAATGTGAACGAACTGGTATCGATGGTGGAAAGCAGCAATGCACACGCCGCCACCCTGTTGCGCAGCTTCCAGATAGGCTTGGTGAGTGTAGCCCTGGTTGGCACGGTGTTGATGATGAATCTGTTTTTGCTGATCGTAGTGCGACCTGTAAACCGCCTGCGTGAGGGTATTCAGCGCATGGGCAGGGGGGATTTCGGAGTGCGCCTGCAGGTGACTAAAAAGGACGAATTTGGCGAGCTGGCAGATGGTTTTAACCAGATGGCTGACAAGTTGCAGAACCTTTATGTCACGCTGGAACAGCGGGTGGAAGAAAAATCCCGCAGCGTAGAGGTGAAAAATCGTGAGCTGGCTGCACTCTACGATGTTGCTACCTTCCTCAATTCCTCAACTGCGACAGAACCACTGTGCGGTATTGTGCTGGAAAAGCTTGCTGCGCTGATGGGCGCGCGTGATGGCGTCGTACGCCTGGTCGACAGCACGGGAGAGAAGATGCAAATAGTGGCATCGCGCGGGGTTTCGGAAGCCTTCCTTGTCGAGGAGGCTTGTCTTGCTGTCGGCAATTGCCTGTGTGGCGCGGTGTCGCGTGACGGCATTTCGGTCAGTTCCAACTTTTCCACGCCATCGACACGGCCATTGTTGCATGCCTGCAAACGTGAAGGATTCCAGGGGGTAGTGGCGGTTCCGATCCGTTCCAAACAGCGGGTAATGGGCATACTCAATCTTTTCTTTGACACGCCGCGAATCTTGCCGCAGTCTGAAGTCAGGCTGCTGGAATCGGTGGGGCAACATCTCGGCGTCGCCATTGAAAACCAGCGCCTTGTCGCGCGCGAAAAAGAAATGGCGGTGTCCGAGGAGCGCAACCTGCTGGCGCAGGAACTGCATGACAGCATTGCCCAGTCGCTCGCCTTCCTGAATATTCAGGTACAGCTGCTGCGCACTGATCTGCAACAGGGGCAGGTCGATACCGCATTGCAGGGCGTGGAGCAAATCAGCGAAGGGGTGCAGGAAAGCTATGACGATGTGCGTGAGCTGCTGGTGCATTTCCGCACGCGCGTGGGCAATGCGGATTTGGGTACCGCCGTGCGCAGCGCACTGGAGAAGTTTGAGGGGCAGACCGGAATTAACGCTGTCTTTTCACATCAGGGAACAGTGCCTGACCTGTTGCCGGAACAGGTGCTCCAGGCCATGCATATCGTGCAGGAGTCTCTTTCCAATGTACGCAAGCACGCCAGGGCAAGCCGGGTTGATGTAGCGCTTGAGTGCAACGGGGAGTGCACGCTTTATATCAATGACAACGGCACCGGGTTCGATGCCGCGCACGATGCCGGTGTTAATCATGTGGGACTGAGCATCATGCGCGAGCGGGCGCACCGTATTGGCGCAGAGTTCGCGCTGGAATCGCAACCCGGACAGGGTACGCGGGTGCGTCTGGTGCTGCCGCAGGGAAGAGGATCTGAAGCATGAAACCAATACGCATTCTGATCGTTGACGATCACACCCTGTTCCGCAGCGGTATCAAGCTGGTATTGCAGCGACATGAAGGGTTTGAGGTGGTAGGCGAGGCTGGCGATGGTCTGGAAGGCATCAAGCGCGCCAAACAGCTCAAGCCGGATGTGGTTCTGCTCGATCTGCACATGCCCGGCATAGGCGGGCTGGAAGCGCTGCGCGTGCTGGTTGAAGATGTGCCGGACGCGCAAATTGTCATGCTCACCGTTTCGGAAGATGCTGAAGACCTGATGGACACGTTGCGCGCCGGAGCACGCGGCTACCTGCTGAAAAATATCGATACGGCGTTTTTAGTGGAATCGATACAGCGGGCCGCGCGCGGCGAATCCGTGATGTCTCCGCTCATCGCACACAAGCTGGCCGATTCCCTGCGTGCCCCTCCGCCCAAGGACGATGTTGCCGTGGCGGATATCAGTCCGGACAAGTTGTCCCCGCGTGAAAGGCAGATCATCGTCATGCTGGCGCGGGGCGACAGCAACAAGGAAATCGCCCAGGCGCTCAGCCTTTCGGAATCCACCATCAAGATTCACGTGCAGGGCATCCTGCGCAAGCTGCACATCGCCAAACGGGTGCAGGCTGCCGTGTATGCGGTGGCGCATGGACTCATTTAGAACAACACAAAGTGGCTTTAAAAGCCGCAGCTGCCTGATGGTTTTGTTTGAAATATGTCAATATATTCAATATGTTATGTTATTTTGCCCGGCATTGTTGGCAAATCCATAATTCCCCTGACTAGCCGAAAGAACTAGTTCTTTTTCCTCTCCCGATATGTCCTTCTGACGAATAGGCACGCTCTCCCTATAAGCCTATTCTGGCACTGTAGGTAAATCTCAACAGGGGAGGGCGCCATGGCATCGCAAGAATACAAAGCTTGGTCGGTAGTCGCAATGAGTACGCTGGCGTTTACGGTGTGCTTCATGATCTGGATGATGTTCGCAGTGATCGGTATTCCGATCAAGAAAATGCTGGATCTCAATGAAACCCAGTTCGGTATCCTGATCGCGATGCCGGTGCTTACCGGTTCGCTGATCCGCGTGCCGCTGGGTATGTGGACCGATAAATTCGGCGGGCGGATTGTATTTTTTATCCTGATGTTGTCCACCGTCTTTCCGATTTACATGATTTCCCGCGCCACTGAATACTGGCATTTTCTGGTAACCGGCCTGTTCGTTGGTGTAGCCGGTGGTTCCTTTACCGTGGGTATCGCCTACTGCGCCCGCTGGTTTCCCAAAAACAAGCAGGGCTTCGCGATGGGCATTTTCGGCGCCGGCAATACCGGTGCGGCGGTGACCAAGCTGGTGGCGCCGATTATCGTGCTGGCTTATGGCTGGGCAATGGTGCCACAGATTTATGCGGTGCTGATGCTGGTCACCGCCATCCTGTTCTGGTTCTTCACCTTTTCCGATCCCCGCCACAAAGTGGGCAAGAGCGTGACGATCCGCGAACAGCTCGCCGCATTCAAGGACCCCAAGGTATGGCGCTACAGTCAGTACTATTCCATCGTATTCGGCGGCTATGTTGCCTTGGCGCTGTGGATGACCAAATACTACGTCTCCGAGTACGGTTTTGACCTCAAGACGGCGGCTCTGCTGGCTGCGGCCTTCAGCATACCCGGTGGCATGCTGCGCGCGGTGGGCGGTTATTTCTCCGACAAGTTCGGTGCACATTCCATCACCTGGTGGGTGCTGTGGATTGCGCTGGTCTGCCTGTTCTTCCTGTCCTACCCACAGACGACATTTACCATCCTCACCGTCAGCGGCCCGTCCACTTTCAGCATAGGGCTTGGCCCGACCTTGTTCACGATCATCATGTTCACCCTGGGTACCGTTTTCGCGATCGGCAAGGCATCCGTCTTTAAATACATCTCCGACGATTATCCCAATAATATCGGTGTGATCTCCGGCGTAGTCGGTCTGGCAGGCGGTTTGGGCGGCTTCCTCATGCCGATCATGTTTGGCGCGCTGGTTGATCTGACCGGTATCCGCTCCTCCGCCTTCATGCTGATGTTTGGCGTCGTGTGGGTATCCCTGATGTGGATGTACTGGACAGAGGTGCGTCCGTTGCATGCGGAAAAGGAAAAGAATCGCACAAAGCTGGGCGACAGCCTCGAGTGAAGCTGAAGCAAAAGAACAAAATCGAAATAACACTTAGCAAATAACGTTAAACGAGGAGCAAGACATGATAAACAAGAAAGAACAACGGGGATCGGTGGGTGTAGACAATTCATCCAGCTACAGTTCTGCTGACATCAAGGAATGGGATGTCGAGAATGAAGCCTTCTGGGAATCGAAGGGCAAGAAGATAGCCAACCGCAACCTGTGGATTTCGATCCCCAGCCTTTTGCTTGGTTTTGCCATCTGGTTGATGTGGGGCATCATTACAGTGCAGATGATTAACCTCGGCTTTCCCTTCAAGCCGGCAGAGCTGTTCACGCTGACTGCCATTTCCGGCTTAATGGGGGCAACCTTCCGCATTCCGGCATCGTTCTTCATCCGCCTCAGCGGCGGGCGCAACACCATCGTGCTGACGACCGCACTGTTGATGATTCCGGCTTTCGGCGCGGGCATCGCGTTGCAGGACAAGACCACCCCGCTGTGGGTGTTCCAGATACTGGCGTTCCTGTCCGGCATTGGCGGCGGCAACTTCGCCTGTTCGATGTCCAACATCAGCGGCTTCTTTCCCAAGCGTTTGCAGGGAACGGCGCTGGGACTCAACGCAGGACTGGGCAATTTCGGCGTGACCACCATGCAGATTCTGATTCCGCTGGTGATGACAGCAGGTATTTTTGGTGTAGCGGCCGGTGATCCGATGACGCTGGTCAAAGATTCAGGCTGGATTTTGGGCAAGATCACTGCCGGTACGCCAACCTTTATTCAGAATGCCGGCTACGTCTGGATGCTGGCGCTGATTCCACTGGCCGTTATCGGTTTCTTCGGCATGAATAACCTGCTGCCGCTGTCTCCCAAATATGGCGGTACGCTGGCTGGTTTCGCCAAGATTCTGTACCTGTGGGTGCTGACCAGTATCGTGGGTGCCATTGGCCTTTATCTCTATCTTCCAGCACCTGCCGGTCTTGGCCTGCTCAACATGTGGGTGGCCTTGCCGTTGATCATGATTGCCGTGGTATTGGTGATGAAGCTGGCAGCCTTCGGCGAGATGAAAGCCGGCATCAACAAACAGTTCGAAATCTTTAAAAACAAGCATACCTGGTCGATGTCAGCGCTCTACGTCGTTACCTTCGGTTCGTTCATCGGCTTCTCGATGGCCTTGCCATTGTCCATCACCGTGATTTTCGGCGTGCAGCATGTGATTGATCCGGCAACCGGCCTGATGGAGCACACCCTGAAGAATCCCAACGCCCCTTCTGCGCTGACCTATGCCTGGATAGGCCCGTTCATCGGCGCGCTGATCCGTCCGGTGGGCGGCTGGATTTCCGACAAGGTTGGCGGTTCCATCGTCACCCAGATTATCTCTGCGGTCATGGTTGTTGCCTCCGCTGCAGTGGGTTATGTGATGCTGCTGGCCTACAAATCGCCTGCACCGGAAGAATATTTCTTCATCTTCATGGCGCTGTTCGTGGTGCTGTTCGCCGCCTCCGGCTTGGGTAACGGTTCTACTTTCCGCACTGTGGGCGTGATCTTTGACAGGCAGCAGGCTGGCCCGGTGCTGGGCTGGACCTCTGCCGTGGCAGCTTATGGCGCGTTCATCGCCCCGGTGGTAATTGGTGCGCAGATCAAGTCCGGCACGCCCGAAAATGCGATGTATGGCTTTGCAATCTTTTATGCGCTGTGCCTGGTGTTGAACTGGTGGTTCTACCTGCGCAGCGGCTCGGAAATCAAGAATCCGTGAGGCTTTAACGCGCGGATCGGCCGCATGACGGTGCAGTCCGCAAAACGATGGCCGGCTAAGGCTTTGAGAATACAAATCCCCAAGCCGGGAAGTTTGAACAAAAATATTCACACAGGAGCAAACAAGACATGAGTCACTTTCTCGACAGATTGAAGTTTTTTGAAAGAATCAAGGATACTTTTTCTGACGGCCACGGCATCGTCACCAATGAAGACCGCAACTGGGAAGATGCATACCGTCACCGCTGGCAACACGACAAGGTGGTGCGCTCCACCCATGGCGTGAACTGTACCGGTGGCTGTTCATGGAAAATTTTTGTGAAGAACGGCCTGGTATCTTTCGAGATGCAGCAGACCGACTATCCGCGCACTCGCGAAGATCTGCCCAACCATGAGCCGCGCGGCTGCCAGCGCGGTGCGAGCTTCTCCTGGTATCTGTACAGCCCGCACCGCATCAAGCATCCGCTGATCCGCGGGCGCTTGCTCGATCTGTATCGCGCCGAGCGCAAAACCGGCAAGGATCCGGTTGAAGCATGGCAAGCCATTCAGGCCGATGACAAGAAGCGCAAGTCCTATGTGGGTGTGCGCGGCCTGGGTGGTTTTGTGCGGGCCGGCTGGGACGAGATGACAGAAATCATCGCTGCGGCCAACGTGCACACTATCAAGAAATGGGGACCGGACCGTATTTACGGCTTCTCGCCTATCCCTGCGATGTCGATGATTTCCTATGCGGCCGGTTCGCGCTACATGTCGCTGATCGGTGGCGCCTGCGGCTCATTCTATGACTGGTACTGCGATCTGCCAGCGGCTTCACCACAGACCTGGGGTGAACAGACCGACGTGCCGGAATCGGCTGACTGGTACAACTCCACCTACATCATCGTCACCGGTGCCAACCTGCCGATGACGCGCACACCGGATGCACACTTCCTGTCCGAGGTGCGTTACAAGGGCACCAAGGTGGTGTCGATGTCTCCCGACTATGCAGAGTATGTGAAGTTCGCCGACCTGTGGATGCCGGTTAAGCAGGGTACCGACACCGCGGTGTTCCTGGCGATGGGCCATGTGGCGCTAAAAGAATTTTTCATCGACAAGCAGGATCCGTATTTCAGCGAATATGCGCGTAAATACACCGACTTGCCGATGCAGGTCATCTTGCGCAAATTCGGCGATGGTTATGTGTCAGACCGCAATCTGCGTGCTTCTGACTTCGCCAATAATCTGGGTGAAAGCAACAACCCAGACTGGAAGACCATTGTCTACGACACAAAGAGCAAATCCTTTGTGGCGCCGAATGGCTCCATCGGTTTTCGCTGGGGTGAAGAGGGCAAGTGGAACCTGTTGGCCAAGAATGCAGCTGGCCAGCAGGAAATTGAAGCCGAGCTAAGCTGTGTCGGCAGCAAGGACGACGTGGTTTCTGTGGGCTTCCCGCACTATCAGCCGGGTGAAGACCAGTTGCTGTATCGCAACGTGCCGGTACGCAAGGTGAAGATCGCCAGCGGCGAGGAGGTGCTGGTCACCTCCGTATTTGACATGCAGATTGCACAATACGGTGTCGATCGCGGTCTCGGCGGCGGCAACGTTGCCAAGTCCTACGATGATGCCAACGTGGCTTACACACCGGCATGGGCGTCAAAAGTCAGCGGCGTCAAGGCGGCCGACATCGAGCGCACCGGTCGCGAGTTTGCCTACAATGCCTCCAAGACCAAGGGCAAGTCGATGGTGATCATGGGTGCGGCGATCAACCACTGGTACCACAACGACATGACCTACCGTTCGATCATGAACCTGCTGCATATGTGCGGTTGCGTGGGTCAGAGCGGTGGCGGCTGGGCGCACTATGTGGGCCAGGAAAAACTGCGTCCTCAGGCAGGCTGGGCACCGATTGCCTTCGCGCTCGACTGGCAGCGTCCGTCACGCCAGATGAACTCGACCTCCTACTGGTATTTCCACACCGACCAGTGGCGCTACGAGACCATCAATGCGGATGATTTGATGCATCCCGGTGCCAAGGCCAAATACAAAGGCTACTCGCTGGCCGACTACAATGTGGTGTCCACGCGCCTCGGCTGGTTGCCCAGCGCGCCGCACTGGAACGCCAATCCGCTGGACCTGGTGAGCGAAGCTGAAAAAGCCGGTGCGACCGATGAGGCCGGCATCGCCAAGCATATCGTGGGCAAGCTCAAGTCTGGTGAACTTGATGTGGCCTTTGCCGACCCTGACAATGAGAAGAACTGGCCGCGCAACCTGTTTGTATGGCGCGCCAACCTGATCGGCTCTTCGGCCAAGGGGCATGAGTACTTCCTCAAACATCTGCTGGGCGCACAGAACGGCGTGTTGCAGGAAGGCGGGCTGGGCCGCGACAACAAGGAAATTGTGTGGCATGAGAATGCGCCGATCGGCAAGCTGGACCTGATGGTGGACATCAACTTCCGCCTGAATTCAACCGGCGCCTATTCCGACATCATTCTGCCGACCGCAACCTGGTACGAAAAGAACGACCTCAACACCACCGACATGCATCCCTTCATCCACCCCTTGTCGGAAGCGGTGTCTCCGGGCTGGGAGTCAAAGTCCGACTGGCAGATTTTCAAGAATATTGCCAAGGCTTTCTCCACCTTGTCCGAGAAACATCTCGGTATTCGCAAGGACGTGATTGCCTTCCCGATCCAGCATGACTCGGCCTTCGAGATGGCGCAACCTTTCGGCCAGGTCAAGGACTGGAAAAAAGGCGAGTGTGAGCCGATTCCCGGCAAGACCATGCCGCTATTGAAAGTTGTTGAGCGCAACTTTGGCGATACCTACAAGAAGTTCATTGCCCTTGGCCCGCTCATGACCAAAATCGGCAATAACGTCAAGGGTATCGAGTGGAACACCGAGCAGGAATACGAAGAGCTGAAGAAGTGTAACCACACGGTGAAAGTCCCGGGCGTTTCGTTTGGCATGCCTTCGCTGGAAGAAGACATTTCGGTGTGCGAGGCGGTGCTGCGCATGGCGCCGGAAACCAACGGTGAAGTGGCGCATAAATCATGGACCGCGCTGTCGAAGAAGACCGGTATCGATCACCATCACCTGTACGCCGGGCGTCATGAAGACAAGATTACCTTCCGTGACATCCAGGCCCAGCCGCGCAAGATCATTACCGCACCGACCTGGTCTGGTATCGAGTCCGAGCATGTTTCCTACACCGCCGGCTATACCAATATCCACGAACATATTCCGTTCCGTACATTGACGGGTCGTGCGCACTTCTATCAGGATCACGAATGGTTCCTCGATTTCGGCGAAGGCTTCTGCACCTTCAAGCCGCCCGTCGATTTCAAGGCACATGAAATCATTCCGGCCAGCGTGCGCAACAAGCCACACCTGACACTGGCATGGATTACGCCGCACTCCAAGTGGGGTATCCATTCCACCTACCAGGACAATCTGCGCATGCTGACCCTGTTCCGCGGCGGACCGTACGTGTGGCTTTCAGAACTGGATGCCAAGTCTATCGGCATTGCGGATAACGACTGGGTGGAAGCGGTGAACGGCAACGGTGCCACGATGGCCAGAGCAGTGGTGTCACAGCGTATCCCCCGCGGTGTGGCGATGATGTACCACGCACAGGAGAAGAACATCAACGTGCCGGGTTCTAACTCCACCGGCAAACGCGGCGGTATTCTCAACTCGGTTACACGTGTGACGGTCAAGCCAACCAATATGGTGGGCGGCTATGCGCAGCTGGCTTACGGTTTCAACTATTACGGTACGGTGGGCAGCCAGCGTGACGAAGTGGTTGTACTGCATCGTGTCGACGATCAGAACATCGACTGGCTGGAGCGCCCTCTCACTGCAGAGCGTGAGGCGCAGCTCAATCCGATTGGTATCGGTCCACGTTAAATGTAGGGCGGGGCAACTATATGTCAGTCCCCGCTAACTTAGGAGAATTCAAATGAAAGTACGTGCACAATTTGCATTAGTGTTCAACCTGGATAAATGCATAGGCTGTCACACTTGCTCGGTAACGTGCAAGAACGTGTGGACCAACCGCAAAGGGGTTGAATATGCGTGGTTCAACAACGTTGAATCCAAGCCCGGTATTGGCTACCCAAAACAGTGGGAAAACCAGGAAGTATGGAATGGTGGCTGGGAGCTCAAAGATGGCAAGATACAGCTTAAATCCGGCAGCAAGCTGGAACGCCTGCTGAACATCTTCGCCAATCCGGATATGCCGGAGATTGACGATTATTACGAGCCCTTCACCTTCGATTATGCCCATCTGCAGAACGCGCCCATGCTGGAGGCAACACCGACAGCGCGCCCGCGTTCCCTGATCGATGGCACCCGCATGGAAAAAATTACCTGGGGACCAAACTGGGAGGATGACCTCGCGGGTGAATCTGCCAAGCGCAGTGTCGATGTGAATATGGCGAAAATCGACAAGGAGATGTACGCCCAGTTCGAGAACACATTCCACATGTATTTGCCGCGCATGTGCAACCACTGCCTCAACCCTTCCTGCGTGGCAGCCTGCCCGTCCGGTTCCATCTACAAACGCGAAGAAGATGGCATCGTGCTGGTAGACCAGGACAAATGCCGCGGCTGGCGTATGTGTGTCAGTTCATGCCCCTACAAGAAGGTCTATTACAACTGGGAATCAGGCAAGGCTGAAAAATGCATTGGCTGCTACCCGCGCGTTGAATCGGGCATGCCGACCGTATGCTCTGAATCCTGCGTAGGGCGTATTCGCTACAACGGCATCATGCTGTACGACGCGGACAAGATAGAAGCCATGGCCAGCAAGGAAAATGAGCAGGACCTTTACCAGGCACAGCTTGATATCTTCCTCGATCCGAACGACCCTGAAGTGATCAAGCAGGCGCGTCTCGATGGCGTACCGGAAGACTGGATTATTGCCGCGCAGAAATCACCTATCTACAAGATGGCGATAGACTGGAAGATTGCGTTCCCGATGCATCCGGAGTTCCGTACCTTGCCCATGGTGTGGTATGTGCCGCCGCTGTCACCGGTGCAGTCACAGATCGATCAGGGAAAGCTGCCTGTCGGCCCGGATGGCGCAATTCCTCGCGGCGACACCATGCGTTTGCCGGTGCAGTATCTTGCCAACCTGCTCACCGCCGGCAAAGAAGCGCCTATCCGTTCAGCACTCAACCGTTTGATCGCGATGCGCAGCTACCAGCGATCGGTGCATGTGGAAGGCATAGCCGATACCCGCGCACTGGAAGCTGCAGGCATTACCGAAGATCAGGCAAAAGAAATGTATCGTTATCTTGCCATTGCAAATTACGAAGATCGTTTCGTGATTCCGACAGGCCATGCTGAAGTCAGCCTTGAAGATTTTTACAGCTTCCAGGGGCAGAACGGCTTTACTTTCGGTAATGATAGCTCGCCTGGAATCAGCGCCAACTCGCTGTTCCCGGAACGTCGCAAGCAAACCGTGGATTCGCTGGAATCCGCCCCGTCTGCCGACGAACGGCCTTAAGAGGAGAAATGACATGATGTTATACAAAATCACTTCGGCTTTGCTGGAGTACCCCGATCAGGAACTGAAAGCCGCGATACCGGAGATTGCCGGATTGCTGCAAAGCGAGGCTGTCATTTCGGAAGAGGAGCGAAGCATCCTGGAGAAATTCATGCAGTGGATGGATACGGTCGATATCACAGAGTTGCAGCAAAGCTATGTGCAAACCTTTGATATGACACCGGAGCACAGCCTGCACCTCACTCATCATCTGTTTGGTGATGACCGCGGACGCGGACCGGCCCTGATCGATCTGACCGAGTATTACCGCGGCTTTGGCTATGAGGCGGATGCGAAGGAATTGCCAGACTATCTGCCGCTGATTCTGGAGTTCGCTTCCACACTTGAGGAAATCGAAGCCAAGGTGTTTCTGGGTCAGACGGTGAAAGTGCTGACGCAGTTGGCTGCCAATCTGGAGACAGCGGAGAGTCCCTACGCACCACTGGTCAGGATCATTGAAAAACGAGGGCAACTTGTGTCTCAATCAGAGGCACCAATCACTGCTTAAGGAGAAAGTCATGGATTTGCATAATTTAATTTTCGGAGTCTATCCCTACGTGGCCCTGGTTGTATTTTTCCTGGGCAGCTGGATACGCTTTGATAAAGAGCAGTACACATGGAAGAGTGATTCGAGCCAGTTGTTGTCCAAGAAATACATGCGTGCCGCCAGCAACCTGTTTCACGTCGGCATCATTGCAATCTTTTTTGGCCATCTGGTCGGCTTGCTTACACCGCATGAGCTTTTCTCGGGCATGGGGGTGAGCGATATGGTGCACCAGTGGACCGCGATCAGCGCAGGTGCAGTGTTTGGCGCGCTGTGCCTGATTGGCGGTGCTACCTTATGGCTGCGCCGCATGCTGAATACACGGGTACGTGCGGCCAGCCGCTGGATGGACATCAACATTCTGGGCTGGCTGATGCTGACCCTGATGCTGGGCCTGTCCACATTGCCAGTTTCGATTGGGCATGCCAATGAAGGTAATGCCGGGGTAATGATCCTGCTGGCCGAATGGGCGCAGAGCATTGTCTATCTGCATCCGAATCCTGATTTGTTGCGTAGCGTGAATATGGTATACAAGATTCACGTGTTCTGCGGCATGTCGGTGTTCCTGTTTTTCCCGTTCACTCGTCTGGTGCATGTTTGGAGCGTACCCTTTGGTTATCTCGGACGTGCCTATCAGATTGTACGTGCCAAGCGCGTCAGGGTTTAAGTTGACATGAATGCATAGTGCGCAAACAGCCGGCCATGCGCCGGCTGTTTGCAGTGCGGGCGTATGGAAGCATTTCAATCAGGAGAGTGCCATGGAAATTACAGTGAATGGTGTACCTATTTTGGCCGAGCAGATCGAGCAGGAATTATCCAGTCACGCTCGCGCACCCCAACCGCGCCGCGCGGCCATTGAGGCGCTGGTATTGCGCGAGGTGTTGCGTCAGGAAGCCAAAAACAAACTGGCCGAAGCAGTTGCGGTGAAACAGCAGGCGGTGAACGCAACTTCTATCGATGCGGAAGCCTTTATAGAAGAAACAATGGTCGAGCGTTTGATCGAGCGTGAAGTTGTAAAACCGCTACTGGCCGATGACGAGTGTCTTGCCTATTACCAGGCTCATGTTGAGCAATTTCGCCAGGGCGATCTGGTTGAAGCGGGCCATATTCTTTTTGAGTCCAGGCCCGGCGAAATTTCACCTGTTTTGCGCCAGAAGGCCGAGCAAATTCTGCAAGAAGCGTTACGCAATCCGGAGAAATTTGAAGAGCTGGCACGCACTCACTCTAATTGCACTTCAGCATCTGTTGGCGGTAGCCTCGGGCAGTTGTCACGCGGCGAAACAGTGCCGGAATTTGAGCGGATCATTTTTAGCCAGGAACCCGGTGCCATTTCGTCACAGCTGGTCGAGAGCCGTTTCGGCTTGCATATCGTCAGAGTTGCGCATCGTGCCGAGGGCAAGGTTTTGCCGTTTGAAATGGTGCGTGAACAACTGGCTGCGCATTTGCTCGAGCAGAAACGCAAACGCGCCCTCAGGCTTTACCTGAAAGGGCTCGTTGCACAGGCTGATATTCAGGGTGTGGAAGTCGCACTCGCCTAGCGCTGGCCTCCTGGCAACTTCGGCCAGTAACGTTATTGTTACACGCAGTATTGTGCTGCAAGGAAACGCAGATTTAATTCTCTCGCCAGCATGATGGCGAATGGATTAAGTCTGCGTTTCCTTTGTCTTTCGTGATCACGCTGCATCAACCGCAGGCTGACAGGAAAAGAATCAGCGCGAATTGGAATAAAACCGGAGATGGACGCGTCTAGATGACTGCTCATTAAAAAATATTGAGCAACACATAAGCATCTATTAATATAGGTGTGACGCTTTTGAATCGAAAAAGTTTATAGTGTGTTGAAATATCACAGAGTTTCCGCGATGTCCCATTTTACCGGGCAGGCGGATTGATTAATCAATGGTCATCTGCGATACTAATTAGCGGTTTAATCAATTGTCGCAATTTTATACTTCGTAATTTTTGATTGATTACGCTTTTACAAACGGAATTAAGGAGAGGGGATTTTATGAAAAAAATAATATTTTTAGCAATTCTTGGCGCGCTGCTAATGCAGGGATGCAAGACAACGCCAACAACTTCTGCCGCAGCACCAGCGGCCGGAGTCAAGCAGGCAGCAAAGCCGATTGAAATGGATCCATTGAAAATAATGAACGATTCTAACATCGGGAATTGCACTTCATGCCATGCGATACCAGCCAACTCAACAGTGGTAGCCGGCGACATCGGTCCTCCTTTCATTGGCATGAAAGCCCGATTCCCTGATATTGCAAAGCTGAAAGCAGTCATCGCAGATCAGAAGGCGATAAGCCCTGAAACCATCATGCCTCCGTTCGGTCGCAACAAGATTTTGACGCCTGAGCAGATTGATGCTGTTGCTCAATATATCTATCAATATTAAGAGGTTACGAATGAAAAATTTTATACTTGTTTTATTGCTCGCGTTTAGCCTGCCTGCGTTGGCAGAGACCGTGAAAACTGCCGGTGAAGCAGAAGCTTCCGCGCCAGAGACACTGAAAGCAATCCAGCAGCACTTCAAAAAGACAATGCCTCAAGTGAAGGGCGATGATTTTGTGGATGGCTCGATGAATTTCTCCCCGAGTTCTAAAAAGTACAATAATTACTGGATGATGCGTTTTGTGGACGAGATCGATCAGCCTGAGGAATACACCAAGGCAATCGCTGCCGGAAAAAAACTGTGGGAAACACCCTTTGCAAATGGCAAGACTTTTGCCAGTTGCTTCCCTCATGGCGGCAAAGGCGCTGCCGCCGGCTATCCTAAAGTTGATGCTTCCGGCAAGGTGGTTACCTTTGAACATGCGTTGAACACATGCCTTGAGTCCAATGGTGAGAAGCCGCTGGCCTATGGCGATATGCATACGATGGGCGCACTGTCTATCGTCGCACGCAAGCTGTCCGACGGCGCTCGTATTAAAATCGAGGTCAAGACAGATGCCGAGAAAGCAGCATTCGCTCGCGGCAAGGCGCTGTTTTACGGACGTTTTGGCAAGGCAGAACAGGCTTGTGCCAATTGCCATATTCAGCATGCTGGACAAGTTGCACGCACCGAAGAACTTTCTCCTGTAATCGGTCAGGCAGCCCATTTCCCCGTGTTCCGTCCAAACAAGGCAACCGGCGACCTGGCTGTTATTACCCTGCAAGAGCGCTATAAAGGTTGCCAGAAGAACACCCTGGTAGCGGATCCTATCAAGCCTGGTTCAGCCGATTCAAACGATCTAGAGTATTTCCATACCTACATCAGCAATGGCATGCCATTAAGCACTGGTGTATTCAGGAAGTAAGCTGATGCGGTAAGGTAATAATGCAGCAACAAAAAAGGCCGGGAGAAATCCCGGCCTTTTTATTTCAGGATAGCGCCAGCATGTTAACCGACTCAAAATTGATGGGGTAAGGCATTTGCATGGTGTAGCCGCTGACCGGCTTCGTGTGTATCGCGATCCCCATCAACATGGGAAACTGCTTGAATTGCGGGCGCGCAGCCAGAAAATTTTCGCACCATTAATGTCGATTTTAATGCTCACTTATTTGCGGCTGTACTCTGAAACGTTATTGCTGCTCCGCGCTCCTCGTTCTTCTTTGCCAGCTTCTCTTTCAGCTCGCTCAGAATTGCCGCAACGGCTTTTTCGCCCTGCAGAACGGCGAGGTGCCTGTCCTTGAAATCGGTTGAACTGATCCCGGGGGTGAGCGGGCTTATCACAATGTCCGCAGTCGGTAGTTCAGTGCGGCTGATAGTCTGGCCCATGATATTGAAAGTCTGCAGCAGTACATCGGCGCTGCTTTCTGTTTTGCTGTTCTGGGGTTTGTCAGAGATATCCACGGCGATGACAAAATCGGCGCCTAGCGAACGTGCAACACGCACCGGAACTGGTGCAACCAGACCGCCATCCACATATTCATGTCCGTTAATGCTTACCGGCTGGAAAACGCCAGGCACTGCACTGGAAGCGCGCACTGCCATGCCTGTGTTGCCAGTGCGGAAGACGATCATCTCGCCGCTGCTCAAATCAGTCGCAACGACCGCAAAAACCTTCTTCATCTTCTCCAGCGTGCGGTGCTTGACTGCCTGGTTAATGAAATCCTGCAAGGCCTCGCCCTTGATGACGCCACGGTTCGGCATAGACCAGTCGCTCACCTGGCTTTCGTCCATCTGCATGGACAGTTGCTGGAGTTCAAAGCCGTTGTATCCGGCGGCATATAGCGCGCCCACCACAGAGCCGGCGCTGGTGCCCACAATAATATCGGGCACGATGCCTTGCGCCTCCAGCGCTTTTATGACGCCTACATGAGCAAAGCCGCGTGCGGCACCGCCCCCCAGTGCCAGGGCAATTTTCATGGGCGCCGGCGGCAGCACTGCACTGGGTGCGGTGGGAGCCGGGGTGGTGCTGCAGGCGGCCAGCGCCAGCAGTAACAGTATGGATAGCTTGAGGTGGATTCGTTGCATCGGGTGTAAGCCTTGTTTGAGAGTATTTGAAATTGCAGCGATCAGGCAGAGGCTATGCTAAAGCGCTAACCATGGCAGAGGATTGTGAGCAAGCGCGACGGTCACGATGTAGATGAAAACAAGCTGCGCAGAAATCCAGGCGGCCAGCCGGATGTTTTTTGTCCTGCCGCGTTTGAGGGCATAGGTGCCCAGGACAATATACAGCAGCAAGGCGATAATTTTTGCCATCAGCCAGGGTGAGGCGAACGGCGAGATTGAAAGTTGAAAAGCCAGCGTGACGGCGCTGAGCAGCAGTGCGCTGTCAACAATGTGAGGAACCACCTTCACCCAGCGACGCTGCAGTATCGAAGCCGCGCGCAGCATCCATACGCCACGCAGGAAGAACAAGGTGTAACTAAGCAGCACGCAGCTGATATGAAAATATTTGAGGGCAATGATGCTCACACAATTCCTTTTTGGTAGATGAAATAAGAAATAGATTCGGCGATTTCGAATGACCTGGAACCAATATTCACTCTTGTATTTGATATATTAATAGTACTGTTTTTATGGCAATATTGCTTCCCCATTTTTTCACGGCAATCTGTGGACAAGATATATGCCTAATAATTCAGACCTATGAAAAATTCTGTTTCAAAAATATTGCGTCTTATATTGCCCGAGACCGCTCCATTGACTACCGGTGAGAAACTGCGCTCCGCGCTGGCAGCCTTTGTTGCCATTTTACTGGTGGGGTATGTCAGCAGTCTGTTTGTCAGCGGTGTCGGCCTGCCTTTTCTGGTGGCGTCGATGGGTGCGTCTGCTGTCTTATTGTTTGCGATATCCCATAGCCCCCTGTCACAGCCATGGCCGTTGATTGGTGGAAATATTATCCCTGCACTGATTGCAGTGACCTGCGGCAAGCTGGTGCCGGACCTGATCCTGGCCACTGCTATTTCCGTTGCCATATCCCTGTTTGTGATGCAGTTGCTGCGTTGTCTGCATCCACCTGGCGGCGCGCTGGCCTTATTGCCGCTGCTGGGTGGTGCAAGTGTGCACGAGCTCGGTTATCGATTTGTGCTGTATCCGGTCAGTCTGAATATACTGATATTGTTGCTGCTGGCATTCATTATTAATAACCTGTTGCCGGGCAGGCGTTATCCGCTGCCAGCTTTTCCGGTGAGTCATGACATACATAAACATGATGATCCCAGCTCGCTGGATAGGCTAATCGTAAGCCATGCCGATGTACACAATGCGTTGATACAAATGAACACCTATCTCGACGTGAGCGAAGAAGACCTGAATACGGTATACAAAATGGCGGAGATGCAAACATACCGCCGCAAGATGGGAGAAATAACCTGTGCGGATATCATGTCACGTGATCTGGTTACCGCTGAATATGGCACCGAACTGGAAGAGGCATGGGCGCAATTGCGCTTCCATAAAATCAAGGCTATTCCGGTGGTTGACCGGGCGCGGCGCGTGATCGGTATCATTACGCTGGTCGATTTCCTGAAGCGTGCCAACCTGAAAACCTACGAGTCTTTTGAGGAAAAACTGATGAAGTTCATCAAGCGTACTCCCGGGATGGCCTCAAGCAAGCCGGAAGTAGTGGGACAAATCATGGTTTCCCCGGTGTATACCGCGAACGAGGATACTCATATCGTGGAACTGGTGCCGCTGTTGTCGGACAAAGGATTGCACCATATCCCGATTGTGAATGCCGAGCGTCGGCTGATAGGCATGGTTACACAGTCGGATCTGATTGCCGCGCTTTATGCAGGTTCAGTTGCCTGAGAGCAAGGCAGAATGCCTATTGCCCCATCGCTAAGGCCGCTTCCGTCTGCGACCTCAGCTTGGGCTTTTCAGCCCGTGCTCCAGGCGCGGGGGCGCTTCATGCCGGCGATCTTGCACGCCTGTTTTACGTAGCCATAGGGGAATAGTTCGAACACCATGTTGCGCGATTCAGGGCCGTGCTTGGCCGCCAAATGCTTGATCACATGGCGCACATCTACCGCGATCTGATGTTCGGCGTAATAATCGCGCATGAAGCGCAGTACATCCCAGTGATCCTCAGTGAGTTCAATGTTTTCCTGGCGGGCAAGTTCAATTGCCACTTCTTCATTCCAATCCTGTGGTTCTACCAGGTAGCCTTCGGCATCAACTTCCGGAAATTGAGTCATCGTATCCATTGTTCACCTCTATGAAAAATGTTTGCAGAAATACTGAATGAATTATATATCACGGTTTGATATAATATCAACGAAATCTTCAACATAATATTTTTATATGCCCAAAAAAAACCTCAGCAAGAAAGAGTTTGAAACGCTTTCGCATTTTCGCTATCAGCTGCGCCGCTTCCTTCGTTTCAGCGAGGAAGTGACGCGTGATTTCGGCATTACCCACCTGCAATACCTGATGTTGCTGCATATCAAGGGTTTTAAAGGGAGGGAGTGGGCCACCATAGGCGAATTGGCAGAGCTGTTGCAGTCCCATCATCACGGGGTGGTGTCCCTGGTATCCCGCTGTGAAAAACTGGGACTGGTATACCGGCAGAAAGGTGTGGCTGACAAGCGGGTTATTGAAGTACATCTTACAGCAGCGGGCGAAAAGGCCGTGTCAAAGCTTGCGCGCATGCACCGTGATGAACTGCTGAACCTGCAGGGCATATTCCAGGTTCCGGGGAGCAGCGATTTGCTTGAGGAAGAAGCCGATGACGAAAAGCCGAGAAAGCGCATGGCTTCTGCCGGGGCTTAACCCGGGATGAGGGATAGCCAGTAACGCTTCCCGGCACAAAGTCGAGACCTGGTCCCGGCCATGAATATCAGGCTTGCGGCAGCGTTACACCGCGACGCGCAGCCATTTTTTTGCCTATGCCATGCAATTGCTGCTCGTTCAAAAGCCGGGCAGAGAGCGGCAGCAATTTTGTATTTTCGAGCATGATGTGGCGGCCATATGCAAGGCTGAAATCGGCGACAATATTGCGTTCAAGCGTGGCAGACTTGCCGTCCGCAATGCCCTGCAACTGGCTGCGCAAATTCAGCCATGCCGCTTCCATTGCCTGATGGTCGTCCAGCAAGCGCTTGATCAGATCCTCGGCATCGGCGTTTTGCGTGGCGCGCAACAGCGGGAACAGATCCTCCTCTTCATCCTGGTGATGAAACTTTCCGGCGGTGTCAAAATAGCGCATGATCGCCTGGGCAGCCTGTTGCGCCTGTGCATCGCAGCCATGCATGGGCAGGTGGCTCATCAGTTTTTGCAGCGTGGCGCACTGGTCCATAATGCGCTCATGGCAGGCATGCAGCATATCAAGCGGTGAATCAAAAGTGGGCGCCGGAGCTTTGCTGGGTAGGTTCATCATGATGTGTGCTTTCTTGTCGCGTTGAATTGGATGGGCGAGATTGCCGAAACTTACTGTTTGAGTTCGCCGCCGCAATGGGGGCAGGTCTTGTTCATCTCTCTCTCTCTGGATTGCTCGATGAGCGCGGAAGCCAGGATCGCACTGGGCAGCGCAAAAAATCCTATGCCCAGTGCGGCAAAAAATGCGGCGATGAATTTGCCGATGGTGGTGATCGGGTATACATCGCCGTAGCCTACCGTTGTCATCGTCATGATACCCCACCACATCGAGGCGGGTATGCTGGAGAATGCCTTGGGCTGTGCATCATGCTCGGCAAAATAGGCCAGTGAAGAGCAGATGATGAGCAGCACAAACATGATGGTGCCCGCTATCAGGAACTCCGCTTTTTTGGAGCTTGCCGCCTGCCAGATTGAATGCAGGGCCAGATTGTAGCGGGGGATATGCAGCAGGCGCACCACCCTGAACAGCCTGAGCATGCGCAAAAAGCGCAAATCCAGGCCGCCCAGCAACAGCAGGGAAGGCAGAAAGGCCGCCAGGTCGAACAGCGCCATCGGACTCAGCATGTAGCGCAGGCGCCCGCCCAGCGGATGTTTGTATTTCGGGTTGAGAGTGGCGCTCCATACACGCAGCAGATATTCCACCATAAACAATGCCACTGAAAACAGCTCGAATGCCAGGAAATAAACCCGCCATGCAAGGTAAAGCTCATCCATGGTTTCCAGCATCATGGCCAGCACGTTCAGTATGATCAGGGATGCCAGGCTGATATTGAACAATGACGCCCACGGCTCAATCGCATGCAGTCCCTGCAGCATGTTATAAAGACGTTGTTTGAGGGGTGGCGCTTTACTCATGGGGCAATTGTATCAAGCAATCCGCTTGAGTGCTTAGCCGCCAAACAGGGTGACCAGCCCATCCAGCCCGACGTAGTTGAAGGCGTAAGTCGCCTGCGAGCGCACCACCGGCTTGGCGTGATAGGCAATGCTCACGCTGGCCTGTGCCATCATCTTCAGGTCATTCGCGCCATCGCCCATCGCAATCACCTGCTTGCTGCCCAGCGCCAGCTCGTCGCGCGTGTGCACCAGGAAATCGGCCTTGCCCTGCGCGTCGAGGATCTTGCCCAGCACCTTGCCGGTAAGCTTGCCGTTCACGATCTCCAGCGTATTGGCATGGGCAAAGTCCAGCCCCAGGCGCGCTTTCAGTCTCTCGGTGAAGTATACAAAGCCCCCTGATACCAGCAGGGTCTTGATGCCGTGCTCCTTCAGCTTCGCCAGCATCGTTTCCGCACCGGGGCTCAACTGCAGGCGCTCGTCATATGCCCGCTGCAGCGCGCTTTCCTCCAGCCCTTCCAGCAGCGCCACGCGGCGGCGCAGGCTCTCGGCAAAATCGATCTCGCCGCGCATCGCCGCCTCGGTGATCGCCGACACCTGCGGCTTCAGGTGATACATGTCCGCGATCTCGTCGATGCACTCGATGGTGATCAGGGTCGAGTCCATATCCATCACCACCAGCCCGAAGTCGGAAAGATGCTGGCCGGGCCGCACAAAGCCGTAGTCCAGGCCGTGCTCGTGGCAATACTCCGCAATGCTGTCGTGCGGCTTGGCGTCCACCAGACGGTAGGCATGGCTGCCGATCTGTTCGGTGCGCGTCGCCAGCGTCAGGTCGCTGAGGCGTTTCAGTTGGGCGGCGGGTATGTCTTGCAGGGCTTGGATGATCAGGTTCATGTAATTGCTTCGTAATAAATGCAAGATGCTCAATGCTTGCAAGACAGTGTATTGGGAGGGCTAAGTCGCATATTTTAACGGAATATCGATCACGGTGTTTGTTAAGCCATGAGGTCAATTCGCAAGGTTGCCGGCTGGCGCGATAACTTAAGCCTGCATAAGTTATCTTCTCCCCCTGTTTTGACGTTTCCGCGAGTATGAATAATTGTGCCGGGCCCGCTAGTGATGAGACTGTGCAATGCGTTTTGCAGTGATGGTTTCTTCTTCGCTCAGCTTCCTTTGATAGATCCGATTTTATAGTGAGACGTTGCGAGCCAGATTTTCAGTTGCTCGCAAGGTAAGGGTTTGCTGATGAAGTATCCCTGAATTACGTCACAGCCAAGCGTGGCAAGCGCGTCGTAGACTTCTCTGGTTTCCACGCCTTCGGCCACCACAGTGAGACCGAAATTATGCCCAAAATCGATAATGGTACGCACGATCATCGCGTCTTGTTCATCGGTAAGCATGTTGGTCACAAACGATTTGTCGATCTTGAGCTCGTTGACCGGCAGCCGCTTGATGCTGGACATGGAAGTGTAGCCGGTACCAAAATCGTCAATGGAAAGCAATGTGCCAATGCTGCTCAGCGCGGCAAGATTTTCTTCGGCTCGTTTGGGTTCGAGTACGATCGCGCTCTCGGTGACCTCGAGCATTAACTGGCCGGGTTCGGTGCCGGTTGCCCGGAGTACTTCGGTAATCATTTGGGGCAGATGCGGATCGTGCAAGGAACGCGCAGAGAGGTTTACGCTTACGCGCAGTTGCGCGCCTTCGCGGTGCCCGCTTTGGCAGTGAGTCAACGCGTCGGCCAGTACCCATCGAGTCAATGGTCCGATGAGGCCGGTTTGCTCGGCAGTTAAAATAAATTTGTCAGGGGGGATCAGTCCAAAGCGGGGGTGTTGCCAGCGCACCAGTGCTTCTGCGCCGACGATTGCACCAGTTTTGAGGCTAATCTTGGGCTGAAAATGCAGCAGAAGCTGATTGTGTTCGATTGCGGTGCGCAATTCCGCCATGAGGCCGAGCCGCTCGGGGCTGTGAAGATTGAATTCAGACTCGTAGATGGCGTAGTCGCTGGCCATTTGTTTGGCACGATACATCGCAATATCCGCCCTCTGCAACAGCGCATTGGCATCGTTGGCGTGTTTGGGCATCATCGCCACGCCGATGCTGGCTTCGACGACAATGGGTATCCCGTCTACCATGAATGGCAGTTCCAGTGAGTCATGCAGGTTTTTGATAACGTGCCGCACGTCGTCTGCAGCCGCTA
This sequence comes from Gallionellaceae bacterium, assembly GCA_035531075.1. Classification (GTDB taxonomy): domain Bacteria; phylum Pseudomonadota; class Gammaproteobacteria; order Burkholderiales; family Gallionellaceae; genus 39-52-133. The sequence goes on from DATKTO010000040.1 coordinate 172,383, forward strand.
GCCGTGGCAGCAGAATGCCGAATTCGTCGCCGCCGAGACGCGCTACTACATCTTGTTCAAACAACGTGCTACGCAATCGCAGGCCAACCTGCTGTAACAGATTGTCGCCGCAATCGTGGCCAAGGGTATCGTTTACGTCCTTGAAACGGTCAAGATCCATCAGCAACAGCGCAATTGGACGTTGTTCACGTTGTGCATCAAGCAGCGCGGTCTGCACCAGCTCGCCAAATCGTATGCGATTGGGCAAGTTTGTCACTGGATCGATATAGGCAAGCCGATAGATGGTTGCGTCAGCATGACGCCTTTCATGCCGCACCACCGCGTCGCGCAGCTCTCGCTCGACAGCAGGTACCAGCCGCTTCAGATTGCCCTTCAGGAAATAGTCGTGGGCGCCCAGCTTCATCGCCTCCACAGCGCGATCCTCACCGATAGTCCCTGAAACAATGATAAAAGGGATGTCTTTTTCGGTGTTATGCAACAACTCCAGTGCGGCAAATGCGTTAAAGTAAGGCATGCTGAAATCCGAAATGACCAGGTCCCAAGTGTCTGAGCTGAGTGCCCCAAGCATGGCCTCGGCCGTCTCGACCCGTATGTGAAACGGATTGAATCCACCGCGCCGCAACTCGCGCAGCAGCAGGGCGGCGTCGTCTTCAGAGTCTTCAACTATCAAGGTTCGCAACAATTTCATCTCGTTCAGTGCCTGTTTGATTGGGGGATTTCATTTAACACCAGCCAGTAGAGACCAAGCTGCCGGACTGCTTCCACGAACTGGTCGAAGTCAACCGGCTTGCGGATGTAGCTATTGGTGCCTAGGCGATAGCCGTTGACGAGGTCCTGTTCCTCCTTCGAAGAGGTCAGGATCACCACTGGCTGCAAGCAGGTTCGCTGGTCGGCGCGGATGCGCCGCAGCACTTCCAGCCCGTTAATTTTGGGCAGCTTCAGGTCCAGCAGCACCACGGTCGGTGCGGGACGTGTGAATGCACCTTCACCAAAAAAGTAGTCAAGGGCTTGCTGGCCGTCGCGCACCACAGTCACTTCATTTGTGATGTTGTTCTTCCTGAGCGCCCGCAGTGTCAACACCTCGTCATCGGGATTGTCTTCAACCAGCAGAATGGTCTTTTGATGCATGGGAGAGCCTCCTTAATTCCGCGCCAAGCGGTCACATGGATAATTGGCTTGGTAGTGTGAAATAGAACGTGGCCCCCTGATCGGGCATGCCTATAGCACGAACTTGTCCGCCGTGACGGTGAATGATGCGTTGCACCGTGGCCAACCCGACGCCGGTGCCGGGGAATTCGGCGGCGGTGTGCAGGCGTTGGAATACACCGAATAACTTGTCGGCGTGGTGCATGTCGAAGCCCGTGCCGTTATCGCGCACGAAAAACTCCGGTGTGCAATCGGCGTTAAGTGTCGCGTTGAATTCGATCTTCGCATTTGCCGTTTTGCCGATGAACTTCCAGGCATTGCTGAGCAGGTTGACCAGCACTACACGCAGTAGCCGCTCATCGCCTACTGCGATCAATCCGGGTTCGACATGCCAGTCTACCTTGCGCGCCGGTTCGTTTTGCTGAAGCTCCTCAAGTACGTTGGCGACGAGCAAGCTGAGGTCGACATTCTCGCGCTTCATCTCTACGCGTGTCACGCGCGACAGCGTGAGCATATCGTCAATAAGTTGGCCCATGCGTTGGGTGGCACCGCGCACGCGGTTGAGATAATTCTGGGCTTGTTCATCCAATCGGTCGGCGTAATCCTCAAGCAAGGCTTGGCTGAAACCGTCAATGGCGCGTAGCGGCGCGCGCAGGTCGTGCGATACAGAATAGCTGAAGGCCTCAAGTTCCTTGTTGGCGGCGGCCAGTTCGGAGGTGCGATCGACTATGCGACGCTCGAGGTTGATGTTGAGCTGGTGGATTTCTTTCTCTGCGCGCTTTTGCTCGGTGATGTCCTGGAATGAGCCCCACACCTTGACGATCATGCCGTCCTCTATGACGGGCTGACCGATAGTTCGCACCCATTTGTGTTTCCCCTTTGCAGTAATAATCTCCAGTTCCAGGTCGTATGGTTTGGCATGTTCTATTGCATCCTTGACGGCGGCTTCTATTATTTTCCGGGAATCCTCACAGTAAAACTTTATGCCTGTTTCGACACCAGTCGGATCTTTTGGATCCGTGTCGTGAATTCTGGCCACCTCGTCCGTCCACGTCGCATTCAGGGTCCGGGCATCGAACTCCCATCCGCCCACCTTGGCCATTGCGCCCACCATGGTCAGTAATTTATCCTGTTGCTGCAGCGCCTGTTCAATATGCTTGCGTTTGGTGATGTCGCGCAGAACGACGGTGTACACCGTGTGGCCGTCCTCTATGAATTTGGAGATGCTAGCCTCTGCCGGAAACACCGACTCGTCTTTGCGCCGACCAGAGATCTCACGCCCGCCACCCATTACGCGCGTCACCCCCGATTCCCGGCCAAAGGAGCAGATGTAATCGCGGTGTATGGTGGCAATGTCCGTAGGAAGTAGCAGGTCGAGCGGTTTCCCGAGCACGTCGACTGGGGCATGCCCGAAAATTTGCATAGCAGTGTGATTGTAAGCGATGATACGCTGATCTTCGTCCACGCTGATGATGGCGTCGGCCGCCAAGTTGACAATGTTCGTGAACCGCGCCTCGCTTGCGCGCTCGCGGCGCTCCCGTTCCTCGATTGATTGCGCCATCTCGTCAAAGACGCGGGCCAGTTGGCCAAATTCGTCCGAGGTATGTGGCAGCTTGGTGCGTACGCTCAGATTGCCAGACCCGAAGCGCCGCGCTGCATCCATTAGCGCCTTTACCGGGCGCAGTACCAGCGTTCGGCTGCCCACCAGGACCATCATGATCATTGCGGCGGTGACTAGCATCATCAACAGCTGGGCGCGTGACAGCAGCGCGTTCGTGTTAGCGTAAACGGTGTCTGTTGGGATGCCGGCGCTGACGTAAATCTGTTTTGCTGCGGTGGAATAGGAGGGTTTGAACACGTACAGCCGCTCCACCCCGTCCACATCGGTTTCCTCGGCGGTGCCCTCCTTGTCTTGGGTGAGGAGGGTTCGGATCAATGGTGCATTCGCCAGCGTCTTGCCGATCCATTGTCCCGGATCAGGATAACGCGCCAGGATCGTGCCGTGATTGTCCAGGATAGAGAGCGTTGAGCCTTGGGGCAGGCTCGTAGATTCAATCAGACCGTTGGTCAGCGCGCCAAGGTCAAGAGAAATGAACACCACCGCTCTGGGTTTGCCGGTCGCGTCCAGCACCGGGTAAGAGAGGTTGGCGCTGCCTTTGCCGGTCACTCGTCCGATCTGATAGTCACCGATGACGAAGGCGCGTGTTGACATGGCTTCCTTGAAGTAACGCCGGTCGGAGAGATTGGGCCGCTTGTTCATTGGGACGGCACTGCAGCGCAGCGTTCCGTCCGGGTCAATCACCCCCAAATTGGCATAGAGCAGATTTTGTTTGAGCAGGGCCGCGAACGCCTGGTTACACAGCGTCGCCAATTCGGGACGACGAACGAATGGAAGCTGTGCGAAGTTGAGCAGCTGTTGCCGGCTAAGCTCGATGAAGTTTTTCTGTTGCAGTGCCACCAGGCCTGTTAACGCTCGAGCGTCTCCCTGGGCTTTATCCGCTGCTTGTTGGCGAACTTCAAAGACGGCATAAAATATAAAGCTGTAAACGGGAAGGAAAGAGAGCAAAAGAAGCAGCAACAGCCTAACTCGTAGGCTCGATAGCCGGGGAATCCATGTGCTGAACTGTTCGTTGAAACCTGCGTACACAGATTCCTCCTTCTTCTCAGTGAGGACAGGCGTTTTTTTCGTTAGTTCGGTGTGAAATTAACCTTAAAAATACCTGTGTAAAATACTAGGATATATGCAAGCTAGCGACAATTCAAGCGCGTGGTGAAAATGGGTATTTAGCGTGCGATATGTTGATCAGAAATTGAAAGTTGACTTGTTTTACGTTAATTCTTTAAAGAAATTCTTGATTGCCAGCACCCGCTGCGTGAGATCGCTGTATTTTAACTCTATCCGCAGCTTGTCCGGCCCGCTCAGTTTTACATGGAGATTGCTCTGGATCATGGTGATGATCTTCATCGGAGCGATCGGCGGGCTGTATAAACCATATCTGCAAAGAAGTGTTTTAGACTAGCGTCGAAAAGTGGTGCCCCAGATTCTGGGCGTTGACGAAGGTCATGCCATGCATCGCACTTAACCCCTTGGCCTGCTCCATGTCTATGTCTGCAATGCAGAGGATGAAGTATTTGGGTTCGATATTCAGGCGTTTGCGCAGCGAAATGTATTTGTCCAGATCCTGACGGAATTCGCCGGTTTTGCATTCAATATAAAGTGGACGAGTCTTGTTGAGGAGAAAAAATACGTCCATCTCGCGTCTTTCGCCGGGTTGTAGCTCAATGACAAGATTGCGTGCGCAGGAAAACTCAACTTTACGTTCCTGGCTGATGCGCAAACAAACCATTAGCGCATGCCATTCCAGCCATTCGCCCGAGAAAAAACGTCTGACACTGGGCGCATTTTGCAGCACAAGTCGTATGTTTTTTTCTTCCCGGTTAACAATGCAGCGGGCAAGCAACGAATACTCGTGAAGTTTGCGTGCAAAGCTCTCCAGCGCCTGCGCATCCTCGGCTGTTTTCTTGTCCAGATGTAGCAGCGTGCTGGTGTATTCCTTGAGTTGGGCAAAACGAATGCGTTCGCAGATTTCACCCAGCAGGTCGAAGTCGTTGCCGATGGCAACCGCGGCTTCGTCAAAAAATCCCGTGGTATCAACTGCGTCCATATTGACTGAGGCGGTTATGTTTTTGCTGCGCAACCAGTCGATGATGGGCTTGTGCTGCGCTTCCGAGCTGAGTAAATCCGAGTTGTGAATATTAAACGCGCTATCCGCAACCTGGGTGGCTTGAGGTGTAGCTGCTGGCGTTGCGGCACGCAATGTTTTGAGTTCATTGCGTTGGGCAAAATACTGGTCGAACAGTTTGCTCAAAAAATAAATGGTGTCGTAGATGGGCGATGAGGTTTCGCAACGTGAACAACTGGTTTGCGTGCCGACCATTTCGCGTTCATGTTCGGTGAGTGTGCCGCAACTGTTGCATCTGGATATGGCCATGGTGTCGACTCGCTAATTAAACGGGCCCGATACTATCATCAGTGACTTGGTATTAACAAATGAGTTCACAACCGATGACACTCTACATCAATTCCTTGAAGAAATTCTTGATCGCCAGCACGCGCTGCGTGAGGTCGCTGTATTTCAACTCAATCCGCAGCTTGTCCGGCCCGCTCAGTTTGACGTGGCGTTTGCTCTGGATCATGGTGATGATCTTCATCGGGTCGATCGGCGGGTTGGGCACGAACTGAACCGATATCGCATCGGCCGAGGCGTCCAGCTTGATGATACCCAGCGGCTTGGCCATGATGCGTAATCTATGACTATCAAGCAGCACATGGGCGGGCGGGGGCAGCAGGCCGAAGCGGTCGATCAGCTCCTGGTGCATGTCATCCAGTTCGTCCAGCGTGTTGCAGTTAGCCAGGCGTTTGTAAATCATCAGGCGCTGGTGGATGTCGCCGCAATAGTCGCTGGGCAGCAGCGCCGGGGTGTGCAGGTTGATCTCGGTGGTGACGCCCAGCGGGTGCGCCATGTCCGGCTCGTGGCCCTGGCGCAGCGAGGTGATGGCGGCGTTGAGCATGTCGGTGTAAAGACTGAAACCGATCTCCTGCATCTCGCCGCTTTGCGACTCGCCCAGCACCTCGCCCGCACCGCGTATCTCCAGATCGTGCATCGCCAGATAGAAACCGCTGCCGAGCTGCTCCATCGCCTGGATCGCCTCAAGCCGTTTCTTCGCCTGCGCGGTGAGGCCTTCCATGCTGTCCACCAATAAATAAGCATATGCCTGATGGTGCGAGCGGCCCACACGGCCGCGCAACTGGTGCATCTGCGCCAGGCCAAAGCGGTCAGCGCGGTTCATGATGATGGTGTTGGCGGTGGGGATGTCGATGCCGGTTTCGATAATGGTGGTGCACAGCAGCACGTTGAAGCGCTGGTGATAGAAGTCGCGCATCACCGCTTCCAGATCGCGCTCGCCCATCTGCCCGTGCGCCACGCGGATGCGCGCCTCGGGCAGCAGCTCGGTGAGTGTTTCCAGTATATTCTGGATGGTGCTGACCTCGTTGTGCAGGAAATAAACCTGTCCCCCGCGCTTCAGTTCGCGCAGCACCGCCTCGCGGATCACGCCGCGGTCGTAGTTGCTGACAAAGGTCTTGATCGACAGGCGGCGCTGCGGCGCGGTGGCAATCACCGAGAAATCGCGCAGACCTTCCAGCGACATTGCCAGCGTGCGCGGAATCGGCGTCGCGGTCAGCGTCAGCACATCCACCTCGGAGCGCAGCGCCTTCAGCTTTTCCTTCTGCTGCACGCCAAAGCGGTGCTCCTCGTCGATGATGACGAGACCGAGATTCTTGAAGTTGATGCCCTTCTGGATCAGCTTGTGCGTGCCGATGATGATGTCGAGCTTGCCCTCTTCCATTTCCTGCAGCGCCTGTGTCTGCTCCTTGGCCGACCTGAAACGAGAAAGCTCGGCAATTTTTATAGGCCAGTCGGCAAAGCGCGTGGAGAAATTCTGGAAGTGCTGTTCGGCCAACAGCGTAGTGGGCACTAGCACCGCCACCTGCTTGCCGTCCATCGCCGCTACAAACGCGGCGCGCAAGGCAACCTCGGTCTTGCCAAAGCCCACGTCGCCGCAGATCAACCTGTCCATCGGCTTGCCGGACTGCAGGTCGAGTATTACCGCCTCGATCGCGGCCGCCTGATCGGGTGTCTCCTCAAAACCAAAACCTTCAGAGAAGGCTTCGTAATCGTGGTAGGTCAGCTTGAACTGGTGGCCCTTGCGCGTGGCGCGCTGCGCATACAGGTTGAGCAGCTCGGCGGCGGTGTCGCGCACTTGCTGCATCGCGCGGCGCTTGGCCTTGTCCCAGCTGCCGCTGCCCAGCTTGTGCAAGGGTGCGTTTTCGGCTGCGCCGCCGCTGTAACGGCTGATCACATGCAGCTGCGACACCGGTACATACAGCTTGTCGCTGCCGGCATATTCCAGCAGCAAAAATTCGTTTTCGCCCTCGCCCAGATCGAGATTCACCAGCCCCTGATACCGCGCAATGCCGTGCTGCTCGTGCACCACCGGGTCCCCGGGTTTGAGTTCGGAAAGGTCGCGCAGCATGCCTTCCACATTGCTCTTCTTGGCGCTGCGGGCCACGCGGCTGCGCGGTTGCGCGGCATACAGCTCGCTTTCTGTTATTATTGCAAGTTGTTGTTTGTATTTAATAAATCCGTTTGACAGCGTCGCCACGCCGAGCATGAATTTGTCCTTGTTGCTGAGGAACTGCGCGTAGTCATCGCACAGCGCAGGCGTTAAATCATAGCTTTGCAGATACTCCGCCATGATCTCGCGCCGCCCCAGGCTGTCGGCCAGCAGTAGCGTGCGGCCGTCATAGTTTTGCAGGAAGTGGGCAAAGGCCTGGGTGGGGATTTCCGCACGGCGGTTGACGGCGATGTCGGGCAGGGCAGAGGTGGCGCAGGAGATTACGTTTTTAGCTAAGCCTTCATCTGCAGTTTCCTGAGTCCGTTCGCCCTGAGCTTGTCGAAGGGTCTGCTGATCCTCCGTACCTGCTTCGACAGGCTCAGCACGAACGGAGGAGGACCCTTCGACAAGCTCAGGGCGAACGGTTGAAGAGATGATGTCAAAGCGCGCAAACTCCTTTAACTTAATGAAGAAATCCTCGCCGCTCATAAACAATTCTTTAGGCTCCAGCAGCGGATGCTGCGGATCGCCGCGCAGCAGCTTGTAGCGCGAAGCTGCATCCTTGGCAAAAGTGATAATCGCTTCATCCACATCGTGGTGCAGACACACGGTGGCGTTCTTGGAAATATAGTCAAACAGCGTCGCGGTTTTTTCAAAAAACAGCGGCAGATAATATTCAATCCCGGCCGGCGCAATGCGCTTGCTCACATCCTTATAGATGCGCGACTTGGAAGGGTCGCCCTCGAAGCGGTCGCGGAAACTCTGGCGAAAGCGCGCCTGGCCTGCATCATCCAGCGGAAACTCGCGCGCCGGCAGCAATCGTATCTCGGGCACCGGGTACAGCGTGCGCTGGGTATCCACGTCAAAGGTCGCGATCTTGTCGATCTCGTCATCAAACAGATCGATGCGGTAAGGCAGCACGCTGCCCATCGCGAACAGATCAATCAACCCGCCGCGCACGCAATATTCGCCGGGTATCAAAACCTGCTGCACATGGGTGTAGCCCGCCAGCGTCATCTGCTCGCGCAGATCGTTGATCACCAGCGTCTCGCCCTGCTTCAAAAAGAAAGTGTAAGCGGCCAGATATTCCACCGGCGGCAGCGGATACAGCGCGGTGGTGATCGGCACCACAATCACATCCACCGACTGGCTGCGGATATGGTGCAGCGTGGCGAGGCGCTCGGAGATCAAATCCTGGTGCGGCGAGAAATGGTCGTAGGGCAGGGTCTCCCAGTCGGGCAGCAGATGCACTCTCAGCTTGGGCGAAAAGAAAGGGATTTCCTCCACCAGCCGCTGCGCTTCCAGCGCACTTGCGGCAACCACCACCAGCGGCGAGTGCTGCTCGGCGTATTCAGCCAATGCGAGGGCATCGGAAGAGCCGATCAGCTTGGTGTAGCGCGGGCGGGAATGGGAGGAATCGAGCAGCATGGGTACGGGCTAAAAGTGTGTAGCGGTAAAGCATGACATTGTAACTTAGGTGGGGAAATAGTCATAAGCGGGTGGCTTGTAACAATTAACTGTTTGAGTAGTGTGGACTTTTACTGGGAACTCAAATACAGTTCAGGGACTTGCACATCCACCATTGAGCACATTGCACCGCATGCACGGTATGGGGCAAAGGGCGGGTTCCCCAGAATGAGGCTGGCGTAAGGATCGATTCCCGCACTGACGGGAAGCATCGCCAGTTGGATGACTTGTTTAGCAAAGGGAAGATTTTGGGTTACGAATTCAAATATACCGAAAGAAATTTAGAGCGCGCATCTGATTTTGAAACAAAAACGCTTTTATTTTTGCTCGGTATCGATCAAATTAAATCTCAGGTTTGCTTCCTATTTATCGACTGTTTTAATGATATCTCAGGATCAGACAAGAATTGCTCGGTTCTGTGGGATTATCAGTCAAAAGGCGTGTCAAATATGACACCTTTTCAAATCGGGGAGTCGCTTCTTACCTTATTCGAGAATTATTCATCCGAGTTGAATTTTGGAAAATACGCTTTGTTTATGCCTAAAACAAAATCCACTTATGTTGAGAATGAATCAATTTTGGAGTTCGGAATAAGCAATTTCGGAAAATATTCCACGAAAATAAGACAAGGTCTTGAAGCTGAAATTCAGAGGCGAAATAAGACTGTAACTTTTACCAACGAAGAGATGCAAAGAATTAGCAGCTTTTTAGAAATCGTCATTTTCGTTGTAGATAGAGGGGAAAAGCAAGATTACATAAAAAACCTCGTCTCATTTAAAGACAAGGATTTGAAGCCAAAAGAGTTTTACTCAGAGATCTTTAATGAAATTCGTAAGGAGCAGTTTAATAAAAAACTTGATTCCATTCACGGAAGTCATATCCACTCTATTTCAGAGGCTTTGAAATTTAACAAACATTTACAATCCAAGGAAATTAGCATATTGGTTGTGAATCGGCTTATCGGCGTTGATTTATTTAAGCGCCTTGCCATCCCATTGGGTTTTCTTTCAGAAGTGTCAGGCCTAAATAGCAATGATACTAAAGACTTAATTCTTGAATGCAGTGCGAAAATAAGTAAGGCAGTATTTGACAAGAACAACAAGACAGCTTTTTGGAAGTTTCTTGAAAAAGCAATGATTGAAACAAATAACAACTCATCTTTAACTTCTCATGAAATTTATAACAATATTTCTGATGAGGGAAAAATTAAATACGGGCACTTGTTTGGTCAAGCTGGCATCTACTTAATTTCGCTTTTACAGGAAGGGCTCGCACAATGATAGTGTTGGAAACCGGTTTTGGAGATAAGGACGAAGCTTTTATCGAGACAAGGTTTAAGTCAGGTGTAAATATTTTGTTTAGTGATGATAATAACAAAGGCAAAACACTTGTTATGCAGGGACTCATGTATTCGCTTGGCAATGAACCAATATTCCCGAGTGGGTTTAATTACAGAGAATGTTCTTTTTATACAAAATGCGATTTTGATGGGACTGTTTGGAGCTTCCTTCGAAAATACCATTCGATTATTGCTTCAAGTGATGGGCGCATCCATGTATTTGACAGTATTTCAGAATTCAAGCATTTTTTTAATTCAAACATTAAGAAGTTGCCCTTAATTATTAAAGATGGCAACAAAAAAATTGCCGATCTTGAACTGCTATATCAGATATTTTTCCTTCCTCAAGATAAACGAGATCCTTCAAGTATTATTTCATCAGGATATTATAAAAAATCCGATTTTTATGAATTAATATATTCAATAACTGATGGCGGCCCAGCACCTCTTGATGACGTTCTGATTGAGGAAATTAAGCGGGAACTATTTTCACTCGGTGAAGAGAAAAGGGTTCTGCAAAAAAGGTTCGGTTTTGCAAAAAAACATCCTACACTTTCACAGCTGACAAACCAATCAAGTGACCGTGAGGCTGCGCAGGCAAAAAAATCTATCATCGGCAGCATTAATACTCGGATTTCAGAATCGGTTCGAGATCGTACCCGAGAGGAAAATAGGATATCAAAACTTGAGAGGTTGATTTCAGAACTAAATTCATTAAATCGAGATTTGTCATCAGGGAAGGTGCAGTGCGCTGATTGTGGTAGCAGTAGGGTAATTTACAAGAATGAGGAATTTTCATTCGAAGTGAGCAATCAATTTGTCCGAAATGAAATCATCGAGTCAATAAGAGAGCAAATTAAGATAAAACAAGAAATAATTGATGAAAAGACTCGTTTGATAAATCACGAGCAAGGCTCATTACAAAGAGAGCTTCAATCAATACCTAAATCAGTTCAAACAATAATGCTCCATGCTGAAGAAATTTCAACATCAGCGGAGATTGATAACCAGATTTCAAAAGTTGATATGAGGGTTTCTGAACTAAAAGAGCAACTTGAAGACTCCAAAAATGCTACTGCTGAAGCTAAAGCTGGTAAAAGAGCTATAGTCAATGAGATTGTTGACATAATGAACTTCACGTATAAAGAACTCGATCCTGATGGAAGGCAGGTGTTTGACGACCTATTTTCCAAAAAAGGACAAACGTATTCTGGCAGCGAAGAACAGGAGTTTTACTTTTCAAAAATAGTAGCTTTAAATTCTGTTTTGCAGCATGACTATCCAATAATTATTGATTCCTTTCGAAGCGGAGAGTTGTCGTCTGGCAAGGAAGAAATTATGATCAAACTGTTTGCAAAAATTAATAAGCAAATCATAGTTACTTCAACTCTGAAAAGCGAAGAATATTCAGCAAACAGATATTCAAATCTTAAACAAGTTAATGCTATCGATTATAGTACGCATCAAAATAGCCACATTCTTAGCGATAGTTTTAAAAGTAAATTTAATAAAATCGTAAGTGATTTCAAAATAGTGTAAGTGTTGGGTTACATTTGGCACGCACGGCAGGAGGTTTTAGTGGGGCGCGGTATACTTAAACATAGCCCAACATAACGTTTGGTAAGGCATACCGCACTAGATCGGATTGTTATATTTTGTTGACAAACCGTATAGCTTTAACTATATAATACTCCCACTTCGGCAATTGCCGATATTGACGCCGGTTAATTCTGACGTCAGACGCCACGAAAGTGGACCAACGGTCACCTTAAGGTGGCCGTTTCTTTTTGGGAGAATACAATGTATTTGTGCTATGTAGACGAATCAGGAGATTCGCAAGCATTATTGAATTCAACTCATAATGAACAACCACTTCTTGTTATTAGTGGCTTATTAGTTAAAGCATCTAGCGTACCTAAGTTAACCATTGAATTTACAAATTTAAAACGAAAGTATTATCCAAAGATTTTTTCTGGTGTTACTCATAATCTTAATGTCTTATTACATGAGGTAAAGGGTTCTGACTTAAGAACTGAAATACGGAATAATCCATTGAACTCAAAAATAATTAACCATCATTTCCGTTTTTTAGATGAAGTTTTAGCTATTATAAAAAAGCATGATGCGAAAATTATTTCACGTATTTGGATAAAACAATTTAATTCCCCAATAAATGACCAATCTGTTTACAGCATTACAATACAAAATATCTGTGCCAGATTTCAAGAGTACCTATCTGTTAATAATAGTAATGGTGGAATTCTAATTGCTGATTTTAGAGACCCTAAGAGAAATTCATACGTTTCTCATTCTGTATTTACTCAAAAGCATAAAATGAAAGGTGATGCATATCCTCTAATACAAGAAATCCCAACATTTGGTGTTAGTAATAACCACGCATGTTTGCAAATAACAGATTTGCTTTGTTCAGCTTTATTGGCACCAATGGCATCTAGAATATTTCTGACGGGTACTGTAAATAATGTTCATACTCATAAAAATTATGATGCTATTACGAAAAGATACAAAAAAAGATTGAAGACATTGCAATTTAATTGTGATGTAAAGGGAGTCAAAAATTGGGGGATAACAGTAGATAATCCACATAAAACCGGAGTTCAATTGTTTGCCTAACAGAGCAGTTCAGGGGACTAATGACGGGGTCAGTTTTTAACATTCCAACATCGAATGATCAGGCCTTGTATTTGATATTCAATCGATGGCGTCAGACTCGATTGATTGGTTTTTATATGTTCAATATATTGATTATATTGAATAATATAAGCGTCTGTCAGACGTGCAGCCTCTCATCTTATCTTTGCCGCAATCTGATCATATAAACGTACTGTTGTAGTTTGCCGGGGTAGCCCGGCGGCTAGTCACTTTTGGCTCCGACATAACTTGAAGGTTAGTCTCCACCGCAACTTCGTTGTCTTGCTTCGCCGGTGTATGTCAAGGTAGTTGTCGCCTCAATCGTTAAGCTGCTTTCCTATTTTCCTTCACCTGCACTTTTGCGCGCTCGGGGTTGAGGTAAACCGTGTCGCCCTGCGTCCAGTTCCTGACGTCAGCTGACCAACGCTGCGGATGCAGCAACCTTGCTGCCTGATATACCGCCGTTCGTTTCTCAAGCAGCACAGTAGCTTCACCCCGATGTCGCTGGTTTGGCGTGACGTGCTTCAAGCCACTGCAAATCACGGGCCAAGCCTTACAAACTACTTTTAATTTCACTAATGTAAGGCGTAAGGCCTGACCCCGCTGCTACCTGTGGGGAGAGGGTGGTCTGACCTTGTCAAAAATAAAATAAAAATAAGCGGACGCTACCCTTTGATTTGACCCTGATACATCAATATAATTGCGCCCCGTGCATTTGCACGTCAAATAATAAATTGGGAAATGAAATGAAAAAAATTCTTGCAGTTGCCTTATTGTCTACTTGTATATCAACGCCAACTTTTGCTGCCGATAATAGTGGCTCCTTTTACGGCGCTATTGATTCTGGAGCTTTGGCAATGGCTAACTGGACGCTGGCAAAACCCAGCTCATTAAGTTTTTCAGCTGGCTACCATTTTTCGCCAATTTGGGCCGTTGAAGGTGGCTATACTTCAATCGGTGAATCAAGTTACAGTTCCAATGGAACGGGAAATTACACATATAGCCAATCTATGTGGAATGCGGTAGGCGTAGGAACTTATGCTGTAAACGATAGCTTTGAAGTATTTGGCAAGCTGGGATTGGGGAGCGTTTCCGCAAAAGCTGCGGTCACTGGCACAACGACACTGTATGGTGCTACCAATACAAGCATGACTGCAAACACAAACAGTGTAATTTACGGTATTGGTGCGCAGTATAATTTCAGCAAACGAGTTGGTATACGCGCACAGTATGAAAGCTTGGGGAAATCGACGGCTGATTCATCAGTAACGGGCATTGATCTGACTCGCACGTCCGTGGGGCTTGTCTATAACTTCTGATTGAAGCGATGCCAAAAAGCAAGCCGGGTTTTCCCGGCTTTTTTTGACTGCACGTAGATTTATTTTTGATTTACCTTCCCCTGTGCGCCGCCGAGAAAAATCGCAATCATGCGGAGGGGTAGGCGAGGACTGTCTTATGTGAAACGTAAGGCCTGGGCCCAATCTGTGTGTTAAGAAATTTTACAGCGGCGTTTAAGCTTATTTGCAGAGCCAAAACTTAACATCATAAGAAATACTGCCATTGTAATTTGTGGCATAAATAACTTGTGCTGTATTACTGCCTAATTCAATTGCACGAATCCGGGCGTCGTCCAAATGGTAGAAAGTTTCAAGTTTGCCTTTTTCCCTGCAGTTATCCAGGAGTTTCAAGGACGTATCTTGGTCACCTTTGGCTATTTTGACGGCCTTTTCTTTTGCTGACAACTCTTTTCTGGCTGGAAAACTTTGGCAAGATGTTAGGAAAATACACACAAAAATTACCAAAAAAATATTTTTAAAACTAAGCATGGTTGCTCCTAAAGCAAGGTTTTTTTGGCTTTACTTCATACTAACGATGTCACCTTCGATTATCGTATCAGTACATCCAGGAATAACTGGCAGGATTGAAAATGGAAAGGTCATAATTGAATTTGATACGCATCCATCAGTTGTAATTGCCAAATTGATTAATCCAACCCCCTGTTTTTTTGCAATGGCGTCATTGATTGCCTCATCAACGTCTTTACTACCGGACATCCGTATCCAGGCATACGTTATTCCCCAAAACCGCTTTTCATACTTGAATTTACCGACGACGTTCAGTTGCTTGCCCTTGAGCAAAACATTGTCGTTTTGGTCATAGAGTGCGGGACTCAATGAAATTGGATATTTTGCATCAGCAAAATTGAGGTGTCCGCGCGCACCTACAGTGCAAGCAGACAGAGAAATCATAATGGTGACTAAGATAAAACTCAGATATATTTTTTTCATTTTGAACTCCCTGTGCTTACAGGAGTAGTGCTGTAAATGCCGCCCTCTATCCCTGAATAATCAACTCTTGAATTACAAAACACTAAAAAACAAGCTCTGGCGCTTTTTACAAAAAGAGTTTCTACAACAATTTTGTCTTTGGGTGAATCCAGTTTTCTCATTAATTCCGCATCAATTTTCTCAGCGGACTCCTCTGTGACATATGTTGTTTGTTGATATTGCCCTCCTGATGTAACGATAGAGTTTTCAACCGTTATGTCAAAATCCATCTTTTTATAAAGAGGGGTCTTTTTATTGCTTTTTACATGCTGTATTGGCCCGAGCATTACTGGTCGAGTCATGTTTTTTGCAGTGGTCGTCGTGCTCAACGATGAGCAACCAGATAAGAGTGCAACTATAAAAAGTAGCAACGGACCCATCATTGGCATTTTCTTAATTTCGTTAAGAGATATTGTATTACTCATAGCTGTTTGTTTCCTTCATTCAAAATCAAAATTGTAGGAGATACATTTTGTCTTGCGATTAGGTGAGCTACCCTTGTCTAAAGGCGAGGGCTTCGAATTACGGCTTAATCAGATTTAATCGGCACATGGGGCCGATTGAAGTCAAAATTAAAAACGAACTCAATATTCATGTATTCATTATGCTGGTACGAAGATCAAAACCTACAGCCTAAAGGCGGTGGATTTACGGATCCCTGAAAAGCGACTTAAAAGTGCAAGAAATTAAAGTGCCGCTTTCTGGTTCCCCACCCGAGGGCTCATCTGCATTTTTAATCAGATGACGCCAATCACAGGCATGCCAAGACTATGCGTTAAGGATAGGGAACTCGGTCTCAAAACGATAATAGCATAAAAGTGGGGTCAAGATTATGGGGGCATGTCTACCCTCGTACCATGCTCTTTAAATGTCCCAAATTTCAGGACTTGCATTTGAACATGGATCAATGGTGTTGGCACGAAATCAATGGGGGTCAGACTCGATTGATTTGCTTGTTGTTTTTAATATTTTGATTATATTGAATAAATTAAACGCTTGGCAGGCGATTTCGACCAAGCGTGTCTGCGCTTCCAGCGCCTCAAGCATAAACGCATGCGGCGACTTGCCACTTGCCTGCGCCGCAGATGCGATGGGCGCCCTTGAGGTCCTCTGGTAATTTCAGTGTAGTCGTTGCTGCCGTGTGGCCCCCTGAAAAAGCAACGCCAAAGTAACACCCGCCTATAGATCGGCACAGAAATCGCCGATGCCACTTCCGTCTTGCAGGGCCATCCATTAATCGGGCGTCCTGTGCCGCACAATTTGCGTGAACTTGTGATCTCGAAAGGTCGTACTGGCTATGTGGCGCTGTATCGTTTTTTGCCCGCCGTTGATCGCATCGATATTCTCGCCATTCGCCACCAGCGTGAGTGTGGCTTTATTGATTGAGCGGCCTATGCAGCAAAAATGGAGGGCGTCCCCTTCGATTTCCGCCGCAATGATCACTTGAAATTTCGCGCCAGTCCACAATCTAATTTGTTTAAATCACATATAGATGGGGGAAGCGATCATGGCTGCCGCCGCACGGCTTTACCGGCAAGGTGCACCAGCTGGATGCCAGGGTGGGCTGCGGCTACAGGATTAAGAAGCGAGGATTGGAGTCCGGTCTACCCGTGTAGTGCGGCTTATGCTGCGTATTTGTGTTTTTGCTGATCACAATCCATAACTGGGCCAGTTTTCGGCCGGCGACAACACGCCCTGCGCACTGCGATGTATCTTTCGGAGGCGAAAGTATGATAGCGATAAGCGCGTGGAGCAGCTGATTCCCTGAAGAAACATTCCCGATATTTCGTCTGCGATTCAGACGACCAAAAATAACTAGAAAAAAATGGACGCAATCACCACAACTGAGAAAGCGGTTTCCCATACAATAACGAAGCTGATGGCGTATTTGTTGCTAACCATCGCCTACCTGGTCAGCGGTAAACTCGGATTAATGCTGGCGCTCCCGCCCGGTTATTCATCCCCGATATTTCCTCCCGCCGGTATAGCTGTCGCCGCCGCATTTATTGGCGGAAAAAAGGCATTGCCATGGATTTTTCTCGGCTCATTGCTGCTTAATCTCTGGGTAGGCTATTCGGACGACCAGACAATCGGCACCATCGGTTTCACCGTGGCGGCCATCATCGCGATCGCCTCAATGCTGCAGGCAGCGGCAGGGGGATGGGGCTTGCGGCGCGTGATCGCCTACCCGGCCGTTTTCAATAATCTTCGGGATGGTTTGCGATTCCTGCTGCTGGCCCCCGTCATTTGCGTGACCAGCGCAAGCCTTTCAGTGAGCGGCCTTTGGGCTTTTGGCGTCCTCGACACAGCCAGCTCTGCAGCCAACTGGGTCTCCTGGTGGGTCGGCGATACGCTCGGTGTGCTGGTGATGTTCCCGCTGGTCATGATTGTTGCCGGTGGGCCGCGCGCATTGTGGCAAAGCCGCGTTCTCACAATTGCTGTTCCGATATTGCTGGTGCTGTCGAGCGGACTCGCTGCAATTTACTTTTTGCAGAATGCAGCCATTAATAACGCACGCCAGATTCAGTTAGATAACTTCAATTATCAGGGGCGCGAGATCAGGCTGCGCATCGAGCAGCGACTGGCAGCCTATGAGCAGGTTCTGCGCGGTGTCAGAGGTCTGTATGTCGCGTCGAAGCATATTGAGCGAAATGAGTTTCGTGATTACGTGTCCATTCTGGACTTGGCAGAAAAGTACCCTGGCATCCAGGGCGTCGGATTTTCGCTGATTATTCCGCCACAAAAAAAAGGCAGCCATATCGAGGCTATCCGCAAAGAAGGCTTCCCCGACTATACCCTGCATCCGCAAGGTGACCGCGAACTCTATACCTCCGTCATTTATCTGGAACCCTTTGCCGGCCGCAACGTGAGCGCTTTGGGTTATGACATGTACTCTGAAGCCGTGCGTCGTACCGCCATGGAGCGGGCGCGCGACCTGGATCAATCGACTATGTCGGGCAAGGTCAGACTGGTGCAGGAAATCGATCAGGACGTGCAGTCTGGCTTTCTGATGTATCTGCCGGTGTACCGCAACGGCAAGTCACATGAAACCGTGGCAGACCGCCGCGCCAACATCATCGGCTGGGTCTATGCGCCGTTCCGCATGAATGACCTGATGCATGGCATACTCGGCGAACAGGTTCACAATTTTGACCTTGAGATTTTCGACGGCGAAGACGTGAGCCCAGATACGCTGATGTACGACAGCCGTTCTGCCCAGAGCCATGACGGCACAACGCTATTCCACTCCACCCGGCGTATTGAAACCCTCGGCCGCATATGGACGATCAAGCTACATTCTCTCCCCCTCTTTGAAGCGAAGATTGACACCGGGCGAGTCACGTTAATACGGGTCAGCGGCCTCCTGATGAGCTTGCTGCTGTCACTGCTGGTCTGGCAGCTGGCCAGCGGGCGGGTACGCGCGCTAAAGCTGGCACAGGACATGACAAGCGAACTGCGGGAGAGCGAAGAGCAGCTTAAAGAAG
Source organism: Gallionellaceae bacterium (assembly GCA_035531075.1). Taxonomy (GTDB): domain Bacteria; phylum Pseudomonadota; class Gammaproteobacteria; order Burkholderiales; family Gallionellaceae; genus 39-52-133. The sequence continues at coordinate 190,976 of DATKTO010000040.1, forward strand.
CCCAACGCATGGCGCATATAGGTAGCTGGGAACTGGATCTGACGAGCAACGCGCTGACCTGGTCGGATGAAATATATCGCATTTTCGAGATCAACCATGCCTCCTTTGACGCTTCCTATGAAGCCTTTCTGAATGTCGTACACCCGGAAGACCGTTCCCAAGTGGACAACGCCTATGCGGAATCGGTTGAAGCACGCATGCCATACAGTATCGAACACAGGCTGCTTTTCCCCGACGGGAGAGTCAAATTTGTTCATGAGAAGGGTGAGACTTTGTACGATGCGGACGGGCGGGCATTCCGCTCAATCGGCACGGTTCAAGACATAACCGAACAGAAGATGACGCAAGAACGTATTGAACGCATGGCTCATTACGATACGTTAACCAATTTGCCGAATCGCGCCTTGTTCTACGATCGCTTGCACTATGCGCTGTCACTGGCGAGACGTAGCGAAGCCGGGTTGACGTTGCTGTACATGGACCTGGATGGTTTCAAGCAGGTGAATGATACGCAAGGGCACCATGCTGGTGATCTGTTATTGATCCGAGTGGCAGAGCGCTTATCCAGGTGTGTCAGAGAGAGCGATACAGTATCGCGTCTGGGCGGGGATGAGTTCACCATCATTTTCAGCGGGATGCACCAGCAAGAAGATGTAGTCGTGGAAGCAGAGAAAATCATTCAGGCCATTTCCGCTCCGTTCGATCTGGAAGGGGTAGAAGCGCGTATCGGAATTAGCATAGGCATCGCACGTTACACGGAAGAAGCCAGCAACGAGGACGATTTGGTGAAGCAAGCTGATAAAGCGATGTACGAGGCAAAATTGGCAGGCAAAAATACCTACCGCATTGGCTCTGCCGAGGGTGTAAAAATTTTTGTGTAAACGGTCATTTGGCAGGAAACTGCCTAACTTCAAAAAGGAGTGACCATGACCGCAACAAAGAAAGCACCATCGCCGGATTTAATCGACCAACTGCTGGCTGGCTACCAGAAACCCGA
>DATKTO010000041.1:0-180151 GCA_035531075.1 Gallionellaceae bacterium
TGCCATACAAAACATCAGTAAAAAATGGACGATGCCGATAAGGGACTGGAAAGCGGCACTGAATCGTTTTACTATCCAGTTCGAGGAACGGATGCCGCAGCATTAATGAATTCCGTTTACACAAAATTCAGGACACCCCCTTGACGCTGCCCTAGCTGTCCCTCCCCACGCGCGCTCGTTCCCGGCTATGGGGGCATAATCAAATCAATGCCGGGCCAGCAGTAAGTATGCTCCCACCCCAATTATGACAAAGCCGCTCACGAGCTTAAGCATGGGGCCTTCATGATCTTGCGAGCGACCCTTGCCGAGGGTCACAACGCCAATCATCAGTACGATGATGTCATCCAGCATGTAAGCAAAGTCGTACAGCAACAGGTATCCATAGTTGCTCAGGCTATCCAGATTCTGGAGGGTCAGTATCCGTGTATACAGCGCCGGAAATACCGATGTATAGCTGAATTCTCCAATTTGCACCAGAATGGCAAGTACTGTTGTGCCCAGCAGTGCAACGGTAAGGTTTTCTGCTTCCACGATTTTACGTATGCGGGTGTATATGCCGGGTTTGGCAATTTCGTGGGACGAGATCGAAAGGTTCTGGCCGAAATACATATATTTCTTAAAGTAGATTGCTCCAGCAAGCAGCGCAATCGACGCGATGACTATTTCTGAAATTTGCGAGGTACCGGCCATCACGAAAAGATTGAGCCAGGCTGTCATCAGCATGAAGTAAATGATGCCTTGCACGGCGATAAAAGTGCCGGCGATGGTGAACAAAAGTGACCGGTTTTTCATCGGGGCCAAGAGTGACATCATCAGGACTAATACCCATGTGGAGCCATGGTTCAAGCCATCAAGCATTCCCATTGCCAGCGTGAGCAGGGGCAAGCCTACCTGTACCAGCGGCACGCTGTAACCTAAAAAGTTGATGGTGGCGATTTCTTGCTTGGCAGCAGGCGCAGGCGGAATCAGGCCGCAGCTCAACTCCTTGCCTGTCTCGCAATCATTTGAGTCATTATCCGATCCCAGGCTTGTTGGATGGGTAGTGGCCAGGGTATCCAGTATGAGCTGGGCGGTGCTTGCTTCTTCCGAGAAACCGATGATAAGTTGTCCGCCCACTACAAATGCAGGATAGTCCAACGCAGACTCCCCCTGATTCTGTGCCATGCGCTTTAACAGCTCCAACGCTGCGGGCTCTTTGCGCACATCTCTAATTGCTATCTGCAACTGAGGTTTTAGGCTTTTCAGCTTTGCCAAAAATTCCCCGGCTTTGACACAATTGGGACAGTCCTCGCGGACAAAGAGGTCGATATCGCTTGTTTTGGCGCCTGCATTAGCAAAGGATTCGTACGATGTTGCGGCCGGTGCCGATTGGATGGTTGCCGGTTCGGCAGGCGCGGCTGATACAGGAACAGGTTCAACCGAAACAGGCTTGGGAGGGACAGGTTCAACCGAAACAGGCTTGGGAGGGACAGGTTTAACCGGAACAGGCTTGGCAGGGACAGGTTTAACCGGAGCAGGCTTGACAGGCGCAACGTGCCCAGGGGCGGGTTTAGCAGGAGCCGGTTTGGCCGGAGCCGCTGCCGGTTTTGCAGGTACAGCTTGTGCTGGTACAGGGCGGACAGGCGCAGTTATTGCAGGTGAAGATTGCGCGGCAGGGGAGGTTCCAGATTCATTCAGGGCCCAACCCAAATTGGGCAACAACAATAAAATAAAGCAATAGTTAGAGAGCAGCCTTCTTGATATCATCTTTTGATAATCTCCGTACGTACAGCTATTAGCATAATCGATTTCGCTTCATTAGCGCGAAAGCGCACTGTGTTAAAAGTGTTGAGCATACCTTAAAACCTGCCGGAATATTCTATCGATTATAATTTTTATGCCTATGTCTGGCACTTATAACGCTGCAAGCTTTGCATGAAATGAATCTGGTTCGTAGAAGTTTCTGTGCCACTTGGGTGTATGATCCATCCATAATAATAAATAGTTGCAGTGAAAATATTGAAGGAGGTTTGGCGTCGCTGCAATGTTGATGTATGCAGCTTTGAAAGATATTTGTCGTTGTATTTGTTTGATATTTTTTATGGGGTGGAATATGCGTAAGTCTGCGGCAATTATATTATTATTGGCATCTCAGCTGGCTTTTGCCGGTGCAGATTATGCGCGTGAAAGAAAATGGGCGGATGAAATTATCCCCGGCATTGTGGTGGGGGATCCCGTTTTTCTCGAGCTCAAGCAAGGCCGCAAATTTCTGACCATTTTTACCGAGGCCAAGGATGCAAAGACCGGCGATGGAAAGTTGGGATTGGTCGTCATTCATGGCTTAGGCATACATCCGGACTGGAATATGGTTGGTACGTTGCGCACTCAGCTTGCCGAGCAGGGCTATACTACGCTGTCGATTCAAATGCCCGTGCTCGCCAACGATGCCGAAGGGGAAGCATACCTCCCCCTGTTCCCCGAGGCGGAAGAGCGCATTGCTGTCGCGGTGGATTTTTTGCAGGCCAAGGGATATAAAAAAATCGCGATTGTGTCGCACAGCATGGGTTCGGCAATGAGCCGCATGTTTGTGGAGAATAATCAGCACAGGCTGGCCGCATGGGCTTCTCTTGGCATTGGACGTGGCTACACTTATTCAGGTATAAGCATCCCCGTGCTCGATCTGTACGGGGAACATGATTTGCCGCCAGTGCTGCAGACGGCCAAAAAGCGCGCAGCGTCGCTCAATGAAAACCTCAACTCCAGGCAGGTGATGGTGGCGAAGAGCGACCACTTCTATAACGATCACGAGGCCGAGATGGTAAAGGCAGTGAATAATTTTCTCGGTTCTATAAAGTGAGCATCGCACAAGTTCAATCCAGGAATGTTCACCGGTGAAATCACGCAATCTCCGCCGCTGCACGGATAAACTCCAGTGTGCGACGCCGGGGTAAGCGACACGGGGGCTTTGTTTGTATCAATTACTCGCTGACATCGTGCTGGTCGTGCACTTTGCTTTTATCGTCTTTGTGCTCGCTGGAGGCTTGCTCTTGCTGCGCCGGCCGCGTCTGGTCTGGCTGCATTTTCCGGCGGTGCTTTGGGTGGTGCTTGCCGAGATATCGGGCTGGGTGTGCCCGCTTACGCCGCTGGAGAATTATTTTCGGGCGTTAGGTGGCGGCTATGTTTATCAGGGTGATTTTATCGGGCGCTATTTGCTGCCTCTTATCTATCCTGCCGGACTGACGCCAACTGTGCAGCTGTTGCTTGCGGGCGTGGTGCTTGCGTTTAATCTGATTATCTATGCCGTGATCATCCGGGTGCGCCTAAGAACGCGTCGCGTCAGCCAGCATACGGTGCGGTGATGCTATGATTCTGCTGTTGCCTATTATTTTGTAAATGTAGTCTATGAATCTTCTTAAAACACTGGCCAGCATCAGCAGCATGACCTTACTTTCGCGCATACTCGGCTTTGTGCGCGATATGTTGATGGCGCGTATTTTCGGCGCGGGCATGGCTAATGAGGCATTTGTAATTGCCTACAGGCTGCCCAATCTGCTGCGCCGCATGTTTGCCGAGGGCGCCTTTTCGCAGGCTTTTGTGCCTATTTTCAGCGAATATAAGAGTCGTCGCGGACATGATGAAACCAAGTTGCTGGTGGACCATGTCACTACCTTGCTGGCGATTATTCTGTTTGTGATCACGCTGATCGGCATTATCGCAGCGCCTGTTCTGGTATATATCACCGCCCCTGGTTTCGCGGCCAATTCGCAGAAATTCTCTCTCACCGTTGAACTGCTCCGCATCACGTCGCCCTATATTTTCTTTATCTCGCTGGTTGCCGTATCGGCAGGCATCCTCAATACCTATAACAAATACTGGGTGTCGGCTTTTGCACCGGTTTTGCTTAACCTGTGTTTTATTGCTGCGATGTTGTGGCTGGTACCCTATTTCGAGCGGCCTATCATGGCATTGGCCTGGGCAACATTCCTGGGAGGGGGGATACAGCTGGCTTTTCAGATCCCGTTTCTGAAAAAAATCGGCATGTTGCCGCGCTGGCGCTTCAGTCTTAAGGATGAAGGCGTATGGCGCGTGCTGAAACAGATGGGGCCGGCGATTTTTGGCGTGTCGATCAGCCAGATCAGCCTGATTATCAATACCATCTTCGCATCGTTCATGATTACGGGCAGCGTGTCCTGGCTGTTTTATGCAGACCGCCTGATGGAGATACCCGCAGGCTTGCTGGGGGTAGCAATCAGCACCATTTTGCTCACCTCTCTGTCAAAGTACCATGCCGACCGCAATACGGAGGAATATTCCAAAATGCTGGATTGGGGACTGCGCCTTACCATGATGCTGACCTTGCCCGCAGCACTCAGCCTCGGCCTGATTGCAGTGCCGCTGTTGGCCACCTTTTTTCAGGGGGGCGCGTTTGTGGCGCATGATGTGCTGATGACGCGCAATGCGCTGGTGGGTTATAGCGTAGGACTAATCGGCATGCTGCTGGTTAAGGTGCTGGCGCCGGCCTTCTATGCGCGTCAGGATATTCGGACTCCGGTGAAAATAGGCATCATCACGCTCATCGCCACCCAGATCATGAACCTGATATTTATTTTTAGCCTGAAATACTTTGGCATGGCGCAACATGCGGGGCTGGCGCTGGCGATTGGCCTTGGTGCCTGCATCAATTCCGCGACACTGTTTTACCTGTTGCGCAAGCGCGGCATATTTCAGCCTGAACCGGGCTGGCTGAAATTTATGCTCAAGATTGCAGTTGCGCTGCTGGCATTGGGGCTGGTGTTGTGGTTTGGCATGGGCACCGAGCAACACTGGCTGAGCACGCATGGCTGGGCGCGAATTGTGCATCTGGGTTGGCTGGTTGCGCTGGGGGTGGCGGTTTATTTTGCGGTGCTGGGCTTGCTCGGCTTTCGCCCCAAGGATTTCTCAAAGCGCGGCGCGAGCTAACTGCAACATCCATCACCCGGGGTGAATTTGCCAACTAAAACAGCAGTGGCAGGAAATTCCGGCTCCGATTACACTGGCGTACCCATACTTGAATCCAGGCATAATTTTTTGATTTCCTGTAAAAAAAATGAAAACTGAACATAAGCATATTTACAACGTTGAAGAAGCTGATTTTGATGAATTGGTGATTGCTAAATCACATGAGACTCCAATATTGCTCGATATTAGTGCCGAATGGTGCGCGCCGTGCCGGGTGCTGGGCCCCTTGCTGCACAAGCTGGCTGACGCATACGATGGCGCCTTCCTGCTGGCCCTGGTCGATGCGGATGAAAATATGCGGATCGCCGGTCGTCACAAGGTTCGTGGCTTTCCTACAGTGATCGCCTACAGCCACGGGGTGGAAATTGACCGTTTTCACAGCTCGCAAACTGAAGGTTATTTGCGCAATTTCATCGATAGCGTGGTCAAACGTCATGCTGGGGCAATGCAATAGCGTGTTTAAATAGATCGCCCGGAATTTTATTAATCCTGCAATTGTTGTGTGATTTTATGTGATGCCATGAGCCTACTTTCTCTTATCTTTGCGCTGTTGCTTGAACAGCTTCACCCCCTGTCCTCGCGTAAATACCTGAACACATGGTTAGGCAGCTATGTCGATTTTTTTCAGCGCAATTTCAATGCGGGTGAGAGCAAGCAGGGACAGATCGCATGGATACTGGCCATCGCCGTGCCCTTGATTGCGTCGCTGTCCCTGTATTGGCTGTTGGCTGTGCAGCACCCCATTTTTGCCTGGGCGTTTTGTGTGCTGGTGCTGTATCTGACGATGGGTTTTCGCCAGTTCAGCCATTATTTCACCGATATTCACAAGGCTTTGCGCAATGGCGATCTTAAGCTGGCGCGCGGTTTGCTCTCCACTTGGCGCGGCCATCCCTGCGATGACTTGAGTTCTGAGGAGGTGATACGCCTGACCATGGAAGAGGCGCTGCTGGCAACGCACCGAAATGTGTTTGCGGTGGTGTTCTGGTTTGTGATTTTCATGTCGCTGGGCCTTGGGCCAGGCGGTGCCATTCTTTACCGCCTGGCGCGCTTTCTGAATACGCGTTGGGGGAACAGGGACAATGTGGAACTGGGTAGCTTCGGCAATTTCGCCGCACAGCTTTATCATTGGATAGAGTGGCTGCCGATGCGCCTGACGGCAGCTACATTCGCGATCGTAGGTAACTTCGAAGATGCTATCTATTGCTGGCGAACTCAGGCAGCGGGCTGGCCTGACCCAGAGTGCGGCATCATACTGGCAAGCGGTGCAGGCGCATTGGGCGTGCGGCTTGGCATGCCTGTCGGGCAGTTTGATGTCTCGGTCGACCGGCCAGAATTAGGTATTGGCGATATGGCGGATGTTGACTTTATGCAGAGTGCCGTAGGTTTGGTCTGGCGCGCGCTGGTGTTCTGGTTGATCATGCTACTGTTGCTGAGTCTGGCCAGCATGGCCAGTTGGGTTGGTGTATAGCAGGGGCGACATACAGGAGATCTGGCAATGTCCGACAAGAAACATTGGGATGCTATTTATAAAGCCAGGCAACCCGGGCAGGTAAGCTGGTTTCAGGCGCATGCTGTCCTGTCGCTGCAATTTATTCGAGACTCCGCCGTGGCAATGGATGCGAATATCCTTGATGTCGGCGCGGGTGCGTCGGTTCTTGTCGATGATTTACTTAACGCGGGTTATCGCAAGCTGAGCGTACTGGATATTTCCGCTGTTGCATTGCACGCAGCGCAGCAACGTCTCGGCCCGGAAGCATCCCGGGTGAAGTGGATAGAGGCGGACGTTACTCAGCTGGAGCTCCCTGAAGCCAGCGTTGATGTGTGGCATGATCGGGCTGTATTTCATTTTCTCACCGATCCGCTGGATCGCCAGCGTTATGTGCAAGCCGTGCTGCGCACGGTTAAACCGGGCGGGCATGTGATTATTGCCACCTTTGCAGAGGATGGGCCTTTAAAGTGTAGCGGGCTGGATATCGTACGCTATCGCCCGGATACATTGCATCAGGAATTTGGCAATGCTTTTGAATTTGTAAAGAGTGCGAAAGAATTGCATTGCACGCCATCTGGAGCAGACCAGAGTTTTGTTTATTGTTATTTCCGCCGTTAGCTCTTCCTCATTCAATCAGTGCATAAGCAGCATTGTGCTGACATTGCATTTTCGACAATACCCTTCTGCAGAATAAGTGTTTATACGATAAAGCCTGGTATCGGCTCTGCGCATTTTTACCGAAAATATTATGCGATTTGCGTGTGTATAAATACCCTCTAATATTCGTGGTTTCTTATCTATATAAATTTTGTAAAAATATATATTTGATGGGTCATAAATGGCGCATTTTTTTTAAAAATAGAATATGATTGCAAAGATTTTGTCTAACAAAAAATCTTAAAATTAATAGGGGAAGGTTTATGCCTAAGCATATAGTACGGTTGTTGTCGGTCATTGCCGTGTTGGCGATAATCGCTTTATCGGCAAGATGGTATTTCAAGGATAGTTCGTTTTATCAATATGGCCATTACCGCGGTAATGCGCCAGCCGAGATCGCTTCCAAATTGCCTAAGCATCAGGGATCGGCATCCTGCCAATCCTGCCATAAGGCGGTTTATGCCGAATGGTCTGCCGGTATACACCGCAAAGCAACCAAGGATAATGCAGTTCCGGGGATAGTCGTAAAATCGGGTCCCAATTGCGAAGTTTGCCATACAGCTGCAGGCAATCATCCATCCAAAGAACCCATGCCGCTTTCGGTTGAAGATCGCATGACAACCATTACGCATTCCCATGATCATGTGCATGCATCCAACGTGCCGGGCAGAAAGCTGTTGCTGACACCGGATGAAATGCGCGGAATGTGCATGGCCTGCCATGAAAAAATGCAGGGTCGCCCGTCGACTCAGCCCCAGGTCGTAATCGATGCGCATGCCGGAGAAGAGTTGTGTGTTACCTGCCATAACCCGCATTCACCCAAGATCAATTTTGATAAAGTGCCGCGTATGGTGGCGATGAAAAAGGCTGAAGTAGGGAATGCTGCCACAGGCAAGACAGTCTCTGCCAATTGCGCCACGTGCCACGGAACTACAGGGGTGAGTGCAAGCGGAGCGATACCCAACCTTGCCGGGCAAAAGCAGGTATACCTGTCAAATGCATTGCGAGCATACAAATCCAATGCTCGCTCCAACGGCATCATGAGTGCGATGGCTTCGGCATTGAGCGATTCGGATATTGAAAATGTATCTGCTTACTATGCGAAGAATAGTTGCAAGGCTCCGAGTGCAGACAAGGGCAAAGCGGCTGCGGGCAAGGCCAAATATGCCGCATCCGGTTGTGCATCGTGTCATAGCTCGGGCGGATTGCGTAATCCGGGTCTGGCCGGTGTAAGTGCAAGTCAGGCGTGGCCTAATCTGGCTGGTCAGAATGCAGAATATTTGGTTAGCGCATTGAAAGCCTTCCAGGAAGGCAATGTGAAAGCTAATCAGGATGGCGCGCGTTACCATGCAATCATGACCAACGTAGCCAAAACATTGAGTGCATCCGATATTGAGAATCTTGCGGCTTATCTGGCCAGCTCGAATTGCAGATAATCAGAATTATTTAGCGAGGAAAATATGACTATTCAAGAACAAATTGAAAATACGGCAGATACGGATGAGACAGGCATATCTCGCCGTGGCTTCCTGGGGCTGCTGGGTGCCGGCGTTGCCGCCACCGCCGCGGTAGTAAGCGCAAACAGCGATGCAAGTGTCGGTCATCATAAGTCCGACAAGAAGCTGGCATTCCAGCAAAACGAGGCGCAATACGAGGAAGCGCTGAATAACCCGCCGAAGATTCCCAATTACAACTGGAACGAGCATAAATGGTCCTATGGCGTTGACGTAAGCCGGTGTATTGGCTGTTTGCGCTGCATGGAAGCGTGCAAGGCCGAGAATAGCGTGCAGGAAGATGCCAATCATCACCGTACCTGGGTTGAGCGTTATGTATACCTGGAAGGTAGTGCCGAAGCTGTGATTGATACACCGGCGGATCCAAAGAACGTCGAGAATGTCGGTTCCGAAGTGCATTTCCGTTTCGACAATCGCTACAAGGATGAAAAGGTGGATAAAGCCTTCTTCGTGCCCAAGTTGTGCAATCAGTGCGAAGAGCCCTCATGCGTTCAGGTATGCCCGACCGGTGCAACCTTCAAGGCGCCCGATGGCGTGGTATTGATCGACACAAATTATTGTTTCGGTTGCCAGTACTGCGTGCAGGCTTGCCCGTACGGCGTGCGCAGCCTGAACGAAGAACGCGGTACAGCCGAGAAGTGCAACTGGTGTTATCACCGCATCACCAAGGGATTGAATCCTGCCTGTGTTGAGGTGTGCCCGACCGGCTCACGGGTGTTTGGTGATTTGAACGACAAAAACAGCCCGATCAGCCTGTTTATCAAAAACAATCAGGTAACCGTGCTGAAATCTGAAATGGGCAACAAGCCCAATTTGTATTATGCAGGCGCGGATAAGGAGGTTTCATAATGGAAAGAGTATTTGAGCATGTTGCACCCTATATCGGACATGTCTACCCAAACGAGACCGAGGTGCCATGGACAGAGTTGATCGTGATCTATCCATATATCACGGGTCTGGTGGCCGGTGCCTTTGTGGTGTCCAGTTTGCATCATGTATTTGGCCTTGAGCAGTTCAAGTCTGTATCCAGATTTGCGCTGTTGACTGCATTGTGTTTCATGTTCTTTGCACCGATGCCATTACTGTTCCATCTGGGCCAGCCAACCCGTGCTTTTGAACCGTTGATTACGCCGCACTTCACCTCGGCGATGGCCATGTTCGGCTATGTGGCGAGTTTCTATGTGTGCCTGTTGTCGCTTGAAGTCTGGTTTGCGTTCAGGGAGGATCTTGTTCATCTTTCCAAAACCAGCAAAGGCTTCGCGAAGAAAGTCTACACGGCATTAACTCTGGGTTCGGATGATGTTTCACCAAAAGCGCTGGCACTGGATCACAAGATCGCACGTATCCTGGCGATGATCGGTATTCCGGGGGCGATGGGATTGCATGGTTATGTTGGCTTTGTGTTTGGTTCGCTCAAAACCCGTGAGTGGTGGTCGTCGGATTTAATGCCGCCTATTTTCCTGTTGTCTGCGATCGTTTCAGGGGTTGGTTTGCTTGTCGTGCTGTATGTGATTACATGCAAGTATCGTAAAGTCATACCAGACCATGAAGCGATGGTTGGTTTGAAGCAGGTGCTGTGGGCCTCCTTGATTATTGTGTTGGTATTCGAGGGGCTTGAGTTGCTGGAGATGGTTTATAAAGCGCGTGAAGGCATTGAAACTGTCATGGAATTGATTAAAGGTCCGATCTGGGCCGGCATGTCGATTCAATGGGGCTTGTCTTTCTTCTCGCTGATTGTACTTTCCAGTATGATGATTAAAAATCCGCAAGGCAAAAAATTTGTTAACTGGATGTTTGTTTGTGGACTTTCTCTGATGGTGGCGGTACTGGCAATGCGCTGGAACGTGGTTATCGGCGGCCAGGAACTATCGAAGACCATGAAAGGTTTGTTGACCTACTATCCTCAGCTGCTCGGGCGTGAAAGTCTGTTGACGGTATTGCTGCTGTTCACCGGCCCGTTCGTAACGCTCTATCTGGCCACGCAATTCCTGCCACCATGGGAAGATGCAAAATCTCACCCGCATGGCAAGGCAGCAGCACATTAAGTAAAGTGAAGTACAAGTGCAGGCAAGCCGTTTGGTTTGCCTGTCATTCAAAAGAATAGGGCTTACATATTCAATATGTAAGCCCTATTCTTTTGGGTGATTTGATTAAGATGCAGCCGAATATGCTATGCGGAAAAGTGGCGTCAGCTTGCTGGTCTTGGTATATTAAATAAATTAAATATAATCAATGTGTTAATTTGATTTTGGGCTGAGGTGTATGCGTATGTTGCAGTGCCAGATCGGTCACGTATTCAAGTTTACTTGTTGCAGGTTGTACGGAAGCCGCGGCTGAAACGGTGTCAGATCTCATGTGCGGATGCTGTGCGCTACATTTTGTTTACGATTATTCTGCGGCTATTTTATTTCAGGGGGCGATGTTTGCTGCCACCGTCTTGTCCATTTCTGCGGGGCGCGGCGGTATTTCTCGGGTGACGAGACTCACGAAGTCGTCTCTGCTGCTAAACCGCAGGGCTGGGTTGTGGCGCTTCTCAAAGCCGATTGTGGATGATGGTTTGCCGGAGATGCCCGCTCCGCATACACTGCCAGCCTGGTGGCCGGGGAAAATCTCGGTTTCATCCGGCAAGCTGAGCAGCTTGGCATGCACGCTGACAAACAACTTGCTCGCCATCTCCTTTTCGCGACCAGCCAGATCGGGGCGGCCAACACTGCCTACAAACAAGGTGTCACCGGTGATGACAAACCAGGTTTGCTCACTGCGGCGATTGTCAGAGACAGCCAGACAGATACTGTCAAGGGTATGGCCGGGTGTATGCAGTACCTTTACTGCCACGTTGCCGACCTCAATGATGTCGCCGTCATGCAGCGGGTAAAACGGAAATTTAACAAATTCCGCATCGCTTTCATGCAGGCAATAATGCGCGCCTACCATTTGTGCAAGCTTGCGTCCGCCTGAGTAGTGATCTGCATGCACATGGGTGTCGATCACATGAGTGATGGATACATCGGCTTTCTTCGCTTCTTCAATAAACCATTCTTCGTCACCGGCGACAACATCCACAGCGATGGATTTTCCCAAAGTGCCACACCCAAGAAAATAGGAAAGAGACGACTCTTTTGCCGCCAACTGTTTAAAAAACATGAAGATCTCCTGTCAGAAAAATGATCAAGAAAGCGAGGCATTATATGGCGCAAGACTCGGCATTGCTGCCTTCATCGCGCGTTCGTCCGCTCGATCGTCTGGCTGTGTGGTGAACGGCCAGGACGTGGCGCCAAGCCGTGCTTGAAAAAGGGATGCGTGAATGGCTACGGGCTGCCGGGTCTGCTGATGTCCTGAAACAGCTTGAATCTGCGCGCATCTATTTTTCCGTCCGCCACGGCTTGCTGCAGCGCGCAATTGGGTTCGTGAGTATGGTGGCAGTCGTGGAAACGGCACTTGCCGAGATAGGGGGCAAACTCGATAAAGCCTTGTTCAATTTCACCGAAACTAAGGTGATGCAAGCCAAACATTTGCACGCCGGGGCAATCTATCAGGGCGCTAGCAGGATTTAAATGATACAGGCGGGCGTGTGTAGTGGTGTGCTTGCCTGAATTGAGCACGGTGGAGATTTCGCGGGTGGCGGCTTGGGCTTCCGGCAACAGGCCGTTTATCAGTGTGGACTTGCCCATGCCCGACTGCCCTACCAGTACGCTGGTTTGTCCCTGCAGGAAAGGCAGCAGGGGGGCCGCATCCTGCGTGGCGGAGATTTCAAGTATGCGGTAGCCGATGCGGTAGTAAGGGGCGAGTTGCTGGCGCGCGGCCGCCGCTTTATCTGCAATGTCGCATTTGTTAAGCACAATTAGAACTTCAAGTTTCTGGTCGTATGCGGCGATCAGGCAACGTGCCAGCAGTTCGTCGCTGAAGGGCGGTTCGGCCGCAACCACAATGACGATTTGAGTGACGTTGGCTGCGATGATTTTTTGCCTGTATGCATCCGAACGGTACAGCAGCGATGCGCGCGGCTGTATCGCTTCAATGACTCCCTGAGCTGCGGCGGTGGGCTGAATCTCGACATAATCGCCACATGCCACTTCACTCTTTTTGCCGCGTGTCAGGCAGGTGATGATTTCGCCGCCAGCCAGTTCGGCCAGATACTGGCGGCCAAATGCGGCGATGATCTGACCCCGGATACTGTTTTTTAAGGGGTAGTTGTGCGGGCTATCGGTATTCAAATTGTCAACAGTGCGTCAACCTTGGCAGCGCAGATAAAGTCGTTTTCGGAGAGGCCGTTGACGGCGTGCGTTGTGTATTCCACCTTGCATTTGTTGTAGCTGACCGTGAGTTCAGGATGGTGATCTTCATGGTTGGACACCCAGGCAACCGCATTTACAAATGAGATGGCCTGATGGTAGTTGGTGAAATCGAAAGTTTTGCTGATAACTGACCCTTGTTGCGCCCAGCCATCCAGCTGCTTCAGCAATGTGTTGATTTGATCCTGGCTCAGTGGCTGTGTCGCGGCCGTGCATGGCATGCAATGTTGCCTCGCCAGATTGCCGGGGGTATGGGTAGCGGCGCTCATTTGAATTTGTAGAAATTACTGTTTAAAAACGCGCCGATATTTTCTTCATCTTCCGGGAACAAATCAAGACCCAGACTAATGGAGCAGCGCGTGATCTGTGTTGCCAGAGAGGCAGGAGATTGTATTTTACGATCCGCGCGCGTAAACATGGCGTTACCGTCGCCCCCCAGCTTGCTGGCGTGACAACTGTTGCATTTGTGCTGGTCGAACAATTTCTTGCCTGTCGCTGCATCGCCCTTGGCGAAAGGCGATGCCTGCGCAGTTGCGACAAGGGTTAATAACATCAATGGTGCAATCCATCTTGTGTTCATAACGCCTCCTTAAAGGGTTTTCAGGCGGGAGATACGCACCAGCGCGGGCGGGTGCGAGCTGTAGAATGTAGAATACAACGGATCGGGAGTCAATGTTGCGGCATTATCCTGATAGAGTTTTACCAGCGCGGTGACAAGGTCGCTGGCTGCGGTCTGCTGGGCGGCGTAGGCATCGGCTTCAAACTCATGCTTGCGCGAATAAGCCGAGCTGACAGGCTGCAGTAAAAAGCTGAAGACCGGCAGCACCATGAAGAACAGCAACAAAGCCATGGCTGTTGAGTGCGTGCTCACGCCCAGACCCGCGTAAAACCAGTCAGCCTGCATCAGCTGTGCCAACAACCACAGGAAAGCCAGGCTGACGGCAAAGGTGAGCGCAATACGCTTGAGTACATGACGGCGTTTAAAATGACCCAGTTCATGAGCCAGCACCGCATCGATTTCATCCGCCGTCAGTCGCGCGATTAGCGTGTCAAAAAATACAATGCGCTTGGTTTTGCCGAAGCCGGTGAAGTAGGCGTTGCCGTGCGTGCTGCGCTTGGAGCCATCCATCACAAACAGTCCTTGTGCTGTAAAGCCGCACTTGTGCAGCAGCGCTTCAATGCGTGCCTTGAGATTCGCGTCTTCCAGCGGCTGGAATTTGTTGAACAGCGGCGCGATGAAGGACGGGTAGATGAACAGCAGCAGCAGGCTGAAGGTGACCCATACCGCCCACACGTACAGCCACCAGTTAGCCCCCATGCGTTCCATCAGCCACAGCACGCCCAGCAGCAGCGGCAGCCCCAGAATGCTGCCGATCACCAGGCCTTTCACCGCGTCGATCAGGTAGAGCTTGAGCGTCATCTTGTTGAAGCCAAAGCGTGCCTCGATCACAAAGGTGCTGAACAGGCTGAAAGGCGTTTCCAGTATCGAGGTCAGCAACAGCACAGACACAATGATCGCCATGCCCTGGGCGAGCGGATTGCTGAAAGTGGCCAGAGACCAGCCGGCCAGCAGCTGCAATCCCCCACCCAGTGTGAACGCCAGTAGTAGTGCGGCTTCGAATAATGCGGTCAGCATGCTCATCTGCGTTTTTGCGCGGGTGTAGTCTGCGGCTTTCTGGTGCGCCGATAATTCGACCTGGGCGCTGAAAGCTTCCGGTACGCGATCACGGTGGGCAAGAACATGGCGCAGCTGACGGCGCGCCAGCCATAGCTTGATGGCAGTGCTCAACGCAAGGGCAGCTACAAACAGCGTGGTAAAAAGTGAAGCGGTCATTGGTGTAAACTTTATAAAATTGACGGATAGCGCGGCTATTGCTCGGTATGACACAATACGCCTTTTACAGTTCTTGAAAGCACAGCGAATTATGGCACAAAATCAGAATTACCTTATCTGGGTTGACATGGAAATGACCGGACTAGTCCCGGAAACAGACCGTATTATCGAAGTGGCTTTTGTTATTACCGATAATGACCTGAATATGGTAGCTGAAGCACCTGTACTGGTGGTGCATCAGCCGCAGAGCGTGATGGATGGCATGGATGCCTGGAACAAGTCTGCACACGGCAAGTCTGGTTTGATCGAAAAGGTAAAAGCTTCATCGCTGAGCGATGCGCAAGCGGAAGAGCAGATGCTGGCCTTCCTTAAGGAGTACGTGCCGATACGCACCTCGCCAATGTGCGGCAATTCAATCTGTCAGGATCGCCGTTTTATGGCGCGCTGGATGCCCAAGCTTGAAGAATACTTCCACTATCGCAACCTCGATGTGAGTACCCTGAAAGAGCTCGCCAAGCGCTGGAAGCCGGAAATGGCCAAGGGCGTAAAGAAACATGGCAAGCACGAAGCGCTGGCAGATATCCATGAATCTATCGAAGAAATGAAGCATTACCGCGAGCATTTTATTAAAGTGTAACGCCACCCGCGAAAAGCGGGGTTGAGCCGCCCTCACCAATCCAGTTTCATCGCCCTTAACTCCATATGCCACATCTTCTCGTCGATATTTCTTCCCACGGCTACGGCCATGTCAGCCAGACCTCGGCTGTGGTCAACGAGCTGGCGCGGCTGGTGCCCGAGTTACGCGTCACAGTGCGAACCACCGCCCCACACGAATTTCTGATGTCGCGATTCCAGTGCGATTTTCAGCATATCCCGCTGGCCTTTGATTTCGGCATGAGAATGGCGAATGCGGTGGATGTGCGGGTGGAAGAGAGCGCCTTGGCTTACCGAGAATTTCATGCTGATTGGCGGCAAAAAGTGGAGCGTGAAGCCGAAGCCATGCGACACATCAAGCCTGATCTGTTGCTGGCCAACGTACCCTATCTGTCGCTGGCCGCCGCTCGCGCTGCGGAGGTCCGTGCAGTGGGCATGTGCTGCTTGAACTGGGCCGATATTTATCAGCATTATTGCTCGAATGATGCGGCCTTTCAAACCATACACGGACAAATGCTGGAAGCCTATTGCAGCGCCGAATTATTTCTGAAGGTGCAACCCGCGATGGAGATGCCGGATTTCAGGAATGCGCGGAGCATACCGCCCATCGCAACAAGCGGGCGGCCACTACGTTGCCATATCGCCGCGCACTCCAATCAGAGCGAGGGCGAAAAACTGGTGCTGGTGGCAATGGGCGGCATGGAGTTTCGCCTGCCAATGCAGAACTGGCCGCGCCTGCCCGGCATACGCTGGATCGTGCCGCAAGCCTGGGGAATCACGCGCGATGATACGACGGCATTTGAATCGCTGCGCCTTCCTTTTCCTGATGTGCTGGCCTCGTGCGATGCTGTCCTCACCAAGCCCGGTTACGGCACCTTCACCGAGGCGGCATGTGCCGGTGTGCCCGTGCTGTACGTGACCCGGCGCGACTGGCCTGAGGAGCCTTGTCTGGTGCAATGGCTGCAGACTAACGCTGTCTGTCTGGACGTGGAACGCGGCAGTTTGCTGGAAGGCGATCTGGGCGATCTTCTGCAGCGCCTGTGGATGTTGCCACCGCCGCCCAGACCCTCTGCTACGGGTGCCGCAGAGGCGGCGCAGATTCTGCTGGCAATTTTTTCCTGAAAATTGGGGTTGCCTGAAAATTGGTGAGGGTCGGGTTTCTTTCGCCCCATGAATTCTGGCATTCAGTTTTGCGGAATTGCCAGATAGAACGGTGCTTCCGGGGGGATATGTGAGGTTCAACGGAATCGCCTCCAGGGGCATGTCTTGACAGGGTATCGCTTGAGGCATAGAGTCATCACATGGCACGCCCTATACGACTAGAATTTCCCGATGCAATTTACCATGTCACCACTCGTGGAAATGGCGGGGAAGATATTTTCATCGATGACCAGGACCGACAGCAATTTCTGACGGTGCTGGGAGAGGTGGTGTTTCGTGCAGGCTGGATAGTGCATGCCTATGTGCTGATGGACAATCACTATCATTTGCTGATTGAAACCCCGCATGGCAATCTTTCTCGCGGCATGCGCCAGCTCAACGGGGTCTACACCCAGCGTTTCAATAGCCTTCATGGCAGCGGTGGAAGGGTGTTTCAGGGACGCTTCAAGGCTGTGCTGGTTGAACGCGATGGTTTCCTGCTGGAGCTTTGCCGTTACATTGTACTTAACCCTCTGCGCGTGAAAGCGGTGAAAAATATCAGCCGTTATCGCTGGAGCAGTTACCGCGCTACCGTGGGTGATGTGCAGCCTCCTGTATGGCTGAATACAGAGTGGCTGCTAAGCCATTTTGGCCGCAACACTGCTGTAGCTCAGCGCAAATATGCAGAATTTGTTGATGCAGGAATCGGCCTGCCCTCGCCTCTGTCCAAAGTGAAATCACAGATCTTGCTGGGCAGCCCTGCGTTCATCAAAAAAATGAAACAGAGATTGCTGGGTTCGGCAGGCATAAAGAAAAGCGTGCGGGACAAAAAACAGCTCAGACGTCCGAGCCTGAACTCTCTTTTCCCTGTGAAAGTCAGGAAAGAGAAGTCGTTGCGCAACGAGGCGATCAAGCACGCGTATCAGGATTACGGTTACACGATGGCAGCGATAGCTGATGCTGCGCAGATACATTTCTCAACGGTAAGCAAGGTCATTAAACTGGGCGAGCAAGCCGCGTAAAAAAATCATGTGATTTGTTTGCAACAATAAAAAAAGAGGCCGGAAGATATTCCGGCCTCTTTTTTTATTGTTGAATCTACAGCTTGATCGTTTCACCTATCGCCATTGTTTTTACCCTGGCTTTCGAGCCCTCCGTCTTCAAGGCTTTTTCCAGAGCCTGGGGTGTACCGTTCAGCACCGGGAAAGTGCCGAAATGCATCGGGATCACGACATCGGGGCTGACCAGCTTTACGGCTAAGGCGGCGCGCTCTGGCCCCATGGTGAAGTGTCCACCTATGCTCGCCAGCATCACGTCCACCTTGTGAAATTGTTTGATCAGTGACATGTCGCTGAACACGTCGGTGTCACCGGTATGGTAGATAGTCGGCCCATTTTTGACGGTGATCAGGAAGCCGCCCGGGTTGCCACCGTCATAGATCTGTTTGCCTTCAGGTTCGGCAACGGTCGAGCTATGGATCGCAGGGATAAATGCGATTTTTACTTCACCATCAAGCAGCGTCAGTTCGCCACCAAAATTGCCCATTGTGTCCATGCCTGCCTGCTCTGCAGGGTAGCCACCATATTGTGTCAGCGCCTTGCCCAGATCAAAAGTGGAAACCAGTTTCGCGCCGGTGGTTTTCGCGATAGCCACGCTGTCGCCGATATGGTCGCTGTGACCGTGAGTGATCAGAATCAGGTCGGCCTTGTTGATTTTGGCCAAGTCTTCCTTGCCATTTTTATTGGCCGGATTGGTGATCCATGGATCAATCAGCAGAATCTTGCCGGACGGGGTGGTGAGCTTGAACGCGGCATGACCATACCAAGTTAATGCCGAACTGGCGGCGAGCGCTGCAACTGGAAAGGCTAACAGTAGAGCCAACAGCAATTTTTTGAGTACGTTGCGCATAAACATGTGAACTCCTTTTTTGGGGTGGTAACAGCCTGCGGGATTCGATAACATATTGATTGCAATCAATTTGTTGATGAGGTTCTGCGGCTTGGTGGCCGCTGCGTCCGCAGTTCCTCAAGTGCCAATATTGGGGCTGGGCGTGAGGGGTTTCAAGCCTGCAGATAATATTCCTGTATGACGGCTAAACGTTAGCGCCCGTTGCCAGTGCGCGCAAGCGGCTCTGCTCCAGCTGCGCCCGGTCTGGCTTGTGTAGCCAGCCCTGCAGATTATCAAGCGTCAGGTCGGCAAGCGCATGAATCCAGTCAGGGCGTTCGTTGAGGCAGGGGATGTAGTGATACTCACCGCCGCCAGCATGCTGAAAATCTTCCTTGCCTTCCTGCGCGATTTCTTCCAGCGTTTCCAGACAATCGGCGACGAAACCCGGGCACACCACGTCAACGCGTTTGGTGTGCTGCCTGCCCAGCGCTTTCAGGGTGGCCGTGGTGTAGGGTTTGATCCATTCAGCTTTGCCGAAACGCGACTGGAAGCTGACGATGTATTGCTCCTGGTTCAGCCCGAGTTCTTCCGCGATCAGTCGGCCGCTCTTCAGGCATTCGCAGTGGTAGGGATCACCCTTGTCCAGTGTGTAGCGTGGCACGCCGTGAAAGCTCATCACCAGCTTGTCGGGGCGGCCATGCAGTGTCCAGTAATCACGGATGTTTTGCGCGCTGGCCTTGATGTAGGCATCATCATCGTGAAAGTGCCTGATGCTGCGCACCGCAGGCATGTTGCGCATCTGCTGCAGTTCGGCAAACACTGCATCCAGTGCGGTGGCGGTGGCGCTGGCGGCATACTGCGGATAAAGCGGAACCAGCAGGATGCGCTGGCAGTTTTGTGCCTTGAGACTGGCCAGCACCTCGGCTATCGAAGGCTTGCCGTAGCGCATGGCGTAGTCCACAACCAGCGGTGTGCCTGCGGTTTTTTCGCTCAATTTATCTTGCAGCAGCACGCTTTGCCGTTCGGTGTGCACCTTGAGGGGTGAGCCTTCCGCCAGCCAGATGCTGGCATATTTGGCAGCGGATTTTTTTGGGCGTGTGTTGAGGATGATGCCGTTGAGAATCAGCCACCAGATAAGCCTGGGGATTTCCACCACCCGGGGATCGCTCAGAAATTCGCGCAGATAGGGTTTGACCGCCCTAGGGGTGGGCGCGTCCGGCGTGCCCAGGTTAATCAGCAATACTGCAGTTTTTTCTGTTGCGCCATGGGCGTAAGACGGTTCTTTTTTATAGCGCATGATTTATTGAGCGGTGCGGCAAGCCAGGAGAGGATTTTTCATCAGCGCGCCCTTGCTCAGCAGTGCGACAGCGCATTGCTGAGCAGCTTTGCAGTCACATCCACTATGGGCACAACTTTTTCGTAATTCATGCGCTTGGGGCCGACCACGGCGAGCGTGCCGATAATTTTTCCGTCTGTGCCATAGGGTGCGCTGACCACGCTGCATTCATCCAGTCCCGCTAATCCTGATTCCTTGCCGACAAAAATATGAACGCCGGGCGCATGGCGGCCTGCATCCAGCAAATGCAGCAGCTCGGTCTTCTGTTCGAATACGTTGAACAGGCCGCGCAGCTTGTCCATATTGGAGGACAGGTCGTTGATATGCAGCAGCTTGCTTTCGCCGCTGATGACGTAGTCTTCGTTCCTGCGCGCCATTGCCGCATCGCTGGCAGCCATCGCCGCACTCATCAGCGCGTGCAATTCGTGTTGCAGCTGATGCAGCTCGCTCTGCATGCGCCGGTGGATATCCTGAAATGCGCAGTCGGCATAATGCTGGCTTAAAAAATTGCCGGCCTCGTTAAGCTGAGATTGGGAGTAATCCTTGTGCGTGAGCAATACGCGGTTTTCCACCTCGCCATCCGGCATCACGATAATCAGCAGTACGCGTTTTTCTGACAGGCGCAGAAACTCGATCTGGCGCACCGTGATGGCAGCGCGTTTGGGTGTGGCCACCACGCCGGCGTAATGGGTTAGTTCGGACAGGAGATTGGAGGTCTGGGCGAGCAAACGCGAGGTATTGTCGGGCTGTAACTGGCTCTCCAGTTTTTGCACGCGCAAACTATCCAGCGGCTGCACCACCATCAGGGTGTCGATGAACAAGCGATAGCCCAGCGCAGTCGGCACGCGGCCTGCGGAAGTATGGGGACTCAGCACCAGTCCCATTTCCTCAAGATCTGCCATTACATTGCGGATGGTGGCAGGGCTGACATCCAGCCCCGAGTACTGCTGCAGAGCGCGAGAGCCCACCGGCTGTCCATCGCTGATATAGCGATCCACCAGGGTTTTTAGCAGGATTTGTGCGCGGTCATTAAGCATAAGTTTAATTCTAACATTACTTCGGCGTATGTTTGCAGGCTTGCAGGTTACGGCAATTTGAGTCGTAACGCACGCCGCGGTTCAGTTGCACAGGTGTTTTAGATTCAACAAGAGGAGGGGGATTTTAAGGTAACATTGCGTGAATATTGGGAAATACAAGTCATGGTTAAATTGCTATATTTCATGAAGCTGGCCGATCTTATCGGCAGTTCGCAGGAGGAGCTAATGTTGCCGGATGGCGTTGCCAGCATCGCCGGGCTATTGGCATGGCTGGTGCAGCGCGGCGAGCATTACCAGACGGCGCTGGGAGACGGCAGCAGACTTCAGATTACCATCAACAAAAAATTTGTCGATTCTGCATCTGCCGTAAAGCAGGGGGATGAAGTCGCATTTTTCCCCAGAGGGCGATAAATATGTCCGATACACAAGTCAACAATCCCCTGCACGGCATTACGCTGGAACAGATCTTGAACCATCTGGTCGCGCAATATGGTTGGGCCGAGATGGGCAGAATGATCGACATTCGCTGTTTTAACAGTGATCCCAGCATCAAGTCTAGCTTGAAATTCCTGCGTAAGACACCGTGGGCGAGAGCCAAAGTAGAAGAGCTTTATATTCGTTCAATTAAGTAGCGTTAGCCACCGGCAAGAATACCGCAGCACAATCCGCTATAATTCGCCCCCTTGATTATTCCCTGTATCTATACATGAGCGTTTTCGCCTGGATCATTTCCGCCAGCATCGTTGGCGGCGTCTTGAGCGTGCTGGGTGCTGCGCTATTTGCCCTCAACTCGCGTTCGATGCACTACGTCGGAGCGATGGTGAGCTACGCCATCGGTGCACTGCTGGGCGCGGTATTCCTGGATATTCTGCCTGAGGCGATCAAGCTGACCACGAATGTGGCAGCGATGAGCGCAACGGTCCTGGGCGGCATTCTGCTGTTCTTTATTATGGAAAAACTGGTGCTGTGGAGGCATTGCCACCATGACAACTGCGAGGCGCATGAGCCGAAGATAGCGGTTGAGCACGACCACGGACGCAGCGGCCTGATGATTATGCTGGGCGATACCTTCCACAATTTTGTCGACGGCATCATCATCGCGGCGGCTTTCCTGACGGATATTCAGCTCGGCATCGTCACGTCGATGGCGATCATCGCGCACGAGATTCCGCAGGAAGTGGGCGATTTTGCTATCCTGTTGCATTCCGGTTATAGCAAGCTTAAGGCGCTCAAGCTGAACCTGATTTCAAGCTTCGCTTCAGTGGCCGGTGCGATATTGGGGTATTTCACTCTGCAGACCGTGCTGTCGTGGATACCCTTCCTGCTGGCGCTGGCGGCGGCGAGCATGATCTATGTGGCAGTGGCAGACCTGATTCCTGGCCTGCATAAGCGCGCACAACTGAAAGATACTCTGCAGCAGGTGTCGCTGATCTTGTTGGGTGTGGGCTCGGTGGCGCTGATGGGCGTGCTGCTGCACGAATAGAAAAAGATCAGCTTTATTAATTCCGTAGCCGAACTTCTGACACATATTCGGGTCCAGAGCTTCTCGCTACATTAATTGTTTTTCAGGATTTACCCATGAGCAAAAATAACATTCCCCCGCGCGTCGGTTTCGTGTCACTTGGTTGTCCCAAGGCAACGGTCGATTCAGAACTTATCCTGACTCGTTTGCGCGCCGAAGGCTACCTCATTTCCAGCAGCTATCAGGACTCCGATCTGGTGGTGGTGAATACCTGCGGCTTCATCGACAGTGCGGTGGAAGAGTCGCTGGATGCCATAGGCGAGGCGCTGGCGGAAAACGGCAAGGTGATCGTCACAGGCTGTCTCGGTGCAAAAGGCGATGTGGTCAAAAATGCGCATCCCAAGGTGCTGGCGGTGACCGGGCCGCATGCCACCGACGAGGTGATGGAAGTGGTGCACCAGCACCTGCCCAAGCCGCACGATCCCTATAGCGACCTGGTGCCGCCGCAGGGCATACGCCTGACGCCCAAACATTTTGCCTATCTGAAAATTTCCGAGGGCTGCAACCATCGTTGCACTTTCTGCATTATCCCGTCCCTGCGCGGCGATCTGGTGAGCCGCCCGGTGGGCGAGGTGATGCAGGAAGCGCAAAATCTGGTGAATGCAGGCGTGAAGGAATTGCTGGTGATTTCGCAGGACACCAGCGCTTATGGCGTGGACGTGAAATACCGCACCGGCTTCTGGGGCGGCAGACCGCTCAAGACGCGCATGACCGAGCTGGTGCAGGCGCTGGGCGAGTTGACCGGGCCTGATTCATCAAAGGTGTGGGTGCGCCTGCATTATGTGTATCCCTATCCGCATGTGGACGAGGTGATTCCGCTGATGGCGGAAGGCAAAATCCTGCCTTACCTCGACATCCCGTTTCAGCACGCCAACAAGCGCATTCTCAAGCTGATGAAGCGTCCCGCCAATGCCGAAAACGTGCTGGAGCGGATTAAGACGTGGCGTGAAATCTGCCCCGAGATTACCCTGCGCAGCACCTTCATCGTCGGCTTTCCCGGCGAGACGGAGGAAGAGTTTGAAGAGCTGCTCGATTTCCTCGAAGAGGCGCAGCTGGATCGTGTCGGTGCCTTCATGTATTCACCGGTGGAAGGCGCGGTTGCCAATGAATTGCCCGACCATATTCCCCCAGAAGTGCAGGAAGAACGTCTGGGACGCCTGATGCAGCTGCAGGCGGAAATCAGCGCGGAGCGCCTCAAGCGCAAGATCGGCAAGACCATGCAGGTGCTGGTGGATGAGGTGGACGAGGAGGGTGCCATTGCGCGCAGCTCTGCCGACGCGCCGGAGATCGACGGTGTGGTGTATATCAACGATGGGCAGGATCTGGAAGTGGGCCAGTTTGTGAATGTGCGCATCACCGATTCGGATGAGCATGATCTGTGGGGTGAGTTGCTTTGATGCCCGCCTGAATTTTCTTCGTGGGCATCTCTAAAAGACCAAATTAAGTATCGCTACGCCTGCTTGTTGCTCTCGAGTAGTAGCAACCGCCGGTTTGCAGCGCCGAGTCTGCTCACCATGAGGTTGAGGAAGGCTTTGGCAAAACAGGATTGCAGGCGGTCGCTGGCTTGCTGCAAAGAGTCGCCATGTATTTCAATCAGGTTGATGGTTGTGCTGGCAGAAACCGTGGCCAGCCGTACATGGCGCATTTCATCGAGGTAGGCGACTTCCCCAAAACAATCGCCGGTGCCCAAACGGCTCAGTTCAACTCCGCTTTTGGTGACGATGACATTGCCGCTGATGATGATGTAAAAACTGTTGCTGACCTCACCCTCCTGCACAATGTGTTCTTCTGGTTTGCGCTGCTGCCAGCGGCTGACGCCTACCGTTTCCCATACTTCTATATCCGAGAAATTGGTAAAGAAAGCGAGATTCCGTATGAGGCCGAAAAGTGAACTGTCGAAGCGGGTTTCATCAGGCCTTGCAACCTGGGGGATTGCCGCAGCGAGATCATCACAAAATTCTTTCCACGAACTGTAGCGATGATCTTTATCCGGGTGCATGGCACGGTGCACAGCAAAGCGCAGCGACTGGGGAATGTCCTGGCGTCGCTTCTCCAGTGGCACGGCTTCTCCGTGCAGTTTCTGATAGATGAGCGCATCCTTGGAGTTGGCGTTAAACGGCAGCGTCCCGGTCAGTAGCTGGTAGGCCATCACACCGACTGCATAAATATCCGATTGTATGGTGGGTCGTGACTGCCTGAAATGTTCCGGCGCCATGAACGGTAGTGTCCCTACCGTATCTACCTGGGTTAGATCAGAATTGAGCAGGAAGGCAGAGCCGAAATCCGATATTTTTACCGTGTTATTGCTGCAAAGCAAAACGTTGGAAGGCTTGATGTCGCGATGCAGTACGCCCATCTTGTTGGCATAATCCAGCGCATTGCATACCTTGTAGAGAATGTCGATCAGGCGGTTAAGCGGGAGCAGATTGTCAGGGGTGGCATGTTGTTTTAGTGTGCCGCCATCCACATATTCCATCACCAGGTAATCAAACTCATCCGAGTTGCCATACTCAATGATATGAGCGATGAACGGATGCTGAAGCTTGCCTGCCAGGCGTGTTTCATTGAGCCACATCCTGCGGTTGAGTATGCCGTCTGCATTATCATCAAACAGATTCAGCTGGGTTAGCTTGAGTGCAACATCCTGCTGCAGGTAATTATCGAATGCAAGGTAAACCACCCCCGTGGCACCCTTGCCCAACTCCTTTTTCATCTTGAAACGATTACGGAAGTTTTCTGTTTGATTTACCATTTGAATTTGTTTGCGGTCGATTTCGTCCGGCACATTGTCATTATTTTCGGGCAATTTTGGCCGAGTATTTTCCCGGCTTTACTTAATAATGTCTTGATAGAAACAATATTCTATCATCAGGCCGCACATTCGCAATTTAATGCTTGCATCCTGCTTGGGTGCCGCAGATAAGCGCCGCCTGCTACAATGCATACATGACACTTTATGCATTTATAGCAGTCGGGTTGGGCGCTGCCATTGGCGCATGGTTGCGCTGGGGTATGGGGCTGTGGCTCAATCCATTCTTTCCGCAGTTGCCGCTTGGCACGCTTGCCGTTAACTTGATCGGCGGCTATCTCATTGGACTTGCCGTCGCATTTTTCATGCAGCATCCCGGGCTGTCTCCGGAATGGCGCTTGTTTATCATTACCGGCTTTCTCGGCGGCCTCACAACTTTTTCCACTTTCTCGGCTGAAACCGTGGCTCTGCTGCTACGCGGGCAATATGCATGGAGTATGGCTATCATTGCCGCGCATCTGAGCGGCTCATTGCTGATGACGATCCTAGGCATGCAATCATTTAAATGGCTGCATCAATAGGAGGTCATAAATAGGAGGCAGGATGAAAAATGTTTATCTAAAGTTCTACGTTGCTGAAAAACAACGCCACAAAGGCACATTGTTATACGAATGGCTGCTTGAAGAAGCAAAAAAAATGGGTGTACCGGGTGGCTTTGCTTTCCGTTCTATTGCGGGTTTTGGCAGGCATGGCCGGATGCACGAGGAAACCTTTTTTGAGCTGGCCGGGGAGCTTCCAGTGCAAATCGAGTTTGTGCTGGATGAAGCATTGGCTGATAAGTTTATCGTTGCGTTACGTGAACACAAGCTGAATTTGTTTTATGTGCGCTATGCTGTTGATGCAGGAGTAATATAATGATTGTATTAAATAATTTGTGTGGTTTTTCTGGTGTGCTATTAATGGCACACCAAAAAGAATATGGAATAAAAAAAGTGTAGGAAGCGTCTTTGTTAAGGTGTAAACATATTTGCAGTTTAATTTTTATTAACTGGAGAATTCACAAATGACAACTATATTTCAGCGGGGTATTTTTATCATTGCGGCGGTCGCTGCTGTCGGCTTGAGTGGTTGCGCCTCGATGGCTGGTCGGGAGGCTGACAAGGTGGTTTATCATATTAACGACTCTGCCAATGCCACGGCGCTATTGCGCAATGTCGGCAATCACCTGGATGTTGATCCCACCGCCAGGATCGTCGTGGTCAGCCATGCGCAGGGCGTGGATTTTCTGATGAACGATGTCAAGGATGCTAACGGCAATCCTTACAATATTAATGTGGAGAAACTTGTTGCCAGAGGTGTGACCTTCGATGTGTGTGAAGTTACCTTGAAAAGCCGCAAGCTGAACAAGCAACAGTTCATCCCCGAAGCGAAATTTGTACCCTCGGGTGTGGCTGAAATCGCAAAGCTGCAGGCGCGGGAAGGTTACGCTTACCTGAAACCGTAAGGCACATTGCCTGCGGAGGTAAAAAAAGGCGGCGCAAGCCGCCTTTTCCATTTGTAGCTTCCGGGTGTCTGTGGTCAGGGGACACGTTGAAACAAGTTGAAGTGATATGCACCCAGCGGGACGTTGCAGTCAGGTGGAGCGCGGCCCATTGTTCAATCGCATAATGACCCGCCAGGGGCCATTTTATTGACCGGCTGAAACGGACTGTTGCGCGGTGCTAACGCGGTAAGTCAGCCATACATTTTGTGCAGGAACGATTCCAGATCCACCCCGAGCAGTTCTGCAGGAAATGACCTGTGTTTGTCTTCGGGCACCAGTTGCGTCATGGCAAGAGCCGGGTTCCAGCCCGAACACATAATTTCATCACCGTACTCAACAGTCACAGGCTCTGCACGTTCGATATTGCCCTGACTCATGTTCATTATCACGTTACTCATGGCACACCTCTCTTAAGTGAACTGAGGTTGAAATGCAACCCTGTAGATAATGTAACGGCTTTTTCCGCAGAAAGTTTACAGCGAGTTCGAAAATATTTTTATGTGCTGCCAGCAAGCTTGCATTGCCATCGGCATCACTGGCAAATCATTCGAACATTCAAGCGTATAAAAATGCGGGTGCCTGTTGAATCAAGGCTCAAGAATTACAGTTCAAGCACGCTGCCCGCGCATGTCTGTGCCTGTTCT
Source organism: Gallionellaceae bacterium (assembly GCA_035531075.1). Classification (GTDB taxonomy): domain Bacteria; phylum Pseudomonadota; class Gammaproteobacteria; order Burkholderiales; family Gallionellaceae; genus 39-52-133. The sequence continues at coordinate 27,276 of DATKTO010000041.1, forward strand.
AGCCGTGTCAGCGTCGGCTGCAGGTTAAGCCCGGTTTTATCCTTGAGTTCGCTCGCATGCTCTTTAAGGTCGCCCAATGCAATGCTTACTTGCTCCCCGGTGGCGGCAAAGGCGATGGTATTGCCGCTATCGCAGGAAGGGAATGCCAGCGCGCGTCCCTCAAAGGCGCTGCTGATGCGGGCCACGCTCCCCTCCACGCCTTTGTTGTGGCCGAGCAGGTTGACGGCCATGATGCCGTTGTCGCTCAGATGGGCGCGCACTGCCTGGTAGAACGGCTGGGTGTCGAGTCCGCCTGCGCGCGCATCGGCATCGAAGCCGTCTACCATGATCAAGTCCCAGGTCTTGTTGCTGTTGACTACATATTCAACACCGTCGCCAATGACGATATTGATGCGTTGCGGATCATTCGGCAATTTGAAAAAATGGCGCGCAGCCGCGACTACGTTGGGCTCGATCTCCACCACGGTGAGTTTGGCCAGCGGGTAATGGCGATACAGGAATTTGGTCAGCGAGGCGGCACCCAGGCCTATCAGCAACACATTGCGCGGGAAATGGCTGTCGTCGCGCAGCAGTACGCTCGCCATCATTTCCTTGGTGTAATCGAGTTCGAGGTGCCACGGGCGGGCGATGCGCATCGCGCCTTGTATCCATTCGGAGCCAAAATGCAGGGTGCGGACACCGGATTCTTCACGGATATCGATTGAGAGTGCCATAATTTTTATTTCTGAGAGAGTGGGTATTGATATCAAGTTTAGCAGGGGACGATCATTATTTTCTTTGAGCGCCTCTTAGGGAGATGCTGATTAAGTCGTCTCCTTAGGTATTTATTTAAGCCATTGGTTCAACAGCCAGCGCGCCCATTCGGTGACCTCGGAAGCGGTCATGCCGATGCTGGCTTGCTGCTGTGCCAGCGCATCGCCTGCTGCGCCATGCAGATGCACCGCAAGCAGTATCGCGTTATCAGCGCTCAGGCCCTGCGCGATAAAGGCCGCGATCATGCCGCTTAGCACATCGCCCATGCCGGGACCGCTCATGCCTGGGTTGCCGGTATTGTTGAGCCAGATTTTGGCATCGCGCGTGACGCACAGGCTGCCCGCGCCCTTCAGCACCACGCTGCAATTCAGCCGCTTAGCCAGTTCCAGTGCGCTTGCCGGGCGTGCTGCCTGCACCGCGTCTGTGCCTATTCCAAGCAGGCGCGCGGCTTCTCCGGGATGCGGGGTGATCACGCTCGGCGCCTTGCGCGCAAGCAGCAGACTGCGCAAATCGGGGCGTGCGGCCAGTATATTGAGCGCATCTGCATCCAGCACCAGTGCGGTATCGAGTTTGAGCGCATCGTGCAATATCTTCTGCGCCCGGAGGTCGTGGCCCATGCCACAGCCTATCGCAATCACATCCAGCTTGGGCAGTTGCAGGGTCGCCTCTGTATTGTGCAGCATCAACTCGACTTGCTGCGTATCCACGCCGGGCGCGTTGTCCGCCAGCAGGCCGACGTGTACGCAGCCTGCCCCCAGCTTGAGTGAGGCGCGCCCCGCCAGCAGCGCGGCACCAATCATGCCATTGCTCCCGCCTATGATTGCCACCGTGCCAAACTGGCCCTTATGGCTGTCACGCGGTCGCGGAGCGAGCAGAGGTGCAACCTGTTTTTGCGTAATTACGGGAATGCGAGCAACGGTCATGTGGTTTTCCTGGATATGCGAGTTGAATTTATCGGCTATGCCCTGATTTGTTTATAAAAATATCAATTCTATTTTCTGAATAACGTCAGCCTGTGTTCAAAATATGCATACTGATATTTTGAATATGCCAACGGAATTTCAAAATTTATAAGAATGCCTGCATTATAATTGCATCCTACTCCATACGCTTGAAAGGACTCCGTTATGTTCCTCACTTCTACCGGCAAATCTGCGCTGTCTTCTTTCCGTCTTGAAAAATTACGTGCAGCCGTGAAGGCAGTTGCACCGGAGGTGTCGGTTGAAGTGACCAGGCATTGGTATTTTACCGAGCTTAAAGCCGCCCTGTCCGCTGCGGATCAGAGCTTGCTGGAACGCCTGCTGGGCATGGAGGGTGAAGCGGGCAAGCTTTCTGCCAAGCTGCACAGTTTACTGGTGGTGCCACGTCTCGGCACCATCTCGCCGTGGTCGTCAAAGGCGACCGACATTGCGCAGCATTGCGCGCTGCCAGCGGTCAAGCGCATCGAGCGCGGTGTGGTGTATTACTTAAAAACCCGCAGCGGCCACGCACTGAGCCGTACCGAGCTTAAAGCCATCACGCCCTTGTTGCATGACCGCATGACCGAATCCGTGGTGTCGGATATGGACGGCATCGCGGAAAAGATTTTCGCCCACGGCGAACCGCAACCTTTGTCCACGGTGGATGTTCTGGAAGGCGGCAGCACCGCGCTGTCGGTGGCCAACTACGAGCTGGGTCTGGCGCTGTCGAATGACGAGATCGACTATCTGGTGGAAAACTTCACCAGGCTGCAGCGCAACCCCACCGACGTCGAGCTGATGATGTTTGCGCAGGCCAACTCCGAGCATTGCCGCCACAAGATTTTCAATGCCGACTGGGTGATCGACAACGAGCAGGAAGCGATGACCCTGTTCGGCATGATACGCAATACGCACAATCTGCATCCGCAGGGCACCATCATTGCCTATACCGACAATTCATCGGTGATAGCAGGCGCGAGCATCGAGCGCTTCTATCCGCGTGCGGACGGCAGCTATGCCTACAGCAAGGAGCTCACCCACACCCTGATGAAAGTGGAGACGCATAACCATCCCACCGCCATCGCGCCGTTTGCGGGTGCGGCGACCGGCGCGGGCGGCGAAATCCGCGACGAAGGCGCGACGGGGACAGGTTCCCGGCCCAAGGCCGGCCTCACCGGTTTTACCGTGTCCAATCTTGCCATTCCGGGCTTTGTGCAGCCCTGGGAGAAACAGCCCTACGGCAAGCCCTCGCGCATCGCCTCGCCGCTGCAGATCATGCTGGAAGGTCCCATCGGCGGTGCGGCGTTCAACAACGAATTCGGCCGTCCCAATCTGGCCGGTTACTTCCGCACCTTTGAAGAAAATGTGAACGGCGAGCGGCGCGGTTACCACAAGCCCATCATGCTGGCCGGTGGCGTCGGCAGCATCTCGGCGCGACACACGCACAAGCATGTGTTGCCGATAGGCACCTTGCTGATCCAGCTGGGCGGCCCCGGCATGCTGATCGGTCTCGGCGGTGGTGCGGCTTCCAGCATGGATACCGGCGCCAATGCGGAAAATCTGGATTTCGATTCGGTGCAGCGCGGCAACCCCGAGATGCAGCGCCGCGCGCAGGAAGTGATCGACCGCTGCTGGCAGATGGGCGGCAACAACCCCATCCTGTCGATTCACGACGTTGGCGCGGGCGGTATTTCCAATGCGCTGCCCGAGCTGGTTCACGGCGGCGGGCGCGGTGCGCATTTCGAGCTGCGCAAAGTGCCTTCCGAAGAACGCGGCATGACGCCGATGCAGATCTGGAGCAACGAAGCGCAGGAACGCTATGTGCTGGCCATACCACCCGAGCGCCTGGTCGAGTTTCAGGCCATCTGCGCGCGCGAGCGCTGCCCGTTTGCGGTGCTGGGCCACGCGATCGAAGCCGACCGGCTGGTGGTGCATGACGAGCTGTTCAAGAACGACGCGGTCGACATGCCGCTCTCTGTGCTGCTGGGCAAGCCGCCCAAGATGACGCGCACGGTCAAGCGCGAGAAGGTCAAGCTGCCCGCATTCGATAACAGCAAGATCAAGCTGAAAGACGCCATCACCCGCGTGCTGAGCCTGCCCTCGGTGGCCGACAAGACCTTCCTCATCAGTATCGGCGACCGCAGCGTGGGCGGCCTGACCGCGCGCGACCAGATGGTTGGGCCGTGGCAGGTGCCGGTGGCCGACGTGGCCGTGAGCCTGATGGGCTTTGGCACCACGCTCGGCGAAGCTTTCGCGCTGGGCGAGCGCACCCCGCTCGCCGTGCTGAATGCACCGGCTTCAGGGCGCATGGCAGTGGGCGAGGCGATCACCAATATCGCGGCGGCGCGCATCGCCAGAATCGGCGACATCAAGCTCTCCGCCAACTGGATGGCGGCAGCGGGCCACCACGGCGAGGATGCGGCGCTGTTCGACACAGTGCGCGCAGTGGGCATGGAACTGTGCCCAGAACTGGGCATCGGCATCCCTGTCGGCAAGGACTCGATGTCGATGAAGACCTCATGGCAGGAAGGCGAAAACAAGAAGGCGGTGACCTCACCCTTGTCGCTGATCGTGACGGCCTTTGCGCCAACCATGGACGCGACGAAAACCCTGACCCCGCAACTGCAGCCCGATCTCGACACCAGGCTGCTGCTGATCGATCTGGGCAATGGCAAAAACCGTATGGGCGGCTCGGCACTGGCGCAGGTGTACAGCCAGGTGGGCAGTGTTGCGCCGGACGTGGATGACGCCAGCAAGCTGAAAGGCCTGTTTGAAACCATCCAGCGCCTGAATGGCGAGGGCAAGCTGCTGGCCTACCATGACCGTTCCGACGGCGGCTTGCTGGCGACGTTGTGCGAGATGGCTTTTGCCTCGCATATCGGCCTGGATATCAAGCTGGATGGGCTGAAGGGCGATGCGCTCAGCGCCCTGTTCAACGAAGAGCTGGGTGCCGTTATCCAAGTGCGCAGCAAGGATGTGAAAGAGGTGCTGAAGGCTTGCAGTGATGCCGGCCTGAAAGCGGTGCAGGAAGTGGCCAGCCTGAACCAGCGCGGCCTGATCAATATCGCGCACAACGGCAAGAAGCTGTTCAGCGAAAACGCAATCGAGCTCAACCGCATCTGGTCGGCGACCACTTACCAGATGCAGAAGCTGCGCGACAATCCGGCCTGTGCACAGCAGGAATACGATGCCAAGCTGGATGCAACTGACCCCGGTTTGCACGCCAAGCTCAGCTACGATGTCAACACCAGTCCGGTTGCACCGGCCATACTCAAAACGCGGCCGAAGATGGCAATCCTGCGCGAGCAGGGCGTCAACGGCCAGGTGGAAATGGCCGCCGCCTTTGACCGCGCCGGCTTCAACGCGGTGGACGTGCACATGAGCGACATCATCACCGGGCGCGTCAGCCTGGCGGACTTCAAGGGCGTGGCAGCGTGCGGCGGTTTCTCCTACGGCGACGTGCTGGGCGCGGGCGAGGGCTGGGCCAAATCCATCCTGTTCAACCCGCGTGCACGCGATGAGTTTTCAGCCTTCTTTAATCGTAAAGACACCTTCGCGCTGGGCGTGTGCAACGGCTGCCAGATGATGAGCAACCTGCATGAAATTATTCCCGGCGCGGAACACTGGGCACATTTCTCGCGCAACGAGTCCGAGCAATTTGAAGCGCGCTTTGTGATGGTGGAAGTGCAGAAGACCCCGTCGATCCTGTTCGAAGGCATGGCCGGCAGCCGCATGCCGATCGTTGTGTCGCACGGCGAAGGTTATGCCGACTTTGGCACCGCCAACAAACTGAAAGCCGCACAACCGCTGGTGACTTTGCGTTACGTGGATAACCACGGCAAAGCCACACAAACCTATCCCTTCAACCCCAACGGCTCACCCAAAGGCGCAACCGGCCTCACCACGCCGGACGGCCGCTTCAGCATCATGATGCCGCATCCCGAACGTGTATTCCGCGCGGTGCAAAACTCATGGCACCCGGCAGAGTGGCAGGAAAACGGCGCATGGCTGCGCATGTTCCAGAACGCAAGGAAGTGGGTGGGTTAACAGGTAAGCCAACGCTTGGAAATCTGCGTTATATGTTGAAATTACGGGAGCGATTTGCTCCCGTAATTGTTTGGAATATTTGAGTCAGTGGCGATATGTTCAGAATTTTAATGCACAGATAACGTGCATTTGTTGTTCTGGGTTGGATATTTATGATATTGATTTTATTGAATAAATTTACGGTTCTCGGATTGAGTGCCGCCATATTGGCTTGCTGTCGCTATGTGCCCAAATAACGGAAGTCGAAAAGATTAAAGCAAGCAGCAATATGTATGTAGATGTTTTTTTATGGTTGCCAGCTTATCAAAAATAAAAGCCGCCGGGCTATCGCTAGCGCCAGCGGTAATGATTATGCTAAGCCAATTATTAATGCAATAAATCGAGTTGACCCTTGTTGATTTTCAAATACCAGTAGAGAAACTCTCTAATATCCTCACGCGGTTTCTAGAAAAATATTTGGGTTGATAACGACAATGCGTATCCACTACCAGATAAAGTGAGTTTATCTCCATTAGCGTAATTCGTAAGATTATCCCCAATTGAGTTATATTCCGCACCAACATTTACAGATACGTTTTTACTAATATCATTAGTAAGGTTCAATCCTAAATCGTAAGCAGTATTCGTAGCAAATGTGGTAGTTCCGCTATAGCCTGCAGCTTGAGATATGAGTCTTACATAGGGCGAAACTGTAGTTTTATCCCCAATCATTTTTTCAATGCCAAAGGTTATAGCCATTTTAGCGCCAGATTTTAAAGCAACACCTGCCGTCGTTTTTTCTCCATAGGTTGTGTAACGGCCCGAAAGATATATATCTCCTACACTAGTCGGAACACTAACCGTAGAAGCAATGGCAGTTGTTAAATAACCATTTCCATAACCACCAGTTTTGCCAGCAGTCGTCACAGTGCCATTTGTCGTGACTTCAGCGACAGCCGCATCTGATGAAGCTGTGGATGGAGTGATAAGCAATACTGCATTCCAGCTGACACTATCTTTTTGCTTATCTAGAAATAGGTATCTGGCGCCAATAGATACGTCACCTTGTCCTTCATATTTTGCAACGGAATTATATTTATTCGCGCCGATTGTATAATCAGCAGTAACGTTTGAGCGGCCAGATACAGGCAAAAAAATTCCCATATCAAGATTGTCAGTAACTCCGAGATAGTAGGCCGCAGTAAGTTGATTTGCCGTAGTTTTAGATGAATAAGTGAAGCTTGAACCAGCCGCATAGACATATGGCCCAGTCAAGGTGCGACCGGCAGCAGCGTAACCAATTTCCATGCTGCTGTTTCCAGCGCCCAATGAATCAGTGACATGTGTTTTGTTTGCAGCATTTGCATTATTTGTCAAAGTTAAGATGGCTAAAGTAGTGAATATTACATGGCTAATTTTCATTAGTTTCCTTTATCTGTTTTTATAATTTGTAGAATCACTTGACCCTCCTTACCAATGAAGAAATTTGAAAAGTGGAAGTTTAGAACACGCGGAATTTACTCCATCCCCCGCTGATGTCAATACCAAACGGCCTAGATACTTTTGTTAGAACTAATACCTTAATCACACAACGGCTTGATTTAGTTTAATTTAATTTAATTAACAAAGAAGGGTCGGGGGCTGCTTTCTGGTGGATTTGTGGCCGCCACGAGAAGTGGCCATCACCAACTGCCACCCGAACGCTCCTAGTGGCCGCTTATTACCGTAGCTTTTTGAGTAATACATTTCATGTGGTGCAGGCGAAATCGCTGGGTGCATGCGTATCAATCGCTTCATCAAAGCATTCATGATGCCAGCAGCATTGTTTGATGGCACATTGATAGCTCTTTTCGGTTGCAAAACAGGGCGTATTCCCTGCTTCAATTTGTTTTTGTCGAATCAGTTTGGCCAGTGTTTCAAAAGGTGTGTGTTCTTGCATTTACATCAATCATTTGCGAAAAGAAATCGGCGGCGATTGTATTGCAAGATCATTTGCTAGGGTATATGCCAAACGGCCTAGATAGTTTTTAAAAATTATTGAATCGGCATGATTAATCCAGGAATCCGTTCGCATTGAGCTTGTCGAAATGTGAATGTTTTTTTGTGCTTCGACGAGCTCAGCACGAACGGTCATCACATTTAATTGATATCGGTTTATCTCTTAAAATTCGCCCTGCACACCAAACGAGATCGGAATGACCAGACTTTCTATCGCTTCTTTTTTATCGTAATTGGGCCCGTAATCGTAACCGACGACGTTTTGTCTGCGGTACACATTGTTCAGCTCGAAATAGGCATTGAACTTCCAGGTGTCGTAAATCAGGTGGCGGTCGATGCGCAGGTCGAGGCGGTGATAGTCGGGCAGGGTGCCGGAGTTGATGGCCGCGTATTCGGGGAGGGGACGGCTACCGTCGTAGGTGCGGATGCCGATGATCGGGGTGTAAGGCCTGCCGCTGGTATAGGCCCATTTGCTGCCCAGCGACCATTCCTGCGAGATTTTATAATTGCTGATCAGGGTGGCATTGATCGGCTGGTCGTATTCAAATCGGAAGCTTTCGCCCGTCAGGTCGTTACGTCGTTCGGAGCGCGATAACGTCAGCGCCAGCCAGCCGGAAAGTTTTTCGGTTGCCTCCTTTTTGAGCAGCAGCTCTGTGCCATAGGCAGCGCCGCTCGCGCCATTCACATAGTTGATGGCAGGGTCTTTTACACCCACAACCAGGTCGCTGAATTTTTTGTAGTAGGCCTCGGCCTTCCATGACCAGTCAATATTAGGTTTATGGCTGATGCCAAGCACGCTGTGCTCGGCACGTATATGGCTGAGCTGGGGGTTGCCAAAGTTGGGCGCAATCTGCTGGCCCGGGGGTTGCTGGTTGTGCCGCCCCCAGCCTGCCGTCAGCAGGGTTTGCTCAGACCAGTTCCACTCCATGCCCACACGCGGTTCGGTATAAGACTGGTTCAGGTAATTGTCCTTGCTGTGGCGCAGCCCGCCGATCAGGGTGAAGGACGGTACTATGCGCCAGCGCTCCTGTGCGGATGCATCCCACAGCGTGGTGATGTAAGTGTCATTGAGTTGCACGCGCGGTGCGCTGCTCAGGTCGCAGCCGGTATTGAACTGGGTGCAGCTGGTGTTTTTGAAATCCATATCCAGCCCCACTGTGTTGTTGGATGCGTTGCTTGACAGGGTCAGCTCATGATTATCTGTGATGGGCAGAACGACCTTTTCACGGATAAAGCGGGACTGAGTGACCACATGAATTCTGCCTGCCGTGCCTATACTGGCGTCGGTCAAGCCGGTTCTGTGTCCAAACACTAACTTATTGTTTATATTGAATAATAACTTGCTGTCCCATACCAGCGCCTGGGTTGCGGAGGCATCTTTTGAGCTGATGGCACCCGCCAGATCGGGCTGGGTTTTGGCGAGATCCGAGTCGCTGGCAATGTTGGCTTGCAGGCTGTCTGCCGAGCCGGTCATGTGTGCGCTCAAGCGGTTGTCCGCATTGATGTTCCAGATGTATTTTCCCTGATAGTCCCAGTAGTTCGGAATTTGCAGGGTCACGCCCTTCCTTTCGATAGAGCGGATGAGCAGGTCAAAATAACTGCGGCGGGCGGCAAAGTAGAAAGACTGATTTTCCGAGGCTGGGCCTTCAAGCAAAAAATCCGCGCCGGTGAGGCTGATATTTACTTTGCCCCCCAGCCTGTCGCTGCGCGGGTTTCTCAGGGTGATGTCGAGTATGGCGCCGGTGACGTTGTCGTAATACGGCGCAAAGGCGGCGCTGTACAGATTGAAGTTTTCGATCAGGTCGCCATTGAAGACACTGAGCCCGCCGAAATGGAACACCTTGCCGACGGGAATGGCGTCGGCGTAATAAAAGTTCTCTCCCGGCCCCGAACCCCTGATCGCCGGCGCACTGCCGCCGTTATTGGACATGGCCACGCCAGGCAGGCTTTGCAGGCTTCTCAAGGGATCGCCGGATGACCCTGCCAGTTGCCTTAATTCTTCGCCTTTCAACACCGACTTGCTGACCTGGTTCGGGTTGCGTTCTGCCGACACAACTACCTCGGGCAGAATCGCCGGTGCAAGCAAATAAAATGTCAGGCTGGGTGGCGGGGTGTCGGCCTCGAGCACAAGCAGTTTGGTGACAGGCTGGCTGTCGCCAAAAGTTGACGCTGTCACGGAATACTTGCCCGGCTGGGGAAATGTAATCCTGAAATTACCGCCATCATCCGTTATCGCCGTCATGGACTCTGCTTCGCCTATGCTGATCAAGGCTCCCGCGATAGGTGTTCTTGTTCCCTTTTCCATTACCTTTCCATTGACGGACAGGTTCGCGTTATCAGCAGACGCTGTGCCTGATAACGCCATTGATACTGTACCAAGCAATATCAGCAGACCGGGGTACACACTTTTACGCATAACAAACCTTTGTTTATTTCAGATTGAAACGGAATGGTACTAGAACGCGCACCGCTACGGATTCCTTGTCGATGTAGCCGGGTGTAAACATGCTTTTATGCAATGCTTCTGTCACCGCATTATCAAAGTGCATGCCGGCACTTTTGACAATTTTTACACCGACTACGGTGCCATTTTGATCAATGGTTACCTCTGCAATCACCTGCGCCTGGCTCCCCGCGCGCCGCTCTGAACCGGGGTAAACAGGTTCGATTTTCCGGAGAAAGGCGGGTGGCCGTGTCAGTGTGCTTAATGGTTGTACATTCAACGCGGGCTGCTGCTGCTGTGTCGCAGCAGCGCTTGCAGGCTGGGGGGGCGTCTGCTCTTGTGGGGTTATGTTTGTCTCTGCAGGTACGGAATCATCCGCTGCTTTTTGCTCTTCGCTGATCGCGTCTGCTCGAGGTTTTACCAGCGTGGCTGTTTTCTGTGTGGATGGCTTGATGTCGGGCACAGGTGCTTGGCCCTGCAGTTCAACCGAGATTGTCTGAAGCAGTTTTTTGTTTGGATCTGTGTTTGATAGTTGATGTGTAACCAGCACAATCAGTATGGCGTGCAACAACAATGAAGCTGCAACAGGTGGCGACCATGCGGCAAAGGTTTTCATAATAAAAGGATGGGTTTCTTAAACGCTTTATCCGTTATTGTGGGTGATGTGGAAAATTTATGCCACCCGGAATGATTGTTAAGGATACGCTGATTAAGTCGTCATCCCCGCGCAGGCGGGGATCCAGCGCTTTGATTTTACTGGGTTCCCGCCTTCGCGGGAACGACAAAAAATGGACTTGATCAGCGTTTCCTTAAGCAAATAAAAAGGGGCGACCAGTTGGTCACCCCCTTTGGGTTCAAGCCAATTTAAACGGCCTTATTTGATTGTTGCCTTGCCGCGCTGTTCTGCAATCGCCTTCTGCACCAGTTGCTGCTGCATATGCTGGGTCAGGTTAGGTTTCACTTCTTCAAATGAAGGCACCTTCAGGTCGCGTGTATCTTCCAGCTTGATCACGTGCCAGCCGAACTGCGACTGCACCGGCGCGCTGATCTGCCCTTTGCTCAGTGCTACCATCGCATCGGCAAAAGGTTTGACGAAGTTGCTGGGAACAGCCCAGCCCAAATCGCCGCCTTTGACGCTGGAGCCGGGGTCCTGGGATTTATCCATTGCCACGTCTTCAAATTTGCTGTTCTTCAACTGGTCTGCAACATTTTTTGCCTCGTCTTCAGTCTTGACCAGAATATGCGAAACCTTGTATTCCTTGTTGCCACGCTGTTTGTTGATCTTGTCATATTCCTGCTTCAGCACCTCATCGCTGAAAGGATGGGTTTTGACGTAGTCCTGCACAAATGCGCTAGCCAGTATGGTTTGTTTGGATAGCTCAATTTGCTGCGTAATATCAGCTTTCTTGTTCAAGCCTTTTTTGCTCGCAGCCTGCGCCAGAACCTCGATATTGATCAGCTCGTCACGCACGGCATTGCGCAGTTCCGCGCTGTCAGGCTGGCCCTGCGCCATTGCAGCCTTGATGCGCATTTCAAGGCGCGCCTGCGGAATTGCAACGCCGTTGACAGTTGCAGCAGGCTTTGTTTCAGCATAAACAGAACTGCTAGCGATCGCACTCAGCAAGGCCAGGGCAGCAAATTTTGAATATTTCAGCATGGTTTGATTCCTAAGTTAGATTATTAAATTGAGGCGTATCTGGTTAGTGCGCTACGGATTGCAACTCTTCAGGTGTGTAAGCCTTAATATTTAAGGCATGAATATCATGCTTCATCATGTCACCGAGTGCGGAATATATCATACGGTGCCTCGCCAGTGTGGGCTTGCCGGCAAACTGCGCTGACACGATATGCATGGTGTAATGCCCGCCACCGGAGCGCGCACCCTCGTGTCCTGCATGTTTGTGGCTGTCATCGATAATTTCAAGTTGCACGGGCTGTAACGTGGCAAGCATAGCCTTCATTTGGTCAATGCGGCTCATGATGGAAATACCTTCTTGAATGGTTTAACTTCAACGCGGGCATAAACCCCCGCACCCACGTATGGATCGGCTTCTGCCCACTCAACCGCGTCCGACAGGGTTGGGAACTCTGCCACAATCAGGCTGCCGCTAAAACCCGCAGCAGCGGGGTCATTGCTATCCACAGCAGGGAAAGGGCCGGCCAGGATCAGCCGGCCTTCGTCTTGCAGCGCTTGCAGACGGGCAACATGTGTCGGGCGAGCTGATATGCGCTTTTCCAGGCTGTTGGGTGTGTCTTGCCCCGTTATTGCATACAGCATTAATTATTTTCCTTTTTGTCTGTTTCGATGTGCTTTGCCACCATCAGGGCTTGCAAGATGATGAATATCAGCATGATGCCAGTGGCACCAAACAGCTTGAAATTGACCCATGTGTCGGTGGAAAAGTTCCATGCAACATACAGGTTTAATATGCCAAGGAAGATAAAGAAGCCGCTCCAGGCCAGATTCAGTTGCCCCCATATGCGCTCCGGCAGGCTCATTTTTTCTTCCATCAGGCTGCGAATCAGATTCTTTTTGAACAGGATTTTTGAGAACAGCAGCACCAAAGCAAATAGCCAATAAAGTGCAGTGGGCTTGATCTTGATAAATCCTTCATCGTGCAGCAGCAGGGTCGCCCCGCCAAACACCAGGATGATCGCAAAGCTTATCCACAGCATGGTGTCTACCTTGCCATGTCGTAATTTAACCCAGATGATTTGCGCCATGGTCGCAATAATCGCGGTGGCCGTGGCAAATAAAACTGGCAGGTGCGCGGCGTCTGCCTGATAGCCGATGGCGATGGCAAATGCCTGGGTTGCGTCCGGATTGCTTCCGGCAAGCTTGAAGACAACAAAAAACAGGATGACGGGGAACAGGTCGAAGAGAATTTTCATAGGATGCGGATTATCCGCATGTGCGGGCAGTCTGTAAAGCAACGTTCAGTCAGGCCTGCAACTCAAGGTATTGGGTTGCACACTTGGTGCGCGAATACAATTTGCAGGCAACCAGTGCGGTTATCGCAATTGATTGCGGGGATCGCAGACTGTGCATGCAAGGGACTGAATGTATTTATTTTTATTTTGACTGTATAAATAATTATTTTAAATGCATTATAAATATGCTTTCATACGACAGCAGTTCATGCAACGAATCAGGTAAAGTAAAAATGAGGCAAGTGGAATTGATTTCTATTTGAGCAGGTGACTGCGAAAGGCAACTAAAATAAATGTGGAATTTTTTTCAACTTTTTATTACGTCACCTGATAGTAGTTTGCTTTACACAGGGAACTACGACCCCGTGCTGGTGACTCTTTCTGTCCTGGTTGCGGTTCTTGCGTCTTACGCTTCATTACTGGTTTCCCAGTACATTACAACCATCGTTGTGGCAACCACAAGGCGGCTTTGGATTATTGTCGGGGGACTTTGTTTGGGTCTCGGCATATGGTCCATGCATTTTGTCGGGATGCTGGCCTTCAAGCTGCCATGCTCAAGCAGTTATAGCCCTGTGATCACCTTGCTGTCGACGATCCCGGGCATCCTTGCAGCCATTCTTGCCATAAAGATTATCAGTCGCCGCGAACTCTCCCCCGCACAACTCGTCATCAGCGGCCTGCTAATCGGCGCTGGCATTGGTGCCATGCACTACTCCGGCATGGCTGCAATGAAGCTGAATGGCCTGATCCGTTACGATCTCAAATTGTTCCTGCTGTCCATTGCGGTTGCCATCGTGCTGGGCACACTGGCCCTGTGGATCAAGTTCCGCCTGCAGTCATTGCCGACCCGCTGGAACACAGGGGTGACAATTCTCAGTGCGGTAGTAATGGGGCTTGCCGTCTCTGGAATGCACTACACGGCTATGCTTGCCGCCTACTTTATTCGGGATGATGGCACTGCCATTATTGATTCCGGGATAGCGCCAACATTTCTCGCTTCGATCGTGCTGATCGCGACCAGCCTGATAATCGTAGTGACCCTTGTGGCCACTTATGTCGGAAGGCCCGGCCTGACTTCTCTGGGAAAGTCCTACAAATTGATAGCCCTGTTACTGGCTGGCTGGGGAGTCATAGCCTGGTTAAGTGCAGACTATTACTATAGCCGTCTCGCCAGCAATTTGTATCAGCAAGAATCGCAACTTGCCATGCTGCAAGCGGAGAACGTGTCCAGCAACATCGACAAAAACATAGAATTGCTCAAGGGCATATCGCTTATGGTTTCACGCGATCCGGATACGCATCAGGCGTTGCACCGCTTCGGAGCGGATGCGACAGCTTCCACCCTGGACTATACGGTGCGCAAACGACAATGGACTCAAGACCGCGCACTAGGAGAGCTAAACAACTCTCTGCAGATCGCGGCAACAAATCTGGGTGCCGATAATATATTTATCCTCAACGCTGCGGGTGATTGCATTGCAGCGGGTAATGCCGACAAGCCCGTAAGCCCGGTCGGATCCAACTTCGCGGATCGTGTGTACTTCCCTCTGGCTCAGGCTGGTCAGCCTGGCCATCAATATGCCGTGGGACGGACAACCAATGTGCCAGGTTTGTTCTATTCCTATCCGGTCCTGGAGAAAGGACGCTTCCTCGGTTTGGCGGTGGTCAAGCGCGATATCACAAAATTTTCCTACTGGACGAATCAGGTCAACGCATTTATTTCCGATGCCAACGGCGTCATAATTCTGGCGCCGGACAAGCGCCTTGAATCTCGCGCTTTGCCCAATGCTTCAGTTGCGAAACTGTCTGCGGAAGAAAAAATATTGCAGTACAAGCGGACAGAACTTGAGTCTCTGGAGCTTACGCCATGGGAAGGTGGGCGCTTCCCCGGTGCGGTGCTTGTGGGGGGCAAAAATCTGCCGCTGGTGCTTGCCTCCAGAAACCTGCCCGGGGACGCCATTTCAATACATGTGCCTCGACCGCTGGACGCGCTGGTGCGTCTTGGCAGCGAAAGATATTGGCTCTTTTTCTTGCTTGCGGGCAGCGGCAGTATGTTGATCATCGGTGTGTCAGCGGTAGTGCTCTATCTGCGCGAAACCAAGAAGGCCAGGGAAGACCTCGGTATCGCCGCTACCGCCTTTGAAACCCAGGAAGGCATGATGATCACCGATGCCTTCAATGTAATTTTGCGTGTTAACCATTCTTTCACCGATATCACCGGTTACACTGCGAATGAGTCGATTGGGCAGAGGCCGAGCATGCTCAAATCAGGCCTTCAGGATGCCGGGTTTTATGCAGGGCTGTGGGAAAGCATCAGGCACAGCGGAACCTGGCAGGGGGAAATCTGGAACCGGCGCAAGAATGGTGAGGTGTATCCCAACTGGCTCACCATCACTGTGGTGAAGAATAAGGACGGGACGATTGCCAACTATGTTGCGATGCTTACCGATATCACCGAGCGAAAGAAGGTTGAGCGTGAACTTGGTGCAGCCAATCAATTGCTGCAGGAAAACATGGCGAGCACGCAAATGCTGGTGGATTCGGCCATGGACGGAATCATCAGCATGGATCAGGATGGCAGGGTGACAGGCTGGAATCCGCAGGCCGAGAAGATTTTTGGATATACGAGTGCAGAGGCACTGGGGCGCGAGGTTGCCGAACTGATTGTGCCGACAATTCACCGTGAAGCACATCGACAGGGCATTGCCCGATTTATGAGAACCGGCACGCCATCCATTATCGGAAAACGTATCGAGATATTGGGCTTGCGTGCGGATGGGTCGGAGTTTCCCCTTGAATTGACGATTACGACGCTCAATCGCGATGGCGTTCATTTCTTTAGCGCCTATTCGCGGGATATCACCGAACGCAAGCGGATCGTGGAAGAGCTGAAACAGCATCGCCTTCACCTGGAAGAGCTGGTGCAAATACGCACACTCGAACTGGCTCAGGCCAGAGATGCGGCCGAGGCGGGCAGCCGGGCCAAGAGTACGTTTCTGGCCAATATGAGTCATGAAATCCGCACTCCGATGAATGCCATCATCGGCTTGAACTATCTGCTGCAAAAAGAAATTACTGCCCCCAAGCCGCATGCCCAGCTGATCAAGGTGGGTGAAGCAGCGCATCATTTGCTGCATGTGATTAACGACATTCTGGATCTGTCCAAGATTGAGGCTGGCAAGCTCATTCTGGAAAAGACTGATTTCGCGTTGTCGCAGATAATTAACAATACTATCAGCATGTTGGGAGAGCGTGCATCCAGCAAAAGCCTGCGGCTGGCCACGGAGATTGATGCCTCGGTTCCGGCACAGTTGCATGGCGATTCTTTGCGTTTAGGACAGGTACTGCTGAACTTTGTCAGTAACGCGATCAAGTTTTCTGAACATGGAAGTGTCACGATTCGTGCCAGGGTGATTGACGAGGACGCTGCGCGCGCACTGTTACGCATCGAGGTGGAGGATCAGGGAGTTGGTTTGACGCATGAACAGCAGTCGCGGTTGTTCCAGCCGTTTACTCAGGCGGATAACTCAACCACCCGTAAATATGGCGGTACAGGTCTGGGGCTGATTATTTCCAAACATCTTGCCACCCTTATGGATGGCAATGTGGGGGTGACAAGCGAAGCAGGCGCCGGCAGCACCTTCTGGGTGACTGCCTATATGGATAAGGTGACAGACCAGGGATTGTTTGCTGACAGTCGCATCTCTGCATTGTCAGTTCAACCGCTGCGGATTCTGGCACAGCATTATCAGGGGGCACGTTTGCTTCTGGCGGAAGACGATCCATTCAATCAGGAGGTGGCCCTTGCATTGCTGGGAGAAACGGGACTGGCGGTTGATGTGGTGGAAAATGGGGAGCAGGCCGTTGAGCAGGTGCTCGCTGCTGATTACGCCCTGGTATTGATGGATATGCAAATGCCCGTCATGGATGGCCTGGAAGCCACGCGTTGCATACGCCGGCTGCCCGGCAAATCAACACTCCCCATTCTGGCCATGACAGCGAATGCCTTTGATGAGGACCGCCAGCACTGCCTGGATGCCGGAATGAACGACCATATTGGTAAGCCGGTGGATCCGGACAAATTGTATATGGCATTATTGAAGTGGCTACCAAAGCCTGCGGAGTTGGCGTCAGGGAAGCCGGCATGGCTTGATGACGCGGTATAGCGGGTCACCCTGGATTGCGCCGTTTTATGCAGGAACAAATTTCAGTGACGCCGAGTTGATGCAGTAACGTAATCCTGTTGGCGGCGGGCCATCCTCGAATACATGGCCCAGATGGGCGTCGCAATGGGAGCACAGAACTTCGGTGCGGGTCATGCCGTATTTGTGATCGGTGCGGGTGGTGATGGCGTCGGCTTGCACTGGCTGCCAGTAACTGGGCCAGCCGCTGTGGGAGTCGTATTTGGTGGCAGAACTGAACAAGGGGGTGCCGCAGCAGGCGCACTGGTAAATGCCCGCGTCGTGTTTATCCCAGTACTCCCCGGTGAAGGCTGGCTCTGTGCCGCACTGGCGGCAAATTTTATATTGCTCCGGCGTGAGTTCTGCACGCCAATCCTCATCCGATTTTTCGATTTTCTCGCTCATGCTAACTCACCTTTTATAGCACTTCACCTGCATGATCGGCCAGACGCGAGCGCTCGCCGCGCTGCAGGGTGACATGTCCGCTGTGTTCCCAGCCCTTGAAACGATCCACCACGTAGGTCAGTCCCGAGCTGCCTTCAGACAGGTAGGGGGTGTCAATCTGCGCGATGTTGCCCATGCACACTACCTTGGTGCCGGGGCCGGCACGGGTGATCAGGGTCTTCATCTGCTTCGGGGTCAGGTTCTGTGCTTCGTCGATAATCAGGAACTTGTTGAGGAAGGTGCGCCCGCGCATAAAGTTCAGCGATTTTACCTTGATGCGGCTGCGGATCAGGTCGCGCGTGGCTGCACGGCCCCAGTCGCCGCTTTCATCGTCGGACTTGTTGAGCACATCCAGATTGTCGTCCAGTGCGCCCATCCACGGATTCATTTTTTCCTCTTCGGTGCCCGGCAGGAAGCCGATGTCTTCGCCGACGGGAACGGTGACGCGGGTGATGATGATTTCCGAGTAGAGCTTGGTTTCCAGCGTCTGCATCAGCCCTGCAGCCAGCGTCAACAGCGTTTTTCCGGTACCGGCCTGGCCGAGCAGGGTGACGAAATCGATCTCAGGATTCATCAGCAGATTGAGCACAAAACTCTGCTCACGGTTGCGCGCAGTGATGCCCCACACGGCATTTTTCTGGTGGCTGTAGTCGGTCAGTGTGCGCAGCATCGCTGTATCTCCGCTCTGTTCTGTCACCACGGCATGGAACGGAGTGGCACCTTCGGCTTCCTGGTAGACAAATTCGTTTACCAGCAGGTCGCGGCATATCGGCCCTTTGATGTCATAAAAAGTATGTCCGTTCTGCGAGCCGGACTTCATGTCCTTGCCATGCTGTTCCCAGAAATCAGCCGGCAGCAATTTCACGCCGGTGTATAACAGGTCCGAGTCTTCCAGTACCTTGTCGTTGAAATAATCCTGCGCATTCATGCCCAGGGCACGCGCCTTGATGCGCATGTTGATATCCTTGCTGACCAGGATAATTTCACGCTTGATTTGCTGTTTGTGCAGGAACATCACCACACCGAGGATGGCATTGTCTGCTTTGCCGTGTGCCAAAGTTTGCGGTAAATCCTGGGTGATGAACTGGGTTTGCAGGAACATGCGGCCGGTTGCAGCCTTGTTGCCGAGTACCTGCAATGGCACGCCTTCTTCGATACTGAGCGCAGCAGTGCTCACCAGCGAATCCAAAAAGCGGCTGGCCTGACGCGCATTGCGCGCAACCTCGGTCATGCCTTTTTTGTTGTTATCCAGTTCCTCAAGCACATACATCGGCAGATACACATCGTGCTCTTCAAAACGGAACAGGCTAGTCGGATCGTGCATCAACACGTTGGTGTCCAGCACAAATAATTTGACGGGAGATTGGGTTTCGGCCGGAATTGTATTGGCGGGCATGAGCTTCCTTTATTAATTAATTGTTCGGACGAAATCGAGTACTTGCTGCGCGTGGCCATCAGCTTTCAGGCCGCGCCATTCCTTGACAATCTTTCCCGTGGCATCGAGCACAAAAGTGCTGCGCTCAATGCCACGCACCTGTTTACCATACATGTTTTTCAGTTTCATCACACCAAACTGTTCGCACACTTTCTCTTCGCTATCGGATAGCAGCGCGTAGGGCAGGCTGAATTTCGCTCTGAAATTCTCATGTGATTTCATGCTGTCGCGGGAAATTCCAATAACCTCGCAATTCGCCTGTTTAAAATCAGCATACAGGTCGCGGAACTGCTGGCTTTCTGTGGTGCATCCAGGTGTGTTGTCTTTGGGATAAAAGAATATGACGAGTGATTTGCCGCGTGTCGCATGAAGCTGAAACATGCCTCCTTCGGTTGCGGGGAGGGTGAAATCTGCTGCTTCGGTTGTGTGCATCTAGTGTGTTTCCTGAACGTTGTGACTGCCATTGTTTACAAAATTATCGTGCAAGGCAAGCGCTTCCGCTGCGAGTATTTGAAAGCTCTGATTATCCAGCGTGTTGAGGTGAAGCTGCGGTGCCTGCTCATAGTCCGGATAATGGCTGTAGATGGATTTTGTGTAAGCAGGATCGTAATGCAGGGTTAGTAATTCGGCGACAAATTCATCCCATTGGTGCTGTGTATACATGATTTGCCATTTTGCCAGCTGCTCATTGCTGTACATGCCGCGCAGCCGATCCAGCTGCTGTTGCAGCAAAGCTGGATTATCGAGGAAATGCTGGTATTCCTGGCGCAATAGCGCTACGCGCAACCCGGTTGACGTTTCCAGCCGCAGGCAGGGGCTGGCCCACATGGCGTGAATGAGCGCATCGGGTACACGGATGGTGCCGATTTTTTTGCTTTCCGATTCAACGTAGACAGGTAAATCGGGATTGAAAGTCTTGAGCTTTGCCAGCAACTGGCTGTCAAAACCTTTCTGCGCCGGTTGCGGCATGTCGGGCATGTCACCCAGTACCGAGCCGCGATGTCTTGCGATCTCTTCCAGGTCCAGCACCTGCGCGCCAGCCTGATGCAAGGCATTGAGCAACAGACTCTTGCCGCTGCCTGTCAGGCCGCACAGTACGATGTAGGAAAGCATTGCAGGCATGACTTCAAGCTGTTCCAGCACATGGTGGCGATAGCTTTTATAGCCACCCTCCAGGCGCTCGGCAGCAAAGCCTATGCTGCGCAAAATATGCGTCATTGCGCCGCTGCGCTGCCCCCCGCGCCAGCAGTAGATCAGCGGATGCCACGATCTGGGTTTGTCCAGCCAGTTTTTTTCCAGATGATCTGCAATGTTGCGCGCGATCAGCGCGGCCCCTATTTTCTTGGCTTCGAACGAGGACTGCTTGTGCAGCGTGCCAACCCGCACCCGCTCTTCATCGCTCAATACCGGGAAATTGACGGCACCCGGGATGTGATCCTCGGCGAATTCTGATGGCGTGCGCACATCAATGATGACATCAAACTCATGAAGTTGTTCTATGCTTGCCAGACCTGTGGATCTCACTGAATACCTGCTTTTGTGACGTGTTTATGTGAGGGGATTATCCTGCAAACGGCCATTCGGCGCATCTCATTGTTTTCGGAAAATTAGCGTGAATCAGGAACTTCACCTAAAATCGGGCTGAAATACCATCTACAGAGACAAGCGAGAATGATGTTTAAAAATGAACGATGAAGATTTTATGCGCGCAGCCCTTGAGCTGGCGCGGCAGGCCGAGCAGTCCGGCGAGGTTCCCGTGGGTGCGGTGGTGGTGAAAGATGGCGTGATTATCGGGCGCGGCAGCAATGCGCCGATTGGCCGCCATGATCCTTCGGCGCATGCCGAGATGCTGGCGCTGCGTGATGCAGCGCAACGCGAGGGGAACTATCGCCTGGTGGGATGCGAGCTTTACGTGACGCTCGAGCCTTGTCTGATGTGCGTGGGTGCGATGTTTCATGCGCGAATTTCCCGTGTGGTTTACGGTGCCAGTGATCCCAAGACGGGTGCTGCAGGCAGTGTGCTGGATTTATTTGAGGAGCAGCGCTTGAACCATCATGCGACAGTAGAGGGTGGTGTGCTTGCCGATGAGTGCGGCAATGTGCTGAGCCAGTTTTTTGCAGCGCGGCGCGCGCAACAACGCGCATGAAAATTCAGATTAATATTGCGAAGCAGAAGCTGGAGTTGTTTGATGACTCAGGCGGATTGCTGCGCAGTTATGCGGTTTCCACCGCGTTGAATGGGCCTGGCGAGGAAGCCAACAGCAACTGCACGCCGCGCGGCAAGCATGTTATTCGTGCCAGAATCGGAGCGGGCCAACCGGCGAATACGGTGTTTGTGCGGCGCAGGCCGACCGGGGAAATTTACACGCCACAGCTCGGTGCGCAATTTCCCGGGCGCGACTGGATACTCACACGCATCCTGTGGCTTTCAGGCTGCGAACCCGGCTATAACCGCTTGGGCAGCAGTGACACCATGCGGCGCTATATCTATATTCATGGCACACCCGATGAACGGAAAATGGGTGTGCCTGCGTCACATGGCTGTGTGAGTATGCGTAATGCCGACTTGCTTGAGCTGTTTGAACTTGTAACTGTGGGTACTATCGTGCATATTTGTGCGTGACAAATAATACAAAGCAAAGGAAATAAAAATGACGCAATCCGGACCACGCGAAATTGTCACTCCCTTTCGACCTATCCCTCTGGTGGTGCCGGAGGGCATGAAGCACAATGAATTTTTCAATAGCACGGAAAATTTGAACGATCTGGTGAATAACAACGGCCTGTTGCTGAATCCGGAAAATCTGTTGCTCTATCGCAAGGCGTTGGGTCATAGCACGGCTTTTGATTGCTCGATTATTTATAACACTTCGCAGATCGTGCTGAATCCTTTGGGGCGCCCGGTACGGCGAACGCAGGTGCCGGACAACGTCAAGCATGTATGGAACCGGATGAATCAGATCATTATCGATTACATGCTGGAGCTCTATCCCAATCCGGACGAGGCGCTGATACTGGCGGGTGAAGCGAGCCTGGATGCGACCTGGCCGCTGACTTCGCCCGGCGTGCCCAGCATCCGCATGCTGCACAATCACTTCATCGTTTTTCCCAAGAAGGAGTTGCGTAACGCCAAGCTGGCTGATACCAGCAATCCCAACTTGACCGACGGCGGTCAGCACAGCCTGTTTCAGGCCTATATGCGCGATGTCTATCGCGAATTTTTCGACAAGGCGCTGGATCTGAAAATTCTCAAACCGGCCAGCGAAGCGGACGCCTGCATAGAGCTGACCGGCTACCCGCAAGGCCTGCCCAGCTGGGAAATACAGGGCGGCGCGGCAGCATTGAAAGACGTGCGTTTCTGGAAAGAGTATGACGAGGTATTAAAAGGGTTTATCGATTTTTATCGCACCTTTTTCTCGCAGGTTTCAACACGCAATGCACCTTTGCCGCAGGACGCCTATTACCCGGCAGAGGTGGAAAACGTGCTGTTGTTCAACAACGATTTCCTGAAGACAGCCAAGAAGGTGCGCGATCATTGCATCGTCGACGCGAAATATGCCAATGCCATACGCTGGCAACCCGCGTTCAAGCAGCTGATTTACCGCAATGATGCGGGCAAGCTGATCGTTACGATCAGTCAGAATTCCATCGGCAATGCGATAACCGAGGTGCTGGGAGTCGTTGTTAATCGCGTGGCTGATGCCGAGGCTTACAGCAAGCTTGAGCCAAAATTAATTGAACGTTTGCTGGAAGTGAGACGGCGTTTGATTGAAGCTGACCTGGGTGAAGGCATTGCCACTGATTACTGGGCTAAAGAGTAGTGCTTGTATATAGGGTCTGCCGGCACAATGTGCTGTCTCTTGAGTTGGTAAAGGGTAGCCGTAGTTAATAACTGCATCAGAGTAAGGAGTGGCCATGAGTGATCGTACTTCTCTCGTGTTGGAGCTTATCAAAAATCCCAAAACAATTTCCGTTACCACGCGGGAGTTGGCGGCTTATGGTTGGTATTGTGAAAATTATCTGGCACTCGTTACCAAGCTGGATGTGCTTGCTGTCTTGAAACAGTTTGAAAATGGTGTCTTAACGGCTGAAGAGATCAAGGCATGGGCGAATTCTGTTGGCGGGCGGACAGATGTAGGCTTTGAATTCGGAACCGATGGCGTGGTTGAAGAGTCGCTCTATTGGCTGGCTAATCCTGAGATTAATTGGCCGATCAATGAAGCTCTGTGTCAGCGCATCGTGGCGCTGTATGAGAGACGCAAGACTAAACGGATCGCTTCTTAATTTTTCGTTAAATCATGGGCTTGCGACAAATCAAGCAGCTCCAGAGATTCGGCCGCAATCTCCCGCACTTCTTCGCTGGAATCTTTCAGGCATGAATCAAGATAAGGGCGAGCTGCCGGACTGCCGCTCAGGCCCAGCAGGTGACAGGCGTCTGCGCGTACCCTGTGGTCTGTATGGCGGGTGAGCTCACCTATTGACGGCAGCAGGTTCTGCAAGGCGGGAGTGTTGCGGTAAGCTTCCAGCAGTGCACTGACTCCTGCTCGCACTACCAGGCTTTTTTCCGGATTTGCAACGATAGACAGCAGCGGTTTGAGCCGTTCAATGTCTTCGCCAACAAATATGCCGGCCTGTTTATATCCGCCTTCTGCCAATAAGTGCTCTACATACTGAGTGCTGCCTTCTTCGCTGCTGCTCCATTCGGCCCACTGGCGCAACTCTGCCTGAGTGTGCGCACCGGTGAGGGTGAAAGGGCCGAGACGCAGCCAGGGGGCGGTGCGTACACCGTATTCCGCAGCCAGTTCGGGATGAGCTGCAACATTAACAACGGTGAGTTTTCCGATGGCAGTCTGCTTGACCAGTTCGCTCAGGCCCTGCAACACTACAGGGCAGTGCGAACAGCCGGGCGTGATGAAAAGAAGTGCGTCGGGTGGAGTGTGATGCATGTAATGGGTCCTGGAATGATAATACGCATCGGAATGATAATGCGAACAGGGATGCTAACAAGGGTGCAGATATTTTCGCTTACTTTATATGAATAAGGTGATTTGATGGAACATGGAGAAAAATTTAATACCTATAGTCATCTGGCAGGAACGCTGCTTGCGCTGGTCGGCAGCGTGCTGCTGATCGTGCTGGGCGCCCTTAGCGGAGATGTGTGGAAGATTGTCAGTTTTTCCATCTACGGTGCAACGCTGGTGTTGCTCTACAGTTTCTCAACGCTGTACCACAACGCAACGCGCGGTATGGCCAAGGTGATGTTGCAGAAGCTCGACCATAACGCCATTTATCTGTTAATTGCCGGTAGCTACACGCCCTTCACGCTGGTCAGCTTGCACGGTCCATGGGGCTGGTCGCTGTTCGGGGTGGTTTGGGGTTTGGCGTTGCTGGGTATTTCACAGGAAATCTGGCTGAAGAAGAAAACGCGCTGGGTGTCCCTGGTGATTTATATCCTGATGGGGTGGGTCGCTCTTGCTGCACTCGTGCCGCTGGTAACAGCGCTGTCATGGTCCGGATTTGCATGGCTCGTGGCAGGCGGCCTGGCTTATACGATCGGCATCATATTTTTTGTGTATGACGACAAATTCATCCATTGGCATGGTATCTGGCATCTTTTTGTACTCGCAGGGAGCGGATTGCATTATTGTGCCATTCTGTTTTATGTGGCCTGAGTAGCGACCGGTGTTATTCGTCCTCTGATGTCTTTTTCTTTGCTGGCTTGGGCATCTTGATGACATTGCTTTTCTTTGGCTCATCGGCATAGAAAGGCTTTTCGTTTCTGTCTGGTGCTGATTCATTGGCCAGCTCAGCCTCGCGTTCAGAAATTAATCCAAAAAGATCGCGAATGTCATAAATCGTGCTTTCTTTCAACGGGTGAGGCATGCCCGGTGCCGGGGTGGCATCCTTGACTATATTGGCTAGCACCTTGCGGAGAGCGCGCAATATGCGTTGTTCTTTGGATAAGGTGTCATCGTTCATACTTAATTGTATAGCTCCGGGTTTTATAAAGTTTATCTGCATGGAATATTTTGATTTTATTGATAATTTGTTGGTTGGTGCCGAACCGGACAGTAACCTTACGCCAAATCCTGTGCATTGTCCTGTTTGCCTGTTTCATGTGTCAAGCGCACAGCAGGTAGTAGGGATGTAAGGCGTATGGTTATGGCTTGGTACAAGACCGTCCCGATTTGCTGGGTTCAGTTTGAGTTAAGCGGCTGCTTGAGTTACAATGCGCGCCCTGTTTGTTCGGTATGGTGCTGAATAACAGGAAATTCACACATCCGTTCATGTTGGGGTGCTCGCAAGGGCTTTTTTCTTGCGGGTCGGGCTGACGGGTGGAGGAACTTAACCCTTAACAATTGGAGTCGATTATGTCTGGTACTACTATGCGTGAAATGTTGGAAGCGGGCGTCCATTTCGGACACCAAACCCGTTTTTGGAATCCTAAGATGGCGCCGTTTATTTTCGGCCATCGCAATAAGATTCATATTGTAAACCTGGAAAAAACTGTTCCGATGTACAACGAGGCGCTGAAGTTTGTGCGCAAGTTGGCAGCGGGCAAGGGTAATAATATTCTGTTCGTGGCGACCAAGCGTCAGGCACGCGAAATCATCAAGGAAGAAGCGATCCGCGCGGGTTGCCCTTATGTTGATTACCGCTGGTTGGGCGGTCTGCTCACTAACTTCAAGACTGTGCAGTTGTCTATCAAGCGCCTGAAAGATCTGGAAGCGATGGAAGCGGATGGCAGTTTTGACAAGTTTTCCAAAAAAGAAGGCCTGATGATGCGCCGCGAGCTGGAAAAGCTGGAGCGCAGCCTGGGCGGCATCAAGGATATGGCTGGCTTGCCATCGGCGATTTTTGTGATCGACGTGGGTTACCAGAAAGGTACCGTTACCGAGGCGCAGAAACTGGGTATTCCACTGATCGGCATCGTGGATACCAATCACTCTCCTATCGGAATTGATTATGTTGTTCCGGGCAACGATGACTCCACACAGGCGATTCGTTTGTATGCCCGCGGCATGGCAGATGCAGTACTGGAAGGACGTGCTCAGGCGCTGGCAGATTTGGCGGCACAAGTCGAAGAGCGGGCAGCGTAAGCGGCCTCATCGACACGAAGGGGGCGCAAGCCCCTTTTTTTATATAGATTTAGCATTTGAAGGAGTTTCAGCATGGCAGAAATTACAGCAGGTATGGTTAAAGAATTGCGCGAGGCTACCGGCCTTGGCATGATGGATTGCAAGAAGGCGCTGGTGGACACCAATGGCGACTTCAAGGCGGCAGAAGAGCTGCTGCGTATCAAGAGCGGTGCGAAAGCCAGCAAGGCTTCCTCACGTGTGGCGGCAGAGGGTGTGATCAGTTCTTTTGTAACGCCTGATGGCAAGATTGGCGCCGTAGTAGAAGTTAACTGCGAAACCGATTTTGTGGCTAAAAATGACGACTTCGTCGTGTTTGCAAACAAAGTGGCACAAACTGTTGCCAAGAATGATCCGGCCGATGTGGAAGCACTGGCGAATATGACAATCAGTGGCGGCAGCGGCACGGTTGAGGAAGCACGCAAGGCGCTGGTGATGAAGCTGGGAGAAAATATGACAGTACGTCGTTTTTCGCGCTTTGCTACATCCGGCAAGCTGGCTTCCTATCTGCATGGCAGCAAGATTGGCGTGTTGCTGGACTTCACCGGTGAAGATACGCTGGGTAAAGACTTGGCCATGCATATCGCGGCAAGCAAGCCAAAATCGGTCGACGCTAGCGGTGTAAGTGCCGAAGAAATTGCAACCGAGCGCCGTATCGCCATTGAAAAGGCCAAGGAAGCCGGCAAGCCTGAAGCAATGCTGGAAAAAATTGCCGAAGGTTCGGTGCAGAAATTCCTGAAAGACGTCACTTTGCTGGGCCAGGTATTTGTCAAGGCTGCAGATGGCAAGCAAACTGTTGAACAGCTCCTCAAGAGCCAAAACGCGACGGTTAAAGCTTTCCAGATGTTTATCGTGGGTGAGGGGATTGAAAAGGTAGTGGTGGATTACGCCGCTGAAGTTGCTGCTATATCGAAAGGTTAAACCATGGGTACTGCCCCTGCATATAAACGTGTTCTTCTCAAACTCTCCGGCGAAGCGCTGATGGGTGATGACAGTTACGGTATCAACCGTACTGTGATTGAACGTATCGTGGCTGAAGTGGCTGAAGTGGTGGCCATGGGAGTGCAGGTGGCAGTGGTGATTGGCGGCGGCAATATCTTTCGCGGGGTTGCGCCAGCAGCTGCGGGCATGGATCGTGTTACGGCGGATTACATGGGCATGCTGGCCACCGTGATGAATGCGATGGCGCTGCAGGATGCGATGAAGCGAGCCGGACTGGATAGCAGGGTGCAGTCGGCCTTGAATCTGGAGCAGGTGGCAGAGCCGTATATACGCGGCAAAGCGCTGCGCTATCTGGAAGAGGGCAAGGTGGTGATATTTGGTGCCGGCACCGGCAATCCCTTCTTTACCACTGACACTGCTGCTGCTTTGCGCGGGGTAGAGATGAACGCCGAGGTGGTGATCAAGGCCACCAAGGTGGATGGTATTTATACGGCCGATCCGAAAAAAGACAAAACTGCAACCCGTTATAAAAATATCACTTTTGATGAAGCGATTTCCAAGAATTTGCAGGTGATGGATGCAACTGCGCTCACGCTGTGTCGTGACCAGAAGATGTCTATCATTGTATTCAATATTTTCAAGGACGGCGCACTTAAGCGTGTAATACTGGGCCAGGAAGAGGGTACCCTGGTTAGTTGCAATTAACACGGGGCGCTTCCAAATTTTGGCAGGAGATAAAACATGATTTCTGACATAAAGAAAATCGTAGAACAAAAAATGAGCAAGTCGCTGGAAACGCTGAAGACGGATTTCGGCAAGGTGCGTACTGGACGTGCGCATCCCGGCATTCTGGATCATGTGATGGTGCCTTATTACGGCAATCCCACTCTCATTACCCAGGTGGCCAACGTAAACCTGATCGACAATCGCACGATAGGTGTGCAGCCGTGGGAAAAGAACATGGTTGGCCCGGTGGAGAAGGCGATCCGTGATGCAGATTTGGGATTGAATCCTTCAACAAACGGCGATGTGATTCGTGTGCCGATGCCGATGCTGACTGAAGAAAGACGCAAGGACCTGATCAAGGTGGTACGCGGCGAAGCTGAAAATGCCAAAGTGGCGGTGCGCAATATTCGGCGTGATGCCAATGAGCAATTGAAGAAACTGCTCAAAGAAAAATCCATCAGCGAAGATGAAGAGCGTCGTGCGCAGGAAGATGTGCAAAAATCTACTGACCGTTTTGTGGTTGAAATTGATAAAGCCTTGCAAGCCAAAGAGGCTGACTTAATGGCGGTTTAAGCAGTGCAAATCTCGCGGTTTGTGCAATACCGCAGGATAGCTTTCCATCGCTTAATCCATTGTGGGGGTATAGAATTCAGTGGCATTATTTCAAAGTTCTACTCGCACTATTCCAGATGCGCCCAAAATACCCAGGCATATTGCGATCATCATGGATGGCAATGGGCGCTGGGCCAAGCAACGCTTCCTTCCCAGAGTAGCAGGGCATCAGCGAGGCGTTGAATGCTTGCGCGAAACGGTCAAGGCTTGCGGTGCACTAGGTGTAGAGTACCTGACGGTTTTTGCATTTAGCAGCGAAAACTGGCGGCGTCCTGCCGACGAAGTAACTTTCCTGATGCAATTGTTCCTCAAGATGTTGCAACGCGAAGTCAAAAAGCTGCATGACAACAATATTCGACTGAAAGTAATTGGTGATCTCGCTCGTTTTGATGCCGAGCTTAAACGGCATATTGCAGAGGCGGAGCAACTCACTGCCAAAAATACCGGACTGACTCTGACTATTGCGGCCAATTACGGCGGGCGCTGGGATATTCTGCAAGCCGCACAGGCAATGTGCAAGGCGCGTCCTGAGCTATTGGGAAATTTTGCCGAATCTGATCTTGATCCCTTTCTTTCCATGCACTATGCACCTGAGCCTGACCTATTTATTCGCACCGGCGGCGAACAGCGCATTTCCAATTTTCTGTTGTGGCAACTGGCCTATACCGAGCTTTATTTCACCGATACCTTGTGGCCGGCATTTGATCGCGCAGCATTGGAGGCGGCGATTCAGTCCTACCAAAATCGCGAACGTCGTTTCGGAAGGACTAGCGATCAACTAGTGGGAGATCCGTCGCGGGATGATAAACCCGTTCAATCCTCTGATATTGGAGATCAGCCATAATGCTTAAGCAGCGCGTTATTACCGCAATCATACTGGCGAGTCTATTTCTTGCCGCATTGTTTAAATTGCCCGCATCGGGATGGTCTGCACTCGTTGGCCTGGTGGTCATGCAGGGCGCATGGGAATGGTCGAAGCTGGCCAAGATGCGCGGGGCGACAGTGTGGATATTTATGGCGGCGATGCTGATTTCCTATGCTGCGCTGCTATGGATGTATGTGCACTTTATTCCACAGCAAAAGCACCAGGTTCAGATAGTGATTTACGGCATGTCAGCCGCGTTCTGGCTGCTGTTTGTACCGCTCTGGCTAAAGGGAATCTGCAAGACGCAAAGCCCATCTTTGCTCACTTTAGTGGGATGGCTTGTGCTGTTGCCCACTGCGATGGCGATGCTGGATTTGCGCGCTGAAAATCCGCAACCCTGGTGGCTGTTGGGGGTAATGGCGATGGTGTGGGTGGCGGATATTTCAGCTTACTTTGCAGGACGTAAATTTGGCAAGCACAAGCTTGCTCCCGGCATCAGTCCAGGGAAAACCTGGGAAGGTGTGGCGGGTGCCGTGCTCGGGGTGCTGGCTTATGTGGTGCTGGTAATGGCGGGCAGCGGCATGACACAACATTACTCATTAATCCTCTTCGCCATGGTTGGGGTGGCACTATCTGTCGTTGGTGATCTGTTTGAATCCGCGATAAAGCGCCAGGCCGGCGTGAAGGACAGCGGCACGCTGTTGCCAGGTCATGGTGGGTTGCTCGATCGGATCGACGCGCTGACTTCCACCCTGCCATTGGCCGCACTGGTGCTGATTTTAATGAGATTTGCATGATGAATAATGCAGGAAAAATGACTTGTCTGACGGTGCTCGGCTCCACTGGCAGCATCGGCACCAGCACGCTGGATGTGGTAGCGCGCCATCCGGAAAAATATCAGATTGTGGCATTGACCGCGCATCGCCAGGATGAGTTGTTGTTTGAACAATGCCAGCGTTTCGCGCCACGCTATGCCGTCATGATAGATGAGGCAGCTGCCGGCAGATTGAAGCAGCGCATTGCGGCGGCCGGATTAATGGTGGATGTGTTGTGCGGTGAACATGCGCTGGAACTGGTTGCATCACTGCCGGAGGTGGATGCGGTGATGGCGGCCATAGTGGGTGCGGCGGGCTTGCGCCCCACGCTTGCTGCTGCACATGCGGGGAAAAAGATCCTGTTGGCCAATAAAGAAGCGCTGGTGATGGCGGGGCGAATTTTCATGGATGCGGTGCGTCAAAATGGCGCGACCCTGTTGCCGATCGATAGTGAACACAATGCGATTTTCCAGGCCCTGCCGCGGGATTACGCGGCGGACATGGCCGGCAGTGGCGTGAGTAAAATTTTGCTGACCGCATCCGGCGGACCGTTCCGTGACACGCCTTTGTCGGCTTTGCAGCAGGTCACGCCGGAACAGGCTTGCGCGCATCCGAACTGGGTGATGGGTCGCAAGATCTCCGTCGATTCCGCCAGCATGATGAATAAGGGGCTAGAGGTTATTGAAGCATACTGGCTGTTTAATGCGTCGGCCGACGACATACAGGTAGTGGTACACCCGCAGAGCGTCATTCATTCCATGGTGCAGTATGTGGATGGATCGGTGCTGGCGCAGATGGGCAATCCCGATATGCGCACACCGATAGCCCATGCGCTGGCGTATCCGCAGCGAATTGACTCGGGTGTGGCACCGCTGGATTTATTCAAGGTGGCGACACTCAATTTTGTGGCGCCGGATTTTGAGCGCTTTCCTTGTCTGGCGCTGGCTTACCAGGCTTTGCGCACGGGTGGCACCGCCCCTGCGGTATTGAATGCAGCCAATGAGGTGGCGGTGGATGCGTTTTTGAACCGGAAAATTTCCTTTCTCGATATCCCGCGGCTGATCACCGATGTTTTGGCGGCACAAGCGAGCGTTGCGGCCAATACCCTGGATGATGTGCTGATGGCGGATGCGCAAGCCCGTACCGCCGCACAGGAGTGGATTATACAATGACTACCTTACTGGCTTTTATTACTGCGATAGTGGTGCTGGTTGCGTTCCACGAGTATGGGCATTATTGGGTAGCGAGGCTCTGCGGCGTCAAAGTGCTGCGTTTTTCTATTGGCTTTGGAAAAATTCTGTATTCCAGGAAATTTTCCGGTGGTGAAACAGAGTGGTCGATCTCCGCTATTCCACTGGGCGGCTACGTCAAGATGCTGGATGAGCGTGAAGGTGAAGTAAGACCTGAGGAATTGCACCGCGCATTCAATCGTCAGCCGGTATTGCGGCGCATGGCAATTGTGGTTGCCGGACCAGTGGCGAATCTGCTGTTGGCAATTGTCTTGTACTGGGGACTATTCATTTATGGCGTTCCGGGACTCAAGCCAATATTAGGCAATATAACACCCAATTCAGCAGCAGCGGCTGCACAACTGCAAGCGCAGCAAACCATCATCGGCATTAACGGGGTGGAGACGCCTACGTGGCAGGATGTTCGCTGGGCGTTGCTGGATAGCGTGCTGCAAGGCGGCACGGCAGACCTGGAAATCCGCACATTGCAGGGTGAAACTGCCGCACGTGTTCTAAACATCAGCACATTGACTGCGGCCGATCTGGATAGCGACTTTTTGCGCAAACTCGGCATGCAGCCGTTCCAGCCTTTAGTGCGGCCCGTCATCGGCAAGTTGATCGAAGGCGGTGTTGCACAGCGTGCAGGGGTGAAAACAGACGACACCATACTCAGCGCGAATGGACAATTGATTGAAAATTGGGAAGCGTGGGTGGAAATGGTTCGCAGCCATCCGGCAAGCCCGCTGCATCTTGAGATTATGCGTGAAGGTCATGTGATTGCACTGGATCTGACTCCTGATTCGGTACAGGAGGGTGATAAGCGGATAGGAAAAATCGGTGCCGCTCCGCTGATCAACCAACAAGAATTTGATGCACTGATGACCGAAGTGCGCTATTCGCCCCTCAATGCACTCGGGAAGGCTGTGCGCAAGACATGGGAAACCAGTGTGGTCAGTTTGCAGATGATGGGCAGGATGATTGTGGGCCAGGTATCCCTTAAAAATCTGAGCGGGCCGGTCACTATTGCCGACTATGCAGGACAGTCAGCCAGTATGGGATTGAGCGCGTATCTGTCATTTCTTGCCTTGATCAGCATAAGCCTGGGCGTGTTGAATTTGCTGCCTATCCCTTTATTGGATGGCGGGCATTTATTGTATTATATGGTGGAGTTGATCAAGGGGAGTCCTGTTCCGGAGGTGCTATGGGAAGCAGGGCAGAAAGTGGGTATTGCGCTATTGTTCACCCTCATGGCCCTTGCATTGTTCAACGATTTTAGCCGCTTGATTTTAAATTAAAATAACAATGAAATTAATGAGATTGGCGGGACTTGTTCCGCTGCTTTACGTCACTTCGGTCATTGCGATGGAACCCTTCGTGGTGAAGGATATTCGCGTTGAGGGTATTCAACGCACCGAGGCGGGCACAGTGTTCAGTTACCTGCCGGTGAAGGTGGGGGATACTTTGAACGATGATCAGTCTGCCGCTGCCATTCGCACATTATTTGCAACCGGATTTTTTACGGATGTGAGTTTGAAGGCCGAGGATGGTGTGCTGGTTGTGATAGTCCGCGAACGTCCATCTATCGCCAGTGTGGAAATTAACGGGGTGAAAGATATTCCCAAGGATCAATTGCGCGATAACCTGAAGTTTGTGGGGCTGGCAGAAGGCCGTATTTTTGATAAGGCGGCGCTGGAAAAGTCGGAGAATGAGCTAAAACGCTTATATGTAGCGCGAGGAAAATACGCTGTATCGATCAAGACTACCGTAACCGAGCTCGAACGTAACCGCGTATCGGTGACTTTTGATGTGGTAGAAGGCGAAGTTTCAAAAATTCGGCAGATTAATATTGTAGGTAACCAGATTTTTGGCGAGCAAGAATTGCTGGATTTGATGAAGCTGACCACGCCAACTTTCTGGACATGGGCAACCAGCAATGACCAGTACTCCAAACAGAAATTGTCGGCTGACTTGGAGGTGCTGCGTTCTTTTTACCTGGACGCCGGCTACCTCGAATTTTCAGTTGATTCTACCCAGGTTTCGATTTCACCTGATAAAAAAGATATCTATATAACAATAAACATCACAGAAGGTGCAAAGTATAAAGTTTCAGATATCAAAATGTTGGCACCGGAAAATATTTTGCCGCATGAGGAGATGCGAAAACTGATTGCGATACAGGTTGGTGACGTGTTCTCGCGCAATAAATTAACAGAGTCACAAAAGAAAATTTCAGATCGTCTGGGAGACGATGGTTATGCCTTTGCCAACGTGAGCGCCGTGCCTGAATTGGACAAGTCAAAGCATGAAGTTGCGTTTACCTTCGTAGCCGATCCCGGGCAGCGTGTGTATGTGCGGCGCATCAATGTGCTGGGTAATACTAAAACTCGGGACGAGGTAATCAGGCGCGAATTTCGCCAGATGGAGGGCGCGTGGTTTGCTACGAAAAAAATTCAGAAATCAAAACAAAGAGTGGATAAACTGGACTTCTTTAGCGAAGTGAACCTTGAGACTCCTCCAGTTCAAGGCACTAAAGATCAGGTGGATTTGAACGTAAGCGTCAAGGAAAAGCCTACCGGTAGCTTCAATATTGGAGCAGGTATTTCCAGTTCGCAGGGGCTGGTGCTGACTGCAGGCGTAACGCAGAGCAACCTGTTTGGAACTGGCAAGCAATTGTCCACACAGATTAATACAAGCCAGTCCAACCAGGTGTATTCGGTGTCATATACCAATCCCTATTACACGGATGATGGGGTGAGCCGTGGTTTTGACGTATATCAGCGCAATGTGGATACGACCAGCACCTCAATCAGTCCATACAAATCCTATACGTCAGGCGGCGGTGTTCGATTTGGTTTGCCCATAGGCGAGGATGAAACCATGCTTTACGGCCTGTCGGTAGAGCAATCGACCTACGAACTCACCGCTGCCAGTCCGGTGCAATTTCAGAATTATGTGAAAACCTTTGGCGCTACAACCAGCAATCTATTGGGCACGGTAGGCTGGACGCGCGACAGCAGGGACAGCGCCATATACCCAACCGACGGTAAAGTGCAGCGAGCCTTTTTAAAAGCGGCGTTGCCGGTTTCCGACCAGCGCTATTACAAGCTTACCTATCAGCATCAGAGGTTTTTCCCGGTTAGCAAAGTGTTCACCCTGTTGCTAAATGGTGAAGCGGGTGCGGCAGCTGGCTATGATGATAAACCGTTGCCATTTTTTGAAAATTTTTATGCCGGCGGCGTTGGTTCGGTGCGTGGCTATGAACCGAACTCCATCGGCCCTCGTGACATTAATGGAGCGTATCTGGGCGGTGACAAGCGTCTGCTCGTAAACTCGGAATTGCTGTTCCCGATGCCCGGAAGCAAGGAAAAATCGGTACGTTTAAGTGCATTTGTGGATGGAGGTATAATTTATGGCCCACCTTCTGAAATCCCCGGTACTGACGGCCCGCGTTATTCAACAGGCTTGGCACTTACCTGGATATCACCGGTTGGCCCACTCAAAATGAGTTATGCTTGGCCTCTCGCTGAGCAACTGGGGGATAGATTGCAGAGATTCCAGTTTACCCTCGGACAGATTTTCTAAATTATTATGGCTGCGTGTTTTGATCGTTTGACAAGGAGCAAAGAATGAAAAATATTTTAAAGGTCATCACTCTCATTTTGGCTGTGTCCGCAGCTTCCCTCGTCTTTGCGAATGATTTTCGGATTGGTGTGGTTGATACTGAACGTATTCTTCGCGAATCAACACCTGCAGTTCAGGCTGAGAAAAAGATCGAGAAAGAGTTTGAACTCAGAGATATTGAAATGAAAAAAATTGCCAAACAGGTCAAGGAAATTCAGATGTATTTTGACAAGGAAGGCATGACCTTGCTGGATGCGGAGCACCGCAGCAAGGAACGCGAGTTGGCTAACCTCAATGTGAATTTGCAGCGCATGCAGCGCGAATTTCGTGAAGACCTGAATCTCCGCAAGAATGAAGAGCTGGCCTTGGTGCTGGCGCGTGCCAACAAAGCGATCAAGGCAATTGCGGAAAGCGAGAAATATGATCTGGTGCTACAGGAAGCGGTTTACCGCAATCCGAAAATAGACATCACTGATAAGGTATTGCAGTACCTGGCAGCCGAAAAATAACATCCATTTTTTTATATGAGTCATAC
Source organism: Gallionellaceae bacterium (assembly GCA_035531075.1). Lineage (GTDB taxonomy): Bacteria > Pseudomonadota > Gammaproteobacteria > Burkholderiales > Gallionellaceae > 39-52-133. The sequence goes on from DATKTO010000041.1 coordinate 62,926, forward strand.
AGCCTATCGTCTGGAAGATATAGTTGCCCGTTTTGGCGGCAGAGTTCTCGGTAACGCCGGGGTATTGATCAGTCAAATTGCCACCCTGGATAGCGCGAAAGCAGACCAGATTGCGTTTCTCTCCAACAGTAAATATCGTGCGCAGCTGGAGGGCACGCACGCTGGTGCGGTTATTTTGGCAGCGGCAGATGCGGATGCGACCTTAATTCCGCGCATTGTGTGCGATAACCCCTATGCCTATTTCGCCAAACTCTCCGCATTCTTGAACCCGCTGCCATCAGCGATTGCAGGCATACACCCCAGCGCAGTGATAGGCGAGGGAGCTGCAATTGCATCCAGCGCGCAGATTGATGCCAATGTGGTGATCGGTGATGGTGCCAAAATTGGAGCTCGCAGCGTGATTATGGCCGGCTGCTACATTGGTGCCGGCGTTGTCATCGGTGAAAATTCGCGTTTATATCCGCGCGTGGTGGTCTACCACGATTGTGTGTTGGGAAATAACCTCATTGCGCACTCAGGCGTGGTGATCGGTGCCGACGGTTTCGGCTTTGCGATGGAGGAAGAGCGCTGGCTGAAAATTCCGCAGATCGGGCGCGTCGTCATCGGCAATGATGTGGAAATTGGCGCAAATACCACGATAGACCGGGGCGCGCTGGCTGACACCGTGATTGAGGACGATGTCAAATTGGATAACCAGATACAGATTGCGCATAATGTACGTATCGGGGCGCACACGGCCATTGCCGGTTGCGTGGGCATAGCCGGCAGCGCTACGATAGGGCGCTATTGCCGTATTGGTGGCAGTGCCGGCATTTTGGGTCATTTGCAAATAGCTGATTACGTTGAGATTTCATCCTTTACGCTGGTTGGAAAGTCAATCAAGGAACGCGGCAGTTACTGCGGCATCTTTCCGTTCAGCACGACCCAGACGTGGCGCAAGAATGCTGCACAACTCAGGCATTTGGATGGGCTGGCTGACCGTATAAAACAGCTTGAACTACAGATCGAATCACTAAAGAATTAATTAGGGGGAAATATGAGTATTCAGATGGACATCCATGAAATTTTGCAGCACCTGCCACACCGTTATCCTTTCCTGCTGATTGACCGTGTGCTGGACTGCGAGCCAGGAAAAAATATTGTTGCGCTGAAAAATGTCACCATCAATGAGCCGTTCTTCCCCGGACACTATCCGCATCATCCAGTGATGCCGGGAGTGCTGATCGTCGAGGCGATGGCACAGGCTGCCGCGATCCTGTCCTTCAAGACCATGGGCTCTCTGCCCAGCGATGACTCGGTTTACTATTTTGTCGGCATAGACGATGCGCGTTTCAAGCGTCCGGTAGGCCCCGGCGATCAGGTTATTTTCAAAGTGGAAATCCAGAGCAGCAAACGCGGGATCTGGAAATATGGCGCAGTTGCAGAAGTTGACGGCAAGGTGGTCGCCGAGGGTAATTTGATGGCCACATTGAGGGATAAATAATGCGTCATCCAACAGCCATCATACATCCCAATGCCAGGCTTGCTGATGATGTGGAGGTTGGTGCGTATTCGATTATCGACGAGCATGTCGAGATCGGCGCAGGCACTAGAATCGGCCCGCATGTTGTAGTGACAGGACACACACGCATCGGTAAAAACAACCAGATTTTCCAGTTTTGCTCGATTGGTGAAGTGCCGCAAGACAAGAAATATGCGGGGGAGCCGACCAGGCTGGAGATAGGCGATAACAATGTCATCCGCGAATCCTGCACCTTCAATATAGGTACCGTTCAGGATGTGGGTGTGACGCGCATGGGCAATAACAATTGGGTGATGGCCTATGTCCATGTCGCCCACGATTGCCAGGTTGGGAACAATGTGATTTTTGCCAACAGCACCCAGCTCGCCGGGCATGTGATTATTGATGACTATGTGATTCTGGGCGGCTTTACCGGCGTGCATCAGTTCTGCCAGATCGGCGCGCATGTCATGACCGCCGTCGGCACCGTGTTGCTGCATGATATTCCGCCGTATGTGAAGGTGTCCGGCAGCCCTGCGGAACCGCACGGTCTGAACTCGGAAGGCCTGAAACGGCGAGGATTCTCCAGCGACGCGCTGGCGGGACTCAAGCGTGCATACAAGACACTTTATCGTTCCGGATTAACGCTGGATGAAGCCAAAATCCAGTTGATTCGGCAGACAGCCGAGTGTCCGGAAGTGCAGATCATGGCTGACTTTCTCAATCGCTCTCAACGCGGTATCGTTCGGTAATATTTATGACTCAAGCAACTAAAACTATCGCCTTGGTGGCAGGAGAAGCTTCGGGAGATTTGCTCGCCAGTCACTTGATGCTGGCAATCAGGGAGATCATGCCTGCAGTTCGTTTTATCGGTATCGGCGGTCCGAAGATGAAGGCAGCGGGAATGCAGGTGTTATATCCCATGGAAAAGTTATCGGTGATGGGATATCTGGAAGTGCTGCTTCATTATCGTGAAATAGCAGGTATCCGCAGCCGTCTGCGCAACCAGCTGATCAAAAATCCCCCCGATCTTTTTATCGGCATAGATGCACCGGATTTTAATTTTGATCTGGAGTTGGCGCTTAAACAACATGGCATTCCCACTGTACATTATGTGAGCCCGTCTATTTGGGCGTGGCGTGGGGAACGCATACACAAAATCAAACGTGCCGTATCGCACATGCTTGCGCTGTTTCCGTTTGAAGTGCCGTTGTATGAAAAAGCCGGCGTGCCGGTGACCTATGTGGGTCATCCATTGGCTGATATCTTGCCAGAAAAACCCGATCGAGTTTTGATGCGTGAACAGATGCGCATACAGCCGATCAATGCGAAAGTGTTTGCCATGTTGCCGGGCAGCCGAAAAAACGAAGTGCGCCAATTGGCCAGGACCTATATCGATACCGCAAGATTGATACTGGAAACCATACCGGATGCACAGTTTCTGGTGCCACTCGGCAGCCGCGAAACACGCAATATTTTTGAAGAGGCTATCTGGCACGCCGAAGCGCATGATTTGCCTATCACCCTGTTATTTGGACATGCGCACGATGCGATGATCGCGGCCGATGGTGTGTTGATTGCATCAGGCACCGCTACCCTTGAGGCAGCATTGCTGAAGCGCCCGATGGTTATCACTTACAAAATGTCGGCTATCACCTATTGGCTGGCCAAGCGCAAGCAGTACCTGCCTTATGTGGGGCTGCCCAATATTCTGGCTGGAAAGTTTGTGGTGCCCGAGATTTTGCAAAACGATGCCACGCCGGAAAATCTGGCACAAGCATTGCTCAATCTGGTCGCCAATAAACAGGCGGTGATTGACCTGGAAGAACGGTTCGGCGATATGCATCTTATGCTAAAGCAGGGCGCTGCGAAAAAGGCGGCGCAAGCGGTTATTCCGTTCTTGAGTGTGCGCGGTTGAGCTCCATAATTTTGGTTTGCGGTGTAGATGAAGCTGGGCGCGGCCCCCTTGCGGGTCCAGTGTATGCCGCAGCCGTGATTCTGGATGACAAGCGACCGATAGCGGGTTTGGGTGACTCCAAAAAACTCAGTGAGAGCAAGCGCGATCGACTGGCGGCTGAAATCCGATTGCATGCTACAGCTTGGGCAATCGCTACTGCCTCTGCAGAAGAAATCGACGAAATCAATATCCTGCAAGCGAGCTTGCTGGCAATGAAGCGCGCTGTTGAAAAACTATCCTTGCGCCCGCATGAGGTGTTGGTGGATGGCCTGTATTGCCCGGATACCGGTATCCCCAGCCGTGCTATCGTAAAAGGGGACAGTAGCGTCGCGGCCATTTCAGCGGCCTCCATCCTCGCCAAAACGGCACGCGACAGCGCCATGCTGCAGCTGCATGAATGCTATCCACAATACGGATTTGACGCACACAAGGGTTACCCGACAGCTGCGCATCTTGCCGCATTAAAGTTGCATGGCATATCGCCGGAGCACCGTAAAAGTTTCAGGCCTGTCCGAGAGCTACTATAACGAGGAGAATAACAATGTTGTCATTCATGAAACTCATCCATCTGCTGGCGATTGTCGTTTGGGTCGGCGGAATGTTTTTTGCCTATGTTGTACTGCGCCCCAGCGCTGCCGAAATTTTGCAGCCACCAGAGCGTCTACGGCTGTGGGACAAGGTTTTCAGCCAATTCTTCAATTGGGTATGGCTGGCGGTATCCCTGGTCCTGATAAGCGGTTTTTACATGATTTATCTGTTTGGCGGTTTTTCCAATCTATCGCTCTATATCAACCTCATGCTGGGCATGGGGCTGGTGATGACGATGATATATGTTTATGTTTTTTTTAAATGCTACGTGCCGTTTAACCGGCTGGTTGCCAAACAGGAATGGCCTGCCGCCGGCGCAATGCTGGCGACTATCCGCAAGCTGGTAGCGTTAAATTTGACTATAGGCCTGTTGACTGTCGCAGTCGCGATAATAGGCAGGGGTATTTGACAGGTCGAAGTGCACTGCAAAATTGCACTTCCGCATTATTTTTCGTCGGCACGCCGAGTGCAGTTTCCAAAACTTCAATGCTCAGCTCGTTCCGGCCGCCCCAAAACAGTGCTGATCTTTCTCCATGATTAACCAAAGTTTAACGACTCTGTAACTTTATTGTCACCTTGGCTGGGTAATTTACGCCTTATCAAATTTAATGATAAGGAGACAGCTATGTTGCAACGGCAAACACAAGTCATACAAAAAGAAAGACAGCAGTTTTCGATGGGTCTGGCACGCACTGAAAGTGAAGTACGCGAGGCGCAGAAATTGCGTTATAAAGTATTTGCCGAGGAAATGGGAGCAAAGATGCCTGGCAAGGAAGAGCGCATCGATGAGGACAGGTATGACCGTTATTGCGACCATCTGTTGGTTCGTGATACGGAAAGCAATGAGGTGGTAGGGACGTACCGAATTCTGTCTCCTGAGCAGGCCCAAAAAGCAGGTGGTTATTATGCCGAGGGTGAATTCGATCTAACCCGGCTGCATAATCTGCGCGATAGCATGGTTGAGGTTGGACGTTCGTGTGTGCATGCAGATTATAGGCGAGGAGGCGTCATTACACTGTTGTGGGCAGGCATGGCGCAATACATGGTGCAAAATAAGTATGATTATCTGATCGGTTGCGCCAGTATCAGCATGGCAGATGGCGGGCATAATGCAGCCAATATATATAGCAGAATAAAATCGGATAGCATGAGCCCTGCTGAATGGCGCGTTTTCCCAAATTGTGCGTTACCATACGAAGCATTGAGCGACCGTGCGGAGGAGTTCCTCCCGCCGCTGGTTAAAGGCTATTTTCGCCTGGGTGCCTATGTTTGCGGAGACCCTGCATGGGATCCTGATTTCAATACTGCTGATCTGCTCTTGTTGCTCCCGATGTCGCAACTTAACAAGCGTTACGCAAAACATTTTTTGATAAATAAGATTTGAAAAGAAGCCGCTATATCGTAAGGAGTTATCGAATCGGCCGCATGGCAGTCCATCTGCTTTACGCGGCGGCACTGGTTTTGCTGCTGTTTCCATGGTTGTCGGACAAGACGCGCATTCGCGTGGAGCGGCGCTGGAACGGTGGCCTAATGGCTATCCTGAATATCAGAATTCGGATTCGCGGGACGGTGCCGGATTTGTCGGAGCGGAACGTGATGCTGGTGGCAAACCATGTGTCATGGCTGGATATTTATCTGTTGAACGCGGTTAAGCCCGCGCGCTTTGTTTCGAAGGTTGAAGTGCGCTCCTGGCCTGTTGTAGGCTGGCTGGCCATTAAAATGGGCACTTTGTTTATTGATAGAACCAAGCGCCATGATACTGCGCGCGTGAACCATGAAGTGTCTGATGTATTGAGCAATGGTGGGTGCATCGCGGTTTTCCCGGAAGGCACAACCAGTAATGGCAGCATGTTGCGTCCGTTTCACGCTTCGCTGCTGCAGCCAGCGGTTCACAGCAATAGCCAGCTATGGCCAGCAGCTATACGCTATACCCACGCAGACGGCTCATTGAACCTTGCGCCCGCCTACGTGGATGAACTAAGCTTCGGTGATTCTCTGGCATCGATCTTGAGCCAGGCCATCATTTATGCTGAACTGGAATTTTTGCCACCTATCCGTGCGCAAGGCAGGGCCAGACGCGAACTGGCTCGTGATGCTGAATATGCCATTGCCAGAGCATTAAACCTTGAGGTGGAAAACAAAGTGGCTGGGATCATGGTATAAGCCTGCAACCTGGGTAGGGAAACCCCGCAGTAAGACCGATCATCAGCAAGAAAATATCCTCCGGGTCAAAAGCATTGAAACGCGGCCGCATTTGATCCCCCCCTCGCATTCGGGTATAATTATCAACCTGTCAAAGGCGGGATGAACTGAGCGTTCGTCCCGCTTCTTTATGTCATCTACCTTTGGGAGCATCCGGTGTCACAAACGAACCCTGCCATTCTAGTATTAGCCGATGGAACAGTGTTTCGTGGCATTTCTATCGGAACCGAGGGCGCAAGCGTAGGCGAGGTAGTGTTTAATACCTCGATGTCCGGCTATCAGGAAATTCTCACCGATCCGTCTTATTGCAAGCAAATCGTCACCTTGACCTGTCCTCATATTGGCAATGTGGGTGTGAATACAGAAGACGTGGAATCGAGTCAGGTGTTCGCCAGCGGGCTGGTGATACGCGACTTGTCGCAAACGGTGAGCAACTGGCGCAGCACGCAGTCGCTGTCTGATTATCTTAAAGCCAATAAAGTAGTCGGTATTGCTGAAATCGATACCCGCAAATTGACGCGCATTCTGCGCGAAAAAGGTGCGCAAAATGGTTGTATCGCCTCTGGAACAGACGAGGCCGCGGCACTGGCTGCGGCGCGTGGCTTTGCCGGCCTGAACGGCATGGATCTGGCGCAGGTGGTTTCGTGCGACAAGCCTTACAGTTGGACGCAGCGCGAGTGGGATTTGAAATCCGGTTATGCGGATGTTGAGAAGACCGAATTACATGTGGTTGCTTACGATTTTGGCGTCAAGCGCAATATTCTGCGCAAACTGGCCGAACGCGGCTGCAAGATCACCGTTGTGCCGGCCAAGACCAAGCCTGCAGATGTAATGGCACTGAAGCCGGATGGCGTGTTTTTATCGAATGGCCCAGGCGACCCTGAGCCATGTGATTACGCGATTTCAGCTACTCAGCAGTTCCTGCGTGACGGCATTCCCTTGTTCGGCATCTGTCTGGGTCACCAGATCATGGGCTTGGCCATCGGCGCCAAGACGTTGAAGATGAAATTCGGCCATCGCGGTGCGAACCATCCGGTTCAGGATATGCAGAGCAAGCGCGTGATGATCACCAGCCAGAACCACGGCTTTGCTGTGGATATTAAAACGCTGCCTAAAAATGCCAGGGTGACCCATGTGTCTCTGTTTGACGGCACCTTGCAGGGTTTTGAGCTGACCGACAAGCCGGCATTCTGTTTCCAGGGACACCCGGAAGCGAGCCCGGGCCCCCAGGACGTCGATTATCTGTTTGACCGCTTTGTTGGGTCGATGAAAGAAAGGATTAAAAGTAACAAGTGATCAGAAAGTGATACCGTCACTTGTCGCCATGCACTTATTACTCGAATGAAGTTATGCCAAAACGTACAGACCTAAAATCCATATTGATCATCGGTGCCGGCCCAATTGTGATCGGGCAGGCCTGCGAATTTGACTATTCCGGCGCACAGGCGTGCAAAGCGCTGCGCGAAGAGGGGTACCGCGTCATTCTGGTGAACTCGAATCCGGCCACCATCATGACCGATCCGAACATGGCAGATGCGACCTACATCGAGCCCATTACCTGGCAAATCGTAGAAAAAATTATCGCCAAGGAAAAACCTGACGCCATCCTGCCAACCATGGGCGGGCAGACCGCGCTGAACTGTGCGCTCGATCTGGCCAAGCACGGCGTGCTGGAAAAATACAAGGTCGAGATGATAGGCGCAACGCGTGAAGCCATCGACATGGCGGAGGACCGCGAGAAATTCAAGCAGGCGATGACTCGCATAGGCTTGGCTTCCGCGCGTTCGGTGATTGCTCACAGTATGGAAGAGGCGCTGCAGGTGCAGCAGGCGCTGGGCTTCCCGACGGTGATACGCCCGTCCTTTACGATGGGTGGCTCCGGTGGTGGTATCGCCTATAACCGCGAAGAATTCGTTGAGATTTGCGAGCGCGGCCTGGAAGCCAGTCCGACTAAAGAGTTGCTGATTGAAGAGTCGCTGCTCGGCTGGAAAGAATTCGAGATGGAGGTGGTGCGCGACCACGCCGACAACTGCATCATCATCTGCTCCATCGAAAACCTGGACCCGATGGGCGTGCACACCGGCGATTCGATCACAGTGGCGCCAGCGCAGACCCTGACAGACAAGGAATACCAGATTTTGCGTGATGCGAGCATCGCTGTGCTGCGTGAAATCGGTGTCGATACCGGCGGTTCCAACGTGCAATTTGCGATCAACCCGAATGACGGGCGTATGGTGGTGATCGAGATGAATCCGCGCGTGTCGCGTTCTTCAGCGCTTGCTTCCAAGGCGACCGGATTCCCGATTGCCAAGGTGGCAGCCAAGCTTGCGGTGGGTTTCACCCTGGATGAATTGAAAAACGATATCACCGGTGGTGCGACTCCGGCCTCGTTTGAGCCTTCCATTGATTACGTGGTCACAAAGATTCCGCGTTTCGCCTTTGAAAAATTCCCGCAGGCGAATGACCGCCTGACGACACAGATGAAGTCGGTGGGCGAAGTGATGGCGATGGGGCGCACCTTCCAGGAGTCTTTCCAGAAAGCGCTGCGCGGTCTGGAAGTGGGCGTGGACGGGCTGGATTCAAAATACACAGACCATGAGGCCGTTGTCGCCGAATTGGGCGCGCCCGGGCCGGAGCGCATCTGGGCGGTGGGCGATGCCTTCCGCATGGGAATGAGTGTGGACGAGGTGTTTGCCGTCAGCAAAATTGATCCGTGGTTCCTGGTGCAGATTGAAGACTTGATCAAGCGCGAAGCAGCGCTTATCGGTCGCGGTCTGGATACGCTGACCGCAGATGAATTGCGCACCTTGAAGCGTCGGGGTTTTTCCGACAGGCGTCTGGGCAAACTGCTGGATTGTGCCGCGCCGTCGGTGCGCGCATTGCGTCATGCCATGAATATCCGCCCGGTATACAAGCGTGTGGATACCTGTGCTGCCGAATTTGCCACCAACACGGCTTATATGTATTCCACCTATGAGGAGGAGTGCGAGTCGAATCCTTCAGACAGGAAAAAGATCATGGTGCTGGGTGGCGGTCCTAACCGTATCGGACAGGGTATTGAGTTTGATTACTGCTGCGTGCACGCCGCGCTGGCGATGCGCGAAGATGGTTACGAAACGATTATGGTCAATTGCAATCCGGAGACTGTATCCACGGACTACGACAGCTCGGACCGTCTGTATTTTGAGCCGCTGACGCTGGAAGACGTGCTGGAAGTGGTGGCAGTTGAAAAGCCATTTGGCGTGATTGTGCAGTATGGTGGGCAGACTCCGCTAAAGCTGGCGCGTGGCTTGGAGAAAAACGGCGTGCCGATTATCGGCACTACGCCGGATATGATCGACTGTGCGGAAGATCGTGCACGCTTCCAGCAGATGCTGCAGAAGCTGGGATTAAAGCAGCCACCTAACCGCACCGTGAGTACGGCCGAGCAGGCCATCCAGGCCGTGCTGGAAATCGGTTACCCGCTGGTGATGCGCCCAAGCAATGTGCTGGGCGGACGCGCGATGGAAATCGTGCACAATCAGGCCGATCTTGAGCGCTATATGCGTGATGCGGTTGAAAGCTCCAAAATATACCCGGAACGTATGCCGATTTTGCTTGATCGCTTCCTGAATGACGCGATTGAGGTAGATGTGGACGCGGTGTCTGATGGCAAAGCGGTGATGATCGGCGGTATCATGGAGCACATCGAGGAAGCCGGCGTGCACTCGGGTGACTCAGCCTGTTCCCTGCCTCCCTTCAGTCTGTCAGCCAAGATGCAGGACGAATTGCGACGCCAGACCGTGGCAATGGCAAAAGCGCTGAATGTAGTCGGATTGATGAACGTGCAGTTCGCGATACAGGGCGAGACAGTGTATGTTCTCGAAGTGAATCCGCGTGCCTCGCGCACGGTGCCATTTGTGTCAAAAGCAACCGGTGTGCCACTGGCCAAAGTCGCGGCGCGATGCATGGTTGGCCAGACACTGGAGCAGCAGGGCATTACGAAAGAGGTTGTGCCGCCGTTTTATTCGGTAAAGGAAGCGGTATTCCCCTTCATTAAGTTTCCAGGCGTGGATACCATCCTGGGCCCAGAGATGAAATCCACCGGTGAAGTGATGGGCGTGGGTGATACCTTCGCCGAGGCATTCGTCAAGTCGCAGCTTGCTGCGGGTGTAAAGCTGCCGACTTCCGGCAAGGTTTTCATCAGCGTGCGCGGTGCAGATAAGCAGGGTGCGGCAGAGGTGGCCAAAAATCTGCAGGAACTCGGTTTCAGCATCCTTGCCACGCGCGGTACTGCAGCGGAAATCAGTGCTGCGGGAGTGGATGTAAAAGTGGTGAACAAGGTGACAGAAGGTCGTCCGCATATCGTTGATATGATCAAAAACGGTGAGATCTGCCTGATTATCAACACGGTAGACAGCAAGAGAAGTACGATTCAGGATTCCTACTCGATTCGTAATGCGGCCCTGCAAGGGCGGGTGACTTATTACACCACCCTCTCTGGAGCGCGTGCAGCATGTGTGGGCATGCAGCATCTCACAGAGTTAAATGTATATGACTTGCAGGCATTGCATCGACGCCTGGTTAATCAAGAAATTAAAGGAAGTACAAAATGAGCAAAATACCTTTGACACTGATTGGTGCAGAACTATTGCGCAGCGAGTTGCACCGCCTGAAAACGGTAGATCGTCCATGGGTGATTAATGCCATCGCTGAAGCACGTGCGCAGGGCGATTTGTCCGAAAATGCCGAGTATGAGGCTGCCAAAGAGCGCCAGGGTTTTATCGAGGGACGCATCATTGATCTGGAAGGCAAGCTTGGCAGCGCGCAAGTTATCGACCCCAAGACCATGAACGCTGACGGCCGCTGTGTGTTTGGCGCCACCGTGGCGCTGGAAGACGTGGGTACCGGCGACGTGATGACCTATCAAATTGTGGGCGAGGATGAGGCCGATATCAAGCAGGGCAAGATATCCATCAATTCACCGATCGCGCGCGCCTTGATTGGAAAGTATAGCGGTGATGTTGCCGAGGTGCAGGCGCCGGGCGGGATTCGCGAATACGAAATCGTTAACGTCCTGTATATATAGATATTTTTAATTTATAAAAGCTGGCGCGTCTTGAAGTCAATTGTGCCAACACTTGCGTTGGCCCCAAGTTTGTCTAGCCTTTGTTGCCCAATTGTTTTTTCGTCAGAGGCTTGCCTTTTTTGCGCTTGGGCAGGGAGAGCAGGGGAGTTTCCTGCGGCTGGTAGACCACCAGGATCTTGCCTATATGCTGCACCGCTCCAGCGTTTAGCTGAGTGCATATTTCCTGCAGCAGCGCTTCACGTGCAGCACGGTCATCGCTCATGACGCGAATCTTGATCAGTTCGTGGCTTTTCAGCGTGCGAGAGATCTCATCCAGTACACTGGCGGTCAGTCCTGCATTGCCTATCATTACGGTGGGGTTGAGAGAATGCGCGCGTGCTTTGAGCTCGCGGCGTTGTGCAACAGAAAGTATTAACATAAATGAACTCCGGACATAGTTTGACATTCTAATCGATGAAGCCTTCTAAAACCAGTAAACAGTGGATGCGGGAGCATATTAATGACCCTTATGTGCAACAGGCGCAGAAGGATGGTTATCGTTCGCGTGCCGCGTACAAGCTGCTGGAGATAGATGAGCGCGATCATCTGATCAAGGCTGGCATGGTAGTGGTTGACTTGGGCGCCACCCCGGGTGGCTGGTCACAGGTCGCGGCCAACAAGATTGGTGACAAGGGCAAGGTGATAGCGCTGGATTTGCTGCCCTTGAATCCGTTGCCACGCGTAGAGTTCATTCAGGGAGACTTTCGTGAAGACAGCGTTCTGGCACAATTGGAAGAAAAGTTGGGCGGGAAACAGATCGAGCTTGTAATTTCCGATATGGCTCCCAATATTAGCGGAATTGACCTGTCGGATCAGGCGCGCTCAATATACTTGGCAGAATTGGCTCTGGAATTTGCGGTACAACATCTCAAACCTGGTGGTGCGTTTTTGGTGAAGGTCTTTCAGGGGGTGGGATTCGAAGATTATGTTAAGACCATGCGCAACCATTTCAAGAAAGTGGTTAGTCGCAAGCCCAAAGCTTCCCGCGATCGGAGTAGTGAAGTCTATATGCTGGGGATAGACAAGATATAGTGTGCATTTTATATAAGTGACCTTGAGTAATCGGTTCGCACAGTGTTTAATACGTTATTGTTATACGGCTCAATTGAGGGGCATTCATGAATAATATGTTTAAAAGTGTAGGTATTTGGCTGGTCGTGGCTTTGGTGCTGATGACAGTGTTTAATCAGTTCAGCCAGAGGCAGCAGGCCGCGCAGGCGCCGCTTGATTATTCGCAGTTCCTCGAAGAGGTCAGGCAGGGACAAATTGCCAAGGTGACCATTGAGGGACGCACGCTGAAAGCGGTGACTATTGATGGCAAAAAAATTACCAGCTATGCGCCCAGCGATATCTGGATGGTGTCCGATCTGCTGAAAAATGGCGTAAAGATTGAAGCCAAGCCAGAGGAAGAGCAGTCCTTCTGGATGAGTATCTTCGTGTCCTGGTTCCCCATGCTGCTGCTGATTGGCGTGTGGATCTTCTTCATGCGCCAGATGCAGGGCGGCGGCAAGAGTGGCGGCCCGTTCTCGTTTGGCAAGAGCAAGGCGCGCCTGATGGATGACACCAAGGAACGCGTGACCTTTGCCGACGTGGCAGGATGCGACGAAGCCAAGGAAGAAGTTTCCGAGTTGGTCGATTTTCTGCGCGACCCCACCAAGTTTCAGGCACTAGGCGGGCGCATTCCGCGTGGCGTGCTGATGGTAGGCAGCCCCGGTACCGGTAAAACACTGCTGGCCAAAGCCATTGCCGGTGAGGCCAAGGTGCCGTTTTTCTCCATTTCCGGTTCCGACTTTGTCGAGATGTTTGTCGGTGTGGGTGCCGCCCGCGTGCGCGACATGTTTGAGCAGGCGAAGAAGCACTCGCCGTGCATTATCTTTATCGATGAAATCGATGCGGTTGGACGCCAGCGCGGCGCCGGCATGGGCGGCGGCAACGATGAGCGCGAGCAAACGCTGAATGCACTGCTGGTGGAGATGGATGGTTTCGAGGGTACCAGCGGCGTGATTGTGATTGCCGCGACCAACCGCCCCGATGTGCTGGATTCAGCCTTGCTGCGTCCGGGACGTTTTGACCGGCAGGTAGTGGTACCGTTGCCGGATATTCGCGGCCGTGAACAGATACTGATGGTGCATATGCGCAAGGTGCCTATGGCACCGGATGTGAAGGCTGATATTCTGGCACGCGGTACGCCCGGCATGTCCGGCGCCGACTTGGCCAATCTGGTGAATGAAGCAGCCTTGTTTGCTGCGCGCCGCAACAAGCGTTTTGTCGATATGGATGATTTTGAAGCAGCCAAGGACAAAATCATGATGGGCGCTGAACGCCGCTCCATGATCATGCCGGAAGAGGAGCGTCGCAATACCGCTTATCACGAATCCGGTCACGCGGTCGTAGCCAAGCTGCTGCCAAAGACAGATCCGGTACATAAAGTGACTATCATTCCACGCGGACGTGCGCTGGGACTGACCATGCAGTTGCCTTCTGAAGACCGTTACAGCTTGGACAAGAATCGAATTCTCGATACCATCGCCGTGCTGTTCGGCGGACGCATCGCGGAAGAAATTTTCATGCACCAGATGACTACCGGCGCGTCGAACGACTTTGAGCGTGCCACCGGCATGGCGCGCAGCATGGTAACGCAATGGGGTATGTCCGATGCATTGGGGCCTATGGTTTATGGCGAGAACGACGGCGAGGTATTCCTCGGCCGTTCGGTAACCACCCACAAGAATGTGTCCGAGTCGACGATGCAGAAGGTCGACGAGGAGATTCGCCGCATTATCGACCAGCAGTATAAGCTGGCGCGCGGCTTGATCGAAGCCAATAAAGACAAGGTCGAGGCAATGGCCAAGGCTTTGCTCGAATGGGAAACACTGGATGCCGAGCAGCTGAACGACATCATGGAAGGCAAGCCGCCGCGCGAACCCAGGCCGGCGCCGGTGACACAGCCGCCGCAACCACCACGGGATGCTACCCCGACTGCGCCTGCAACGCCGGCTCAGGCAACCTGAAGTTGTGCAGGAAAAGTGACGAAGCTTTATAGAGTTTCGTCACCCTTCCTCCGCATCCTTTTTTCAGCTTATGCTTCACTGCGGCTCATACCGTCTAGATCTGTCCCGTCCCCTGGTGATGGGCATCGTCAATGTCACTCCTGATTCTTTCTCCGATGGTGGTCGCCACATGTTGCGCGATGCAGCCATTAAACATGCACAACAATTAATTACCGAGGGAGCGGATATCCTCGATATTGGCGGAGAGTCTACCCGTCCCGGCGCGCTCGAGGTCAGCGTTCAGGAGGAGCTGGATCGTGTATTGCCGGTGATTGAGGGACTGCGCGGAGTGGCAGTGCCCCTGTCTATCGATACCTGCAAGCCTGAGGTGATGCGCGCTGCGTTGGCGGCGGGTGTGAAACTTGTCAATGATATCAATGCGATGCAACAGCCTGAGGCGTTGGCAGCAGTTGTAGCAAGCGATGCGGCAGTGTGTCTAATGCACAAGCAAGGCCCGCCCAGAACCATGCAAATTGAACCGCATTACCAGGATGTCTTGCGCGAGGTAATAGATTTTTTGCGCACCCGCATAGCCGAGGTCGAGGCTGCGGGTGTGCTTCGCAATCGTATCGTGGTGGATCCTGGCTTTGGTTTTGGCAAGACATTGGCGCATAATTTGATTCTGTTGCGGAATCTGGATAAGTTTTCCGTATTGGGTGTGCCGCTGCTGGCAGGGTTATCACGCAAATCCATGTTGGGTGCGATTACCGGACAGGAAGTGGATAACCGTGTTTCTGCAAGCGTGGCAGCTGCATTGCTGGCAGTGCAGCGCGGCGCCAGCATTGTGCGCGTGCACGATGTGCGGGCTACCTGCGATGCGCTTAAAATCTGGAACGCGGTAAATGTGTAACTCATGCGTATCCCTATGTTTGAAATGTCTGGAATGAATGGAGTCTTTCGGTGAGTAGAAAATATTTTGGTACAGATGGCGTGCGCGGCAAGGTAGGCGAATATCCTATTACGCCAGAGTTTGTGATGCACTTGGGTTATGCGGCAGGCAAGGTGCTGGCTACCGCAGATTGGCATCTGGCAGAGGGCGAACGCCCCAAGGTGCTGATAGGCAAAGACACGCGCATATCCGGTTATCTGCTGGAGTCTGCGTTGCAAGCCGGCCTGATAGCTGCAGGCGTGGATGTATATCTGGCGGGGCCGATACCGACACCTGCCGTGGCCTATCTTACTCGTGCACTGCGCTTGCAGGCCGGTGTGGTGATCTCGGCTTCGCATAATCCATTTGAGGATAACGGTATTAAGTTCTTCTCTGCGACTGGTAGCAAACTGCCCGATGAAATTGAACATGCCATTGAGGCAGGGATGGATGCGCCGATCGTCACCATGTCATCAGCCAGACTGGGCAAGGCCAAGCGCCTGGATGATGCTGCCGGACGATATATCGAATTCTGCAAGAGCAGTTTCCCCTATGAGCTGGATTTGCGCGGACTCAAACTGGTAGTGGATTGTGCACACGGTGCGGCGTATCACATTGCCGGCCATGTGTTCCATGAGTTGGGGGCGGATGTTGTTGAAATCGGCGTGCAGCCTGACGGAAAAAATATCAACGACGGTTACGGCGCTACCGCACCGGGTAATTTGCAGAAGGCTGTGGTTGAGCACCGTGCTGATTTGGGCATCGCGCTGGATGGTGATGCCGACCGTCTGGTGATGGTGGATGCGGAAGGTCGTTTGTATGATGGCGACCAGCTGCTCTATATCGTCGCGCAACACCGCCAGAAGCTGGGCACCATGAAGGGCGGGGTGGTGGGCACCTTGATGACCAATCTGGCATTCGAACATGCGATGCAGCGCATGGGAATTCCGTTTGCACGTGCCAAAGTGGGCGACCGCTATGTGATGGAGTTAATGCAGCAAAAAGGCTGGCAACTGGGTGGCGAAAACTCTGGTCATATTATTTGCCTGGATCGCCATAGCACAGGCGATGGCATTATTTCTGCCCTTCAAGTGCTGCACGCATTGCGTGCCAGCAAGCAAACCCTGGCACAAGCCGCCTCGGACATGCTGATGTATCCGCAGGTACTGGTCAATGTACGCATCGCCAAAGGCCAGGATTGTACCAAGCATGCAGACGTGCAGGCCGCTGTGACATCGGCAAATTCTGCGCTGGATGGCAGGGGGCGCGTGTTGTTAAGACCCTCTGGCACCGAGCCGTTGCTGCGTGTAATGGTGGAAGGTGAGGACGGCGAAAAAGTGCGATATTGGGCGGAAACGATCGCTCAGGCAGTGCGCGCGGTGGCATAATTAATTTTCAATTGAAATCAGCGCGCAGGGCAGGTGCAAATGCTGCACGGACTACAATCAGGAAACTTTATGTTCAGAAACCTTGCCGCTCTTGTCACACGCAGTTATCGAAAAATCCTGGCCGTAATCCATGGTGAGCGTGATAACACGCCGCTTTATGTATATGTGACGAACCAGGGCAGCAACAATATTTCTCAGTATGTTGTTGCAGCGCAGGGCAGCCTCATCCCCCTAGCCGCTGCGACCATTGCAACCGGCACGACCCCTGTATTTATCGCGGTCTCCCCATCGGGCAAGCATGCCTATGTTGCCAACCAGGGCGGCAACAGCATCTCGCAATACAGGATATCGGCAAATGGCAGCCTCGAAGCCATCGCTGCGCCTGTAGCAGCCGGAACGTCTCCGGTAAAAATCGCCATCGATCCATCGGGCCGCTATGCCTATGTGGCTAATAGCAGCAGCAATGATGTGTCCCAGTATTCAATCGGCGAGAACGGCACACTTAGCGCCATGTCCCCGGCAACGATAGAAACCGGAATGATTCCGGTCGCAATCGCCGTTGATGCATCCGGCAAGTATGTTTATGTGGTGAATAACAGCGGCAACGATATTTCGCAGTACGCGATTACGGAAAATGGCAAGCTGACGGCTCTGTCCCCGGCTACCGTTGCGGCAGGGGCGGGTCCCCGTGCCATTGCGATCGATCCGGCGGGCAAATACGTCTATGTGGCTAACAGAACGAGCGCTACGGTATCGCAGTATGCAATAAACCGGGACGGCAGTCTTGGCGGGACTCCGTCTACTGTTGTGACAGGCAAGCATCCCATCGCCATCAGCATCTCCCCTTTCGGCAAGCATGCCTATGTGGCAAACCAGAATGGCAACAGCGTTTCGCAGTATTCCGTGGCCGAAAATGGCAGCTTGATTCCGATGAACCCTGCTACCGTGGAGTCTCTGGTTACCCCGGTTAGCATCGCGGTCAGCGATTGCGGAAAATATGCGTATGTAAGCAATATAAGCAGTAACAATATCTCGCAGTATGCCATCGATGAGCAGGGCGGGTTTAATGCTATCCCAGTGAATAAATGGGGAGATTCAGCTGTTGACGCCGAAATATCACCACGCTGTGTGATGATCATTGGGGTCGGGCGATACTGTCAACATGGCCAGCCGCTTGTCAGATGAGGGGATCAAGGGCGAAATTCTGACGGACAGAACCACATACCATCGGCTGCGTGATCAATATATGTTCGAGCCACCCATTGTTACCCGTTTAAAGGGGAAGGGCGAGGTGCCTGTATACCGGTTGAGAGGCAAGGTGCAGAAGGTCTGATACCAGGCACCAATTCCTAATATTAAGCGAGCAGTGTTTTCCATAACAACAGGACAGGCTCCACATTTATTTCTTTAGGATCGATGCGGCATGGCGCTGTGCTATTCAGCCTCATCTTGTGCTGTAAGCGGCGCAAACTGCGATAAATTTCTTGCACAGCCTGGCTATGTCCTGTTTCAATGAGCCCCAATTTTTCTGCCAGCGCCAGTAGTGCGAGATTGCCACTGTTGGCAGTCAGTGCAGGATTGGTGGAGGCGTACGCGAGCACCAGAAATTGCACCATGAATTCGATATCGACCATGCCGCCATGGTCATGCTTGATATCGAATAACAGACTGTTATTGGGATGCCCATCGCGCATTTTCTGGCGCATGGCGCCCACCTCTTTGCGCAACTCATTGATATCGCGTCGCTGACATAACACCGCTTTGCGTATTGCCTCAAACTGCTCACCCACCTTTGTGTCTCCTGCGCTGAAGCGGGCACGTGTCAGTGCTTGATGCTCCCACACCCAAGCGTGTTTCTGCTGATAGTCGGCAAATGCGCCGATGCTGCTGACCAGCAGGCCACTGGCACCGTTTGGACGCAGGCGCAGATCGGTTTCATACAAGCGTCCAGCTGAAGTGTAGCTGCTGAGTACGGTATTGATGCGTTGCGCAAGCTTGGCATAGATTTCCCCTGCTTCAGGATGCGGGTCGTCATATAAAAAAATCAAATCCAGATCGGATTCATAGCCAAGTTCGCGTCCCCCGAGCTTGCCATAGGCAATGATGGCGAACTGATGTGTTGCCTGATGTTTTTTGCGCAAGTCGCGCCAGCACAGCTGCAATACATGATTCAAAATCAAATTTGCCAGATCGCTCAGGTGATCGCTCAATATTTCCAGCGGCAGCAATCCCTGGAGATCCATAGCCAGCAGATGGAAGGTCTGGCTGTGATGGAACTGGCGCAACACATCCATGGCGCGCTCTATGTCGTCGGCACAATCTGCGAGTTGCGCTTGCAGGTACAAATCCAGCGCCGTCCAGTCCGGTGCGCGGTAAATTTCCCGCGCATCCAGCAATTCATCGAGCAGAAACGGGTGCATGGCCAGATAGTCCGATGCCCATTCGCTGGCGCTGGCAATGCCGGTCAAACGGGGCAGTACCTGTGGGTACTCAGCCATAAAGGCCAAATATGACGCACGGCGGCTAATGTTTTCCAGCAGCTTGAGTACGCGCGGCAAAGTTTGTCCAGGATTGCCGGATGCGGCGCAAAGCTGAATGAATTGCGGAACCAGCTTGTCCATGCGCTGCCGGCTGAGTTCGGGCAGCTGGCGGTAGCGGCCACTGTCGCGGATCTGCATCAGGCGCTCGGCCACTGCGGAGGGATCGGTATAGCCCAGACCAGCAAGCCCCTCGCGCAACTCGTCCATCTGCAGCCCTTCGCGCCATAAAGAGCTGTCTGCGCTATCGGTTGCATCAGCGGCGTCTTCCTGGGTGCTGAAAATTTGCTCAAAATGCCTGCTGACGATATCCCGATGCCGATTGAAAACTTCCAGCATTGCAGCGTAATCGGGGTATGCCATGGCGCAGGCAATGATGGACTGCTCCTCCACTTTTTCGGGTAGTTCCTGGGTTTGCTGATCGTCCAGATACTGCAGACGGTGTTCCAGATTGCGCAGAAACACATAAGCCGAATTTAGTTCGCTCACGGAGTCTGCGCTTAACTGCCCTGTCTCCGCCAATAGCTGCAGCACTTTCTGGGTCGGGCGGATGCGCAGACGTGCATCGCGTCCACCGCGTATCAATTGAAACACCTGGGCAATGAACTCGACCTCGCGGATGCCGCCCGGGCCCAGTTTGACATTGTTCAGGCGGTCGCGCCGCATGACCTCCTGGCGGATTTGCGCGTGCAGTTTACGCATGGATTCGAATGCGCCGAAATCAAGATATTTGCGAAATACAAAGGGCTGGGCGAGCTTGGTCAATTCCGCTATTGCGGGGCTCGATGCGGGGGAAATGACACGTGCTTTTATCCATGCGTAACGTTCCCATTCGCGACCTTGCGCCACCAGATACTCTTCCAGCGCGGCGAAGCTCATGACCAGCGCGCCGCTGTCGCCATAGGGGCGCAGGCGCATGTCTACACGGAAAACGTAGCCGTCTCCGGTAACTTCATTGATCAGCGTGATTATTTTGCGCCCCAGGCGATTAAAGAAATCGCCATTGCCTATGCTGCGCGCGCCGTTAGTATCGCCGTCTTCCGGGTACACAAAAATCAAGTCTATGTCGGAGGACACATTCAATTCTCCCCCGCCCAGCTTGCCCATGCCTACCACCAGTAACTCCTGTGGCCTACCGCTCTCGGTGCCTATGGGCAGACCATACTGCTGCTCCAGTGCGTGCATGGCGCAGCTTTGAGCGCGCTGCACGGTAATCTCACCAAGGGCCGTCATGCATGCCATCACTTCGTCAAGATCGGCCAATCCGCCCAAGTCACGCGTGAGCAGCTTGAGCATCACGCGCTTGCGCAGGCTGCGCAGTGCGGTAGACAACTCATTTTCGTTTCCGCCAGGCATGGCATTGAGCCACGCGAGCATTTCCTCGGCGTTACAGGGTTGAGCATAATTTTCTCGCAACCAGGGCAACAGGCCGGAATCTGAATTGAGCAGTTGCTGAACATAACGGCTGCAGTGTGAGCTATGTCGCACTAACGCTTCAAAATCAGCGGGAGGCAGAGGTTTTGAGGTGTTCATGGCGTGGGCTTCAGGTTAAAATAAGCGTTAAATATGGCTTGATTATAAAACTCAAATGCCTGACATGCTTTACTTCTTGGTCCGGTAACCACGCCTGCGCTGATTATGCTGAAAATTTCTCTACGAATTGCTGGCCGCACCCTTGTGCTGTTGCGGCGCATCGCGCTGGCAGTCGTCCTGTTGCTGGCTTTTGCCAGTGCAGGCTTGATTTTGACGTTACGCTACGCTGTGTTGCCTGATATCGAACGCTATCACAATGACATAACCAACTCGGTTGGCAAGAGCATCGGGCTTGCAGTTGAGATCGGCAAGATTGAAGCCGATTGGCATGGCATCGGCCCGCATCTGCGCCTTTCCGAGATACGCATTCTGGATAAGCAAAAGCGAACCACTTTGGCATTACAGCACGTTGATGTGGTGGTGTCGTGGAAGACGTTGCTGACTGGCGAGCTACGTCTGGCCAGTCTGGAAATAGATCAGCCGGATTTGATGGTTAAGCGCGATATTCATGGCGCGCTGCACATTTCCGGCATACAGATGGGCGGCGAGTCCAAAGACAATAACTTTGCAAACATGCTGTTAAAGCAGTCACGGATAGTTGTACGTGGTGCACGTATTTCCTGGCTGGATGAGCAACATGCAAAACCGCTTCTGAATTTTGAGCAGGTTAATCTGCTGATTGAAAATACCTGGAATTTCCATCGTTTTGCAGTGCGCGCGATTCCTCCGGCAGAGCTGTCTACACAGTTGGATGTGCGAGGAGATTTTTATGGGAAAAATTTTGATGAGATGCAGGGCTGGAGTGGTGAAATTTTTACCCAGTTGGACTACGCCAATTTGCCGGCATGGAAAACATGGCTTCCATTACCTGACGCACTCAAGCGGGGAACGGGCGCAGTGCGCGGCTGGCTGGGAGTGGAAGATGGCAAGATCAGCCAGTTAACCGCTGATCTTGAGCTGGTTAATGTGCAAACCCGACTTGCCGCCGATCTCCCCCCGCTTGATATACGGGTGCTCCGTGGTCGGATGGGATGGCGCGATGCGGCGCAGGGATTTGAAATTTCCACGCAAAAATTTTCATTAAAACTGTTCAATAATTTTGTGCTGAAACCAACTGATGTATTGGTCAGGTTGAGCAATCTGCAGGACGCAGCGCTTTCCACAGGTGAGATACATGCCAATCAGCTCGAGCTGGAGGGGCTGGGAAAATTGATGGAATATTTGCCGCTTCAGCACAGCTTGAAAAATCAGTTTGCAGCGTTTTCACCGCAAGGCAATGTGGAAAACCTGCAAGTGCAGTGGCGGACGGATAGTGCCAGCAATCTGCACTACAGGGTGAAAGGAAAAGTTGCAGGGCTGTCGCTTCAGCGAGTGGGGAGACTCCCGGGCTTTTCAGGCTTGAGCGGAGAAGTGAATGGCAGTGAGAGTAGCGGAACGGTGTCAATTAACTCGCGCAATTTGAAGCTGGATGCACCGCAATTTATGCCCGAACCACTGGCATTTGACACGATTTCAGGGCAGTCCAGCTGGGAATCAACTGCTGATGGATTTGAAGTGACGTTGAATAACATTGCTGTGACGAATGCTGATATCGCCGGCACCGCTTATGGCAGTTATCAAACGTTGCCGGGCAGCCCGGGTAAACTGGATTTAGACGTGCATTTGACGCGGGCGTCATTGCCTCATGCCGGCAGATATATACCGCTGGTTGCGTTGGGCTCAGGCGCAAGGACATGGATAAACAAGTCCTTGCTGGAGGGGCAATCCAGTGATTTTAGTCTGCGGTTGAAGGGGGATTTGCGCGACTTTCCTTTTGTGGATAACAAGAAGGGAATTTTCAAGGTTTATGCTCGAGCAAAAGGTGTGGCATTGGAATACGTTCCCGGATGGCCACAAATAAATAATGGAACCGCAGACTTGTCGATTCAGGGTAAGGGGCTGGTGGCTACTGCATCATCAGCCATGATGGCGGGCGTGCGCCTGAAAAATATCAGGGCGACGATGCCTGATGTGTTGAAAAAGGATTTAATGCTGCTCATACAAGGCGAGGCAGAAGGAGAAAATGCCCACGCCCTGGCGTTTATAAATTCAAGCCCGCTACGTGGCTATCTTGGTGGCTTTACCGACGATATTATTGCCCGGGGAAATGGCAAGCTGAACCTGAAGCTGGATATTCCATTAGGCGGCGACCAGCCAGTGAAAGTTGCCGGTACCTATCATTTAACGGATAGCGAGGTAGAACTTAACAGGAATCTGCCAGCGCTACGCAAGGTGAATGGTGATTTGGCATTTACCGAATCAGGGGTAACAACTAAAAATATAGTCGCGAACATACTCGGTGGTCCGGCCAGGCTGATGATAGAAAGCAGCGAGGGTGGCGCCATGAATATCAAATTGGACGGAAAAGCCAATCTGGCTGCGCTACGCGAAATCAATCCCCAACCTATATTGGGCAAACTGACCGGAGATCCGGCCTGGAATCTTGAAATCGCCGTGCAGAACAAAAAAAGCAAAGTGTTATTTACCTCCAGCCTGAAGGGGCTGCAATCTGATTTGCCGGTGCCGCTTGCAAAACAAGCGGGTGAATCCATGCCTTTACGGTTTGAAATGAATGACCTGAGCATGGATGAGCAATCGATGACGCTGCAATATGGTTCGCTGCTGAATGTACATATATTGCGTCAAAAAGATGAAGATGACGTCTGGAATATAGAGCGAGGCGTCATCAATTTTGGTAATGTTGCGCAAAAGCTGGACCGCGACGGTCTGTGGCTGACAGGCACCTTACCCAGGCTTTCGCTGGAAGGATGGAGTGTGCTGGCAGGGGCTGTCAATGGTGGCGGGGAAGGGGCACCGATCAATCTGGCAGGGGCGGACTTGTCGATACAGCAATTATCAGGCTATGGCAATATAGTCAGCGATTTGCTTATCAAAGCGAATACACGTAACGGCATGCTGATGGCCCAGCTCGCATCAAAAGAGGTAAATGGAGAGGTGAGCTGGCGGCCTGGCGGCAAAGGGCGTTTAGTGGTGCGCCTAAAAAATCTGGATCTTGCTCTGGAGGAGAGGAAGGCAGGCAAGCAAGATATGGCTGATGTTTCAGTACAGACGAAGGCTCTTGCGCATTTAGAGCTGCCCGTGATCGATCTTGTGGTGGACAGGTTGAGTCTCAAAGGAAGGGCTTTGGGTAAACTGGAGCTGCTTGCACAGCAACAGGATCAGATTTATCTGCTTGATCATATGCGGCTGCTCAATCCGGACGGCGTGCTGGCTGTAGACGGCCAGTGGAATATGTCGGAAGATGCGCCACAGACTCAAGTGAATGTAAAGCTTGATATAGGCAATGCGGGCAATATTCTGACCCGTTCCGGATATCCCAACAGTGTCAAAAATGGCAGTGGCAAGATGGAGGGTTCATTTACATGGCCGGGAACACCAGCCATGTTCAGCAAAGCCAGGCTGAACGGCAAGCTCAGTATGGACACGGGTAAAGGCCAGTTTTTGCAGATAGATCCAGGAATCGGAAAGTTGCTGAGCATCTTGAGCCTGCAAGCCTTGCCAAAACGCATTACACTAGACTTTGAAGACGTATTCAGCAAGGGATTTGAATTCGATAAAATCAGCGCCACGGCTGATATAAAGCAGGGTGTAATATTCACGGATAATTTGAAGCTGGAAGGGTCATCTGCAAAAGTGGCCATGGCAGGGCAGATGGATCTGAATAATGAAACGCAAGATCTGCGTGTGCGTATCGTGCCCACAGTGGGTAATAGCGTAGCCCTGATTTCGGCTCTCGTAGCTACCCCGGTGGTGGGGGCAGGTGTTTATCTTGCGGGCAAGATATTGAATGATCCCCTCGGACAAATGGTATCGTTTGAATACAATATAACGGGTAGCTGGGTGGATCCTAAAGTGGAAAAAGTAAGCATAAACAAGTCAGCAGAAAAAACGGCAAATTAACCAACTGAACAATTGAGAGCACACGATGGCAGATTCAAATTCCTCACAACGACGCATTGCCGTACAGGTAAACGCTTTTAAGGTAGCAGCTCTGCAAATGGCATCGGGTCCAAACGTCGCCGGTAACTTGTGTGAGGCACGCCGTCTGATTGAAAACGCCGTGGCGCAGGGCGCGCGACTCGTGGTATTGCCTGAATTCTTTTCCATCATGGGCATGAAAGAAGATGACATGTTAGCGGTGCGTGAGGAGATGGGCACGGGCATGATGCAGAAATTCCTTGCAGATTTGGCACGCAAGCACCGTATATGGGTGGTGGGTGGCTCAATTCCTCTGGTGGCGACTGCGCCCAACAAGATACGCAATACTTGTCTGGTGTTTGACGAGCATGGCGAGCAAGTGGCGCGCTATGACAAGATACATTTGTTCAATCTCGACCTCGGGAACGAGCATTACCATGAAGCAAAAACGATAGAGGCGGGGAATCAGGTAGTGGTGGTGGATAGCCCGTTCGGGCGGATAGGCTTGGCCATTTGTTACGATCTGCGCTTCCCCGAGTTGTTCCGTGCGATGAAGAATGTGGATATTGTCGTGTTGCCGGCTGCATTTACTGCGACTACCGGAAAAATGCATTGGGAAACCCTGGTGCGCGCACGTGCCATTGAAAATCTGACCTATGTTATCGCTGCGGCGCAGGGCGGTTATCATGTCAATGGCCGCGAGACGCACGGGCATAGCATGATCGTGGACCCATGGGGGCGTGTGCTGGATGAATTGGAGCGCGGTTCCGGTGTGGTTTTGGCGGAAGTCAATCCAACCTATCAGGCGAGTTTGCGCGCAAGCTTGCCCGCGTTGACCCATCGCACCCTTGTCTGATGCAAGTGGAGCCGGGATAGGACTACCTCTAATTCTCGAATCGACCGGGCAGAATCACCAACCTTGCTTTAAGCAAGATTAATTTACGAATTTTCACGGGCTATATATGCAAAAAGATTCTATATTCGCCCTCGCGCAACAGTCGCTACTGATTCCGTTTGCGCTGGATGAGCGCAAGCTGGAACAGGTGTTCGGCAAAATGCTGGCGCACCAGGTTGATTATGCCGATCTGTATTTTCAATATGGTCGCGCCGAGAGCTGGTCGCTGGAAGAGGGCATCGTCAAATCAGGCAGTTTTAGCATCGACCAGGGAGTGGGCGTGCGTGCGGTGAGCGGTGAAAAAACCGCATTTGCCTACTCTGACGACATCAGCCTGGCAGCGCTGGAAAACGCGGCTTTGGCCACGCGCGCCATCGCACGACAGGGCGGGAAACAAAGCGTGCCGCTATTGAGTAACAAGCCTGCGCAAGGCAAGAAAAACGTTGTGCTGGTTCAGGACAAAACTACCCAGTTGTATCTGCCACATGACCCCATTGCCAGCCTCAGCGCGTCTGAAAAAGTAGCGTTGCTGGAGCGACTGGAACGCTGCGCACGCGCCCTTGATCCCCGCGTAACCCAGGTGATGGCGAGCCTGGCGGGAGAGTACGAAGTCGTCATGGTGGCGCGCAGCGATGGACTGATGAATGCAGATATCCGGCCGCTGGTGCGCCTGTCGCTGCAAGTCATTGTGGAAAGCAACGGTAAGCGCGAGCAGGGCTCGGCGGGTGGCGGCGGACGTTTTGACTTCGCCTATTTCAGTGACGAAGTATTGCAAAAGTATGCAGCCGAAGCCGTGCACCAGGCCGTGATCAACCTCGATGCCAAGCCGGCACCCGCCGGCAACATGACGGTGATACTGGGCTCAGGCTGGCCCGGCATCCTGCTGCACGAGGCCGTCGGTCATGGCCTGGAAGGCGATTTCAACCGCAAGGGAAGCTCGACCTTTTCCGGGCGTGTTGGCGAGCGCGTTGCCTCAAAGGGCGTGACTGTGGTGGATGATGGCACCATCGCCGACCGCCGTGGTTCGCTGCAAATGGACGATGAAGGCAACCCCACACAACGCACCGTGCTGATCGAAGACGGTATCCTGCGTGGCTATCTGCAGGACACCATGAATGCGCGTTTGATGGGCGTGCCAGTCACCGGCAATGCACGCCGCGAATCCTATGCCCATTTGCCGATACCGCGCATGACCAACACCATGATGCTGAACGGCGCGCATGATCCGAAAGAAATCATCGCCTCGGTCAAACATGGCCTGTACGCCGCGAATTTCGGCGGCGGACAGGTCGATATCACCAATGGAAAGTTTGTCTTTTCCACCACCGAAGCCTACATGATAGAAGACGGCAAGATCACCTACCCGGTTAAAGGCGCAACCCTGATCGGCAACGGCCCTGAAGCAATGAACCGCGTCAGCATGGTAGGCAACGATATGGCGCTGGATCCGGGTGTGGGCACCTGCGGCAAGGAGGGTCAGCATGTGCCGGTAGGCGTGGGGCAGCCCACCGTGCGCATCGATGGTTTGACCGTAGGCGGAACGGCCTGACCCTCTCTGTTTTGTGCTGTAATAACTTGATTTTATTTGATATTTTTCGGTGACGCGATTGCATCAGCTGGAGTTAGGTAACTTGAAAATTGGAAAAAATATTGGATATCATAGGCGGCGACGGCAACCTGCTCAGTGAGGGTGATTTTGTGCAAATCATTAACGACCCGAAGGTAAAGGGTCTGCGCCTGAAGCGTGTTTTGTGAAGAAAGTCTGAGCCGCATGATCCGCCAGAGAATTCATAAGCTGATTCATTAGCCCATTCCCGCCTTGCAGGAGCGTGCGAATCGCAGCCCCTGCAATAAATCCCTGTCCATCGAGTATAATTCTTACCCTATGTTGATTTTTCGCGCCCTCCAATCTCCTGATCACCAGCCTGTTGCTCTCACCATCGGTAATTTTGATGGCGTGCATCTGGGCCATAAAGCATTGCTGGCACGCTTGCTTGCTGCGGCGAAATTGCGCGGATTGCCCAGCGCAGTGGTGATTTTTGAACCTCACCCGCGCGAGTTTTTTACTCCCGATCAAGCACCGGCGAGGCTCACCAGCCTGCGTGAAAAACTGGAGTTGCTGGCTGGGCTGGGCGTTGATAGGGTGCATATCTGCCGCTTTAATGAACAGTTTGCGCAGATGAGCGCCAGCAATTTCATTGATGCGCTGCATCAGAAACTGGCGGTTAAATACGTTTTGATAGGCGATGATTTCAGGTTCGGCAGCGGGCGCAGCGGTGATTTCGCGCTGATGGAAAAAATTGCCAGTCAGCAGGGTTTTACCGTCGAAGCGATGCACAGCGTGCTGTACGACGGCGTGCGAGTTTCCAGCACGGCAGTCAGGGCTGCGCTGGCCTCCGGTCATATGCGCGCGGCAACGAGATATCTGGGGCGGCCATACTGCATCAGCGGGCGTGTGGTGCATGGCGACAAGCTCGGCCGCGAGATCGGTTTCCCCACTGCCAATGTACAGATGAAACACAATCATCCGCCGCTGTCGGGCATTTTTGTGGTGCGTGTCACCGGCGATCATATCCCGCCCCAGCATGGCGCAGCGAGCCTGGGCGTGCGCCCTACAGTCCATGCCAATGGCCGTGCCGTGCTGGAAATTCATTTGCTGGACTTTGCGCAGGAAATCTACGGCCAGCATCTGTGTGTGGAGTTTTTGCACAAATTGCGCAATGAAGAAAAATTCCCGAACTTGGAAAGTTTGACGCAGCAAATCGCGCTCGATGTAGCAAATACCAGAAAATGGTTTAATGAAAATGGATTGTTAAAAGAAAATGGATTACAAGAACACCCTCAATCTGCCTGACACCCCATTCCCGATGCGCGGCGACATGGCCAAGCGCGAGCCGCAAATGCTGGCGCAGTGGCAGGAACAGCAGCGCTACCAGAAGATACGCGCAGCAGCAAAGGGGCGTCCCAAGTTTATCCTGCATGACGGCCCACCTTACGCCAATGGCGACATCCACATCGGCCATGCGGTCAATAAAGTGCTCAAGGATGTGATCGTCAAGAGTAAAACACTGTCAGGCTTTGATGCGCCTTATGTGCCCGGCTGGGACTGCCACGGGCTGCCGATCGAGCTGCAGGTGGAGAAAAAGCACGGCAAGAGCATTCCGCCCGCGCAGTTCCGCGAGCTCTGCCGCGAATATGCGGCGGAGCAGGTCGAGCGCCAGAAAAAAGACTTCATCCGTCTCGGCGTGCTGGGTGACTGGGATAATCCCTATCTCACGATGAACTTCAAGATCGAAGCCGATATCATTCGCGCGCTCGGCGATATTCATGCCCGTGGCTATCTGTACCAGGGAAAAAAGCCGGTGAACTGGTGTCTGGATTGCCAGTCGGCGCTGGCCGAGGCGGAAGTGGAGCACGAGGACAAAACCTCGCCCGCGATCGATGTCGGCTTTGAAGTGGCCGACACGGCCGCTTTGGGCAAAGCCTTGGGCGCAAGCCTGCCGGCCGGTGCCAAAGTGTACGCGGTGATCTGGACCACCACGCCGTGGACCCTGCCTGCCAACCAGGCGGTCAGCGTGCACCCCGCATTTGACTATCAGCTGATCAAGACCGAGAAGGGCTATCTGCTGCTGGGGTCAGAGCTTGCAGCAGCCTGCCTGACACGCTATGCCCTGAGCGGTGAAGTTGCGGCCAGCTGCAAGGGCAGCGCGCTGGAACACATCCAGCTGCAGCACCCTTTCAATGACCGCCTCGTATCCATCATCTGCGGCGAGCATGTCACCGCAGAAGCCGGCACCGGCCTGGTGCATACCGCACCGGCACACGGCCTCGACGACTATTTTGTCGGCCAGAAATACAAGCTGTCGAATGACAGCCCGGTGGCGGACGATGGAAAATTCATCGCCAGCACGCCGCTGGTGGGTGGACTGTTCGTGTGGAAAGCCAATGACGTGGTGATAGACGCGCTCAAGGCCAGCGGCCATCTGCTGCACCTGGAAAAAATCCAGCACAGCTATCCCCACTGCTGGCGCCACAAGACACCGATCATCTTCCGTTCCACGCCGCAGTGGTTTATCGGCATGGAGCAGAATTCACAGGGCAAGCCGGGCTTGCGCGAGGTGGCCAACAAGGCCGTTGCCGATACCGAATTTTTCCCTTCCTGGGGCCGTGCCCGTCTGGAAGCGATGATCAAGAACCGCCCCGACTGGTGCGTATCGCGCCAGCGCAACTGGGGGGTGCCGATGCCGTTCTTCGTGCACAGGGAAACATTGCAGCTGCACCCGCGCACGGCGGAATTGCTGGAGCAGGTTGCCAAGCGCGTCGAGCAGCAGGGCATAGAGGCATGGTTCAGTATGGATGCCGCCGAGTTGCTGGGTGCTGATGCCGGGCAATACCGCAAGATCAGCGACACCCTTGATGTGTGGTTTGATTCGGGCACGACCCATGCCGCCGTGCTGCGCAAACGTGATGAACTGGATTTTCCGGCAGCGCTGTATCTGGAAGGTTCAGACCAGCATCGTGGCTGGTTCCAGTCTTCCCTGCTCACCGCCTGCGCCATTGATGGTCGCGCCCCATACGAGGCGCTGCTCACCCATGGCTTCGTGGTGGATGGCCATGGCCACAAGATGAGCAAGTCCAAGGGCAATGTCATCGCGCCGCAGAAAATTTTCGATACCCTCGGTGCCGACATACTGCGGCTGTGGACTGCCTCTACCGATTACTCGGGCGAACTGACCATTTCCGACGAAATCCTCAAGCGCGTGGTGGAAAGTTATCGCCGCATCCGCAACACCCTGCGCTTCCTGCTGGCGAACATTGCCGACTTCGATATCAAGCAGCGTGCCTTGCCGGTAGAACAATGGCTGGAGATAGACCGCTATGCCTTACTGCTGGTGAATAATCTGCAAGATGCAGTCAAGGATGACTATGCGCGTTATGAATTCCATGCCGTGGTGCAGAAACTGCAGGCATTCTGCTCTGAAGATCTGGGTGGATTCTATCTCGACATCCTGAAAGACCGGCTGTATACCACCGCGCCCAATTCACAGGGACGACGCTCGGCGCAAAACGCGCTGTATCACATCACGCAAAGCCTGACTCGCCTGATGGCACCGATCATGAGCTTTACCGCGGAGGAAGTGTGGAGCCTGCTTGGACAGAAGCAGAGTAGCGTGTTTGAAACGCTGTGGTACGAACTGCCGCAATTGCCTGCAGCGGATGCCAATCTGACTCAAGACTGGTCAACCATTTGCGTATGGCGTGCAAAAGTGAACAAGCGTCTGGAAGAATCACGCGCTGCGGGAGAAATCGGCTCTGCCCTGGCTGCAGAAATTAATATTTATGCAGCAGGCAATGATTACGATGTTCTGGCCAGGCTGGGTAATGATCTGCGCTTTGTAATGATCACCTCGCGCGCCGATATCAAGCGTGTTGGCGCGCAAGCTGATCAACGCATCGAAGTGCTGGTGAGCGCTCATGCCAAGTGCGAACGATGCTGGCATTACCGCGAGGATATTGGCAGAAACGCCGAACATCCCACGCTGTGTGCGCGTTGCGTGAGCAATCTGGCTGGCGATAATGAGGGCCGGCGTTATGCTTAAATCTTTCATGATCTTTCTTTTTTCCGGCCCGTCACAGGCTGGTGCGAAAGTTGGGTTAAAAGGCTGGTTGAGTCTCGCAGCAGTGATCATCGTTTTGGATCAGACCAGCAAGCTATGGATCAGCGCGCATTTCATCTATGGCGAAAGCCTGCGCGTGTCTGAATTTTTTAATCTGGTATTGGCACATAACACCGGAGCGGCATTCAGCTTTTTAAATGACGCGGGCGGCTGGCAGCGCTGGATGTTCAGTGCCATCGCCATCCTGGCGGCGGTGTGGATCGTGCGTTTGCTGCGCCAGCATGCCCGTGAAACATGGTTTTGTTTCGCGCTGTCATTGATCATGGGCGGCGCCCTGGGCAATTTGATCGACCGCGTCGCTTATGGTTATGTGGTGGACTTCTTGGATTTTTACTGGGGCAGCCAGCACTTCCCCGCGTTCAATGTGGCAGACTCGGCAATCACGGTGGGTGCAGTGCTGCTGGTTCTGGACAGTTTCAAAAAGAAATAAATAATGTTTCCCCCGTTGCGCCTGCAAAGTCACGGGGGAGATAAAGTTTCAGAAGGATAAAAATGGAAATTATACTTGCCAATCCGCGCGGCTTTTGTGCCGGTGTAGACCGCGCCATCGAAATGGTCGAGCGAGCACTGACCCTGCACGGCTCCCCTATTTATGTGCGGCACGAAGTGGTGCACAATAAATTTGTGGTGGATAACCTGCGTAGAAAAGGCGCTATTTTCATCGAAAACCTGGCCGAAGTTCCTGCCGGCAGCATCCTGATTTTCAGCGCACACGGCGTTTCGCAAGCGGTGCGGCAAGAAGCCGCGGCAAGGGGATTCACGCTGTTTGACGCAACCTGTCCACTGGTCACCAAGGTGCATAACGAAGTTGCCCGCCTGCGCGACAAGGGCAAGGAAATTATCATGATAGGCCATGCCGGGCACCCCGAGGTTGAGGGTACTATGGGGCAGAGCGTGGGCAGCATGTATCTGGTGGAATCTCCCGCAGACGTGCAACTGCTGCAAGTGAAAGATGAGGATAATCTTGCCTTCGTTACCCAGACGACTTTATCCATCGACGATACCATCACCATTATCGCCGCGCTCAAGGCGCGCTTTCCCACCATTGTCGGGCCGAAGAAGGACGACATCTGCTACGCCACGCAAAACCGCCAGGACGCGGTCAAGCAGCTGGCCAAACAGTGCGATGTCGTGATCGTGGTGGGGTCACCCAGCAGCTCCAATTCCAATCGCCTGCGTGAAGTGGCTCGCAACATGAACGTCCCCGCCTATCTGGTGGATGATGCGACTGAACTCAAACAGGAATGGCTGCAAGGCAAGCAGCATATCGGCATCAGTGCAGGTGCCTCTGCACCCGAGGTGCTGGTGCAGAACGTGATCGCACGCTTGAAAGAGCTGGGTGCGAACAGCGTGCGTGAACTGGATGGAATTTCAGAGAACGTAGTGTTTTCTCTGCCCAAGGCATTGAGTTCGGCTTAAGCTGTTCCGGAAAAACGCGCTCTACAGTCAGTTACTGAGGGGCACTGCATCAAAGCAAAAGCGGCCATTAGGCCGCTTTTGCTTTGATGGGGCGAGGATTAATTAAGCAGCTCTCGCCACGAAACGCGTTTCCCTCCTGAAGCCCCTCCGCCACTCGAGGTTGGGTCGTCGTTGCCGGTAATTCCGCCACCCGTGTCGGTGATGATGGTCAAGGTTTTGCCGGTTGTCAGTTTGATGGTCTTCAGACCAGCGACCAGCGCATTGTTGGTCAGTCTTCTTCCCACCATATTGTCGCTTGCTGTTTTGACATACTGGCCTGTTCTGTAATCGAAATAATACAACCATGCATAACCGCCCAGGTTGCAGGCATTCGCATTGGGCACGTTGCCGGCTACGGTCAGCAGTCCCAGCTGCATTTGCATGTCCACGTTCACCCGTTCCCCCGGGGATTCGCTATTGGGATTCAAGTCCACGTACCAACCGGATTTTGTGGACCAGTCAACGGCATTGGTCGAGCTCTTGCGCAATAATTCCCCACTGCTGCCGGTAAAGGTAGTGAGTGTTTGTTTAACCAGTAAACCGGTAGCGCGCAGTTGGCCGAGACCGGTTGCCGTCAAGTCATCCTTGAAGGCGTAAACCGATTGCTGGCTGGTATCGCTCAGATCGTTTACTCCCAGGTAACGGCCTGTGCCTATATTGACCACGGCGTAGTTGGAGCTTCCGTAGGTAACCTCGGTCAACTCCGGTTTGGTTGTGATGGACTGTGTTCCGGCCCCGTTTATTTGACCGGCTATACCGACCTTGACAGCCTCCTTGCCAGCTGGAGGGACGACGTCATCAATATCGAAACGCCAGACATTGCCTTCAAGATCTCCACCGTAGAAGCGTTGCGCAGTGTTGTCTGTGGTGGTGTTGATCCAGGCGTTAATTTTTCCGAGGCCGCTTGGCGTAGTGGTGCTACCGGCTCCGGTGCTGATTTTTTCCAGTACGGCGCCCGTGTTTGCATTGAGTACATACAAGTAGCCTATGCCGCTGCCGGGGGAAATATTGTTATAGCCTGAAGTCACTACTACGATCCAGGTGCCGTCCTTGCGCTTGGTGATAATCGGGTTGCCATAGGTGAGGCCGAGATCATTATCATCGTTGAGGGTGAAGTTCCATAAGGCCTTGGGGCTCGCAGGATTTGTGACATCCAGAGCGTAATAGCCTCTGCCACCGGCGTTGAATCCACCAACCAGAATGGTTTTCCATTGCGCACCGGTGCAAGTTGACGCCGGCGCAGTTGGGCAAATATCACCGATGGAGGGAGAGCCGTCCACATAGTATTGATGGTTGGTGGAATAATTCTTGTCTGCCAGCTTATACAGATTGGGCATTAAAAGTTGAGGAATATAGGCCCATTCTTCCACACCCGTGGTACCGTTGAACGCATGCAGCATGCCGTCATTGACTGCAACATAAACCATGGCTGCGCGGTTTTTCTGGGTGGAGTCCCTGAAGGTGTCATAGTTTGCGTCGACATAGGCGAACGGCGGTGTTTTCACATAAACCGGCTGTGAGCTGATCATGTCGCCCAGCACGTGTGCACGATCACGATAAATGCGATCTGTATTGGAGGCCTGGTCTTCATAACCATCCTGTCCGCGTATGAATTTCACCAGGTTTACTCCTGAAGCGGCTGTTTGCTGGGCGGCAGTCAGCGAGCTGCACTGGGAAAGTTTGGCGGATGGACATATGTTATTAAAATACCCTTGCTCGGTGGCAGTCAGGCTGGCCCAGTCGAAAGACTTGAGCTTATTGCTTGTACCACTGTCGAAGGTATAAATAGTGCGGGTATCGGTGGTGCCTGTTACCTTGGCGTCGAGCTGTGCTTGTGTTGTCCAGACTGGTGTTGCCGAGATCGCACCTGTGCTTGGATCTATCGTCTTTGCCTGAAGATCGCCATCCCAGTTTACGGTCCGGTAAAGGGCGATATACACGAAGTTGTCGCCCGCTACCGGTTCAAGGTTACTGGTTGCTGCTGCTGCGGCAGAACCGGTGCGCGCGGAGACACCCGCCAACGCCTTGCTGAGGCCGCTGATAAGGGAGTCCGGGTTTTTTGCACTGAAGTAGATGCCGCGTCCGTTGACTGCGGCATGCCACAGATCGTCAATGCGTTCTGCATTGGAGTTGGCAATTGGATCCGGCCATTTTTTAGTGCCTTGTTTAAGCGCTTCATAGTCAGTTGAACCGCCAGATAAGTAATCTTCTGTGTAATTCAGCAAGCCATCCAGGCCCAGCCCCAGGGTAAAAGTGGTCATGTGCTGCTGGGTGTTGATATCGGCACCGGCACCGGGAACATTGTTCTCGCATACATCGGTTCCCGAGCCGAGCGCACCGGTGCAGTTGCCGAGGGTGGAAGTGCGCAGGTCTGTCTGGTAATAATACATGGCCACGTCTGCGAGGGTGTTGCTCTTGGCGTTCGCGTCATATAGTGGCTTTGCTGTAGTTCCACCGTCCATGTTGCCTACACAAGTCTGATTGTCGACACCGTATGCGCCATAGTTCGTCGACGCCGCTGAGTTTGTTTTGCATCCATCGCCCGTTGGGTTCGCGGGATTTTCAAGTCCGGTGTTCCAGTAACCGTCGGTGGATAGTATGGTGAAGTTCTGCTGGCAGGAGTATTTAACCGGATCATCGCTGCCGGTTAGCAGTTGGCCGGCATACATGCGGCCTGCTTTTGACAAAGCAGCCCGCAATGGCGTGGAGCCGCCAGCTGTTGATGTATAAAGCTTTGAATAGAATAAAGATTTTTGCGTCGCATCAAAGTCGTTAATTTTCAGGAATTCGTTAACGGTAGAGTCCGTTCCTGTATACCCAATCGTGGAGAATCCCACACGATAACCGCTTGTGATGCTCTTGAATGCTTTGCCTGCCGCTGTTTGCATCAGCATGATACGGGTACGGTAGTAGCTATACCAGTTGGCAAAATTCTGTGCCTCAGATGAGGTCGATGGCACTTGCACCAGGGCGTATTTGCTGTTGGCTTCGCAGGTGCCATTGGGTGTGCTTGTGTGTTTATAATAATAAGCCTGTTGTCCTGAGCTGTCGTTACCGGCCTTAAAACCGTTTTGCAGGTTTACGCTGCTGGAGGCTGCATCAAAACCGTTGGATTTTGCGTTGTTATAGCTTGCATTGGGATAGCTGGTGCCGTCAGCATAGACAGGCGGGGTATAAGTGTAGTTAGGATTGTAATAAATCAGGTTATAAGCGTAATTTCTATAGCAATATTTGCTGTTGTTATTGTCCACCGTGTCGGGCAGATACTCCCATCCCATACTGCCTGAGTCATCCAGAATGAAGTAAATATTAGGCTTTACTGCAGTAGACGAAGAGGATGCCAATGGCGAACTGGAGATATCGGTGGTTGCACCCGTGGCACAATAACTTGCACCCAGGAGCGCTGCGGATATTACCGCGCTGAATAAGGTGTTCAAGGAATAGTTTTTCATGTTGGTCTCCTGATTAAGAGCTTGCTAGAAATGGACGATCTCTTCAATAAAACTGATTGAATTTCTCGGGCCTCTGACTCTCGATGTAATGCGGTAGTAAGAGGTTGGCGGCTGTTGAAGGCGACCGCCACCATATTTAATTTCTCCACGGTTAGGGCTGCTGGTTGATGGCGCTTGGTAGGTGGCGCAAGTATTGGAGGAGCTATTGGGATCTCCCGAAGTTTGGCATAAACGGTGAATGATGAAATTAAAGGTATAGCCGTTGCCTGCAGCTTGTGTTGGGGCTGGGACGATACAAGCGGCTGGTGTGGTTCCCGCACAGCCGTTCAAATCCCAGTCGACTAAAGCCATGGTCGGGGCGTTCAGGCTGCCGGTCATGTCGAGATTATCCTGGCTGGTGGCATAGTAACCTGAGGCGGGCTGATCATTATAGGCACTTGCGGTAGCCGAAACTGGTATCAACCAGGCGATTGCTGTTTCTGCTGCAGTATCGCCAGCCAGGGTCGCACCCTGTTTGAAGGCGAGGTTACCTGCGACCACATTACCGGTATCGACTGAGCGGACCAGGGCAATGGCCGCCAAAGTCATGGCGACCAGTGCGATCAGGGCAATGAAGAGAACGACGCCTCTTTGCCTGGCAGGAAGTTGAGGTCTGCCGTTCAAGCAAGGTTTATAAGGTTTATTACGCACTCCCAGGGGCGCGAGGCTTACCCCTGAATAAGGTTCTATTTTCATTATTCTCTCCAGATCAGGTTGCGGAGCGGGATGATGGTTTCAAATGTTTTGTAGCGGTAACATTTCCAATCCGCATTTGCTGTCCCGTCAGGATGTCTGCTGACATCGATTGCGGTGCCGTCCAGCCATGTTGGTGCAGTCGTGGTTGTGTCACACAAACCGCTGGCGGGATTAACTTTTTCCTGCTGCCCGCTGCGTGCCACAACGGCAAGGCGCACGCCATAGATTCTGGCGATATCACCGGGGTTGCCGACGACGCCGTCGCCGTCGGCATCAATCATGTTGTCTTGCCATCCATTGGCACTAACCTGAGCATCGGTCTGTGGACCAACCCGTCTGTCGAAACCGTATTGAGCCTGCATATTGACGATGTCCGGCATCAGCGACTGAACAACGCTGGTATTTGTTTGGGATGAATAATCAGTGAACAGCAGGTTGTTTTGAGCATCCAGTGAATAAGTATGATTAATCACCTGCCCGAGGTTGAACAGCATTGCGCGGTTGGTGTAACCGCCTGGGGGATAAAGATTGGTTGCATCAATTCCAGTTGGGTTCCAAAGACTCTGAGAGCCACCTTGGTGGTCAATTTTGGTCGTGCTACCAGGTGGTATATTGGTGACCTGTAATAAAGTGCAGGGAAGGCCGGGTTGGAAGGCGATCAGTAAATCGTTTACTGCAATGCCGAGGTTGGTGTTCAGGTCGAAAGGGGCTGCTACTGGCGGGAGACTGCTAGTGATTCTGGCCGGCAGGCTCCCGCTTCCTTTGGAGCTGGCCAAGATGCTAATGCTGTCAGGCAAGCCTCCCGCTCCATTGGTGATGGTCACAGGCGCAAGCGAAAAGGTTGGGAGTGGTGCTCCATTGTAATAGCTGTTAATAACGCATCCCAAAATCCCGGGATTGCTGAAGCCATATCCTGCCATGCGTACGTCGCGTTCGACAGTGAATAATGCAATGGCGCCATTGGTTTGCGCATCAGCACCGCCAGTTGTCGTACGCTTTTGCCCTTCGAAGGCCGCGAACACTTGCAGTATTATGACCACGCTCAACAGGCTGATGACCATGCCGACCATGATCTCTACCAGGCTGAAACCACTGTTGCGGTATTTAATGTTTTGATGTGGGGCCATGATGGGGTCTCCCGGTATTATCCGTTTATGCGTGCGATTGCAACGTAGTTGTGCGGGGCATTTTCGCCGGGTGATTGCCACTGGATGGTAATGGTGGCCTGGTTATTGCCATCGATTGATATCGTTGGCAAAGTTGCGCCCATCACGCCTGGCAGCCCTTGCTGCACGTTTGATGCCCAGGCTAAATACATTAGTCCATTGGGGCTGTTGTAATCATTTTGCAGCGATGCGGTAGCCTTATCGGTAGTCCACATTTGCCCGATAACCTGGTTGGCCAGCAGGCTGGCATCGGTGCGATATTTGGCACCGGCAACATTTCTGATTGACGCGCCCTGCAAACCGACAATGGCCAGTATCCCCATGGAAAAAATCAGCATGGCGATCAAGCTTTCCAGTATCACGGAGCCTCGTTGTTTGCTGGAGCCGGTCTTCAGCTGCTGGTGTTTGGTCTTCACTTTATGGCTCCTGATTTTAAGCACAGCCTTGCGGATTGTTTGCTAAAAGAAGGGCTGGATCACACATGCGTATGGTTCCCCCCGTGCCTATGGTTATGACCATCCTGCGCGCAGCGCTTGAGGCCGCATTGGTGATGTCTATCCTGGTGATATCAGTGCCAATATTAACGCCTGGAATCCGGCCCAGAAATGTGAAGGTAACTCCGGCAGGCAAGCCTGTGCCGCTAGCGAGTGCGGGATTGAAATTGCCCGCCAGCGCCGGGGTAGGGATGGCCGCAGTGCTGATGCCTGCACGGGCATTGCCGGTTCCTTCGCCCCCTGAGCGGCTTTGAATGACAGCCGGGCAATCCAGTTCGCCATCACCATTCAGGTCTCCCACAGGGTTTACGCAGCCAACAGTCCAGGCGATGGAACCAGAGGCAGATGTAAAATCGAAACGAACATTGGCATTGTGTCTGACTGCTTCAGTACGTGCCATTTGCAAGCCGTTCAGGATGGATTCTGCAGCAGAGCGGTTTTGCGTATTCTGCATCCACAGGGAAAACACAGGCAGGCCGGCCGCAATCAGAATGGCTAATATGACCAGCCCTATCATCAGCTCGACCAGGGAAAAGCCTTGCTGTTTAGAGGTCAGGGTTAGCACACGCCGCCCTTTTTGGTAATCCAGCAGTCATTGGGGCTGGGTAGGGTCCAGCCGCTATGTACGCTTGTCGTTTGTTTTGCGTTGGCCTGGTCTACGGTGTAGGTAAAGCCGCCGGTTCCCTGTGCCGCGTTGCCTGTTGCATCTACTCTGAATGTTGTTGCGGTGAGGATGGGGCAGGTGTAGGTGAAATATTTGCTGGCCGCCGCGGATGGAAGTGGGGCAATCGTGCCGGGTTGGCAGGCATTAACGTAGGTTCTGTTGTCCTGAAAGTACTGTTCCAGTCTGACACGCATGCTGGCCAGTTCGGTAAAAGCTTCGCTCAGTTTCCCGCGCGTCACATAATCTCGGTAAGCAGGTATGGCTACTGATGATAATATTCCGATGATTAATACCACTACCATCAGTTCGACTAATGTAAAGCCACGCTGTAATTTCATTCTGTTCTCCCTGGTTTTTTTAATGTGATCGCACCTTAAGGCATAATTGCCATCCCGCTCCAGCTTTAGCCGATGAAAGGTAACTTGATCGGAATAAGCGGTGACAAGCAGGGCCGGTGCATAATGTTCTTTGTTTTCAGCAAAAAAGGCAGTGGTGTAAATGGAGAAACTTCTTGATTTCTGAATATCTGATTATTGGTGCCGGGGTGGCGGGACTGACGACTGCGCAGCGCCTGCTGTTGCAGGGCGCCAGCGTAACCATCGTGGAACGCGGTGCGGTAGGACGCGAGTCTTCATGGGCGGGCGGGGGCATCCTGTCGCCGTTGTGTCCGTGGGATTATCCGGATGAAGTCACACGGCTGACCAGTCTGGGTGCGGCATTGTATCCGCAATGGGCAACAGACCTGCACGCTGCCACAGGGATAGATCCTGAATACGAGGTGAGCGGCATGCTGGTGCTGCCGCCTTTCGATCATTCCCTGGCGCGGCAATGGTGTGAGGAGCATGGGGTCAGGCTGGAAGAAAAGGACGAAAGCCTGTTGCTGCCCGACGTGGCACAGGTGCGCAATCCGCGCCTGGTCCAGGCATTACGCAAGCATGTAGAAATGCTCGGCGGACATATTGTGGAGCAGTGTGAGGTGCAGGGGATTTCGACTGATGGCGGCAGGGTGCAGGCACTCTTCACTTCTGGCGGTGAAATCAGCGCGGATCGCTATATTGTCACTGCCGGAGCGTGGAGCAAGCAGCTGCTGGGTGCATATGCCTTGCAGCTGGATATCAAGCCGATGCGCGGGCAGATGCTGCTGTTCAAATTCGCCCACCCTCCGTTGCGCCATATCCTGCTGCAGGGTGGCATGTACCTGATTCCCCGGCGGGACGGACATCTGCTGGTGGGCAGCACGATGGAAGATGTGGGCTTCGACACAAGCACGACGGTTGAAGCGCGTGATTCTCTGTGGCAGCGTGCGCAATTGCTGTTGCCTGCGTTGCGCGACATGCCGCTGGTGCAGCACTGGTCCGGTCTGCGCCCTGCTTCGCCGCGCAATATTCCGACCATAGGCCAGCATCCCCAACTGGACAATCTGTATCTGAACAGCGGTCATTTTCGCTATGGCGTCACCATGGCGCCTGCCAGCGTTGCGATCTTGATGAATGAATTAAATGGTGTGGAGCAGCCGTTTGATGCCAGCCCGTATCATGCGGCCTGGGGCATTGCTGCAAAAAAATATTAATTCAGATATGCGAGAAGATCTACTGGCGATGCAATGGAGGCATCTGCCTGCCAGCTATTGAGGTCTGCTTCTGGATCTATGTAGCCAAAAAGTGCGATCAGCGATTTCATTCCGGCAGCACGGCCTGCCTGCATGTCGCGCTTGTCATCCCCCAGATATAAACAGTTTTGCGCTGCGACGCCCATGATTTTTGCGGCATGCAGCAGGGGGGCGGGATGAGGTTTGGCATGGGCGCAGGTGTCGCCGCTCACCAGGCAGGCAGCACGCTTATCATAGCCCAGCGCCTGCATCAGCGGCAGGGTAAAGCGATGCGGTTTGTTGGTGACGATACCCCACGGCAGGCCGCGTTGCTCCAGTGCATCGACGAGTTCAGCCATGCCGGGAAACAGTGTGGTGCGGGCGCATATATTGGCAGTGTAATGCGCCAGAAATGCATTGCGCAGTGCCGGAAATTTTGCCGAGTCAGGCTCTACGTTGAACCCAAGTTTTATTAAACCGGCAGAGCCATGCGAGGCCTGCAGGCGAGTGACTTCCAGCGGCAGCGGGGGCAGGTGATGCAGCCCGCGCACATGATTGAGCGCGGCTCCCAGGTCGGGCGCGGTATCGGCAAAGGTGCCGTCTAAATCGAAAAGGACTGCTTCGGTTGCTGTCGCTTGAATCACGGCGGACTCAGCCACGGCGGCAAGCCATCATATAGTTGACATCGGTATCGCGTCCCAGGGAGTAAATCTTGGTGAGCGGGTTGTAGCTCATGCCGATGATGTCAGTAACGTTCAATTCGCTATTGCGGCAGAACTGCGCCAGTTCGGAAGGCTTGATAAATTTGGCGTAGTCATGGGTGCCGCGCGCCAGCATGTTCAGCACATATTCTGCGCCGATGATGGCGAGCAGATAGGATTTCGGATTGCGGTTTAGCGTTGAGAAAAACACATGGCCACCGGGTTTGACCAGTTGTGAGCAGGCGCGCACGATGCTGGCAGGGTCCGGCACATGTTCCAGCATTTCCATGCAGGTCACCACGTCGTAATGTCCCGGCTTTTCCAGCGCGAGCTGTTCCACGGCGATTTTGCGGTATTCGACCTGTTTGCCGCTTTCCAGCAGGTGCAATTGCGCTACCTGCAATGCCTTGTCGCCCAGATCAATGCCGGTAACCTGCGCGCCAAGCCCGGCCATGCTTTCGGACAGGATGCCGCCGCCGCAGCCCACATCCAGCACGGTTTTGCCGGCAAGATGGGCGATGTTGTCGATATATCCAAGACGTA
Source organism: Gallionellaceae bacterium (assembly GCA_035531075.1). Classification (GTDB taxonomy): domain Bacteria; phylum Pseudomonadota; class Gammaproteobacteria; order Burkholderiales; family Gallionellaceae; genus 39-52-133. The sequence continues at coordinate 105,009 of DATKTO010000041.1, forward strand.
AGGGATTGATTTCATGTAACGGCTTGAATTCACTGTTGACATCCCACCAGCGGTGGGCGAGTTGGCTGAATTTTTCCAGTTCGATTGGATCGGCGTTGGTCATGGTGCGTGTTTCTGAATATGGATTGGGCATAGCGTAACTCATCCGGGCATGCTTTGCACAGTGCTGTTAATGCGCCTGTGCTGCGATTCATGCTGCCGCTAAAAGAGGGGAGGTATATTTTTTGTCACGCTCTGGGTGGGCATGATAAAATCAAAAGCTGTTTTTGTAAGCTTTTTTAAGGGCCTCGCCATACATGGAACAATTTGCCAAAGAAACACTGAACGTCAGTCTTGAGGGTGAAATGCGCAAGTCATATCTTGACTATGCGATGAGCGTAATCGTTGGGCGCGCCTTGCCCGATGTGCGTGACGGGCTCAAGCCCGTACACCGCCGCGCGCTGTTTTCGATGCATGAGCTATCCAACGACTGGAATAAGGCTTATAAAAAGTCGGCGCGTATCGTCGGTGACGTGATTGGTAAATACCACCCGCACGGCGATACCGCGGTATATGACACCATCGTGCGCATGGCGCAGGATTTTTCGCTGCGCTATCCGCTGGTAGATGGCCAGGGTAACTTCGGTTCGGTGGACGGCGATAATGCGGCGGCGATGCGTTATACCGAAATCCGCATGGCGCGTATCGCGCACGAGTTGCTGGCTGATCTGGACAAGGAAACGGTCGATTTCGGGCCCAACTACGACGGTTCCGAAAGCGAGCCGCTGGTGCTGCCGGCGCGTTTCCCCAATCTGCTGGTCAACGGTTCCACCGGTATTGCGGTGGGTATGGCTACCAATATTCCGCCGCATAACCTGAGCGAGGTCATCGAAGCTTGTCTGGCGCTGTTGCAAAACCCCGAGATGGATATTGAGCAGTTGATCGAACTGGTTCCCGCGCCCGATTTCCCGACTGCCGGTTTTATCTACGGTCTGGCCGGGGTCAAGGAAGGTTACCGCACCGGCCGTGGCCGCGTGATCATGCGTGCCCGCACCCACTTTGAAGATGTCGACAAGGGCAGCAACCGCCAGGCGATCATCATCGATGAGCTGCCCTATCAGGTGAACAAGGCCAACCTGCTGATCAAGATCGGCGAACTGGTGCGCGAGAAGAAGATTGAAGGTATCTCCGAAATCCGCGACGAGTCCGACAAGTCCGGTATGCGCGCGGTGATCGAGCTGAAACGCAATGAAAACCCAGAGGTGATCCTGAATCAGCTGTTCAAGATGACGCAGCTGCAGGACAGCTTCGGCATGAATATGGTGGCCTTGCTTGATGGCCAGCCGCAATTGCTGAACCTGAAGCAATTCATCTCGGCCTTCCTCAATCACCGCCGCGAAGTCGTCACCCGCCGCACCATCTTTGAATTGCGCAAGGCGCGTGACCGCGGCCACATTCTGGAAGGGTTGGCGGTTGCGCTGTCCAACGTGGATGAGATTATTGCGCTGATCAAGGCCGCTGCGACCCCCGCTATTGCCAAGCAGGGACTGATGGGCAGGGAATGGCGCTCGGCACTGGTTGAAGATCTGCTGAGCCGTGTCAGCGATGCGTCGCGTCCGGAAAATCTGCTGCCTGAATTCGGTTTGTCCAAACAGGGCGGCTACCGCCTTTCCGACATACAGGCGCAGGCGATACTTGAGCTGCGTTTGCAGCGCCTGACCGGGCTGGAGCAGGACAAGATCGTCAGCGAATACCGCGAGGTGATGGACAAGATCGTCGACCTGCTCGATATTCTGGCCAAGCCAGCGCGTGTGACGCAGATCATCAGCGACGAACTGGTCGCGATCAAGTCGCAGTACGGCGACGAGCGCCGCAGTGAAATTGTGACGCACACCCATGACATGAGCATGGAAGACCTGATCGCACCGGAAGACGTGGTGGTCACGTTGTCGCACAGCGGTTATATGAAGGCGCAGTCGCTCGGCGAATATACCGCGCAGAAGCGCGGCGGTCGCGGCAAGCAGGCGGCGCCGACCAAGGAAGACGATTTTGTCGACAACCTGTTTATCGCCAACACGCACGATTACATCCTGTGCTTCTCCAGCAAGGGTCAGGTGTACTGGATCAAGGTGTACGATGTGCCGCAGGGCAACCGCACCAGCCGTGGCAAGCCGATTGTGAACCTGCTGCCGCTGGCAGAAGGCGAGAAGATCAATGCCATCCTGCCGGTGAAAGAGTTCTCCGACGATCAATACATTTTCTTTGCCACCTCCCAGGGTACGGTGAAGAAAACGCCATTGTCCGATTTCGCCAATCCGCGCAAGGCCGGCATTATCGCGATCAATCTGGACGAGGGCGATTTCCTCATCGGCGTGGCGCTGACCGACGGCAAGCATGACGTGATGCTGTTCTCGGATGGCGGCAAGGCGGTGCGTTTCGATGAAGATGATGTGCGCTCCATGGGGCGTGCCTCACGCGGTGTGCGCGGCATGCGCCTGGCGACAGGGCAGCAGGTGATTGCGCTGCTGGTGGCTGAGGATGAAACACAGACCGTACTGACGGCCACCGAGAATGGTTACGGCAAGCGTACGCCTATCGCGGAGTACACTCGCCATGGACGCGGCTCGCAGGGCATGATCGCTATCCAGACCAGCGAGCGTAACGGCAAGGTGGTGGCTGCCACACTGGTGAGAACGGATGATGAAATCATGCTGATCGGCACCAATGGCGTGCTGATTCGTACCCGCGTAAAAGAGATACGCGAGATGAGCCGTGCTACCCAGGGTGTGACGCTGATTAATCTGGGGGCGGGTGAGAAGCTTTCCAGCTTGAGCCGGATTGCCGAACCTGAAGACCAGGATACCGAAGCGGGAGAAGGTTCTGAAAGCGTTGCGGGTGGCGGTACTGAATCCGATACTGATGCAGCTGCCGAATAATTATTTGGAATCATGCAAAGGATGCCTAAATGACTATATATAACTTCAGCGCGGGTCCGGCAGTCTTGCCGCACGAGGTTTTATTGCAGGCGCGCGAAGAATTGCTCGACTGGCACGGCAGCGGCATGTCGGTGATGGAAATGAGCCATCGCGGCAAGGAATTCATGGGTATCGCGGCGCAGGCCGAAGCTGATCTGCGCGAGTTGATGGGCGTTCCTGCCAACTACAAGGTGCTGTTCCTGCAGGGTGGTGCCAGTCTGCAGTTCGCCATGATCCCCATGAACCTGTTGCGTGGCAAATCTACTGCCGATTATGTAAACACCGGCATCTGGTCGCAGAAAGCAATGGCCGAGGCGCAGAAGTTGTGCTCGGTGAACGAGGTTGCTAGCAGCGCGGATAAAGGTTTCAGCTATGTCCCCGCGTTTGAGAGCTGGCGCTGCAACAAGGATGCGGCTTACCTTCATTACGTGGTGAACGAGACCATAGGCGGTGTTGAATTCAATTGGATTCCTGCTTCTGGCGATGTGCCGCTGGTGGCGGATATGTCCTCGAATATTCTGTCGCGCGAATATGATGTGTCAAAATTCGGCCTAATCTATGCCGGCGCGCAGAAGAATATAGGTCCAGCAGGGTTGACGGTGCTTATCGTGCGCGAAGATCTGCTCGGTCATGCGCCTGCCGGTGCACCGGCCATGCTGGATTACAAGATTCATGCCGATAATGATTCAATGTACAACACGCCGCCTACATACGGCATGTATATGGCGGGGCTGGTATTCCAGTGGCTTAAGCGCAACGGCGGGGTGGCTGCGATGGAGCAGACGAATATTGTCAAGGCCAAGTTGTTATATGACGCGATTGATGCCAGCAACGGTTTCTACCATTGCCCTGTTGCGCAGGCCAATCGTTCGCGCATGAATGTGCCGTTCAGCACCAGAGATGCCACACGCGATGCCGAGTTCATCAAGCAGGCTGAAGCACTCGGCATGTTACAACTTAAAGGCCACAAGCTGGCTGGCGGTATGCGCGCCTCTATTTATAATGCCATGCCGCTTGAAGGTGTGCAGGCATTGGCCAACTTTATGCATGATTTTTCCAGGCGCAAGGGTTAGGGCGCGCTATGAGTGAAGAGCTTAAAAAATTTCGTGCACAAATTGACACTATCGATGATGAGCTGCTCAAGCTGTTTAATCATCGTGCCAAGTTGGCGCAGCAAATAGGTCATGCCAAGAATGGCAGTGCTGTGCTGCGCCCGGAGCGCGAGGCGCAGGTGTTAAAGCGCATGGTGGATGCAAATGCCGGCCCTTTGTCTGCGCAGAGCGTAAGCACTCTGTTTACCGAAATCATGTCGCATTGCCGCGCGCTGGAAGAGCCGCTCTCGGTGGCCTATCTGGGGCCGCAGGGCACCTTTACCGAAGCCGCGACGATCAAGCGTTTTGGTCAGGCTTGCAAGGGGATGCCCTGTGCTTCTATCGATGAAGTGTTCCGCAAGGTCGAAAGCGGCGAGGCAAATTACGGTGTGGTACCGGTGGAAAATTCCACCGAGGGTGCCATAGGCCGCACGCTGGATTTGCTGATGCAAAGCCCGCTTAAAATATGCGGCGAAGTCCTGCTGGCGGTGCATCAGTGTCTGCTGTCGCAGGATGCTGATCTGTCCAAAATCAAGCGCGTCTATTCTCATCCTCAGTCACTGGGGCAGTGTCAGGACTGGCTGAATACGCATCTGCCACATTCCGAGCGTATCTCGGTCGCGAGCAATGCCGAGGCCGCGTCACTGGCAAGCAAAGAAAAGCACAGCGCGGCAATCGCAGGAAAACAGGCAGCGGAGCGCTTCAATATCGCGGTGCAGTCTGCCAATATTGAAGATGACCCGCGCAATACCACGCGCTTTCTGGTCATCGGCAATCAGGAGGTCGCCGCTTCAGGCCGCGATAAAACTTCGCTGGTGATGTCCGCCGCTAACCGTCCTGGCGCGGTGCATGATCTGCTGGTGCCGCTGGCCAAACACGGCGTCAGCATGAGCAAGCTGGAGTCGCGTCCGGCTAAATCGGGTTTGTGGGAATACGTATTCTTTCTCGACATCGAAGGGCATCAAAAGGATGCCAAAGTAGCCTCAGCGCTGCAGGAATTAAAAGAGGTTGCTGCATTTGTAAAGATTTTAGGCTCGTATCCGGTTTCAATAATTTAAATTGTGTCGTTATCAATTTAAACTGATGCGGTCTTTTATTAACATTTTGAATCAATTGAATATATTGTCAGTATAACTAGATGAATTACACTGAATTAGCTCCACCCTACATCCGCGCCATAGCACCTTACCAGCCAGGCAAGCCGATTGCCGAACTGGAGCGCGAACTCGGCATCATGGGCATTGTAAAACTGGCCTCAAACGAAAATCCGTTGGGCGCTAGCCCCCAAGCCGTGGCCGCGATGCACGAGGCAATCAAGACCATTGCGCTGTATCCGGACGGTAATGGCTTTGAATTGAAGGATGCGCTGGCCAAGCGCTATAGCGTGGCTCATGCCAATCTGGTGCTGGGCAATGGCTCGAATGATTTGCTGGAACTGGCTTCGCGCGCCTTTCTGGCGCCGGGCGATGTGGCGGTATATTCCGCCCATGCCTTTGCGGTGTATGCGTTGGCTACCCAGGCAGTTGGCGCCAAGGGTATAACGGTTCCGGCGAAAGAATTCGGCCACGATCTGGACGCGATGCGCAAGGCGGCCGTGCAGCACAAAGCCAAGATGGTATTCATCGCCAATCCGAATAACCCGACCGGCACTTATCTGACGGCTGCAGTGCTGGAAGAATTTTTAAGCGCATTGCCGGCCAATATCCTGGTGGTGCTGGACGAGGCATACAACGAATACCTGCCTGCTGCGCAGCGCTACAACAGCGTGAGCTGGCTTGCGCAATATCCCAACCTGATTATTTCGCGCACCTTCTCCAAGGCTTATGGCCTGGCGGGTTTGCGTGTGGGCTATGCCATCGCGCACGAGCAGATCACCGACATGATCAACCGCGTGCGCCAGCCGTTCAACGTCAACAGCATCGCGCAGGCGGCGGCAGTGGCGGCATTGCACGATATGGATTTCGTGCAGAAGACTTTTGAGCTTAACCGGCGCGGCATGCAGCAGATCACCGCCGGCCTGAGCAAGCTGGGACTGAGCTATATTCCGTCCTATGGCAATTTCATCAGTTTTCGCATCGGCGGCGCGACCGCGATGTATCGACGCTTGCTCGAACTGGGTGTGATCGTGCGGCCGATTGCCAACTACGATATGGCGGACTATTTGCGCGTGAGCATAGGTCTGGAATCAGAGAACGTTAAATTTTTATCTGCGTTAACGCAGGCCTTGGGGGAAACAAAGTGATTATAGTAATGGGCAGAGATGTAACCGACGCTGAAATCGGCGCAGTCGTAAAGAAGCTGGAAGCCAATGGCTTGCAGGCCAATATATCGCGCGGTATCGAGCGCACCGTAATCGGTGCAATCGGTGATGAGCGCAAGCTGAGCGAGGAAATGTTTACCGCCTTGCCGGGTGTGGAGTCGGCGATGCATATCGCCAAGCAGTACAAGATCGTGTCGCGCGAATCGCACAAGGAAAATACCGTGATCGATATCGCTGGCATTCCGTTGGGCGGCAAGCAGATCCAGATCATCGGCGGTCCGTGCTCGGTGGAAACACAGTCGCAGATGGATCTGTCGGCACAGTATGTGCACGAGGCAGGTTGTCGCCTGATGCGCGGCGGCGCGTTCAAACCGCGCACCAGTCCCTATACTTTCCAGGGCAAGGGCGTGGAAGGCCTGGACATGTTCCGCAAGGCGGCCAGCAAATACAAGCTGCCTATCGTGACCGAGCTGATGGACATCCGCATGCTGGATACATTCCTCGAGCACGACGTGGATGTGATCCAGATCGGCACGCGCAACATGCAGAACTTCGACCTGCTCAAGGAAGTTGGCCGCATCAACAAGCCGGTAATCCTGAAGCGCGGCATGTCCGCCACCATTTCCGAATGGCTGATGGCGGCTGAATATATCGCGGCGGGTGGCAACCACAACATCATCTTCTGCGAGCGCGGTATCCGCACTTTCGAAACCTACTACCGCAACGTGCTCGACGTGACTGCGATTCCGGTTCTGAAAAAAGAAACTCACCTGCCGGTCATCGTCGATCCTTCTCATGCCGGCGGCAAGGCGTGGATGGTGGCCGCACTGTCGCAGGCAGCGATTGCCGCGGGCGCCGACGGTCTGCTGGTGGAGATGCATCCCAATCCGTGCGAAGCGTGGTGCGACGCGGACCAGGCGCTGACCCCGGAAGAACTGAAGAAGCTGATGGGCGTGCTGGGCGCGATCGCAGGTGCCATCGGGCGTACGATTTAATCCATGGAGGTCGCCGCCTTGCGCAAGGTCGTCATCTTTGGCGTCGGGCTGATCGGCGGCTCGTTCGCGCTGGCCTTGCGCAAAGCCGATGCTGTGCAGGAGGTGGTAGGTTTCGGGCGCAGTGCGGCGACACTGCAACAGGCGCTTGAGTTTGGCCTGATCGACCGCATCGGTGACGATGTGGCGCGCGAAGTGCGCGATGCCGACCTGATCCTGCTGGCAACTCCGGTGGCGCAGATGGCGGATATCCTGGCGCGCATAAAGCCGCATCTGGGTTCGCATACACTGATCACCGACGGCGGCAGCACCAAGTGCGATGTGGTAGCAGCTGCACGCCAGCAACTGGGCAGTAAAATCGCGCAATTCATTCCCGCACATCCCATCGCCGGCGCCGAACTGAGCGGCCCTGCTGCCGCGCTTGCAGATCTGTATCAGGGCAAAAAAGTGGTGCTGACACCGCTGTCGGAAAACTCGGCTGCGGCTGTCGCGCGCGTGCGCAGCGCATGGCAAGCCTGCGGTGCGCAGGTGAGCGAGCTGACGCCCGAGCAGCATGACGAGGTGTTCGCTGCCGTAAGCCATTTGCCGCATCTGCTGGCGTTTACGCTGGTGCATGACCTGGCACAGCGCGACAACCGCGACTTGCTGCTGTCATTCGCGGCCAGCGGCTTTCGCGATTTCACCCGCATCGCCGCCAGCAGCCCCGAGATGTGGCGCGACATCAGCCTCGCCAACCGTGATGCGCTGCTGCGCGAGATCGAGCAGTACGCCGCAGAGTTGTATACCCTGCACCAGGCGCTGCAGCAGCGCGACGCCGGCAAACTCGAGGAAATGTTCAGCCTGGCGCGAAAAGTGCGCAGCAACTGGACGCAACAATAAATCTGAAATCCAATAAGTTGTCATCCCCGACTGCGGGCATGGCGTGATTCTGAAAGCAATGCATGAACCATCCTGAATTTCTTGACCTTCCTCCTTTGCTGTCGGCGCAGGGCACAGTGCGCCTGCCCGGTTCCAAGAGCATCTCCAATCGCGTGCTGCTGCTGGCAGCGCTGGCCGAAGGCGAGACCCAAGTATGCGATCTGCTGCATTCCGACGACACCGAACGGATGCTGGATAGCTTGGGAAAGCTTGGAATCAAAATCGAATTGCCTGGCAAAATCGATTATCCCAATACGCATCGCATCACAGGTTGTGGTGGAAGTTTCCCAAAGAAGGAAGCAAAGCTATTTCTGGGAAATGCCGGGACGGCATTTCGCCCGCTGGTTGCCGCGTTGGCTTTGTCGGGGGGGCATTATGATTTGTTTGGGGGAACCTCTGATTCTCCTGGTGGGCGCATGCATGAGCGTCCCATAGGCGATCTTGTGGATGCATTGCGCCAGCTTGGCGCGGATATCCGCTATCTGGGCAATGAGGGCTTCCCACCGTTGCAGATTTCACCTGCAAATCTGGCAGGCGACACGCTGCAGGTGCGCGGCGATGTGTCCAGCCAGTTTCTCACTGGTTTGTTGTTGGCGCTGCCGCTGATGGGGCGTACGGTGAGCATCGAGGTGGTGGGCGAACTGATCTCCAAGCCCTATATCGAGATCACGCTGGCGATGATGGCGCGCTTTGGCGTCAAGGTCGAGCGCCAGGGCTGGCAGCGCTTTGTGGTGTTCGGCGGGCAGCGCTACAAGAGCCCCGGAGTCATCTTCGTTGAAGGCGATGCGTCTTCCGCCTCGTATTTTCTCGCAGCCGGGGCGATCGGTGGCGGGTCGGTGCGCGTGGAAGGCGTGGGCAGGAATAGCGTGCAGGGTGATGTGCGATTCGCCGAGGCGCTTGAACAGATGGGCGCGCGCATTGTGTTGGGTGACAACTGGATGGAGGCGCGTGCGCCGCAATCCGGTAAATTAAAGGCCATCGACCTCGACTGCAACCACATTCCCGATGCCGCGATGACCCTGGCGGTGGCGGCGCTGTTTGCAGACGGCACGACCACGCTGCGCAACATCGCCAGCTGGCGCGTGAAGGAAACCGACCGTATCGCGGCGATGGCAACCGAGCTGCGCAAGCTGGGCGCAACGGTGGAGGAGGGCGCGGATTTCATACGCATCACGCCGCCCGCACCATTCAAGCACGCTGCGATCGACACTTACGATGACCACCGCATGGCGATGTGTTTTTCGCTGGCGGCATTCGGCAACGCGGGGGTGCGCATCAACGACCCGCAGTGTGTGGCAAAAACTTTTCCGGGATATTTCACTATGTTTGAACAGGTAACAAAATCGGTTCCAGTCATCGCCATCGACGGCCCCTCCGCTTCGGGCAAGGGCACGGTGGCGCAGCGCGTGGCGCAGGCGCTGGGCTTTCATTATCTCGACAGCGGCGCCCTGTATCGCCTGCTTGCGCTGGCCGCCAGCAGGCGCGGTATGGCGCTGGACGACGAGGCTGCGCTGGCAAAGCTGGCGCTGCAGATAGACATCCGCTTCGACGGGGCGGATATCTGGCTGGATGGCGCGCAGGTGGGCGACGAGTTGCGCACCGAGCAAAGCGGCAATGCAGCGTCCAAAGTGGCAGCCCTGCCCGCGGTGCGGGCGGCGCTGCTGGACAGGCAAAAAGCCTTCCGTCAGGCACCCGGACTGGTGGCCGACGGGCGCGACATGGCTTCGGTGGTGTTTCCGGAAGCAGCGCTGAAGATATTTTTGACTGCCAGCGCCGAGGCGAGGGCAGATCGTCGCTATAAACAGTTGATGGAAAAAGGAATGAGTGTTAAGATTGCCGATCTTCTGCAAGAGATACGTCTGCGCGATGAGCGCGACAGCCAGCGTAGCGTGGCTCCCTTGCAGCAGGCACCGGGCGCAAGCTTGCTGAATACCACCGCTCTGAACATCGAGCAGGCGGTTTCTGAAGTGCTGGCAAGGTACCGGCTGGTATAAAGGATTTTGCCCAAATCGGGTTGTATAAGCCCCAATCGAAGCTCTTCGCTTGGGTTTTTTAACTAACCCCGCTGCTCAATTATTTGGCGGGTTGTTCTAAGGTGTATTCAAAAAAATGACTGAATTAAATTCAATGGAAAGTTTTGCCTCGATGTTCGAAGAAAGCCTGACGCGCAAAGAAATGCGCGCAGGTGAGCTGATTACTGCGCAAGTTGTGCGCATTGAGCAGAGCATGGTGGTAGTCAATGCAGGTTTGAAGTCTGAAAGTTTCATCCCTGTTGAAGAGTTTCGCGACAGTAACGGCGCGCTGGAAGTTGCGGTAGGTGATTTTATTACCGTGGCGATTGAGTCACTGGAAAACGGTTATGGCGAAACGCGCTTGTCGCGTGAAAAAGCCAAGCGTCTGGCTGCCTGGATCGACCTCGAGCAGGCGATGGAAGAAGGCCGCATCGTTGAAGGTTATGTCAGCGGTAAAGTTAAAGGCGGTTTGACCGCGATGGTGAACGGTATTCGTGCCTTCCTGCCGGGTTCGCTGGTGGATATTCGTCCGGTTAAGGACACTACGCCTTATGAAAATAAGACGATGGAACTCAAGGTTATCAAGCTGGATCGCAAGCGCAACAACGTGGTGGTATCACGTCGTGCAGTGCTTGAAGTTAGCCAGGGTGCAGACCGTGAAGCACTGATGCAGAATCTGCAAGAAGGCGCGATCGTCAAGGGCGTGGTCAAGAACATCACCGACTACGGCGCATTCGTTGACCTGGGCGGTATTGACGGCCTGTTGCACATCACCGATCTGGCATGGCGTCGCGTGAAGCACCCATCCGAAGTGCTGACAGTGGGCGATGAAGTTGAAGCCAAGATTCTGAAGTTTGACCAGGAGAAGAACCGTGTTTCTCTGGGTATCAAGCAAATGGGCGACGATCCTTGGCATGGCCTGGCACGTCGTTACCCGCAAAATACACGTCTGTTCGGCAAGGTCACCAACCTGACTGACTACGGCGCATTCGTGGAAATCGAGCAGGGTATCGAAGGTCTGGTACACGTTTCTGAAATGGACTGGACCAACAAGAACGTACACCCATCCAAGGTTGTGCAGCTGGGCGATGAAGTAGAAGTCATGATTCTGGAAATCGACGAGCAACGCCGTCGTATTTCACTGGGCATGAAGCAGTGCAAGACCAACCCATGGGAAGACTTTGAACTGAACCACAAGAAGGGCGATAAAGTTAAGGGCCAGATCAAGTCTATCACCGATTTCGGCGTGTTTATCGGCCTGGATGGCGGTATTGACGGTCTGGTGCATCTGTCTGACCTGTCCTGGAGTCTGCCTGGCGAGGAGGCTGTGCGCAACTTCAAGAAGGGCGATGAACTGGAAGCCGTTGTTCTGGCAATCGATGTAGAGCGCGAGCGCATCTCCCTCGGTATCAAGCAGATGGATGGTGATCCATTCAGCGGTTTCGTAGTGGGCCATGACAAAGGTGCGATCGTTACTGGTACCGTCAAGTCACTCGATGCCAAGGGCGCGGTAATCACTCTGGAAGGCGACGTGGAAGCTTACCTGAAGGCATCTGAAGTGTCGGCTGACCGCGTTGAGGATATCCGCAATCACCTCAAGGAAGGCGATAGCGTGAAGGCTGTGATCATCAACGTTGATCGCAAGAACCGCGGTATCAATCTGTCTATCAAGGCGATGGATAAAGCCGATGAAACAGCCGCAATGAAGAAGCTTTCTGCTGAAGATACCAGCTCGGCAGGTACTACCAACCTGGGCGCATTGCTCAAGGCTAAAATGGCCAGCAGCAAGGTGGATGCATCTTAAGAGAGGTAATAATGACACGTTCTGATCTTATTCTTAAACTGGCTGAGCGTTATCCGCAGCTACTGGGCAAAGATGCTGAGCTGGCCGTCAAGGTGATACTTGATAGCATGGCGACCACTTTAACCAGTGGTGACCGTATTGAAATTCGCGGTTTCGGAAGTTTCGCCCTGAATTACCGTCCGCCACGCATGGGGCGCAATCCCAAGTCTGGCGACAAGGTTCAGGTTCCAGCCAAGTACGTGCCACACTTCAAGGCAGGTAAGGAGTTGCGTGAGCGAGTCGATTATCCAGCGGCTTAGACATTGCCTCTAGCCTGTTGAAGGGTGAGCCTGTTAAAAGTGGGTTGGGTAGAAAATAAATTGGCGGCCTGTCGAAAGATGGAGCCGCCAATTTTTTTGTACCGTGTAAAATATGAAGATGATTAATTTAAAATTAATGCACGTCAGCTCTTGCCTGAAATTCTTTATTTCCAGAGGTAGCGATATATGAAGTATTTGATTTGGTTGTTGCGCGCCTTTTTGTTTTTAATCTTGCTGAGTTTCGCGGTGAAGAACGATCAGCCTGTCGTGCTGAGTTATTTCTTTGGCTACGAATGGCATGCGTCGCTGGTGCTGGTGTTGTTGCTGTTTTTTGCGGCGGGTACTGCCATAGGTATGTTGGCGGTTCTGGGGAATCTGCTGCGCCAGCGCAAAGAGATTGCTGCGCTCAAAAAAGAATTGCGTTTAAAAAATAAAATGAGTGAGGAGATAGAAGAATAATCAGCGTGCGATGCTGAAATTCTTTTAGACTCATGGTCACTTCCCTCTATTTAATCCGGTTTGTCATCTATGGAATTTGAACTTTGGATGCTGCTCGTCTTCCCGCTATTCTTTGCGATGGGATGGCTGACAGCACGTATGGATATCAAGGAGCTGCTGAGCGAATCCAGCCTTTTGCCGCGCTCCTATTTTCAGGGGCTGAATTTTCTGCTTAATGAGCAACAGGATAAGGCAATCGAGGCTTTTATCGAAGTGGTCAAGGTAGACCCGCAGACCATAGAGCTGCACTTTGCCCTGGGTAGCCTGTTTCGCCGTCGCGGTGAAGTGGATCGCGCGCTGCGCATGCATCTTAATCTGGTTGAGCGCGCGGATCTGGACGAAGATAAAAAGCAGCATGCGCTGTTTGAGCTGGCACAGGATTATCTGAAAGCCGGCATACTGGATCGTGCCGAGCAAGCCTTCCAGCAGCTGCTGTCTTCGCCCTACGCCAAGGATTCGCTGGATTTTTTGTTGGAAATATATCAGAAGGAAAAGGACTGGCTCAAAGCCATCGACATCAGCCAGCGCCTGACTGATGTTACCGGACAATCCCATGGCAAGGAGGCTGCCGCCTTCTATTGCGAACTGGCTACACACGAATTGGCGCGCAAGCAGATTGATGCCGCGACCGTACATCTTGAGCAGGCGCTGGAAGTTAATCCCCATGCGGTACGCGCCAACATCATGCTGGGCGATCTGGAAAAAGATGCAGGCAATCATAAGCGCGCGATAGAAATCTGGAAGCGCATCGAACAGCAGGACGCGCAGTACCTGCCGCTGGCGGCAGAACGGCTGATGCAAGCACATCGCCAGCTTGACAGCGAGGATGCGGGTATCGCCCTGTTGCGTGACTACCAGGTGAAATATCCTTCGCAAGATCTGATGAACGTATTGTTCCAGGCGGTGCTGCAGCGCGACGGTGCGGAAGCCGCATACCAGCTGGTACGCAATGAATTGCAGCGCAATCCCACCCTGCTCGGCCTGGACAAGTTTCTGGAAGCCCGCCTGCTGGAAGTGACAGAAAAAAATCGCTCCGATGTGGAGTTGGTGAAAAATCTGGTGCACCAGCGAACCCGCTCGCTGGCCATGTATCACTGCTCCAGCTGTGGTTTCAAGGCGCGCCAGTTTTACTGGCATTGCCCGGCCTGTCATGGCTGGGAAACCTATTCGCCGCGGCGCAACGAAGAAACAGGGTTGCGCATATGAGCGATCCCAAAATTATTGTTGCCCTCGATTATCCCGAGGCGCAACCCGCGCTGGAACTGCTCTCGCGTCTTTCGCCATCCCTGTGCCGCCTGAAGATAGGCAAGGAACTGTTTACCGCTGCCGGGCCGCAGATAGTCGAGCAGTGCATGCAGCGCGGATTCGAGGTGTTTCTCGACCTTAAATTTCACGACATCCCCAACACCACGGCGCAGGCCTGCAAGGCTGCGGCCAGCCTCGGCGTGTGGATGGTGAATGTGCATGCGCTGGGCGGGCGCAAGATGATGGAAGCAGCGCGCGAGGCGGTTGCAGCCAGTGCGCGCCCGCCCAAGCTGATCGCGGTGACGGTGCTGACCAGCATGGCGCAGGAAGACCTGGCAGGAATAGGCATTACGGCTACGCCAGCAGAGATGGTGTTGCGTCTGGCCACCCTGGCGCGCGATAGCGGCCTGGATGGCGTGGTCTGTTCGGCGCAGGAAGCCGCCGTGTTGCGCCAGCATTGCGGCAGCAATTTCAGCCTGGTCACGCCCGGCATTCGTCCGGCAGGTGCGGCAGCTGACGACCAGTCGCGCATCATGACCCCGCGCGCTGCGCTGCAAAACGGCGCCAGCTATCTGGTGATAGGCCGTCCCATTACCAGGGCGGCAGATCCATTGTTGGCATTGCAAGATATTTCTAGAGAGATAGGAGAAATGGCATGAGTGTTTTGCCATCATTTGAAAAGGCCAAAATTCTGGTTGTAGGCGATGTGATGCTGGACCGTTACTGGTTTGGCGACGTCAATCGCATTTCACCGGAGGCGCCGGTGCCGGTGCTGAAAGTGGAGCGCGTGGAAGAGCGCCCGGGTGGGGCCGCCAACGTGGCAAGGAATATCGCGTCACTGGGCGCGCATTCAACCCTGCTCTCGGTAGTAGGCGCCGATGAAGCCGGCGACTGCCTGGAGAAACTGCTGACGCAGCATGGCAACATCAATGCATTGCTGCATCGCGACAGCACAATATCCACCACCATCAAGCTGCGCGCAGTCGCGCGCCATCAGCAGTTGCTGCGCATCGATTTCGAGACCCAGCCCAGCCACGAAGTATTGAATGCCAAGCTGGCTGATTTTCGTGCCAAGTTGCCGGATGCGGATGTGGTGATCCTGTCGGACTACGGCAAGGGCGGACTCACGCATATTTCCGAGATGATCAAACTCGCCCGCGCGGCGGGCAAGCCTGTGCTGGTTGATCCGAAAGGCGATGATTACACGCGTTATGCCGGAGCAACCTTGCTGACACCAAACCGCAGCGAGTTCCGCGAGGTGGCGGGCGGCTGGAAGAGCGAAGCCGAACTGACTGAGAAAGCCGAACGCCTGCGCAAGGAATTGAAGCTGGAAGCCTTGCTGGTGACACGCAGCGAAGAGGGAATGAGCCTGTATCGTGCCAACGAGATCCTGCACGAACCCACGCAATCGCGTGAAGTGTTCGATGTCAGCGGTGCCGGTGACACCGTGATTGCCACCCTGGCTGTCATGCTTGCATGCGGCGCCGAATGGTCGCACGCGGTGCGCATTGCCAACCGCGCGGCCGGTATTGTGGTCGGCAAGCTGGGTACGGCGATGGTCAGCAGAGATGAAATTATTCAGGATATGGCCGGGGTCAAGTAAAGTCTCAGTAGCGATTACTTTTCTCAGGCAATTAATCAAGGGAGCAAAAAATGTATTACATAGTCACAGGCGCAGCAGGATTTATCGGTAGCAATCTGGTCAAGGCGCTGAATGATCGCGGCATCAGCAATATCATCGCGGTTGATAACATGAAGCAGGCGGATAAATTCAAGAATCTGGTGGACTGCGATATCGCCGATTACATGAGCAAGGAAGATTTCAGCGAGCAGTTGAACGCCGGCATGTTCGACGGCGATGTGGCAGCCATCCTGCATCAGGGGGCGTGTTCCGACACCATGGAAACCGATGGCCGCTACATGATGCAGAACAATTACCAGTATTCGCTCGACATCCTGAATTTCTGCCAGGATGAAGAAATTCCGTTCCTGTACGCGTCTTCCGCGTCGGTATATGGCATGGGCCCCAACTTCACCGAGAGCCGCGAGTTTGAATCGCCGCTCAATGTGTATGCCTATTCAAAATTCCTGTTCGACCAGATCGTGCGCCGCCGCTGGGATGAGCGCACTGCGCAGATTGTCGGCCTGCGCTATTTCAACGTGTACGGCAGCCGCGAGCAGCACAAGGGACGCATGGCATCCGTAGCCTATCACTTCTTCAACCAGTATCGCGCGGAAGGCTATGTGAAGCTGTTCGAAGGTTGCGAGGGCTATGCCAATGGCGCGCAGTTGCGCGATTTTGTGTCGATAGAAGACGTGGTCAAGGTCAATATGCACTTCCTCGACCATCCCGAGCAGTCTGGCATTTTTAATCTCGGCACCGGCAAGGCGCAGAGCTTTAATGACGTGGCCGTGGCAACGATCAATGCGCTGCGCAGCAACAAGGGCGAAAGCAAATTGACGCTGGAACAAATGCACCAGCAACAGCTGATTCGTTACATCACTTTCCCCGAGCAGTTAAAAGGAAAATACCAGAGCTACACCCAGGCGGATATCGCTGCGCTGCGTAAAATCGGTTATACGCAGCCTTTCTTCAGCGTGGATGAAGGCACGACACGTTATGTGCAGCATTTGCTGTCCAAGGCCGTTTAGCCAGTACAGTCCCTATTTGTGTCGCATGCCTGACCCAATATAAGTATATGATATTGTTTAATGTTTTTATGTGAAAGTACAGGTGTGCAGCGTGCGTGTCGGGTGGCGGTTGGCGCCTGGCTTTTACGGCTGAAGCTATGGAGTGAGTATGAATTTAGACGAACAGGCAATCAATGCGGTTAAAGAGTATTTTGAGTCTATTGCGCAAAATGCGGTCGATGTCGTTTACGAAGCAGCCGGTAGCGATATCACCTTTGCCGAATTCATGGATGTGGTGAATCAGAAGATTAACCAGTTCTCCGCCGAACTGGTCGCATCGGAAGTTTTGCATCTGCCTGCGAAAACCATTGAAAATTACAATGGTGGCGAGGGCATGGATGTGGACGATGTACAGGAGCTCATCGAAAGTGATGATGAGCTCGATGCCGATGAGGACGATGACGAGTAAGTCTTTTGCTGCAAGCCACCCATCATGCTGACTACCCAGTCATAAGGAAGCAAGACCATGTACCATTCCCTCGAAGATTTTGTCGGCAACACACCCCTGGTCAAACTGAAGCGCATCCCCGGTGCGACCTCCAACACCATACTGGCCAAGCTGGAAGGCAATAATCCGGCGGGCTCGGTGAAAGACCGCCCCGCGGTGTCGATGATCACAAAGGCAGAAGCGCGCGGCGAAATCAGGCCCGGCGATACCCTGATCGAAGCGACCAGCGGCAATACCGGCATTGCGCTGGCGATGGCAGCGGCGATGCGCGGCTACAAGATGATACTGGTGATGCCGGAGAACCAGAGCATAGAACGCTGCCAGACCATGCGCGCCTTTGGCGCGGAACTGATTCTGACTGCAAAAGCGGGCAGCATGGAGCTGGCGCGCGACACCGCCGAGCAACTGCGCAGCCAGGGGCGCGGCATCATCCTCGACCAGTTTTCAAATCCCGACAATCCGCTGGCGCACTATGAAGGCACCGCGCCGGAAATCTGGCGCGACACGCAGGGCCAGGTCACCCACTTCATCAGCAGCATGGGTACCACCGGCACCATCATGGGCTGCGCGCGCTACTTCAAGGAGGTTAATCCTGCGATCCAGATCATCGGCGTGCAGCCCGAAGAAGGCGCGCAGATACCCGGCATCCGCAAATGGCCAGAAGCCTATTTGCCCAAAATCTACAACGCCAAAAATGTGGACGCGCTGGAATATGTGAGCCAGCCTGCGGCAGAGGAAATGACCCGGCGGCTGGCACGCGAGGAAGGCATCTTCTGTGGCATCTCGTCAGGCGGCGCACTGGAGGTAGCCCTGCGCATTTCGCAGCGCGTCGAAAACGCGACCATCGTGTTTATCGTATGCGACCGGGGTGACCGCTATCTGAGCACCGGAGTATTTCCTGCCTAAACCACAACCCCGTTCTGTCGCCGTCATCGGCGGCGGCCCGGCGGGTTTGATGGCAACCGAGGTGCTGAGCCAGCATGGTGTGCGTGTGGAGGTATACGACGCCATGCCGAGTGTCGGGCGCAAGTTTCTGATGGCGGGCAAGGGTGGCATGAATATTACCCACGCCGAGCCGCTGTCCTCCTTTCTGGATCGCTATGGCTCGCGCCGCGAGCAGATCAAACCCCTGCTGGATGTGTTCTCGCCGGATGCGCTGCGTGAGTGGATACACGGCCTCGGCATCGACACCTTTGTTGGCTCTTCGGGCAGGGTATTTCCCACGGACATGAAAGCGGCGCCCTTGCTGCGCGCCTGGCTGCATCGCTTGCGCGAGAACGGCGTGAGCTTTCATATGCGCCACCGCTGGAGCGGATGGAACACTGCGGGCGAGCTGTGCTTTGCCACAGCCGAAGGGGAGCGCTCGGTGCAGGCCGAGGCTGTGGTGCTGGCGCTGGGTGGCGGCAGCTGGCCGCAACTGGGCAGCGACGGTGCATGGCTGCCGTTGCTCGATGCGCGCGGCGTATCCATCGCGCCGCTTCGCCCGGCCAACTGCGGTTTTGATGCGGGCTGGAGTGAGCACTTTAGCACGCGCTTCGCCGGCCAACCGCTGAAAGGCGTGGTGCTTAGCTTTAGCGACGCTGCAGGTTCAGCGCATCGCAAGCAGGGCGACATCATGCTGACGGCAAGCGGCATCGAGGGCGGGCTGGTCTATGCCCTGTCTGCACCTATACGCGACGAAATCACGGCCCACGGCTCGGCAACGGTTTATCTTGACCTTGCCCCCGGCAAAAGTCTTGAGCGTGTGCAGGCAGAGGTGGCGCATCCGCGCGGTTCGCGCTCCGTTTCCAGCCATCTGCAAAGCCGGACTGGATTAAAGGCCGTGCAGGTGGGCTTGCTGCGTGAATGTGTGGCCGCTGAAGATTTTGGACATCCCCTGAGATTGGCGCAGGCAATCAAGATGCTGCCGTTGACATTGCGGGCGCCCAGGCCACTGCAAGAAGCAATCAGCAGCGCGGGCGGGGTGAGCTTCGACGCGCTCGACAGTCACCTGATGCTGAACGCATTGCCTGGCGTATTCTGTGCGGGGGAAATGCTGGACTGGGAAGCGCCGACGGGCGGCTATCTGCTGACTGCGTGTTTTGCCAGCGGGCGGGTGGCTGGCACGGGTGTATTGGAGTGGTTGAAGGGGCATCCGGAAAAGCTAAAGAGGCTCTCTGAATAAAATTTCTTTCCGCTCTGTTTTCAAGTCAGGAGGGGAGTAGCTGATGCGAGACAGGAAAATTTAAAAATGGTGGCGGATGCCCAGCGAGGCAGAGTAATTGGCGGTGAGTTGTTCGCCGTTTACATACTGGTAAACGGGTACTTGTACCAATGTATACAGCTGCGTCGAAGGGGTGAGTGCATAGCTTACACCGGGTGTTATGGCGACAGTTTTCATACCGCTGCTGGCCTCGCTAGTCAAAGGTGAAAGAGCTGCAGCGCTACCTGTGTCGGTATCGTTCCATTGCGTATTCACTTGCAGTAGGCCACTTAAGGTATTGGAAAAAGCGTAACGTGTGCCACCATCGAGATTGACTTGATTGCCCGGGCGGAACTGAGCGCTGGCGGAAATGGAATTCTGAATTGAGCCTTGAATGAACCAGTTCCACGCACTACCCGGTGTGTTTTTGGTCCAGAATACGCCGAGGATCAGGTCGGTGCTGCCATTTCCAGGCTGCAGCGTTGCTTCCCCCGGTAATGCTCCTGTGTTCAGCGAAAAGTCTTTGCGGCCGGTATTTAGCTTCAAGCCCAACTTGATTCCCATTCCTGAATGATTGTCCAGGCCACTGTCCCAGCGGTAACGTCCTGCCACCCTGATGTCGCCGAGTGAGTTGGCAGTAAAACTTTCAGTTGTCACCAGAGTTGGATTTGTATCGCCGATTGAATGGGTATGGTCGCGCATGACATAAGGCAGTTGCAGAGTGGCGCCCCAATGTTCGTCATGGGTATAGTCTAAAGTAGCGGTGACGAGCTGGTTGATGGTGCGCAGGTCTTCCGCTTCAATTCGAGTGTTGTATGGATATGATGTGGGGTCGGCGACGATTTTATTGCTGCCCGATCGCAACATGTCTGCACGGCTGTAGCTATAGCGAAAATCCGTGCTCCAGCCCGGTGTGCTGATGCCGTGTTCGTTCCAGTCGGTGTTAATAGAGCAGGAGGTACTGCCGCAACTGGCTTGTACCTGATTGTTTATGATCACTCCCAGCAATGCGATGCTAAAGGAGCAAAGGCGTTGAAAATTAACTGGCATAAACTTGTTGCTGTAAATTAAAAAATAAGTATTTTTTAGGCTATGCAACAAATTGCCATGCTGTCAAACTCCCGGAAACGCCCGGAAATCAATCAGTCGCTCTGTGCGATTTTCTGTTTGGACAGTGGCGGATTTTTCGCGAAATAGCGTTTGATGCCGCCCAAAATCGCAGAGGCCAATTTTTCCTGATAGTGGCTGTCGTTCAGGCGGCTCTCTTCATCAGGATTGCTGATGAAGGCCGTCTCGACCAGTATCGAAGGAATCTCCGGCGATTTCAGCACGGCAAAACCGGCCTGCTCGACCTTGCCGCGATGCAGGGTATTGATGCCGCCCAATTCTCCCAGCACGTGTTTGGCCAGCTTCATGCTGTCACTGATGGTGGCAGTTCGCGACAGGTCCAGCAGAGTGCGTGCAAGGTAGGGATCTTTATCCGCGATGTTTACACCGCCGATAAGGTCGGCCTCATTTTCTTTCTTTGCCAGCCAGCGCGCATTTGCGCTGGTGGCTCCTCGTTCCGACAGCGCAAATACCGATGAGCCGCGTGCACGCGGCTTGACGAAGGCGTCGGCATGGATGGAAACAAACAGGTCAGCCTGGGCTTGGTGTGCTTTAACAACGCGTATACCCAAAGGGATAAAGTAATCACCATCGCGGATAAGCAGCGCGCGCATATTAGGTATGTTATCGATTTGTGCCTTGAGCCTGCGGGCAATTGCGAGGGTGACAACCTTTTCCTGGGTGCCGCGGCGGCCATGTGCACCCGGATCTTCGCCACCGTGCCCGGCATCGATGGCGACAATCAGGATGCGGCCACTTTTTTCAGTGCGGCCCGGAGGCGAGGTTATTTCGGACGCAGGAGTCGTTGCTGTGATTTGCGGATCAGACTTGGCGGCTAGGCTATTTTCAGGCTCTGCACTGGCCGTGATTGCGGGCATGCTTGCCATGTCGGGTTCTGCCGTATGGACAGTGATGCCTGATGACTGCAGTAGTGCAATCAGCGGATCGACAGGATGAGTGGGGAATATATCCAGCACCAGACGATGGCCGTATTCCGCGACCGGTTTGAGGTTGAATAGCTGGGGTTTGACCTCGGTTTTTAAATCGAGTACTAAGCGCACCACACCAGGTTTGAAACGACCCACGCGCACGCTTTTGATGTAAGGATCGTCATTGCCGATCTTTGGATTGAGTGAGTTAAGTACCTCATTGATTTCCACTCGTTCCAGGTCGATCACCAGGCGATCCGGATTTTTGATGCTAAACTGATTGTATCGAATCGTCTGGCTGGATTCGATAGTGATACGGGTGTAATCCTGAGCTGGCCATACGCGTACCGCGCTGATAGCAGTGGCAGCCTGTGCCTGGGAAATCCACAACAGGCAGATTGCCGCACTGATTTTTACAAGCTGTTTAAGCATTCCCTACCTGTATCTGTATACGCACGTAGGCTTATGTTACGCCCATCAGGCAAAATCTCGAAGTTAATTTCCACGTCGGCTGGTGGCAGCAGTCCGGCTGCCTGTTCCGGCCACTCCACCAGGCAAATATTGACGCCGTCGAATTCATCGTTGAAGCCGGCGCTTTCCCATTCCGCGGGCTCGCGGAAACGGTACAAATCGAAGTGGCGCAAGTTTAATCCAGCTACTGCATATTGCTCAAGCAGGGTGTAGGTCGGGCTTTTAACGCGCCCCTGGTAACCGAGCGCATTGAGCAATGCGCGTACCAGTGTGGTTTTGCCAGCGCCGAGATCGCCGCGCAGATAGATCACCATACCCGGCGCCAGATTTCCGGCCAAACGTATCGCAAAGGCTGCCGTTGCGGCCTCATCAGGCAGGTTTATCGCGAGCTCCCGGCTTGCGGCGGAATGCCCGCTTACACCACTTCGGTTATTATCCTGTTTATGCAAAACGAGCTTCCTCCAGAAAACAATTACGCGATACTGACTGCCCGGATCAAGCAATGGGGCGCCGAGCTGGGCTTTCAGGCTGTGGGCATCAGCGACACTCATCTGGGTGCGGCTGAAACACGTCTGCAGCAATGGCTGGCGCAGGGTTATCACGGCGCGATGGATTATATGGCAAAACACGGCAGCAAACGCAGCCGCCCGGCGGAGTTGATTCCCGGCACGGTGCGCGTGATATCTGTACGCATGGACTATTATCCGCCCGCTGCCAAAGATGCATGGGAAGTGATCAGGGATGGCGAGCGCGCCTTTATATCGCGTTATGCGCTGGGGCGGGATTATCACAAGGTATTGCGCAACCGCCTGGACCAATTGGCACAAAAAATTCGCGCCGAGGCGGGTGAGTGCAATTGCCGCGTGTTTAGCGACAGTGCGCCTGTGCTGGAAGTGGAACTCGCGGAGAAAGCGCGCCTGGGCTGGCGCGGCAAGCATACCCTGCTGCTGACGCGTGAGCACGGTTCATATTTCTTTCTGGGGGAAATCTACACCGACCTGCCATTGGCGCTGGATGCGGAGACAGCGGAAAAAACGACGCAAAAAAATCACTGCGGCAGCTGTACGGCCTGTCTCGATATCTGCCCGACCCGGGCGATCATTGCGCCCTATCAGGTGGATGCGAGGCGCTGTATTTCATACTTGACCATCGAGCTGAAAGGCAGTATTCCGCAAGAATTCAGGGAGATGATAGGCAACCGCATCTACGGCTGCGATGACTGCCAACTGGCCTGCCCGTGGAACCGTTTTGCGCAGAAATCAGTGGAACCGGATTTTGCGGCCAGGCACGGTCTGGACGATATCACGCTTAGCGAACTGTTCGCCTGGGATGAAGCCACCTTCCAGAAAAAATTTGCGGGCAGTGCGGTTTATCGCATCGGCCATGAGCAATGGCTGCGCAATATTGCCGTCGCGCTGGGGAATGCACCGGCCAGTGAGAAGGTGCTGCTTGCGCTGCAATCACGCATGCATCACCCATCGCCAGTGGTGGCTGAGCACGTGGAATGGGCGTTAAAACGACATCAGCAGCTTGGTGGATAGATACGTTTATTTTGCCGCGGCGAGCAATTTGCGTATTTCATCAAAATCCTTGTCTTTTGCGACCCCAACACCATCATAACCTTGTTCAATCGCGGCAAGGATGGCCTTGTTTTCTTTTGTGTTGCCGTTGAGCCCCAGCATCGCATTCTTGAGCATATTGACGGTTATAGGGGGAAGATTTTTATTGACTGCGAAAAGATAGGAGGGGATGGGGGCTGATGTATAAATAACGCGCATTCCTTGCGCCTTATACTTCTCCGCCACCGTATCTTTCAGAATACCTGCATCGAACCCACCATTGAGTACAGCCGTGGCGATATTGTCGTCGTTATCCAGATAATCATAGGATGAGAACTGGTCGGTTTTGACACCTGCTTTTTCGACAATCGCCGGCTGCAGTGTGGATTTTTTGTCGCCAAATGCGAATTTTTTGCCGTGGAGATCGCTAACTGTCTGGACGGGGCTGTCTTTGGGAACCGCAATCACTAAAGTGAAACTGGATTTGCCTTTTTTAAGCGGATTGACCAGCGGGACCACTGCATATTTTTCATGCGCTTCAAGATATTCGTCAGGTGACAGATAAGCAATTTGAAGATTACTCACGCCCAGTTTGTCGACTGCCGAGTTCAGATCGGAGGAGTCATGAAATTTAACTTTGATTCCGGTTTTGCTGCTTAAATATTTGGTCAGTGGAGTCAGTCGCTTCACCATATCTGGCGCGGTGTTCGTGGCCGCACAACCCAATTGCAGGTCTCTTCCGGAGTCGTGTCCGGCGGCGTAAATGTTGGTGGTGAAGAAAAAGGTGAAAGCGCTTAACAAACTGATGAAAATGGCATGCTGGAATTTAAATTTTGACATCGATGCAGTTTTTTCGGTAATGATCATATTTTTATCGTAGTCTGAATATCCTGTGTTTGTCAAAACCTTATACGCAAGTGCTTGTTCCTGTGTATTCACGTAGCAGCTGTCAGGTGTTAAACTGAATTTTGAACTTCCCCATTGGGTAAATTGTACATAATGTTGCTAACAGCTAGCCACGTTCTGAATTTCTCACAGTTAATTATTAAAATAAAATAATGCAATGAAATTTCAATTAATCTTGATCAGTCGTTTACGCAAGGCAATTGCTGCTTTTTTCACGTTGCTGGCACGACGCTGGAAAAACAGTTTTTATCTGTATCTTGCAGTATTTTTTACACTATTGGCGCTGGCTGACACCGCCTTTTTGCATGTGACTGCAAATATGCGGCAGACGACTTTTGATATGATGATGCGTTACCGCATCATGGTCGCCAAACCTGATCCGGATATTGTTATTGTCGATATCAACGAAGCAAGTTTGGCTGCGATGGCCAAGGATTATGGGCGCTGGCCATGGCCGCGGCAGGTGCTGGGTGAGTTTCTTGAGCAGATTGAAAAGCAGCGGCCAAGCGCGGTAGTGTTCGATATTCTGTTCAGCGATGCGGATGTCTATAACCCGGACAGCGATGCCTATTTTGATGCGGCGATCGCAGCCACCGGCAATACCTATTTCCCCATCCTGCGGCTGGACCCGGACAGTGACAGCCTGAGCCAGATCAAACCAGCGATGATTCCCGGCGTGCAGGCGTTGTCTGAGGAAGCGGATAAGGATGCGACTGTGGCGGTTGTTTTGCCGCCTTTTGCGGCGGCAATCAAAGGCGGTCGGCTGGGACTGCACAATATCTATCCTGATGCGGATGGGGTAGTACGCAATTATCATATTTACAGTGAAGATTATGGCTGGAAATTGCCGTCTTTATCGGCGCGTCTGGTGCAAGGCGAAGGCTGGCCGAAAACCGATGCACAGCGTGTGCTGCTCAATTGGCGTGGCCCGCCTTTTACCTACCATTATGTGAGCTTTGCCGAGGTATTCACCGACCTTGGCAGTAAAGTCAAAAAACGCCCGGCGAATGAATTTACCAATAAAATAGTGATCATAGGTTCGACTGCCCCCAGCCTGTTTGACAGCAAGCCAACCCCGCTGAGCAAAATACACCCTGGTGTGGAAATACTCGCGACCTCAATAGACAATATGAAGCACGGTGACTTTTTGCGCTTTCCTGAGGCACGCCTGCCCTATCTATTGTTGACCGTGATTTTTATATGGATTATTGCTGCTGGATTTTATCGCAATGTAGGGCGTGCCAAAATTGACATGCTGTTCGCATTCTCGCAGTTGATTTTGATCGCCATTTCATTCGCTACAATTAATTTTACCGATACCTACATTAACCTTACAGGGCCGCTGACAGTTGGTCTGCTGTACTTTTCGATTGCGCGCATTTATTCATCCGCCACCGGCAAGGCGCTTGAACAAAATATGGTGCGCATGTCGCTGGAGCGCAACGGGGAATTGCAGGCGACACTGCTATTAATTCGTCTCGACGTGAGCAAAAATATTGTGCCTGACCCGATACTGGAAAAAATTCGCTATGCTCTGGAAAAATGTGGAAATGAAGTCAAAAGCGTAGATATTTTGAAAGGTTACCAAAAAGGTTTGTGGGATTTGTTTGAAAAAACTTTTGCGGTGTCCTGGGTCGTGCCTGCGGGAGATGAGGAAAGCGCTGAAAGAGTGCGGCAGGATATTGAAGCGGTGCTTGCAACATTGCATGTGCAGTTGCGCAAAAACCTTGCTCAGCCTGATAATGCCGCAGAATGGTTTGTACACCAGGGGATGATAACAGGAGGCAATGCAGCGCGCGCAAGCTGGCGCGGGATGTTTGCCACAGCCTTGCTGAACTGGGATGAGCAAAAAGGAAAAAATTCATGAAAATTAAAGAGATAGCTATTTTGCTTTTATTGGTATTGGCCGTTCAGCCCGCTGTTGCAGTGGAAACAGGAACCGTACTAAAGGCCGAGGTAATCAAAAAAGAACCTTTTACCGATGCAAAAACGGTAGCCACGCTGAATGTGGGCGATAAGGTGAATATTCTGAAAAAGGATGGAGGCTGGCTGAACGTGAAGAGCGCCAGAGGCGGCGGCTGGGTACGCATGTTGAGCATACGCAAAGGCGAGGCAAAGAAAGGCAAGAGTGTGGCTGAAAGTTTTGCCGGACTTGCTTCTGGTCGTGCAGGAACTGGCAAGGTGGTTGCCACTACGGGTATACGCGGCCTTAATGAAGAGGAGTTGAAGGCGGCTAAATTTGATGCAGAAGAGCTTAATCTTGCCGAGTCTTATATGACAACGCGTGCTGAAGCGCAGAGTTTTGCCAATCAAGGCAAGCTAAAGCCGCGTAGCCTGGACTATCTTCCATTGCCGCAATGAGGAGCATGATATGAAATCAGTTTATTATAAAGTGGTGCTGCTATCCGGATTCATGCTGAGTTGTGGCACAGTCTATGGTTTTGATTTTGGCCAGGAGTTTAACAAGGCGCTGAAAGAAAACGTGCAGGAAAAGATCGGAAAGAACCCTGGTGCGGCTGCGAATGTACTGTCGGGGATAGTCGGAACCTCGCAGGAAGAAGAGGTGGCGATCGGCAAACAAATTGCCGGCAACCTGTTGGGCGCTTCTCCTCTGGTAAAAGATAAACGCCTGCAGAAATATATCAACAACGTAGGGCGCTGGGTGGCAAGCCAGAGCGAGCGCCCTGATCTGCCCTGGCATTTTGGCGTGATCGAATCGAATGATATCAACGCCTTTGCCGCACCGGGGGGGTATATCTTCGTCACGCGCGGTTTGTACCTGCAATTGCATAATGAAGCAGCGCTGGCTGGTGTATTGGCGCATGAAATCGGCCATGTTATACGCCAACATCACCTGAAGATCCTGCAACAGAGCAGTTTGGTAGCTTTGGGTGGCGAGGCGCTGTCCAGGCAAGTCGGTAATAACGAAAAAGTACAACAACTGATCGGCAGCGGTGCGGAGGTAGTGGCAAGGTCGCTGGACAAGAATGCAGAGTTTGAAGCCGACAGTATCGCCGTGGTATTGTCCGCACGCGCCGGATATGACCCCTTCTCGTTTCCCGAAGTGCTGCAGGACATCGGGCATATTGCGAAAGATGATAACAGCGTAGAGTTGCTGTTTAAAACCCATCCTCATCCTGATGAACGCCTGGATAAATTGAATGTGGCGATGGATGACAGGCTGGACAACGTAAAAGGATTAACCCTGGAGAAACGCTTCTATCGTATCAATCCTTAATCAATGTCATGAAAAGTCAGCGTGCGGTGTAAATAAACGAGGCGACAATGCAGTCGTTCAACTAACCGGAAAGATGGCCTTGGAGGTTTAATGAATCAATTAGCACAGACGCTTAATCTTTTTGCTTTAACCAGTATTCCGGGTATGCGTGTTTTGCGTATGCCCCTTACATCAAGTGTGCAATCCGGGATAACCGAACTTTTTCGTGGCCAGGAACATGAGTTTACACAGGGAATAGAAGAGGAAATCAAGTTTGACGGGATGTATCGTCCAGAAGAAAGCGAGCTTCTGTATATTAATAACTTTGATGATGTGGATGGAATTAAACCCGCAGTTTTGCGTCCCCAAGGCTGCCAGGAGTTCGTATTCAAGAGTGGTGCGCTTGAATCTGTAAAAGCAGTTTTTACCGGTTATATTAAGAATGGCAACATACGCGTTTTGATACAGGGCTTCGACAGAAGGCGGATCATCAATGCGAATGGCTTTTCTCTGGTTCATTCTGAAAATGCGTTTACCAGGTTTGAAGGCGGCGGCTTGACCCTGGACAATAAGTTAACCGCGATCATTGAAGACGACAATCTGAAATTTGCCAGCTTCCACTACCTGAGGCACATATTTGATATGAGTGCCTACTGTAAGGAGGCAAGTGACCAGGATTTGAAAGTGTTTGTTCAAAACCCGGCTCTGCAGTTTGCCGATGCCCAGAATTTTATGGACGAAGCTGATGCCTGGGTGAGGCTCAAGGTGGTGTTGATTCAGCAGTGCGGCATCCTGGATTATTGTCCCGCAAGTAAAATTGCAGCCACTGCCAAGTTTTGTGATCTTCAGTTGCAACTTGTCGGCCCTCCCGGGCAGGAAAGAATTGTAATTCCGGCGGACCGACAGGAGGTTAAACAAATACTCCGCTTCCTTGACGAGGATTATTTCCAGTCGCCCCAGAGCACGATGAAATATAAGGCAAAATCCAGGCGTGTAATGGATAAATATTAAAATATTGTTTCGCTGCAGGTAAAGGTGCCGGGATTATTGACCTTTCGGTGCAAGATCCAATTCTTGAACATTGTTTTGCGTTTTGATGGCGTGTTCAGTAAACCAAACCAGCCTTTGTTCATTCCCAGCGCATATAAGATATTGCTCTGCGCATTGTGCGTATGAGTGGAGTTTGTTGCATTTCCGCGATATTCAGATTTTTTACCGTCAATGGCAATAAATGCGGCGGTACTTTGGTAAAATCTCACTTTGCTGAATACAGCCTGCCCAAGCTGGTCGGTGGATTCGACGATCTAAAAGCAACCGAATATTGAGGCTTTAAAAAAATTAAGGTGGTTAGAATTGAATCCATTACTGGTCTTTGACATCGAAACCATCCCTGACATCGCAGGCCTGCGCAAGCTTTACGAGCTTGATGCCAGGGTGAGCGATAATGATGTGGCGGAGATGGCGTTCCAGATGCGTCGCCAGAAAACAGGTACTGATTTTATCCAGCACCATTTGCAGAAGGTGGCCGCGATTTCCTGCGTGCTACGCGAAGGGGATAACTTCAAGGTATGGTCACTGGGCGGGCTTGAGGACGATGAAGGCAGTATCATTCAGCGCTTTTTCGACGGTATCGACAAATATACCCCGCAAATTGTGTCATGGAACGGCAGCGGATTTGATTTGCCCGTGCTGCATTATCGCAGCCTGATACATGGCGTGCAGTGCGCGCGCTACTGGGACATGGGTGAGGACGATAAAGACTTCAAGTGGAATAACTACATTAGCCGTTACCACTCACGACATATCGACTTGATGGATCTGCTCGCGATGTATGGCGGGCGTGCTAACGCTCCGCTGGATGATCTGGCGAAACTGATCGGCTTCCCCGGTAAGTTGGGCATGGATGGCAGCAAGGTATGGGACGCGTATCAGCAGGGAAGACTCGGCGAAATACGCTACTATTGTGAAACTGATGTGGTCAATACTTATCTGGTGTACGCACGCTTCCAGTTGATGCGCGGTCAGTTCACCAAGGCGCGCTACGAAAAAGAATGCGAACTGGTGCGCAGCACTTTGAGCAAATCTGACGAGCCGCACTGGGCTGAGTATCTTGCCGCATGGCCTTCCGACAAGTATGAATAAGCTGCGCTGGACCTGGTTGGCTGTAGGATGGTTTTGGGTGGCAGCGATTTTTTATTTGTCGCTTATGCCGCATCCGCCTGAACCTGTGCACTTCTGGAATGCCGATAAGCTTGAACACGCGCTCGCTTACTGCCTGCTTATGCTGTGGTTTTGCCAGGTTTACAGGCAGCGCAGGCCTCGCTTGATGCTGGCTATGCTGCTGGTTGCAATGGGCGTTTTAATCGAATATATGCAACGCGAGACCGGTTACCGTTTTTTTGATTATGCCGACATGCTATCCAATGCAACCGGTGTGCTCGTAGGCTGGGCATGGGCACGTACCGGCCTGGGGCGTGTGTTTGCATACCTTGAGTATCATGCTGCAAGGAAGAGCAGGCAGCCTTAGAATTTCAATCCTCTCAATTTTCCCAAGCCACCCTGTATGGGTATGCCTGGGGAAGCCAATAGATGTATAAATATGACAACAAGTACTCCACCGCTGAATATGCAGACCAACACGCCACCCATGCAGGACGTAATCATTGAATCGCTGGACCAGGAAGGCCGCGGCATAGCACACGCCGAAGGTAAAGTTATTTTTATTGAGGGTGCATTAACAGGTGAGCGTGTCACCTATAGTTCCTATCGCAAGAAGCCCAGCTACGAGCTGGCCAAGGTGGATAAGGTGCTCAAGCAGTCGTTCATGCGGGTGCAGCCCAAATGTGTGCACTTTGATGTGTGCGGTGGTTGCTCCATGCAGCACCTTGAGGCACGTGCTCAGGTAGCAGCTAAGCAGCGCATACTGGAAGACAATCTGGAACGCATCGGCAAGGTCAAAGCGGCTATGATCATGCCGCCTATCTATGGTGAAACCTGGGGCTATCGCCAGCGTGCGCGCCTGTCGGTTCGACATGTCATCAAGAAGGGTAAAACGTTGGTGGGGTTTCACGAGAAGAGCAGCCGCTATGTGGCGGACATGCAGCACTGTGAAATCCTGCCGCCGAAGATAGCCAGGCTGCTGCCGCTATTGGCGCAAATGAACGAGGGCTTGTCGATACGTGACGATCTGCCGCAGATCGAAGTGGCGGTTGGAGAGCATGTCGATGCACTGGTATTGCGTATCATGAAGCCCCTGTCGCCTGCCGACGAAGGGACGATCAAACAGTTTGCCGATACCCACAAAGTGCAATTCTGGTTGCAAACCAAGGGGCCGGAAACAGTTGTGCCATTTTATCCGCTGGATGCACCGGCGCTTAGTTACAGTCTGCCCGAATTTGGTATCACCATGCCATTCTCACCCACCGATTTCACTCAGGTGAACAGCACCTTGAACCGGCTGATGATGAGCCGCGCCATGCGGCTTCTCTCTCCCCAAAAAGGTGAACGCATAGCCGATTTTTTCTGTGGGCTGGGCAATTTTACGCTGCCGATTGCGCGCAGTGGCGCACAGGTGGTGGGCATTGAAGGCAGCGCATCGTTGCTGCAACGGGCGGCAAACAATGCCGCCTACAATGGTCTGGATGCCAACACGCAATTCAGCGTGATGAACCTGTTTGAGATGAATGAGGAGACACTGGACAAGCTGGGGAATTTTGACAAAATGCTGATCGATCCGCCGCGTGACGGCGCGTTTGAACTGGTCAAAGCCTTGGGGGCAGACGCACCGCAGCGCATCGTCTATGTGTCGTGCAATCCTTCTACTCTGGCGCGCGATGCCGAGGTGCTGGTGCACCAAAAAGGCTATGTGCTCAAGGCGGCAGGGGTGATGAATATGTTTCCGCATACCTCGCATGTGGAGTCTATCGCGCTGTTTGAAAAATAATAAAAGCGGTTCAATAAAAAAAGCGGCCTCGGCCGCTTTTTTTATTTCATGTTGCTTTGTATCAGTCGCGTTCGCCGGCAAAAGCCATCAGCAGGCTCAGCAGGTTAACGAAGATGTTATATATATCCAGATACAGAGTCAGGGTTGCCATCACGTAGTTGATTTCGCCGCCATGGATAATCTGGCTGATGTCATACAAAATGTAAGCCGAGAAGATCAGAATGGCAATTGCCGAAATGGTCAGCGACAAAGCAGGGATGGCGAAGAAAATATTAGCCAGCGAAGCAACCAGCAGTAGGATTACGCCGATAAACAAGAATTTGCCCATGAAGCTGAAATCCTTCTTGGTGACCGTAGCGACGGTTGCCAGGCTAAAGAAAATCAGCCCAGTACCGCCTGCTGCCATGCCTACCAGTTCGGCGCCGTTGCGCAGATGCAGCGCATGTTGCAGGATCGGGCCGAGGAACACGCCGGCAACAAAGGTAAAGCCCAGCAGCATCGCGATACCCCATACGCTATTGCGCAGCGCTGAAACGCCAAACAGCATACCCATCATGACGCCAAACATCAGTAACGGAGCCATGATAGGGTGCTGTGCCATAAATGAAAAACTGACGGACAGTCCAACGAACGCACCGATGATGGTCGGTATCATGGTCAGTGCCAGCATCATGTAAGTATTGCGTAATACCTTGTTTTGTTCCAGGGCCAGAGTGCCTGGTTGCGAGATAGTTTGATATTCCATTGTTTTTCTCCGGGTGGTGTATTGAACAACAGGTATAAGAGTATCGAATGAGGGCAAAAGTTGCAATGACTCTGTTAATTGCGGCTAAAAATAATGCGGGAGACGCTTTAAATTAGTGGCGGATATCTGTATGATGCGCGCTCTTGGAGGTTTGGGTGAGTGGTTTAAACCAGCAGTCTTGAAAACTGCCGAAGGGAAACCTTCCGTGAGTTCGAATCTCACAGCCTCCGCCAGAATGTTGTTTAACCCCGTAAACACGGGGTTCGTGCCCCCCGTTTATCCTCAGGATGCGGGGGGTTTTTGTTTGTATCGCCGTATGCAGGCAGCAAAAAATATGTTGAGGGGGGCTGGATTGTGAATAATCTGATCCGGGGTGATAATGCTCACAGCACTGCTTTGGTTCGTATTCAGGATTGGAGATAATTATGACTAAAGAATTTTTGCCTAGATTATTTTCGCAAATCATTCAGTTGCTCTCCATCGCTTTTTTCTTTTATGCTGCCTACGAAGGGGTAATGAGGGGAGGTGGATCTACGAGTGTTTTTACGGGCGTAGGTGTACTTGCTCTTGTGCTGGTGGGAAGTTATTTTATTGAAAAATTTGCTCAAGCTTATTAACGCAGATTATACGTATCATGTATTACCAGAGAAAGTAGGGGACTATATGTTGAGAATCGGGATTTTTGCAGCATTGCTTTTGTCTGTTGTGCCTTTGGTTCATGCAAAAGACGTCTCTGTGCAGCAAGCCGGGTATAACAATGCATTGCAGAGAATGGAAAAGGCTGAAGAGGCGTATAAGTCTGATGCTCAGACCGTAGCAGATACTGAAAAATTTATCGAAAAGAAAAAGAGGCAGCTGGCCGAAGAGCAAAAGAAGGCGGATATCTCCAGAAAAAACTACCAGGAAGCCAAGGAAAAG
Organism: Gallionellaceae bacterium; assembly: GCA_035531075.1. Taxonomy (GTDB): domain Bacteria; phylum Pseudomonadota; class Gammaproteobacteria; order Burkholderiales; family Gallionellaceae; genus 39-52-133. The sequence continues at coordinate 138,198 of DATKTO010000041.1, forward strand.
TTGGAGCAGGCACAAAACGCGTTGGACAGAGCCTGGAAAGAATAAATTATCTTTTTACGGTGAATAAAAAAGGCTGCTATTTGCAGCCTTTTTTATTCAGGATACAGCACTCGCTAATAGCCCAATGCTCGCGCGACCTGATAGAACGCAAAACTGAGCAACCACGCAAGTGCCAGCGACCAGGCAATGGAAAACCACATAAAGCCGGCACTATTGGACTCCTTGCGCAGGGTAGCAATGGTGGTCAGGCAGGGTGTGTAGATCAGGGTGAATAGCATGAAGCTATACGCTTGCACCCAATCCAGTTGCAGTGCCATCGCACCGCTCAAGGCCTGCCCACTGAGGCCATAGATTACGGCAAGCGAGCCTATGACGATTTCTTTGGCAACAAAGCCGAAGATGAGGGCGATGGTGAGATCCGGCGTGATGCCGATAGGAGCAAACAGCGGGTGTAGCCATGCACCCAGAATGCCCGCCCAGGTATCTGCGCTGGCGGGAGCAGCCGAGGTCGGCAGGTTTGTGAGCAGCCATACCAGTACTACGCCGGCTACGATGAATTTGCTGGCGCGGTGTAGAAACTGGTAAACCTCATGCCAGCCGCGCATCACCATCTGGCGCAGGGTGGGGAAGCGGTAAGGAGGGAGCTCCAGCACGAAAGGTTCGCTATTGGGGTAGAAACGTTTGAATAGCATCGCAGTGAGGATGGCAGAGGCGAAGCTGAACAGGTACAGGCTGAAGAGCACCAGGGGAGCGGCCTTAGGTGAAAACAGTGCTGCGCTGATAAAGACGAATACCTGCAGGCGTGCCGAGCACAGCGAAAATGGGATGACGAGCATGGAAAGCAGTCGCAGTGAACGCGAGCGCATGACACGCGTGCCCATCAGTGCGGGTACATTACAGCCGAATCCCATTAGCAGCATGACAAAGCTGCGCCCATCAAGTCCCATTCTGGACATTAGTGCATCCATCAGAAAGGCTGCCCGCGACAGATAGCCGGTATCTTCCACGATTGCCATGAACAAAAAGAACAGCACGATCAGGGGGACGAAGGCTGCGACCGTGGCTATGCCATTGTAGACGCCATCAAGCAGCAGCCCTTGCAGTGCGGCGGGCAGGCTGCTGAGGAGCGGTGCAATAGCCGCTTCGCGCAGCCAGCCAAATGTCTCGTTGACACCGGCTTGCAGCGGCTGGCCAAAAAAGAAAATTGCCTGAAACAGTAAATACATGATGCCGAAAAAAATCGGCAAACCCAGCCATGGGTGCAACATAAAACTGTCGAGACGGGTAGTGAGATTGTCAGACAATCGTGCCGGAATTTGCACGGACTGTTGCAGTATACGGGCCATTTCGTGCTCAATATGCTCATCCTGTTCGAGCTGGCTGCGCAATGTTTCCGGCATGCCTGGCGTACTGTAGCGCAATGTTTTGGTGATTGCCTGCAGTGCCTCCGGATAGCCGCTGCCGTATTTTGCGCTGAGCAGAAAAATGGGGATGCCCATGGCTGCTGACATTTTTGCAGCATCGATGGTGATGCCCAGTTTCTTGGCTTCGTCGGCCATATTGAGCAGCACAATCATGTTCAAATTGAATTGTTTGAGTTGCAGCAACAGGCTCAGTTGGCGCTCGATTTGCGTGGCATTGAGTATGATAAGGGCAAGATCCGGCACATTGTCGTGCAGAAAGTGGCGCACGACCTGTTCGTCCTCGGAAAAGCCGTGCATGTCGTAAATGCCGGGAAGGTCAATGATTTCAACCATTTCGCTGCCGAGAAGGATCTTTCCGCTGAGCAGCTCTACTGTAATGCCGGGCCAGTTGCCGACGCGCGAAGCGGAGCCGGTCAGGCGGTTGAACAAGGTGGATTTGCCGGTATTAGGCATCCCCAGCAAGGCAATTTTTTTCATGCCTGCACCATGATTTTTTCGGCTTCAATTTTGCGCAGCAAGATATCGGTTGTGCCGATACGAACCTGCAAGGGACCGGAGAATCGTGCTTTGCGTATCAGCTCAATATGCTTGCCGACACGAAAACCCATCGCAAGCAGGCGTTGGTGCAGAGCCTCATCGGTGTGGATGGAGACAATAGTGGCGACATCGCCAGGGTTCATGCTGGATAACGTCATAAAGGAAGTGGGAGGGTTTGCATTCACAATGGGGTGATTATTCCATAGCGGCTTGTCTTTTGTAAGGCAATCTCAAGAAGTTTCGGTTAAAATATGCAAATTTTTAAACGTGGCCATAACCATGATAAAAGGCAGTATTGTAGCAATAGTAACCCCGATGAATGCGGACAGTAGTCTGGATTTGAACGCGTTTCGATCGCTGATTGATTTTCATATTGAGCAGGGTAGCGATGGCATCGTAGTAGTGGGCACTTCAGGCGAATCTCCAACGGTAGATGTGGAAGAGCACGAGCTGCTTATCCAGGTGGCGGTTGATCATGCGGCCAAGCGCATCCCTATCATTGCCGGAACAGGTGCAAATTCAACCAAAGAGGCAATTGAGCTGGCCGCTTTTTCCAAAAAGGCGGGAGCGGATGCTTCGCTGACTGTTGTGCCTTATTACAATAAGCCAACGCAGGAAGGCTTGTATCAACACTTCAAGGCAATCGCCGAAGCTGTGGATATGCCGCACATTTTGTACAACGTACCCGGACGTACGGTGGCAGACATGAGCAATGACACGGTGTTGCGACTTGCGCAGATCCCCAATATCGTCGGCATCAAGGATGCGACCGGAAATATCGGGCGCGGCAGTGATTTGTTGCTGCGCGCCCCGAAGGATTTTGCAATCTATAGCGGTGACGATGCAAGTACGCTGGCCATGATGTTATTGGGAGCGCACGGAGCGATTTCGGTCACGGCTAACGTGGCGCCCAAATTAATGCATGAGATGTGTATCGCTGCCTTAAACGGTGAAGTTGCCAAGGCACGAGAAATCAATTTCCGTCTGTTGGGGCTGCACATGGATCTTTTTGTAGAAGCGAACCCTATCCCGGTGAAATGGGCTGTGGCACGCATGGGCAGGATTCAGAATTTCCTTCGCTTGCCCCTCACCCCGCTGGCTTCTGGCTCGCAAGCTGCAGTGGAAAAAGCCATGCGGCATGCAGGCATTATTTAGTGGTTGTTGCATCACGTCGCGCAGTGCCTCAGTTCAAACTGAGTACCGCGAACAGGCGAAGTTTATGCATATTCACACAAAATTTTGAGACGGTTTCTAACTCGGCACGACAAAGCATTTAATCCCTTGTTTGTAACAGGCGGCATTTATTCATTAGGAACAGCATGAACGCATTAAATATTACCGTCTCGACCCTCGCAATTGTCGCATTGGCTGCATGCAGCACTTCAAATACCAGTGACAATGTTGAAAGTAAGAGTTTTGATTACAAAGCGCCACCGGTCAAGATTCATGCACTGGAAGTACCGCCTGACCTGACTTCGTACAGCGGAGATGACAGATATGGCATCCCTGGCGACCCTGAGGCAGGGACGAGTTACTCGGAGTTCTCCAAGGGTGGCACGAACCGCACGGCCAGCAAGGTGTTGCCGCCTGCAAGAAACGTGCGTCTGGTGCGCCAGGATACGCGACGCTGGCTGGTGGTGGACGACAAAGCGGAGAATGTATGGCCGGTGGTCAAGGCGTTCTGGGTTGAGAACGGTTTGACGATCAAGGTCGAAAACCCGCAAGTCGGAATTATCGAAACCGAGTGGGCTGACAATCGTGCCAAAATCCCCATGGATGCTTTCACCAAATATTTGAGCAAAATATTTGTGCCTTCATCAAGCGAGCGAGATCAATACCATACTCGTTTAGAGCGCAGCAAGGATGGAAACAGCACGGAAATTTACATCACCCATTACGGCATGCAAGAGGTGGCTGAAAAGGACGAGACTGGTTATCGCTGGCTACCAAGACCCAGTGATCCAGAACTGGAAGCCACCATGTTGCAGTTGTTGATGTCCAAGCTCGGTGGTGGTTCCGGTGTGTTGGACAAAGCACAGAAACCAGCAACTGACCCCGTAGCACAAGGGATTGGCGCACCTAAACTGAATAAGCTGGCCGATGGTAGTCAGAGTATTTTGTTGAGCGAGCCATTCGACAAGAGCTGGCGCAAGGTGGGATTGGCTCTGGAGCAGGCAGGAATCGCGCTGGCTGACAAAGACCGGAGTAAAGGCATCTATTACTTGAGTGCGGGCAAGGACGATGCAAAGAGCAAGGCAGGCTCTGATAAAGTGCAGCGCATTCAGGTTAATGTACGCGAACTCGCAGCAGGGTGTGAGGTGCTGGTTATTAATGGGGCCGGGGTCAGTGACGCGGATACTCAAAAGATAATCGATACGCTGTATAAAACGCTAGGGCGCCTCTAGGAAACTGCGCCTTGGCCGCTTTATTCCGCTTCGCTTCACTGGGCAGTGGCAGCGAAGGCAATTCACTGCTAGTGCAGCGCGGGAATACGTGCGTGATGATGGATTGTGGTTTTAACCTGACAGAGTCGGTTGTCAGATTGGCTCGTCTGGGATTGGAGCCAGAGGCGCTCAGCGGCATTGTGGTGACCCATGAGCATGGTGACCACGTTGCAGGGGTGGCGCGATTGGCCCGAAAATACTCTCTTCCGGTCTGGATGACCCATGGCACTTTTCGTAATCAATTCAAGACATTGGGAGGATTGCCCAATGTAACCGAAATAAATCCCCACGATTCATTCCTTATCGGCGAAGTGCTGGTGCAGCCATATCTGGTACCTCATGATGCAGCGGAGCCGGTGCAGTATGTCTTTGGCGAGGGTACAAAACGACTGGGTGTGCTGACAGATGTGGGGAGCTCGACCCCACATATCGAACAGACCCTGAGTGGCTGCGCTGCATTAGTGCTTGAATGCAATCATGACGCAGAGTTGCTGGCACAGGGAGATTATCCGTTTAGCCTGAAGCAGCGCGTAGGCGGGCGTTTCGGCCATCTCAATAACGATGCTGCTGCCGCGCTGTTGGCGAGGCTGGATAATAGCCAGTTGCAACATATTGTGGCAGCGCATCTCAGTCGAAAGAACAATACGCCTGAACTTGCAGTGCGGGCCTTAAGCAAGGCGCTAAACTGCAGGGAAGAATGGGTCGGCGTGGCAACACAACAAGAAGGCTTTGCCTGGCGCGAGATTGTGTAATTTTTAAAACGCTGGGCAATAAAAAAGCCGACTTGCGTCGGCTTTTTTACAGGATGAAGCTTTATTACTTAGCAGCAGGTGCAGAAGCAGCGTCAGCAGCAACTGGAGCAGAAGCGGCAGCAGCAGGAGCTTCTACAGCAGGAGCAGGAGCAGTAGCAGGCTTGTTGCAAGCAGCCAAAGTCAAAGCAAACAGAGCAGCGATCAGAGCAGAACGTATCATGTTAAATCCTTTAGGAGTAGTTACAAAAATGTCCAATAATCAATTCGTCACAGTATCAACTATTTCGAAAGACGCGGTATTTTAACCATTAATTTAAAAAAATCTAGTAAAGAATGCAACTTTTCATAAAGTATTTTATAAACTGAAGGTGGAGGTTGAAGCGCCGGGATGAGAAGCAGCCCACATTTCACTGAAGCGTGACTTCATCAGGCGGGCTTTTTCTCCATCATTTCGTGCCAGAATGCCGCGTGAGTCATCGAAGTGAAAGCGGCGTACATAATGGGATCCGTCCGCAACGGCAAATGGCGCGGTCAGGTGTTGCAGGTTCCTGGGTGTCTGGTAAATAAACATGTTGTGGCTAAATTGTCGCAACAAGGTCATCAGGCGGGGGCAGTTCTGCGATATTGGACGCGTGTCATGTGCCAATAGCTGCAGCCGGTTGTCAGGATTGTCCAGCAGGAAGCCGCGTAGCTGTTCAAAGCGTGCCTCACAGTTAAAGCCGATGTTGACATAATCTTTTTCAAAAACACACAGGCTGCGCTTTGCCAGTCCGCAGATGGTGTTTAATGCGGCAATATAATCTGCTGAACCAGTTAATTCTATACGCTGCAGCGTGTCATCGCTCAAAACGCAGTCTACTTTTTATCAGTAATGGGAACAAGATAGCCGTCTGTATACCATTGATAAAGCAAGTCCAGGGCTGCTGCAGACAAGTTCGCCGTGCCATCAAGCTGGCGTTTATCAGCCAGTGCTAGCAGATTGCGATAGCTATCCTTGTCGACACAATGTGCTTCGCCGTTGATGAACACGGTGTCGTCGTGGCATAAAATTTGGGTTTTAAGGTCTAGCGCTATACCTGATTTTTGTACTGACTGTTCAAAGCGTTTCCGAGTCCAGGGTTTTTCTGGCTGATCGAAAAAGATGTGTGGTTTGGGTTCGCTCAGATAGCTGCCGAGGAAACGGGCAATATCCGGCTTCCCCCATTTAATCTGGTTGATGGCATGTTCCACTTGTCGCAGCATGTCTGCGCTGATTTCAGAGGGATGGAGCTGTTCTTTGAGGTCAGGATCGGCATACATGCCATCCAGACAAATATTGTCCTGCAAATATACCAGAAATTGCTCCGCCAGTTCCTGATAGGAGGGAGTGCGAAAGCCCACGGAATAGGTCATGCAATCATCTTCGGCGATGCCATTGTGTGCCCAATGTGGTGGCAAATAGAGCATATCACCGGGCTCAAGCACCCATTCGTGTTCAACTGTGAAATTCTGCAAAATTCGTAGCGGTGCGCCTTCAATCAGCGTCCGATCTGCTTGTTCAGAAATCTGCCAGCGCCGGTGTCCCATGCCCTGAAGCAGAAATACGTCGTATGAATCGAAATGTGGCCCCACTCCTCCATCCTTGGGGGCATAACTCACCATCAGATCGTCGAGACGAGCGTGGGGAATAAAGCTAAATCGTTTAAGCAACTCGGCCGCCTGTGGCAGAGTGTGATTGACCCCCTGCAGCAGCATTGTCCATTTTGTTTTTCCCTGTCTGGAAAAGTCCTCGGCTCCGAAAGGGCCCTGCTGCAGCTGCCATAGCCCGCGCTTATGAGCCACCAAACGAGCTTGCGCGTCTTCAGTGCAGGCCAGGGCCATCAGTTGTTGAGGATCAAGCAGGCCTTGGAATCCGGGAATTGCCTGACGGATAAGAAGCGGCTTTTTCTGCCAGTAATCGCGCAGAAACTCTTTTACACTCAAGCCGCCGAGCAGGGTAAGATTGTTTTCCATTGCTGAATTATAGCCGAAGCACTAAACGAAATTGTCGGCAAAAATAAATTCAGCTAGAATGACGTACAGGAGTGCCATTATGCAATTAAGTGCTGGAATAGACGCGCCACAATTTCAATTGGCTGATGCCGATATGGAGATTTTTAGTCTCGCCGCTCAACGCGGGAAAAAAAATATCGTGCTGTATTTTTATCCTAAAGATGACACCCCCGGCTGTACGATAGAAGCCAACGAGTTCAGCGCGCTGGATGATGATTTTGCTGCGCTGGATACACTGGTAGTTGGTATCAGCCGCGACGACTGCATAAGCCATGCCTCCTTTCGCGATAAATACGGATTATCGGTATTATTATTGGCTGATACCGAAGCTGTTGTATGTAAAAAATACGGCGTGTTATATGACAAGGAAGTGGATGGACAGAAAAAAGTGTCGATTCAGCGCTCCACTTTTGTGATCGACAAGTCCGGTAAGTTGCTCCATGCACTGTATGCGGTGCATGCACATGGGCATGCGGATGAAATTCTTAAATTGATAAAGGAAATTAAATGAAAATAGCCAAAGATACCGTTGTTTCAGTAAGTTACGAGTTGATCGACGCTAATGGAGGAGCAATTCTGGAAAAGTCCAATGATCCCATAAGCTATGTTCATGGCGGCTATGACGGTATTTTCCCAACGGTTGAAGAAGCGCTGCATGGTAAAAATGTAGGCGATAAGGTATCTGTCAAAATGGAGCCTGACGATGCTTTTGGCGAATATGACCACGATTTGGTGCGTGTCGAGTCCCGCGATTTGTTCCCCAAGGATATTGAAGTGGGCATGCAGCTTGAAGGCGGTGCAGAAGGCGATGATGACGAAGATTACATGCTCTTCACCATCGTTGAAATCACGGACAAGGATGTGACGGTAGACGGCAACCATCCCCTGGCCGGCAAGACACTAACCTTCAATGCCACAGTGACGGATGTGCGCGCTGCCACCAAGGAAGAGCTGGATCACGGCCATGTTCACGGTGCAGGTGGACATCACCATTAAGCAAATTAGCTGTTAGCAATCCCAAAAAAATGCCCGTCCAACGAAAATTGGACGGGCATTTTGCTTGTATGTGGACGATATTTACAGCAGTTTCTTGAGCTGATACAACTTTTCAAGTGCCGCCTTGGGGCTGAGTTCATCCGGTTGCACACCGCGCAGCGCTTCCATGGCGGGGTGTTCAGTTGACGCCTGGCTTGTCTGTATATTGTCTGCTACTTCCACAGCAGCAAACAAATCCCCTTGGGGATTCTGCATCGCGCTTTGTTGCTCCAGGGTGCGCAGTTGTTTGCGCGCATTTTTGATTACGTCGTTGGGCACGCCCGCCAGCGCAGCCACCTGCAAGCCATAACTCTGGCTTGCCGCGCCTTCATTCACGCTATGCAAAAACACGATGCTGTGCTGGTGCTCGATCGCTTTGAGATGCACGTTGGCGAGTTGCGTAAACTGGTCGCTGAGGCGCGTGAGCTCGAAGTAATGGGTAGCAAAAAGTGTGTAGCTGCGATTCACTTCCAGCAGGTGACGGGCGATTGCATGGGCCAGCGCCAAACCGTCAAAAGTGGACGTGCCACGCCCGATTTCATCGACCAGCACCAGACTTTTTTCTGTTGCATTGTGCAGGATATTGGCCGCCTCGGTCATTTCCACCATAAATGTGGAACGCCCGCTGGCCAGGTCATCCGAAGAGCCGATGCGGGTAAAGATCTGGTCGATTTCGCCGAGCAGCGCTTCTTCGGCAGGCACGAAACTGCCGCAGTGTGCAAGCAGGGTAATCAGCGCAACCTGGCGCATATAGGTTGATTTACCACCCATGTTTGGGCCGGTAATCAGCAGCATCTGGCGCTTGTCGTGCAGATTGGCGTCGTTGGCAATGAACTGCTCGACCTGTGCTTCAACCACCGGGTGGCGCCCGCTGCGGATGTTCAGCACGGCTTCATTGCTGAATTGTGGCGCGCAGAAATTCAGCGTGGCAGCGCGTTCCGCAAAGTTGGCGAGCACATCCAGCTCGGCGATAGCGGCAGCGATGCATTGTAGCGGTGCGATGTGAGGGGCGAGCTGATCAAGCAGCTGTTCATACAGAAATTTTTCTCGCGCCAATGCGCGGTCATTGGCCGACAGCGCCTTGTCCTCGAAAGCCTTAAGTTCCGGGGTGATGTAGCGTTCTGCATTTTTCAGTGTCTGGCGACGTCGATAGTCATCCGGCACATTGGCGGACTGTGCGTGCGTTACCTCAATGTAAAATCCGTGCACGCGGTTGTATTCGACTTTCAGGGTGGGGATGCCGCTGCGTGCGCGTTCGCGCGTTTCAAGTTCCATCAGGAAGTCGCCGCAATTCGTCTGTATGCCGCGCAGCTCATCCAGCTCCGCATCAAAACCATCTGCAATCACGCCGCCATCGCGCAAGACGCTGGATGGCTCAGCTCGCAGCGTGCGTTGCAGCAGACTGCTCAGGTCCTGCTCGGGTAGCAAGGCAGCGGCCAAGTCAGCTACCAGCCGTGAGGCATTGTCCTGCATTGAGTGATGCAGCTCGGGCAGTTGGACAAGCGTGTCGCGCAGGCCTGACAAATCGCGTGGGCGCGCACTGCGCAGGGCAATGCGCGCGCTGATGCGTTCAACATCCACGCTCGGTCTGATTTGCTCATGCATTGCGCGACAGGATCCGGACAAATTTTCTACCGCATCAAGTCTGGCGTTCAAAATGGAGCGGTCGCGCAAAGGGTGGTGCAGCCAATGATGGAGTAAACGGCTGCCCATGTTGCTGGCACAGTTGTCCAACAGCGACAGCAGGGTGGGGGCCGGTTCGCCGCGCAGGGTCTGGGTGATTTCAAGATTGCGCCGCGTGGCTGCGTCCATGCGCACAAAATTTTCGGCTGAATATACCCGCATGCTCCGCACGTGCGCGATGGACTGACCCTGTGTTAGTTTGGCATAGCCCAGCAGCGCGCCGGCCGCTTCCAGGCCGAGCGTGTAGCCATCGCAGCCAAAACCCGCCAGATCGAGAGTGGAAAATTGCTGGCACAGCGTGCGCCGCGCACTTTCCAGATCAAAGTGCCAGACCGGCAAATTCTTGATTGCAGTTTTGTACTGCCCTGGTGGCGGGGTGTTTTCCGCCAGCAGGATTTCCGAGGGCTGCAAACGCTCCAGTTCTGCGGCAAGGTTCTGAGAGTCTGTCTCGCTCACAAAAAACTGACCCGAGGCCAGATTCAGCCAGGCCATGCCTAAGCTGCCGTTGCGCTCATGCAGTGCCAGCAACAGGCTGTCGCGTTTTTCATCCAGCAGGGCGGAATCGGTGAGTGTGCCGGGGGTGACGATGCGCACTACCTTGCGTTCAACCGGCCCCTTGGTAGTTGCAGGGTCGCCGATCTGTTCGCAGATAGCAACCGATTCGCCGAGTTTGACCAGCCTGGCCAGATAGGGCTCGGCAGAGTGATGGGGGAAACCGGCCATTTTGATGGGTTGGCCATTGGAAGCTCCGCGCTGGGTCAGCGTGATGTCCAGCAACTTGGCGGCACGAACCGCATCTTCATGGAACAGTTCGTAGAAATCCCCCATGCGATAGAACAGCAGCATATCTGGATGCTGCGCCTTGATGCGCAAGTACTGCTCCATCATCGGCGTATGGGCGGATTTTGCCGCAGATTTTGCTGCCGTTTTGTCTGGAGCGGTAGCCAAGGGAAGATCGGGGTTGTTCATAGGTTAATAGATGCAACGAATGCCGTCATTATCCTATAAATGAAGATTTACGACTGAATACACGCGGCAAATATGATCAAAAAAGGAATTAACATTTTTGCAGACACGGCTTTTCCGTGTCTGCGTATCGCCAATAAATCGTTTATCAGGCGTTAGCCAGTGTGGATTTGTGAGAGTGTTTCGTCAGGGTAATCGGCGCAGTAGCAGGCTGCTTGGGAACTTGGTCAGTAACCAATTGATGCAGGGTCACACTGTCCAGATAGGAAGAAATTGTTTTGTTCAGCCCCATCCACAAGTCGTGGGTGATGCATTGCTTGTCATCGTTGCAATTACCCATACCACGGCATTGTGAGGCATCCAGTGACTCGTCGACCGCCACGATGATATCTGACATGGAAATTTTATTGGCTGGGCGCGACAGGCAATAACCACCGCCCGGGCCGCGCACGCTGGCGACGACATCATGTTTCCGCAGCTTGCCAAATAATTGTTCCAGGTAGGAGAGAGAAATTTTCTGACGCTCACTGATGCTGGCAAGGGTGACCGGCCCGTTTCCGCCGCACATTGCCAAGTCAACCATCGCCGTAACAGCAAAACGACCTTTAGTGGTCAGGCGCATCATTCTCTCCCTTGGATTAATAGATCTATAATATAAATATTATAAATACCTGAATATTTTAGTCAACTATCTTATTCAGGTAATTGGGGTCGAATTTATCCGCAGTAGCACGCTCTTCCTCGACGCGCACGCCCATTTTTTCCAGCTGCTGCAATATGAGTTCAATGCGCTGGTCAACTACCATGCTATGGCCGAGCAGGCCGTGTATCGCCTTGGCTACGGGATCATTCTGATCGTTGCCGATACCGTAAGCATTAAAACCGGCGACTTTTTTTGCCTCATCCAGTATGCGTGCAGGGATACCCGCCGCGGTGGCCCCGGCAGGTACGTCTTTCACCACTACTGCATTGCTGCCGATTTTTGCACCCGCGCCAATATTGATCGGCCCCAGGATCTTAGCTCCCGCTCCCACCACCACGCCGTTACCCAGCGTGGGGTGGCGTTTGCCTTCTTTCCACGAAGTGCCTCCCAGGGTGACACCGTGATACAGCGTTACATCATCACCTATTTCCGCCGTCTCGCCGATCACCACCCCCATGCCGTGATCGATGAAGAAGCGACGCCCTATGGTGGCGCCGGGGTGAATTTCGATACCTGTCAGCGCACGGCCAATATAAGCGAGGAAACGCGCCAGCCATTTCAGCTTTGCTTTCCATAGCCAGTGCGCCAGGCGATGTACCAGGCGCGCGTGAAATCCTGGGTAGCAGGTCACCACCTCGAATATATTGCGCGCAGCAGGATCGCGTGAAAATACGCTGTCTATATCTTCTCTTACGGCTTTGAACATGTGGGACACCCTTTATTGATTCGTTTTGCGATTCTGCCTGGTGTGGAATTCGGTCGTGAGTGTCAGAATGCCGCGCAGGATATTGATTTCTTCCTGCTCCAGTCGAGCACGAGAATACAAACGGCGCAATTTGTACATCAGCTTGGTCGTCTGCTGCGTGCGTAAAAATCCGATCTGTCCCAGCGTTTCTTCCAGATGCACAAAATATCTTTCCAACTGTTCCGCCGGAGCCGGCACCAGATCCGGCGAAGGAATATCACCCAGACCGGCGGCCAGTCGCAGCTCATAGCTCAGCAATTGCACCGCAGAAGCCAGATTGAGCGAAGAGTATTCAGGATTGGCGGGTATGGTCACCATAAACTGGCAGCGCACCAATTCTTCATTGGTCAAACCGGACATCTCAGCGCCGAACAGCAATGCCACCGGCAATTGCGTGGCCTGCTGTATCAGCTTTGGCATTGCCTCGCGCGGCGTCAATACTTCCTGCGATACGTCGCGCACCCGCGCTGACACGCCCACTACCAAAACGGCTCCCTGCAAGGCCTCGTCCAGGGTGCTGCAAACGACTGCATTTTTCACCACATCCACGGCGCTCACCGCCATGATGTCCGCCTGTTTGTCGGGGAATCTCACCGGATTGATCAAATAAAGATGCTCCAGCCCCATCGTTTTCATCGCCCGCGCAGCCGCGCCTATATTGCCCGGATGGCTGGTATGACTCAGCACCACGCGTACATTTGCCAAGCTTTTTGTAACATCTTGTTTATTCAAAACGTGTTTCCCGTTAAAATGGCGACCTGCAATGTTTCAACTGTGAAACAGCCTGAAGTTTCATCTTGAAACAAACGGCCCCCATTGCTCATTAAAAAAGTTAGGTATTCCATGCATCCCATGCTCAACATCGCGGTGAAAGCCGCGCGTCGTGCCGGTAATCTCATACACCGTGCCGCTGACAATCTCGACCACCTCACCGTGACCAAAAAATCAAACGCGGATTATGTCAGTGAAGTGGACAGAGCTGCCGAGCGCACCATCATCGAAACCATCCATGAATCCTATCCGACCCATGCGATTTTAGCAGAAGAGAGCGGCGCCCAAGGTGAATCGGAATATCTGTGGATCATCGACCCGCTGGATGGAACCACCAACTTTCTGCATGGCTACCAGCAGTACTCGGTATCCATTGCGCTGCAACACAACGGCGTGCTGACCCAGGCCGTGATATACGACCCCACCAAGAATGACCTGTTTACCGCTACGCGCGGGCGCGGCGCCTACCTCAACGACCGCCGCATCCGGGTCAGCAAACGTGCCGAACTGGCCGACAGTCTGATTGGAACCGGTTTCCCTTACTCAAAGTTTACTCATCTCGATGCCTACATGGGCATCCTGCGCGACATGATGCAGAAGACCGCAGGCCTGCGCCGCCCCGGCTCTGCCGCACTCGACCTGGCCTACACCGCTGCAGGCCGTTACGACGGCTTCTTTGAAACCGGCCTCAAGCCCTGGGATATTGCCGCCGGCTGTCTGTTGATCACCGAAGCGGGCGGACTGGTGAGCGACCTGCAAGGCAACGACAGTTATCTGAGAAGCGGCCATCTGTGCGCGGGTAATCCCAAGGTGTTTGCACAGATGCTGCAGGTGATTGCGCCGCATCTGACGGATAGTTTGAAATCGGCTAACGCCTGACGCTTGGATATATTGAGGTAGGGTGCGCACGGCGCACCCTACTCGAAGATACACCTAACGTGAGCGGCGGCGCGAGGTGCTGGCGGAAAAAGTCTTGCCGGTCAGCGCCGAGATCAGTTGCAGCATGGGAGTTGTCACAGGTTCCAGTTTCTTGCGCATCAGGCTGCCGCTTGCGGTGGTCTGCGACATGATCGGCGTGGCGATATCGATATCAATGCATGACAGCGCCAGCATGGCGCGCACTTCATCATTCAGCTGCGGCATCGCTTGCAGAAGCTGGCTGACTGGTGATGCCGTTTCCTGGCCGGCAACGAATAATTCAACACTTGATATAATTTCTTCTACTGTTTCTCCGCTGCAAACATGCTGCTGACGCAGCACGTCAAAGTAAGTGGCGAGGGCATCCAGCAGCACAAGCACCACATCCTTGTCAGCGGGGGAGCGCAGCAATTCGTCATAGGCATGGAAGAAGGTCTGCCCGGGTGCGGACAGTATGCGCTGCAATTGCCGCGCAAAAATATTGCCCTGTGCGCCCAAGTCTGCCAGTCTGGGCTTAAGTGACTCGAAGTCATCGCGCGGCGGCAGTTGTTCAGGCAGTGCATCGGGCACGCTGGCGAGAAATCCCGCGTGGTAGGCATTGTCGATTTCGCCCTTGCGCCACAGCGATAGGCGAGTCTGTTCATCGGTCAGGCCGGGCTGCAACAGTATGCGGATGGTATCCATGATGATGTGCGCACTGTTTTCAAAGGGCAGGTGCTCAATCAGATAGTCCGCCAGCACTTTGCCCATCTGTCCCTTTACCACACATTCTCTTTCCAGCATGCGGCGCGCATGGTCGGCCACCGGCATGGCCCACCACGCGCGTCTTGCCAGTTCGTCGGTCAGGCCATTGGAGTAGGCTACCGAGGTGACTGCTTCAGGCTCTCCCAGCAGCAATAATCTGTCCAGCCCCTTGTCGCGTGCCTGGCCCATGCGCGTCCAGCGCTGCAGATACACCGGATAACCGCCGGGCGAACCGATCGCAAAGCCCGCAAGCAATTCACGCGCGGTGCGCAGATATTGCTCACTGCGTCCGCTGGGGTGAAGTTTTACGCTGGCGGTGCCGCGCGGCGACAGGCCGTAGATCGTCATGTTGGTCGCATCGATGCGTATCGCCTGGATTTCTCCGGCCAGCATGACGTTGAGTCGTAGTGAGTCTTCTGGTGTGAGTTCTGACATGAATTATTCCAGGCTGAATATTAAAATGTAATCGCAGGGTGCGTGTGACGCACCCTACAAAAACTGTGTCGTCTTTATGCGGGTTAAAGTTAAAATTAGTCTGAATTAAATGAAATTAGTTAAGTTGTATGCGTTGCCCCCACGGCACCGGCGCTTTGCCTTTTACCAGCCAAATTACCGGATATGAAGGCTCCAGGTCGGGGAAATCGCCTTTTGCATCAGTGAAATAGAGCAGCATATCGGGTGAGTTTCCACGCCGTTCTATCCAGTCGAATATCGGCCTGAAATCGGTACCGCCGCCACCGTGAAATTCCCGGGGCAGCTTGAATTCTTCCCACGCTTCAAATATCCACGGTCCGTCTTTGCACAGCACGGTGTCGCAGGCATGCAGGGTAATGCTGGCTCGCAACTGCGCCTTGAGCGTATTGATTTCCGCCAGAAACTCGCCCAGTTCCTCGCTGCCGACCGAACCGCTGGTGTCGAGCACCACCACGATATTGGCCTGGGTACTTCTCAGCGAAGGCATGATCATTTCGCCTTCGCGGCGTGACGGTCTGGAGTAGCTGTAATCGTCGCGGGCGATCTGCGTCATGTAGCGCGCCAGCAGCATGCGCCAAGGCAGCTTGGGTTGCAGCAGTTCGCCCACCAGGCGTGCCAGCGCGCCCCCCAGTTTGCCTGCCTGCTGTGCCTGCAATGCCGCGCCGGCCATGCGCTGTTGCCACTGCGTGGACAGCGCATCCAGCTCGCTGGCCGAGAGCGGGTCGGGCCGGGCTGCACCCTGTATGCCTTGCAGTTCTTGCTGAAATTCGGATTGGCTATTACCGCCTGACTGAGGGTCGCTATCTTGTGGTGTTTGTCCTTCGCCGCCTTGGCGTTGCTCATTGCCTTTTTGTGAGCCGCCTTTTGTGGGATCGCTGTCCTGTCCCGATTGGGAATTCTCTTCCGTCGGGCCATCGCTATCGTCGTCCTTGATGTAGGGATAGATTTCTTCGGCAGTCATGCCTTCATAGGCAGCGATCACGATGGTGGCAGGTGGCGGAGTCAGCCCATCTTTGACCAGCACCGGATTGATCGAATACTCGCAGGCGATATCCCAGCGCGACTTGATGCGGTGCTGGCGCCGGGCGAAATGCGAAAGCCCGCAGTGCAGCGCTTCGCGCGCCAGCACAAACTGCGTTTGTTCCAGGCTCAAAGCGTCGATGTAATCGGGATTGTAATAAAGACTGCGCGCATCGGTGGTGCTGGTCGGGCACCATTTTGGATCGGCCGCAACCAGTGGCAGCCGCAGCGCAAGCGCACCCAGAAACGGCTTGTCCAGAATCAAGCGGGTGCGTGCCGCCGCAAGCTTGGTTTCGATATCCGGCTTAGTCATGACATGCTAATCAAACGTCATAAAGCATCAAGTCTGCCACCGCGTTGGCCCAGCTGGAAAATTGCGGCACAGAGAACAGGCTCTGGCCGATTGCACGGTGCATGTCGGAAACCAGCATGATGCCCATTTCGCGCAGCGGGAAGCGGCTGGCATAGTCCAGAATATGGCCATGTATCACCTTGGCATCGGCTGTGCCCTTGGCGCGGATCGCGCGGCCTATCAGTGCCGAAGCCACAGCATACTGCAGATCCACCTCGCGCGGCACAGGCACAGGTTCACCGCGCAGGATCGCATCGAGGTCTGGCATGTTGTCGAGATTTTCAATAAAGGCGTGCAGTTCCAGACCTGCTGCAGGGCCGACGCAGGCTTGTAGCGTCGGCAACAGCAACTCGGGGTCGTCGCCAAATTTCTGCAGGGTGCGATGCGCGAATTCCCATGAACGCGGGCTGGGGAAGGCCACCGGATTGTGCGCTGGATTGAAATCGAACAGCAGTTCAGGTTTGAAGCGCAAGAAACCAATCAGCCTGTCATCCAGATTATTGGCATAGGCCCAGCTGACCCAGTCATCGATATTGGTTTCGACTTCAAAATGCGAAAAGCGGTTAGCCAGCGGTGCGGGCATGGTGTATGTCACGCCTCTGTCTCCCTGGCGGTTGCCCGCCGCAAAGATGGCCCAGCCTGGGGGAACTTCATAGTCGCCGAGACGGCGATCCAGAATCAACTGATAGGCAGCTGCCGACACGCTGGGCGGGGCAGAAGTGATTTCGTCCAGAAACAGGATGCCGTTGGGGCCATGGCGTGCGGCGTCTGGCAGCATCGACGGCACTGCCCACTCGACGCGGTTTTCAATGCGGAACGGAATGCCGCGCAGGTCTGTAGGCTCCATTTGCGACAGGCGAATGTCGATCATGGGCGCTGCGTGGCGCGTAGCGACCTGGGCGATAATCTGCGACTTGCCGATACCCGGCGGCCCCCAGAGCATGACAGGGGTGTGGTGACCCTCGCGTGCGCTTAAAAACTCACGATCAAGTACGGTTAAAAGCTGTGCCGGACGCATGGTTACTCCAATTAATTTATCGCTGGATTATAGCAATTGTGAAAACTGTGGTGGATTCTAATTCCACGAGCAGAACAACTTAGGTGGTTGATCCAATGTTGAAGTTCCATGCTGCTTGAAATTCAAGGTGATATCCCCATTAATATAGGTTAAGGTAATGACGCTCGTTTAAACTGAATCAACAGGGGCCATCGGGAGCTAATATGCCAGTGGGAGCGAATATGAAAGTCACACAGCAGTTGCACGACCTTGGCCAGCGCATTTGGCTGGACAATATTACGCGTGAACTTCTCATCAGCGGTACCCTGCAGCGCTATATCAGCGAGTACTCCGTCACGGGGCTGACCTCCAATCCCACTATCTTTCACCTCGCCCTTAAAAACTCCGGCATCTATGACGATGCTATCCAAACAAAATCTCTTGCCGGCAAAGCTGCAGAGGAGATTTTTATTGAGTTGGCATTAGAAGATATCACACAGGCTGCCGAGCTTTTCCGCCACATACACTCTGCCACAGCTGGTGTGGATGGTTGGGTGTCATTTGAGGTTCCGCCATCGCTGGCAAACGACACTGCGGGCACTATCAGGGCGGCGCTGCAGCTGCATGCCCAGGCAAATCGCTCCAATTTGCTGATTAAGATTCCGGGCACAAAGGCGGGATTACCTTCCATTGAGGAAGCCATCTTTGCCGGTGTCCCCGTGAATGTCACGCTGCTGTTCTCATGCGAGCAATACATTGCGGCAGCCGAGGCATATATGCGCGGCATAGAGCGGCGCATTGCCGCTGGCCGCGACGCCGGTGTTGCCTCGGTGGCCTCTCTGTTTGTGAGCCGCTGGGATGTGGCGGTAAAGGATAAAGTGGCGGATGCACTGCGCAACCGGCTCGGCATCGCAATATCGATGCGCACCTATAAAGCCTACCGCGAGCTGCTTGCATCACCGCGCTGGCAGGGGCTGCAGGCTGCCGGGGCGCGGCCGCAACGACTGCTGTGGGCCAGCACCGGCACCAAGGATCCTGCAGCCGCAGCTACTTTGTATATCGATGCGCTGGCCGCTCCCGACACCATCAACACCATGCCCGAGAAGACCTTGCTCGCGTTTGCCAAACAGGGAGAGATTAAATCCGTGTTGCCGCCCGATGGAGGTGATGCCGAAAAGCTGCTCGCGGAATTTTCGCAGGCGGGTGTGGATGTCGACGGACTGGCAACAGCTCTGCAGCGCGAAGGCACCGCGGCCTTCGCAAGGTCATGGGACGAACTGATGTCGCTGATCTCGTCTAAAGTTGATGTGTTATCCGGAGGGAAATAAACAACCATGATAGAGATAAGCAGAGCCTGCAATCCGCTCTACTCCATGCTGCCTACGGACGTGGACGGCTTCGACGCGCTGGCTGAACTGGCGCTGGATCTTCGCTGGTCATGGAACCATGCCGCGGACAAGTTATGGCGGAAACTCGATACCGCCTTGTGGGATATGACGCAGAATCCCTGGGTGGTGTTGCAGACGGTTTCCCGCGATAAGCTTCAGCGCTTACTGGAGGATCCCGTCTTCCGCAAAGACGTGGATGATCAGCTGCGGGCCAAGCGTCAGTCCGCATCTGAACCTGCATGGTTTCAGAAAACCTATCCAGAATCTGCATTGAAGTGTGTTGCCTATTTCAGCATGGAATTCATGTTGAGTGAAGCGTTGCCCATTTATTCCGGCGGCCTGGGCAATGTTGCCGGGGATCAACTAAAAACAGCGAGCGATTTGGGGATTCCGCTTATCGGCGTGGGCCTTCTCTACCAGC
This sequence comes from Gallionellaceae bacterium, assembly GCA_035531075.1. Lineage (GTDB taxonomy): Bacteria > Pseudomonadota > Gammaproteobacteria > Burkholderiales > Gallionellaceae > 39-52-133. Next base: position 157,603 of record DATKTO010000041.1, read on the forward strand.
AAGGCTACTTCCGCCAGGTGATTGATAATCAAGGCGCGCAACAGGCAATCTACAGCTATAACGACCCCGGACAGTTGCCGATTACACCCTTGCGCCGCCCCAACGGCGAGTGGTTGCGGCTGCAACTTGATCTGCCCGGCCACCCCATCTGGATGCGCGCATGGCAGGTACAGGTTGGCAGAGTCAAGTTGTATCTGCTGGATACCAATGATGCGGCCAACTACCCGCCATACCAGGGGATTACCAGCGAGCTCTATGGCAACGAACCAGACCTACGCCTGATGCAGGAACTGGTGCTTGGCATAGGCGGATGGAGGCTGCTCAACGAGCTGGGTATTGAGCCGCAGGTCTGTCATCTGAATGAGGGCCATGCAGCACTCGCTGTGCTGGAGCGCGCACGGAGTTTTATGCAGGCCAGCGGACAGAATTTTGCAGCAGCGCTGGCAGCCACCCGGGCAGGCAATCTTTTTACCACGCACACGGCGGTTGCTGCCGGATTTGACCATTACACACCGGCACTGGTTGCACATTGCCTGGGTGGCTATGCCGAAAATCAGCTAGGTATTTCATTCCAGGAATTGCTGGCGCTGGGGCGGCAGAATCCGCACGACGAAGCGGAAAATTTCAACATGGCCTATCTGGCCATTCGCGGTAGTGGTGCCGTGAATGGTGTGAGCCGTTTGCATGCGGAGGTGAGCAGGCAATTATTCGCGCCAATTTTTCAGCACTGGCCAGTTGACGAAGTCCCCGTCGCGCATGTGACCAATGGGGTGCATATGCCGACCTGGGACTCTGCAGAAGCGGACGATCTTTGGACCGAGGTCGGCGGCAAGGAGCGCTGGCTGGGGACGATGGACAACCTGAAAGAGTGTATCTGCGCCATCTCTGACGACAGGTTGTGGAAATTTCGCTGTGCCGCCAGAAAATCACTGGTCGAATACACACGCGAGCGTTTGTCGCATCAGCTCGCGGCTTCAGGTTCAGCGAGTGGCACAGTTGCGGAGGCAAAGCATTTGTTTGATGAAAACATATTGACTCTGGGCTTCGCGCGCCGCTTTGCCAGCTATAAGAGACCCGATCTGTTATTGCATGATCAGGAGCGGCTGCTGCGACTATTAAACAATCCCGAGCGCCCGATGCAACTCCTCATTGCCGGCAAGGCACATCCGGCGGATCAGGCAGGACTGGATATGATACGGCGCTGGATACAATTTATCCGGCGACCGGAAGCGCGTACGCGGGTAATTTTCCTCAGCGATTACGACATGCATCTGGGCGAGCATCTGGTGCAGGGGGTGGATGTGTGGCTCAACACGCCACGGCGTCCCTGGGAGGCTTGCGGAACCAGCGGCATGAAGGTGCTGGTCAATGGCGGTATCAATCTGTCTGAACTTGATGGCTGGTGGGCGGAAGCCTATAACTCGACAGTGGGCTGGGCACTGGGGGATGGGCATGAACATAACGAAGATCGGGAGTGGGACGCCAGCGAAGCGGAAGCGCTTTATAACCTGCTGGAGCAAGAAGTGGCCCCTGAGTTTTACAGACGTGACGCCGAGGGCATCCCCATTGCCTGGGTGTCACGCATGCGTGCAAGCATGTCGCAGTTAACTCCGCAATTTTCCAGCAATCGCGCAGCGCGGGAATATACCGAACAATATTATTTGTCAGCGGCAACAATTTATCTTGAACGAACTGCAAATAAAGGAGCTGCAGGATTAACCATGGCGAATTGGCGACAGGCGCTGGAACAAAAATGGCCAGCGCTGCGTTTTGCCGAAATCATGATCAAGACCGACACCGAACAGCATACATTTGAAGTTCAGGTTTACCTCAATGGCCTGGACCCGAATTATGTGATGGTAGAACTTTATGCGTTTGGCATCAACAATGGCCCGCCCGAGCGCCATGCAATGGCACGGTTGCGGGAACTGGTGGGTGCGACGGGCGGATTTGTGTATGGCGTTTCCGTGCCCATGGCGCGTGCAGCGGCGGATTATACGGCGCGCGTGATACCAAATTTTGATGGAGCGGCTGTGCCGCTGGAAGCCAATCATATTTTGTGGCAGAAATAATATCTTTGTTACTACGCGAAAAATATTCAGGAGCTCAGCTTGCTGCGCGATAAGCAATCACATGCTTGCATAAGGCAAAAGAACACACAATAAACCTGCAGGCAGATTTTAGGGGCAATTCAGGTTTCTATGGCGCAATGACGGGTTTCACCGTGATAATGAACAATCCCGGTTGGAGAAAGTTTTGAGTTACTTGCGCAACCGTTCCAAGCAATATTTCAAGCAGCAGAGGAATGAATGGAAGCAGCACAAGAGCATCCGAATGTATCTAAACTTAAATCTGATTTGGCAGGAGGCAATGGAACGCACAACTTTACCCAATTACTGGTGCTGGCCCGCTTCGATAACGCTGCCATTCTGAGCGAGCTGAGATCAAGAGCAGATGGCCTGACCCAGGCTGAAGTGAAGACTCGTCTAAAGCAGTTCGGGCTGAATGCATTTGCAAGTGAGAAGCAGCAATCCAGTCTCATGCGATTGTTGAGCAATGCAAAGAATCCGCTGGTTCTGCTGTTGATGGCACTAGGGGTGCTTTCATTTTTGACCGGAGACTTGCGCGCAACAGTCGTCATTTTTGTGATGGTGGTACTGGGCATCGTATTGCGCTTTGTGCAGGAGATGCGCGCCGATAAAGCGGCAGAGAAACTCAAGGCGATGGTCAGCAACACAGCAACGGTTGTACGCGCAGGCAAAGAAAGTGAAATCTCGCTGCAAAAACTGGTCCCCGGCGATATCATTCATCTGGCAGCCGGTGATATGGTGCCGGCTGACGTCAGGCTGATTTACACGAAAGACCTTTTTTTAAACCAGTCTGCGCTGACCGGCGAATCCATGCCGGTTGAAAGGAAAGCTGGCGCAATATCCGCCGATATCAAGAATCCACTGGAATTACCCAACACCTGCTTTCATGGCTCCAACGTGGTGAGCGGGGCCGCGACAGCCGTGGTCATCCTCACCGGAAATCGCACCTACTTTGGCTCGTTGGTTGCCAGCATTACAATCCAGCGACAGTTGACCAGTTTCGATCTCGGCATCAATAAATTTACCTGGATGATGATTCTGTTTATCGCGGTGATGGTGCCAACGGTATTTCTGCTTAATGGCATCAGCAAGCACAACTGGACTGAAGCCTTTCTGTTTGCGATGGCAGTGGCTGTCGGGCTGACCCCCGAGATGCTGCCCATGATCGTGACGGTCAATCTGTCAAAAGGTGCGCTGGTGATGGCGCGCAAGAAAATGATCGTCAAGCGCCTCAACTCAATCCAGAACTTCGGCGCGATGGATGTGCTGTGCGCCGACAAGACAGGCACCCTGACGCAGGGCAAGATCGTGCTGGAGAAACACTTGAATGTGCACGGCGATAACAGCGTGAAGGTGCTGCATTACGGCTTCCTCAACAGCTACCACCATACCGGCCTGAAGAACCTGCTCGATGAGGCCATCCTCGCCCATGAGGAACTGGAAGCGCATTTAAAAGTGGATGACAGATACCGCAAGGTCGACGAGATACCGTACGACTTCGTGCGGCGCCGCATGTCAGTGATTGTGGAAGATGAAACCGGCTTGAACACTTTGATCTGCAAAGGTGCCGTCGAAGAAATGCTGGCGCTATGCAGCCGGGTGGAAGTAGAGGGTCAAGTTATCGTCATGTTGCCTGAGCACATAGAAAAAAGCACACAGATGGTGGCCGTGTTAAACAGCCAGGGCTTTCGTGTCATCGTGCTGGCCTACAAGGAAATGCCGGACGCACCGGATGTGCCCGTATACGAGGCCAAGGACGAAGCCGATCTGGTACTGCTGGGTTTCCTGGCTTTCCTTGACCCACCCAAGGAAACAGCTGCAAAGGCGTTAAAGCGGTTATTGGGGCTGAATGTGAAGGTCAAGATCCTGACCGGCGACAGTGAAATAATCACCGCCTATATCTGCCAGCAAGTGGGCATGCCGGTCGAGCATCTGCTGCTGGGCTCGCAGATCGAGGCGATGAGCGACGGCGAGCTTGCCGATGCTGTTGAAGCGGCCAGCGTATTTGCCAAGCTGCTGCCGGCGCACAAAGAGCGCATTATTCACGCACTTCAGAGCAGGGGGCATGTTGTCGGTTTTGTGGGGGACGGCATCAACGATGCACCGGCGCTCAAGGCCGCTGATGTCGGTATTTCTGTGGATGGTGCGGTGGATATTGCGAAAGAATCTTCAGACATTATCCTGCTGGAAAGCAGCCTGCTGATTCTTGAGCAGGGCGTGCTGGAAGGCAGGCGCGTGTTCGGAAACATCATCAAATACATCAAGATGGCCGCCAGCTCCAACTTTGGCAATATGTTCAGCGTGGTCGGTGCCAGCGTGTTCCTGCCCTTCCTGCCGATGCTGCCGATTCAGGTGCTGATCAACAATCTGCTGTACGATTTCTCGCAGACCACCATCCCCACCGACGAAGTGGATGCTGACTGGTTGACCAAACCGCGCAAGTGGGGGATAGAGGGGATAGAGCGATTTATTCTGATTGTCGGGCCGATCAGCTCGATCTTCGACTACCTCACCTTTTTCATCATGCTGCATGTATTTGACAGCTGGCAAAATCCCGAGCTGTTCCACACCGGCTGGTTTGTGGAATCCATCTTCACGCAGACGCTGATTATCCACATCATCCGCACCAACAGAATTCCGTTCATCCAGAGCCGCGCCAGCTGGCCGCTGATTGCCACCTCGCTGATCATTGTTTTGATTGCTGCCTGGCTGACGGTTTCACCGCTGGCCGCAACACTGGGCCTGGTTCAACTGCCGTCTATGTACTGGCTGCTGCTGGGAGGAATGCTGCTGGGTTATATGGGCCTGACCCAGATGATAAAAATCTGGTTTAACAAAAAGTTTGGTGAGTGATATCTGCTATCGAAAGCATGTGCGATGCGTGCTTCTTCGATATTCTTCCGGCAAAGTCAGGATCGGCTCCCCTTGGCGAGGTCTTTCGGGTTGGCGGTTCTGATCTGGTTGCGGCCAGAGTCCTTGGCGTGGTAGAGCGCTTCATCGGCCAAACCGATCAGATGGAAGGGGCTGAGCTTGTCATCGTGCCTGAGCGTGCTTGTGCCGATACTGAGCGTGACGATACTTGAAACGGAGGATCCGGGATGATCGATGTTGAGCTTGCTGACTGCATCAAGAATGTGGGTGGCAACGGATACGGCCCCTGCGGATGAGGTTCCGGGTAACAGCACTGCAAATTCTTCCCCGCCATAGCGGGCGACAAGATCCCCGGGGCGTGTGACGACCTGTGCGATTGCGGCTGCAACTGATTTCAGGCAGTCATCACCCCGCTGATGGCCGAAATGGTCGTTGTAAAGTTTGAAAAAATCGATGTCTAACAATAATAGCGATATTTCATCCCTGTCTCGCTGTGTGCGACGCCACTCCCTGTCCAGCCCAATATCCAGGCAACGTCTGTTGGCCACACCAGTCAAACCATCAAGCCAGGAGAGGCGTTCAAGGTCATGGATATTGTTCTGGATCTTGTTTGCCATGCCGGAAAATGCGTCTGACAATGCATGGAATTCCTTGGTGTTGCCTTGCAGCGGGGTGATAGTCAGGTTTCCATCGATAGAGTAACGATTGATGTCATTCATCATGTGACTGATCGGGCGGAAAATGAAGCGAGTAAATATCCAAAGTGCCAGCGTCAATGAAATGCCGGTTACGACAAGCACGGACAGGGTAAGTGAATTCTGCGTATTACGCATGTCGTTGCTGAATTGCTCAACGTCTTCCAGCCCTATTAGCCGGTAGGCGAGTTCGCCGTTTTCCGCATTCAGCAAATATTCCACCGGCAATTGCATGCTTCCGCCGGATATTTTATTTTGCTCAGATTGATAGATCAGTTTGTCGTCCGTGCCGTAGATCCTCAGGGGCATCTGGGTCAAGTTGGCAATTTTGGCGAGATTGAAGTCTGGATTCACGACCACTTCTATGTAGCCTGTCATGTGTATTCCACCGAGCGGCAGCAGCAAGGAATAGAGCGGGCCATGCGGAGAAATCCACAGCCCATCGAGCGCCTTCATTCGATTCACCCCCTGGCGCATCGATGCTCGCGCCTGGAGAAAGGGCGGTAACTGCGGCCTCAGCCCGGTAATGCCTTCATGACTTTCGCACAGCAGCCTGAGATCGAGATCATATACACGCAACTTGACAAGGTCGATGGCGCCCATGCCGGCGAAACCTTTTTGAAATGAATCATCCAGCTGGGCAACCAGAAGTTCGCTATGACCTATTTCCTGAAGTTTGCCGAGTGCATGACGAACGGCTTCACGGCTGTTGAATGCAGAACCGAATCCCGTCGATTCTTTGCGGATATTATCGAGAGATTGGTTGGTGGCGATCTCTATGATGCGCGACAGGCTCTTTGCCTGGGCGAGCAGCGCCGATTTGCGGAAATAATCACCGGCCATGAGGGACAGGAAAATGGCAAGGATGGTCAGAACCAGAAGAAAGCTGACTGTCAGCGTCTTGATGGATATTTGTTCAATACGCATGGCTGATGATTTCGCTTACTGTGCGATGGGCATTTTTTTCTCTACCCATTCCGCCCAGCCGCCACGGAACCAGTATATTTTTTTATATCCCGCATTCACGGCAATCGTTGCTGCATTGCTGCTGCGCATGCAGCGTTCACCGTTGCAATAAAGCAGCACTGGGGAATTGTGGTGGTGGATGTACCTGGCCAGCGTTTTAGCTGAGGTGTCGATGTCGAGCAGGCTGATGGCACCCTCGATATGGCCCTTGGCATACTCCTCGGCGTGGCGCGAATCGATGATTGCCATCCTGGGGTTGGCAAGAATTAATTCAAGTGCCTGTTCAGCGCTAACCCGCGTGGTGCCCGGCACGGAGTCCGGCGCAAGCGGTTTGTCAGCCAGAGCGGGTAATGCCAGCTGCGACAGGATAAGGGCCAGTACGAATCTAACTTTCATGGATTGCCTCCCTCCCTGAAGATTTTTCAGATGGTTAGCAGCATAGCACTTGCATTAATGGATGCAAGAATATTGCATTCAAATTCAGCGGGGGGCCTGAAATTATTTCCTGGCGGGCTTTGGGTTCGGTCTGGCCGGGTTTGCTGCCACGGGCATTTTTGCCTTGAGCAGCTTTGCCAGATTGCCTCCACTGGCAGCGCCAAAATCGAGTATAAACATCGGGGCGGCATAGGATCCGCTGGCGCGCATGGGTATGCTGATGCCCTTCAGTTCGGCTAATTCGCCATTGCTGCTGCGTTTCAGGTTGGGGGAAACCGTGGTGTTGAGACGATAGTTTATTTGGCACGATTCAAGCGTAATGTCGCCTTCGCCCTTGCTGCTAAAGAGCGGAGATTTCATCCGGAAGTCGCTGTTGCTTGCCTTGCCTTCTTTGATATCGAAGGAGGATTTAAGCTCGGAGAAAGGGGTGGACGCAGTGAATTTTGCGGCTTCGCTTAGTTCGCCGTCGGCCATGCCCAGCCTGGTTTTTCCTGCCAGCAGCGCTTCGGTGAGATCGATTCCGGCCAGTGAGCCGCGGGTGAGGGCGAGGCTGGCATTGCCGCTGAGCGCCTTGCGCAGCGCGCCCATGTTTCCACCTGTCGCGCTCAGATCCAGTGAGAGATTCGCCTTGCCGGCGAGTCTGGCCTCGCCGGGGAAAATGTCGGAAAGCAATGCATTGAGCTGAACGCCGGTCAGCTTTTGTTTGAGCGAGATATGGGGCGTTTCGTTTGCCGAAATGCTGAAGCTTGCTGATGTCGTACCGCCATAGAGATGTGCGCCGAGCGGCTCGATCAACAAGGTGGACTGCTCGCCCTTGATTTCCGCAACGAGATTGCTGACTTTTAATTTGGCGAATTTGAAATCATTGCTGCGCAGTTTGCCGCGCAGATTCAACTCTTTCAAAGCGCTGAAATCGAAGGGTAGAGCATCATCCTGCAGGCGCTTGGACCAGTCTGTTGCCAGATAGCGATCAAGATCGATGGTGTTGGCACCGATGTCGAAGGTGTAAGCCGGGTGGCTGAAGTCCTGCATGCCGAAGCTGCCAACGATACTGCTATCGTCGATTTTTGCCTTGAGGCCGAATTTAATATTTTGATCCGAAAGATTGGCCTGCATATTGCCGCTGATGTTTGCCGTCAGCTTGCTCGACAGGGCAGGATGGCTGCCGCTGAAGCTGCTGACGACAGCGGGGAGTTGTATCAGAAGTGATTCAAAGTCGATGCTGAGCGGGCTGTTGATCTTTCCCTGTAGCGTGCGGCCAGCCTTGAACCAATCGATATTGGCGGTGATATTTTCAGACTGCAGCTTTTTATCGGTCATTTCGAATGCCGGCAGTTGCAGCGTGGTCGTCAGGTTTTCTTCTTCCTGCAGCAAGCTTGAGGTTAAGGAGAGGCTATTCCCGGTTAATTTGTTTTTTTCCAGTTGCAGCTTTGGGATGTCCAGTTTTGCCACGAGCCTGCGGTTTTCCAGTTTACCTTTTGCGGATGTGCTGAATTTGTCTATTACCAGGCGCTGAAGTGCCGGATAGCTGTTGATGGTTCCCTGGAAATTTACTGCAAGATTGCTTAAGGCACCGAACTCCCCTTCCATCTCGGCTTCGAGATTGGCGAATTCATAATGGTTCGTCTTGAGTTCGAATAAAACATGGCTATTCAGCTTAACTTTAGTATCTATATGCGGCTTGGCGGATTCAAGACGAAAATTTGCGGCCACAGTGCCGGGCGTTGAATCAGACAGTTTGCCTGTTTCAATATTTACATTGTGCAGGGACAGGAATATGCCTGCTGTTTCATCCTGCAGATTGGCGGAGGAATTGTTGAGCCTGATGCTGTCGATTTCAAATTTGATATCACCCAGGCTGGCGTCAGTCGTTAACAAATCGTCGATGTTTGTGCTGCCATTTTTATAGCGAATCAGATTGGCATGCACGCCGTCCAGTGCAACGCTTTCAATTTGCAGCTGTTTTCGTAACAGTGGCCACCAGGCGACATATAGCCGAGCGTTTTCTATGGAGGCAAAGCCCTTGCCGCTGTTGCGCTGGCTCAGGGTCATTTTTCCTGAATCCAGTCCCAGCTTTGGGAAAAATGTGACCTTGATATCGCCTTCCAGGGTCAGGTCGCGCTGATTATGTGTTTTGACATATTCAACCATCTGCGATTTGAAATAGTTCGCGTCAAACATATACAGTGCGAGGCTGATGATGCCTGCAATCAGAATCAGTACAATGACCACGCCAGCCAGCGCATGGCGCCAGTATTCCTTGGCATGAGATTCGGCGAAAGGCACCTTGAACGGGCCGAACGTTGAAACAGTAACGCCGACGATTCCGTATAAGCCGAGGAGGGCCTGTTTGATTGAACTTTCGGAAGGCGGCTGTTTGCTTGATTTCATAAATATTCCTGGCAAGTATGCATTGTTGCTGTGCTGTAGTTAAATGATTTCATACAAGCTGCGGCAATAAACTAACGGTTTGCTAGATTCTAGCCTAATCATGAGAAGTGAATGTCGAAGATCAGAATATTATTTAATGCTATTAATTCTTGCTTGTGATAATTTTCGCTATTAAAGCAAATCAAAGTTGTATTGCAAAATTAGCAAACGCTGATGCGCTATAAAGTATTTCTTCAATTTGTCGAAGGATAGTGATGCGATCCGTTAAGTGGATAATCATGATCAGCCTGTTTTCCATGATTGCAGCTTGCCAGTTTTCAGGCACTGAACTCATAAAACCCTATGCCACGGATGGTTGTAGCTCATTTCCTGAGGGAACCCGTCAGCACAGGGATTTGTGGCATAAGTGCTGCACTGAGCATGATCAAAAATACTGGGTTGGTGGCAGTTACGACGAGCGTCTGAGTGCGGATCGCGAGTTGCGTAGCTGCGTTCAGTCGGTTGGAGAGCCAGCTATCGCTGAGCTGATGCTTGCAGGAGTGCGGGTCGGTGGCTCACCGTGGTGGCCGTCCTCGTTTCGCTGGGGTTATGGTTGGCCCTATACCCACGGTTACAGGGCGCTGACGCCGGACGAGCTGGAGCAGGTCCGCAAGCAGAAAGAGGGTCAAGGCGATAAATAGCATTGTCAGCATGTCCTGCTGGCGTTAGAGTACGCAATATAAAAATGAGGAGTGCACAATGACGACCGCCCTGATGATACTTGCAATATTTGTCATATTTTTGTTGCTGGCTTTTTTTCGTGCGTCTATCTGGGGATGGTTGCTGGCATCCATCGTGATTGTGGCCGGTGTGGCCATCCTTAACAGCATCTCTGGCGATGCGCTGATGGCAACAGTCATCATCCTCGGCGTGATCGTCCTGGTACTGGGTGTGCCCTTCCTTCGCCAACAGCTGATCAGCAGTTTTATCCTCAAGGTATTCCGTAACATATTGCCCCAGGTTTCGCAGACCGAGCAGGAAGCGCTTGATGCCGGTACGGTGTGGTGGGATGGAGAGCTGTTTAGCGGCCACCCTGACTGGAACAAGTTGCTGGCTTACTCCAGACCAGTGCTTAGCGCGGAAGAGCAGTCCTTTGTCGATAATGAGACCGAGCAGTTGTGCGCGATGATAGACGACTGGGATGTGACTCATGTGCGCCAGGATCTACCGCCGCAAGTATGGCAGTTCATCAAGGACAAGGGTTTCTTCGGCATGATCATCCCTAAGGAATATGGCGGCTTGCAGTTTTCCGCGCTCGCACATTCGGCAGTGGTGACGAAGCTGGCTTCGCGCAGCGCTACCGGAACCGTGACGGTGATGGTTCCCAATTCACTGGGCCCTGCCGAGCTGTTGTTGCATTACGGCACCAAGCAACAAAAAGACAAGTACCTGCACCGCCTGGCCAAAGGCCTGGAAATCCCCTGTTTTGCGTTAACCGGCCCTTATGCCGGCTCGGATGCGGGCGCGATTCCGGATACCGGGGTCGTTTGCTACGGCGAGTTCAACGGCCAGAAAAATGTGCTGGGCCTGCGCATGAACTGGGAGAAGCGCTATATCACGCTGTCACCGGTAGCAACGCTGCTCGGCATCGCGTTTAAATTGTATGATCCCGAGCATTTGCTCAGTCCTGAGGAAGCACGCGGCATTACGCTTGCGCTGATTCCGACCAATACACCCGGCGTGACAGTCGGACGCCGCCACTTCCCGCTCAATTCGGCCTTCCAGAACGGACCTACGTTGGGCAAGGATGTGTTTATACCGATGGAATACATCATCGGTGGTGCAGAGTACATAGGCCAGGGCTGGCGCATGCTGATGGAGTGCCTGGCCGCTGGCCGCTCTATTTCGCTGCCCGCCAGCGCGACGGGCGCGGCAAAACTGTCAGCCCGCACCAGCGGCGCTTATGGCCGCGTGCGCAAGCAGTTTAAGATGCCGGTGGGCAAATTCGAAGGCGTGGAAGAGGCGCTGGCGAGGATCGGCGGCAATACTTACATGATGGAAGCCACGCGAGTGCTGACGGCCTCCGCCGTTGACATGGGAGAGAAACCTTCGGTTATTTCCGCGATCGCCAAATATCATTGCACCGAACGCAGCCGTTCCGTCATCAATGATGCAATGGATGTGCATGGCGGCAAGGGTATCTGCATGGGCCCGGATAATTACATGGCGCGCGCCTACCAGCAAATCCCAATCGGGATTACGGTGGAAGGTGCCAATATCCTGACACGCAGCCTGATTATCTTTGGCCAGGGTGCGGTGCGCGCGCATCCTTACGTGCTCAGGGAAATCAAGGCAGCACACGACCCCGACAGAAAAAGCGCCCTGCTTGCATTTGATGCAGCGCTGTGGGGGCATGTCAGTTTCAGCATGAGCAATGCGGTGCGCGCGCTGGTGTTTGGTTTGACGGGCGGGCGCGGCATTGATGTGCCGACCGAGGCGCCGACGCGACGCTATTACCAGCAATTGACGCGCTATTCGTCCGCCTTTGCAATTGCCGCAGACGTGGCCATGCTGGTACTGGGCGGCAGCCTGAAGCGCAAGGAAAAACTTTCCGCGCGTCTGGGGGATGTGCTGAGCCAGATGTATCTGTGCTCGGCCACCCTGAAACGTTTCGAGGATGACGGCCGCCCCGAAGCAGATCTGCCGTTGTTGCACTGGGCGATGCAGGATGCGCTGCACAGAATTCAGGAAGCCTTTGATGGCGTGTTGCAGAATTTCCCCAATCGAGTGGCCGCCTGGCTCCTGCGCAGGCTGATCTTCCCGCTGGGAAAATGCGTGATGCCTCCGTCAGACGCGCTTGGACATCAGGTTGCCACGGCGCTGATGCAACCCGGCGCGGCGCGCGACCGCCTGACAGCAGGGATGCATATCCCCAAAAATGAAAAGGAAGCGGTGGGTGCGCTGGAAGCGGCGCTTCTCAGCACCCTCCAGTGCGAGCCTGTGCAAGCGATCGTGGCCAAGGCGCGCAAGGAAGGACGGATCAAATCGCGGGACGAGCTGGAGCAGATTGCCGAAGCTGGCAAGGCCGGTGTGATCAATGGCGAGCAAGTCACAATGCTGGAGCGTGACTACGCGCTGCGCCGTAAAGTCATCATGGTGAACGATTTCGATCCTTCACAATTGCCCGCCGGCTAGATTACTTTTGCGCAACATCCTGTGATGATGCGGTTATGAACACTACGGCCCAGCCTGAATGCGACTTGAGCCATGAATGAGTTGCACGATAAAACCATCTTTATCACCGGCGCCACCCGCGGCATCGGGCGCGCAATCGCGCTGCGCTGCGCGCGCGGCGGCGCCAGGGTGGTGATCACCGGCAAGACTGCGCTTGCGCATGCCAAGTTGCCCGGCACCATACATAGCGTGGCCGCCGAAGTGGAGCAGGCTGGCGGACAGGCGCTGGCTATCCAGCTGGACGTGCGCGACGAGCAGGCATTACAGGCTGCCGTCGGACAGGCAGCGCTTCATTTCGGCGGGGTCGATGTGCTGGTCAACAATGCGAGCGCGATCAGTCTGACTGGCACGGTGGATACACCGGCCAAGCGGCTGGATTTGATGTGGGACGTGAATATGCGCGCGACTTTTCTGGCTTCGCAGGCCTGCATTCCATATTTGAAAAAATCAGCAAATCCGCATATCCTGACCCTGTCACCGCCATTGAGTCATGATGCAAAATGGTTTGCGCCGCATGTGGCTTACAGCATTTCAAAGTTTGGCATGAGCCTGTGCGCATTGGGCATGGCACGTGAATTTGCCGCTGATGGCATAGCGGTGAATTGCCTGTGGCCGCGTACCACCATTGCGACTGCGGCAATAGAATTCAACTTCCCGGAAAACATCCTGCGCGCTTCGCGCAAACCTGAAATTGTTGCGGATGCAGCGTATCAAATTCTTCGGCGCAACAGCCGTGAATGCAGCGGAAATTTTTTTGTCGATGAGGAGGTTTTGCGCAGTGCGGGTGTAACAGACTTCGAGCAATATGCGGTGACGCCGGGCACACCATTGCATGGCGATTTGTTTCTGGATCAAGGGAGTATGTAATGTCGAAAAATACAGGCCACATCATTACACCGGATGAAGCAGTCACGCTGCACGGACTTTTTTTAGCCAGGGTCAGGCGCACGCCCGAGGCTACGGCATACCGCTATTTCAATACGCAGCAAAATGCATGGCAGTCCTATACCTGGACGCAGATGCGGGACGAGATCGCCAGATGGCAGGCAGCCCTGCTAAGCGAAGGGCTGGCATCCGGCGATCGCGTCGCGGTCATGCTGCGCAACTGTCCGCAATGGGTCATGTTCGATCAGGCGGCCCATTCGCTGGGCCTGGTTGTGGTGCCGCTCTATACCGTGGACAGGCCGGACAGCGTCGCCTATATCGTCAACGATTCGGGTGCCAAGGTGCTGTTGTTTGAAACAAGCGAACAATGGCAGGCGTTGCGCAGCGTGCGCGACAAAATGAGCTGTGTACAGAGATTTGTCGGGCTGGATAATGTTGCCGATGCTGACGAATCGCGTTTGAAATCTGCAGGCAGCTGGCTGCCGCAAGCCGCACAACTCAAAGTACCCGCCGCTCTCAGCACTGAACAACTGGCCACCATCATCTATACCTCCGGCACGACGGGCAAGCCAAAGGGAGTGATGCTGAGCCACGCCAATATTCTGAGCAACGCATACCATACCTTAAATACTTTCCCGATCTATACGGACGATCTGCTGCTGTCATTCCTGCCGCTGTCGCATACCTTTGAACGCACCCTGGGTTATTACCTGACGGTGATGACAGGATCCACGGTTGCCTATGCGCGCTCTGTCGCGCTATTGGGCGAAGATCTGCAAACCATCAAACCGACGGTGCTGATTTCCGTGCCCAGAATTTATGAGCGGGTGTATGCCGCCATTCATAACAAGCTGGAAGAAGGTTCACCGCTCAAGCGCAAGCTGTTCAATCTTGCGGTCGAGGTCGGCTGGGCGCGCTTTTTGCATCAGCAGTCGCGCGGGCCATGGAAAGTGTCCTTCCTGCTGTGGCCGATATTGAGAGCGCTGGTGGCGAGAAAGATACTGGTCAAGATGGGCGGGCGCTTGCGCGCCGCCATCAGCGGCGGTGCGGCGCTGTCGGCCGAGATTTCGCGCATGTTTGTGGGGCTCGGCCTGCCCGTGGTGCAGGGGTACGGCCTGACCGAGACCAGCCCGGTGATCAGCGCCAGCTCGCTGGAGAACAACTTTCCGGATAGCGCGGGCAGGCCCATTCGCGGCTTGCAGGTGCGCATCGGCGAGCAGAATGCCCTGATGATCAAAGGCCCGAACGTGATGATGGGCTACTGGAATAATCCGGAAGCGACCCGCGCCATGATCGATGCCGAAGGCTGGCTGAATACCGGCGATACCGCACGCATCAGCGAAACCGGCCATATTTATATTACAGGGCGTTTGAAGGAAATAATCGTGCTGTCGAATGGCGAAAAAATACCGCCTACCGACATGGAACTGGCCATCATGCGTGATCGACTGTTTGACCAAGTCATGGTGTATGGTGAAGCACGCCCATATCTGGTTGCGTTGGCTGTGGTCAATCCGGAAAGCTGGAAGCAAATTGCCGCGCAAATGGGGGTGGCAGCCGACATGCCCGAGTCTCTGCGCGACAAGGGGGTTGAACAGGAAGTGCTGAAATTGATCGCTGCACAAATCCACGAGTTTCCAGGCTATGCGCAAATACGCCGGGTATTGCTCCAGAGTGAACCGTGGTCAATAGAAAATGGCCTGCTCACGCCCACCCTGAAAATCAAACGCGCGCAGGTCGTGGCAAAATTCGCAGCGGAAATAAACGAGCTATACGAAGGACACTAGCATGACAAATCAGCTTGTCACCCTGCCACACCGCGAGCCCACCATAAGAGTGGCGGCGATGCCATCCGATGCCAATTACTCGGGCGATATGTTCGGTGGCTGGATCATGGGGCAGGTTGATATTGCCGGCAGCATACCCGCGCTGCATCGCGCCAAGGGGCGCGTGGTGACAGTGGCGGTCAACTCCTTTGTATTTAAAGAGCCGATCTTTATGGGCGACATCGTGAGTTTCTATGCGGAAATCATCAAGGTCGGCAGAACATCGATCACGGTGGATGTGCAGGTGTATGCGCAGCGCGACCCGGCCAAGCCGGTGTGCGTCAAGGTGACAGAGGCTGTGCTGACCTATGTGGCCATAGGCGAAGACCGCAAGCCGCGGGTGCTGCCAGCGGATTGATGGTATTCGAAAAACAATTTGCCACAGAGAGCAGAGTGTATGTTGTCGGGGCTTTAGCCCCTTGCAATCTCGGCCTACCCCTTGCGGGTACAGAGAACACAGAGAGTTTGGTTAAATTTTTTAGCTCAGTGGTTTTCTCTGTGATCTCTGTGGCTAAAAGACTTGTTAATTTGTAATATATTGATTTTATTCAATATTTTTATGGGGGTTTCATGAGCAAAAATTTTTATATCCGCAAGGTAGCCGTGCTCGGCGCCGGTGTGATGGGCGCGCAGATTGCGGCGCATCTGACTAATGCCAATGTCGAGACCATCCTGTTCGAGCTGCCGGCGAAAGAGGGCGGCCCAAACGGCAATGTAAAGCGCGCGCTGGATGGCCTGAAAAAGCTGGAACCCAACCCGCTGTCTTCGCCCTCGCGGCTCAGCTATATCCAGCCGGCCAACTATGAACACAATCTCGACTTGCTGCGCGAATGCGATCTGGTGATCGAGGCCATCGCCGAACGCGTGGACTGGAAGTCCGACCTGTATCGCAAGGTGGCGCCTTACCTCGGCGAACAGACCATCTTCGCCACCAACACCTCGGGCCTGTCGATCAACAGCCTCGCCGACGCCTTCCCCGAAGCCTTGCGCCACCGCTTCTGCGGCGTCCACTTCTTCAATCCGCCGCGCTACATGCACCTGGTCGAGCTGATTCCGTGCAAAGGGACAGACGTTGCATTGCTCGACCAGCTCGAAGCGTTTCTGGTGTCGACGGTGGGCAAGGGCGTGGTGCGCGCCAAAGACACCCCCAACTTCATAGCCAATCGCGTCGGCGTGTTTTCAATGCTGGCAACCAAGCATCATGCACAGGCTTTCGGGCTGGGCTTCGATACCGTGGACGCCCTCACAGGGCGCTATCTGGGCCGCCCCAAGAGCGCAACCTTCCGCACCCTGGATGTGGTCGGTCTGGATGTTTACTCGCATGTGGTCAACACCATGCGCGACAAGCTCACCGATGATGCATGGCATGGCTACTTTGCGCTGCCGGTGTGGTTCAACAAGCTGATTGAAGAAGGTTCGCTGGGGCAGAAAGCCAAGCGCGGCGTGTACAAAAAAGTGGGCAAGGAAATTCATGTGCTGGATGTGTCGACGCATACCTACAAACTGTCCCAGGGCAAGGCCGATGACGCGGTGAAAGACATACTGCGCGAGCGCGACTGGGCGAAGAAGCTGGCAGCCCTGCGCGACAGCAAGCATCCGCAGGCACAGTTCCTGTGGAGCCTGCTGCGCGACACCTTCCACTATTGCGCGCTGCAGCTGGAAAGCATCGCCGACAATGCGCGCGATCTTGATCTGGCAGTGCGCTGGGGTTTCGGCTGGGATAGCGGCCCGTTTGAAATCTGGCAGGCAGCCGGCTGGCAGCAGGTCGCTGGCTGGATCAATGCCGATATTGCCGCAGGCAAGGCGATGGCCAATGTGCCGCTGCCGGCATGGGTGACGGAGGCTGGCCGCAGCGGCGTGCATACCGCACAGGGTTCATGGTCGCCCTCGCGCAAAACCATACAGCCGCGTTCAACCTTGCCGGTATACCGGCGCCAGCTGTTCCCGGATCGCGTCCTGGGCGAAACCGCGCACTACGGCGAGACCGTATTCGAGAATGACGATCTGCGCATGTGGCACAGCGGGGACTCAATCGCCATCCTCAGTTTCAAGACCAAGATGCATGCGGTCAGCAATGAAGTGCTGGACGGCATCCTGCGTGCCGTGAGCGAGGCCGAAGCCAACTTCAAGGCGCTGATCCTGTGGCAGACCGAGCCGCCGTTTTCGGCAGGCGCACACCTGCTGCAGTTGATGCAGGGGGTCAAGGATGTCACCGGCGCGCAATCAGCCGGCATGTTCGACAAACTGAAAGGTGCGGCACAGCGCGTCAAATTCACCATCGCGGGCGGCGGTGGCGTGGGGCAGATCCTCAATGCCGCCACCGGCAATGTGCCGCGCGTGGAAGAGGTGGTCGCCAAGTTCCAGCAGGTGTCGATGCGCCTGAAATACTCTTCCGTACCTACCATCGCCGCGGTCGACGGCCTGGCGCTGGGCGGCGGTTGCGAGTTTTCCATCCACTGCTCAAGAATTGTGGCCACGCTGGAAAGCTACATCGGCCTGGTGGAAGTCGGTGTCGGCCTGCTGCCCGCCGGCGGCGGCTGCAAGGAGCTTGCGCAGCGTGCCGCGGCAGAAGCCAGGGGCGGTGATATTTTCCCCTACCTGCGCCGCTACTTTCAGAACGTGGCGATGGGCGAAGTGGCCAAGAGCGCAGAGCTGGCAAGAGAGATGGGCTATCTGCGCAGTTCCGACCGTATCGTGCTGAACCGCTTCGAGTTGCTGCACATCGCCAAACAGGAAGCGAAAGCCCTGATCGCCACGGATTATCGCCCGCCACTGCACCCGCGCCAGATCGCAGTATCGGGCCGCGTCGGCATCGCCACCTTCAAGGCCTCGATGATCAACATGCTGGAAGGCGGTTTTATGTCCGCGCACGACTACAACATCGGCTGCCGTGTGGCGGAAACCATGTGCGGCGGCGACGTGGATGCCGGCAGCCTGGTGGATGAAGACTGGCTGCTCGAGCTGGAGCGGCGCAACTTTATGGCGCTGCTTTCAACAACAGAGACGCAGGATCGCATTGAGCACATGCTGAAGCACGGCAAGCCATTGCGCAATTAAAGTCGAGAGTTGTTTGTATAATATATTGATTTTATTTAATAATTTAATAAATTAAAGCGATTGCCTGAGCGAGGCTTGTGTAGGGTGGGCACGCTGTATCTGCCCACGCGGATTGGTGGGCACAGCCTTTGGCCTTTGCCCACCCTACGCATTGCAAAATGATAGTGCACTATTAGGAGATAAAAATGAGCAAACAAATCCAGGAAGCCTACATCGTCGCCGCCACCCGCACCCCGGTGGGCAAGGCGCCGCGCGGCATGTTCCGCAATACCCGTCCCGACGACATGCTGGCGCATGTGATCAAGAGTGTAATGGCGCAGGCGCCCGATCTCGACCCGGCCGCGATCGCCGATGTGATCGTGGGCTGCGCAATGCCGGAAGCGGAGCAGGGCACCAACGTTGCGCGCATCGGGCTGCTGCTGGCCGGGCTGCCCAACACCGTGCCGGGCGTTACCATCAACCGCTTCTGTTCCTCCGGGGTGCAGGCGGTGGCGATGGCGGCGGACCGCATCCGGCTGGGGGAGGCCGATGTTATGATCGCGGCGGGCGTCGAGAGCATGAGCATGGTGCCGATGATGGGCAACAAGATTGCGATCAATCCGGCGATATTTGAAAAGGATGAGAATATCGCGATCGCCTTCGGCATGGGCCTCACCGCAGAGAAGGTGGCGGAGCGCTGGAAGGTATCGCGTGAGGCGCAGGATGCGTTTGCGTACCAGAGCCACCAGCGCGCGATCCAGGCCATCGCCAGGGGGGAGTTCAAGGATGAAATTTCTGCCTATCAGATTACGGATCGCGTGGCGGATCTGGATAGCCGCGAAGTAACAATGCTCAGCAAACTGGCCGCACAGGATGAAGGGCCGCGTGCCGATACCTCGTTGGAAGCCTTGGCTAAACTCAAAACCGTGTTTGCGCAGAAGGGTTCGGTCACGGCGGGCAACAGCTCGCAACTGTCGGACGGCGCGGGCGCGGTGTTGCTGGTGAGCGAGGCTGCGCTCAAGCGTTATAATCTGACCCCTATTGGAAAGTTTCTAGGCTTCAATGTGGCAGGCGTTCCTCCGGATATTATGGGGATAGGCCCGAAAGAAGCGGTGCCGCGCGCGCTCAAGCAGGTTGGCCTGACACTGAATGACATCGGCTGGATCGAGCTGAATGAGGCGTTTGCCGCACAGTCGCTGGCGGTGATTCAGGATCTGGGCCTGGACCCGGCCAAGGTCAATCCGCTGGGTGGCGCGATAGCCCTGGGCCACCCACTGGGGGCTACCGGTGCCATCCGCACCGCAACGCTGCTGCACGGCATGCGCAGACACAAGCAGAAGTACGGCATTGTGACCATGTGCATAGGGACTGGCATGGGGGCAGCAGGAATATTTGAATCCCTCTGAGTGTCGGCGGTTTGTGCATAATATTATGTTTTTATTGAATATTTTGTAAATATTTAAAAGTTTTTATTGACTGGTAATTGGCGAAATTTAAAGTGAAAAAACTGATTTTTTTATTCCTGTTGTGTGTCGCTTCGCAATCCTATGCGCTTGAAATTGCCGGTGTGAAACTGGAGGACACGGTACAGGTCGATGGTCATCAATTAGTTCTAAACGGCGCGGGTCTGCGCACAAAATTCCTTGTCAAGGTTTATGTCGTCAGCTTATATCTGAGCGAGAAGGCGCATACAGCCGAGGCCGTGCTGGCGGGAAATGGCGCCAAGAGAATATCGCTGCAAATGGTGCGCGATGTGAGTGGCAAACTATTTTTTGATGGACTCAACGCTTCCATCCTGAATAATCACAGCGAAGCCGAAATGGTTTCTTTGGAACCCAAAGTAGACAAGTTGCTGAAGTTTATTTCAACCATACCCGAACTCAAGAAAGGCGAAACGCTTAATCTGGACTACATCCCCGGATTGGGTACTAAAATTTTAATCGATGGCATAGACAAAGGATACATCGAGGGAGAAGATTTTAACCGCGCATTGCTAAAAATATGGCTGGGCCAGAAACCCGTGAACAAGGCACTGAAGCAGGTTTTGTTGGATGACGAGGAAGAAAGATAGTGGCGGAATCAACACAGCAGCACAAAGACGGCGAATCAACTGCAAACATCAATCGTCAGTTACTCAAGCAGGCACTGGAACATTTCAAATCTGAAAATCCGGGTGTGCTGCAGCAGGCACACGACAATCTGTACTCCAATATTGCAATCCTTATCTCTCTTGCACAAATGGAGCAGATGCGGGCAGTGATTGCCGCGGTAGAAAAAATCGTGTTGCTGCCAGCATGGCAGCAGCAGGTGGTGGGAGAGGCAAAGGGGCAGTTTGTGCCATCCAGCAAGGGCGTGTTCTTCGGTTACGATTTTCACCTGAACGAAGAAGGCGCCCACCTCATTGAAATCAACACCAATGCGGGCGGCGCATTTCTGAGCGAGCTGTTCCTGCAAAGCCAGCAGAGTGTTTCACTGCCCGGCAAGCCGCTTGCGCTGGACAATCTGCCGCAGATGTTTGTCGAGATGTTTCGCCGCGAGTGGCGGCTGCAGCGCGGCGACGCGCCTTTAAACACCATTGCCATCGTGGACGAAGCGCCGCAGGCACAGTATTTTTATCCCGAATTTGTGCTGGCCAGGCAATTATTTGAAGCCGCCGGCATCCGGGCAATCATTGCAGACCCGGGCGATTTTGAAGCGCGCGCAGACGGCCTGTACCTGGGCGGCAACAAGGTTGACCTGATTTACAACCGCCTGACCGATTTTTCGCTGCAGCAGTTCCCCTCACTATTGAGTGCATATCAAACAGACCAGATCGTGCTGACCCCGCATCCTTATGTTTATGCCTTGTATGCAGACAAGCGCAACCTCACCCTGCTCACAGACAGCGCGCGTTTGCGCGCGATGGGTGCAGACGAAGCCACAGTATCAACCTTGCAGGCAGGCATTCCGCAGACGCGTTTGGTTGCAGCGCAAGACACAGAGCAGTGGTGGAAAGAGCGCAAGCACTGGTTCTTCAAACCCGCCACCGGCTATGGCGGCAAGGGCAGCTATCGCGGCGACAAGCTAACCCAGCGCGTCTTCGGCGAGATCGTGCAGGGCGGCTATGTCGCGCAGCGCAAGGCAATGCCGGGCGAGGTGATGGTGAGCGTGGCCGACGCTGAAGTGGCAGCCTTCAAATACGACGTGCGCTGCTATGTGTATGAGGGGCAGGTGCAGCTGGTGATTGCGCGGCTGTATCAGGGCCAGACCACCAACTTCAGGACGGCGGGCGGCGGCTTTGCGCTGGTGCGGGTTGCATCCTGATTCGGCCAGCGACCCCTTCCGGCCACAAGCGGCCGGTTGAAGATTTCCTTAAAAGCAGACACTCGACCCTTCCTTGGTAAAATTCAACAAGGCATATATCCATTAATCGGTTGGTGTGGTTCAATGCGCGTCCGTACTATTAATTAATATGCGGACAGGAAAATTTACTGCGTATCAAATAAATCAAATAGTTATAAAAAATATGCACGCTTCATTATTTTTAATAATACGGACTGGTGGGTCCGTCTAATTACTGTTGGGCAGATCATGAAATCATTCTTAGCGCTGTTAATGATGCTGTTAATTCCGTTGGCATATTCAGCGGAAGTAAAGAAAGTTTTACCTATCAAAAATGGCGACTATCAGTTTCAACATAAGTTTGCGGAACATCCAGATATGAAAAGCATTCATTTTCTCGTTAAAATTCGAGGAAATCATATTACTGTTTTAAATGTAGAAAATTCAGATGTATTTCCCAAGGGGCTTATTGAAGAGGGAACTTTGATGTTTCATGAAGGTGATCAAGAATGGATAATCAGCACATCTCCGAACGACATAAATGCAAATGAAGTTGGAGGGTGTACTGATGGCCCTACAGTTGTGGATTTAGTTAAAAAAATTTACTGGTCATGCTGAAAGTTACAAACAGCCCAACCCGGCATTCAAGAGGGACGCGCTAAAGCGCGCCCCTTAATTTAACGTTGACGCTGTAGAAAAACTCTTTTTTTGCGCAAGACTTTCCATTGAAACTCTCTCGTTTTATTTTCAAACTTCAGTTGTGATTTTTTACTTCGGCGAGTGCAAAAAAATTGCATCGCAGGAGAGGTGAATTTTCAGC